>CAVOXR010000001.1:0-227087 GCA_963700475.1 uncultured Actinomycetes bacterium
GGGTGCGACGTGAATCCCCTCCATTCCGTGATCACCGCAGAGCCGCGGCGGACGCCCGGCGCCGATCACGAAGGTGCTCGTCGTGGATTACCATCGCACCTTCGCCGAGTTCCTTAGCCTCCCGGGCCCTCGACGCTGAGCCGGGCCTGGAGTGCGTGGGTCACGCCAGCGGCTCTTTGAGGCGCTGGCCGCAGTGCCCCGCCTCATGCCGGATGTGGTGCTCATGGACGTGAAGCTGCCTGATCGGGACGGGATCAGCACGAACGGCCGAGCTCACCCGGGACTTCCCCCACCTGAAGGCGCTGATCCTCACCGCGCATGCGAGCCAGGCAGAGTATCGCGCGGAGGACTCCTGCTGGTGCTGCTGGCTTCCTCGCCAAGGATCAATCCCCTGTGCGAGGTCCTCGACGCGCTGCGCACGGCACGTCGAGGGAGCCTCATCCTGCCGGACGGCGTGTTGGCCGCGATCGCACCCCATGCCGGTCTCGACCGGACGATGCTGGAGTGGGGCCTGACTCCCCGTGAGCTCGAGGTCCTTCGCCTGCTCGGCGACGGCCGTGACCCCCGGGCCATCGCAAGGGAGCTGGGCGTGAGCCTCTACACCTGTCGGGGGTACGTGAAGAACATCCGTGGCGCGAAGTTGGGCGTTCATTCCCAGTTGGAGGCGGTGGTCCTGGCCTACCAGGCGACGCTCGATCCGGTTCGGCAGAGCGCGGCCCGGGGCGGCCGCGGCAAGGACGGCATGGGCCCGCGCCACCGGGAGCAGCTCCCCGCGACGCCCTGCGCGCCGCGCTCAAGTGGTACCTGGTCAACCTCGTCGCCCTCGTCGTGGCGGTGGCCGCGGTCGTGCTCTTCAGCGGTGTCATCGCCCGCGACGAGGCGCTCAAGGGACGCCGAGCACACCGCTCGTGCCGTTGCCGATGCGCTCGGCGCGGTCCCTCTCGCCCATGAGGGCTTCCATGCCCGGGACCCCGCGGCACTGGCGAGGATGACCGAAGCCCTCGAGATCGTTCTGCGAACGATCCATCACCCACATCAAGGTGTGGGGATGCAGGTGACGGGCGCGCCACGCTCCTGTGGGCCAGCCAGAGCCTCGGGCCCTGGGGGCCGACACCTTCGACATGGGCGATGAGGAGTACGCCCTCTTCGGCACGTGGGACATGGTGTCCGGAGTGTCCGATCTCCGCAACGAGGAGAACCTGCTTGAGCGCTCCGCCGGTCAGCTCGTCGAGGTGTACGCCGCCACCCGCGATCAGACCAGTCCCCCTCGTGTTCGAGGTGTACATCTCCATGGCCGGTCTGACCCAGAGCATGAAGTAACTCATCGGCGTGGTCCTACCGCTTCCCCTGGCGGGCCGGCTCGTCCTGTCCCTTGGCCATCTTCCCGTTGGCCGTGTCGCTGGCCCACAAAGTCGACCGCGGGCAGCAGCAGATGCAGCGGGTGCTGGTCAACGCGGTCGAGTTCTGGGACCTCGAGCGTCGTCGGATAGCCCAGGACCTGCATGACGGTGTGGTCCAGGACCTCGCGGGCGTCGGGTATGCGCTTCGCATCCGAGCGCGCCAGCTACCCGCCGGCGGGTCGCAGCAACAGCGCATCGACGAGGCCGGCGACATCCTGCGCCGGGATCTAGTCGCGCTGCGGAACTCTCATGACCGAGATCTACCCCCCGGACCTCGAGGACAAGGGCCTGGGTGAGGCGATCCGCGACCTGGGCAATGTCTTCCACCTCGGTCCGGATCCGCTGCGACTCGAGGTCGACGAGCCGTTGAATCCGCACCCCATGTCGTAGAGGTTGCCGGGTACCGCGTGATCCGGGAGGCCGTGGGAAACGCGGCCAAGTACGCCCACGCCTCATGCGTGGTTGTGCGGCTGGGTCAGGAGGAGGGGTTCCTTCGGTTGGAGGTCGTCGACGACGGGGTTGGATTCGATCCCTCGCTGGGCAGCCCAGAGGGCCACCTCGGCCTGCGCCTGATCACCGAGATGTTGAGGATTGGTGGCACTGGTCCGTCTACTCCCCGGGGTCGGGCACCGCCGTTCGGTGCGCCTGCCGCTGTGACCGGTAGGTGGACGTCCGGTCCGCCGAGCCAGCGGCCGAGGGGACCACTGCGAGCCCCTGCTCCTCTGGATGCTATCCCCAAGCTAGGGGATGGCGCTTTCGGTCAGACGTGCAACACTTCGAGTACGCAGCAATGGACGCGACCGGTGTGATGACCACCGCCTCGGTTGGGCCCAGTGCAGACCGGATGGTCGGAGGAGGGGCACCGATGACTCCAATTCCGCCTGGCGATCGCGGGGGCCGAGCCTGGCAAGCAGGGTGGCAGCACGCGACAAAGTCCGATCCGCGTCCTGCTCGCGGACTACAACGCGCTGCTCCGCGATTCGATCCGGACCCTGCTTGAGGATGTGCCTGACATCGAGTGGGTGGGCGAGGCCTGGACGGGGCCGAGGCGATCGACCAGGTGGTCGGCACTCGACCTGATGTCGTCCTGATGGATCTCGTGATGCCCGGGGTCGACGGGTTGACGGCCACCGAGTACATCACCCGAGACCATCCAGCCGTTCGAGTGCTCGCGCGACCAGCTTCGCTGACGCCATGCACAGGCGGGCCGCGCAGGATGCCGGTGCCTCTGGGTTCCTGGGCAAGGACGGTGACCCCGCAACGATCGTGGCCGGCATCCGATCCGTGGTTGCGGGCTGACGCCGTCCGAGTCCTGAGCCGTCCCACCGTTGGGTGGCGCGACCACGCATCTTCGGGGCGATCCACCCATCGCGCAGAGCGTCAGGCCACGCACCGGTCGCGTGCAGTGCGGTTCCGGTCGATTCGACGGCGCATAGAGCGTGCCAAGGATCTCGGCCACGGGGATCCGTGCCTCGATTGCGTCAGTCATCTCCTCTGTCTCGGGGCCGGGGCCGACTCCCAAGTGCTGCGGCCGAGAGTGGCCCGGCAGCGGTCGTACGTGCGGCGCACGAGGTCGCGGTGCCGAAGCCCGTAGTTCGCCAGCATGATCAGCCGGAAGGCCTCCTCCGAGTACGGGGCGAGGCTCAGTGCACGCTCCGCGTGACGCAGCCCGGGCGCCAGCTCACCCTCCGTGAGCCAGTCGCGCGCCAGGTCCAGGTGCGCCCGGGTGGTGCGGTCGTTGTAGACCAGTCTCTCCTCCTGAACCCACTCGTCATATCGGCATGCTCGAGGACAGCCCCTGAGGACAGCGCCACCGCCTCCGGCGAGCAGGCGCAGCCGGTCGGGTCGGGTCGCGCGCTCGGCCCTGACCACGAGGTCATCGAAGCGGTCGAGGTCACGACCTCATCGAGCGCGAGCCGATAGGCACCTGACCCGGTCACGATCACCCGTCGGGACCGGGCCCGGTCCAGGAACATGTTCTGTCGTAGGACGCACACGTAGGTGTTCAGCGTCGCGACCACGTTCCTCGGCTCCTCGCCCTCGGGCCAGAGGGCGTCGGCGATCACGTCGGTGCAGACGAGGTGCCCACGAGCGAGGAGCAGGAGCTCCAGCACCTGACGTGGCTTCACGCCGCCGAGGTCCCCGATCCGGTCACCCGTTCCCCGTCTCGCACCACCAGGGGGCCGAACATCGAGATCTCCATGCGGCTCGCCTCCGCTGATCGGGCTCGATTCTGGGGCTACGAAACCACATCCGCGAGCGCTGTGACATCTCTAAATTTGGGGGTTATAAGAACGTCAAAAGGAGTCCCAAAGGAGGGCCCCTACCGGTGCGGACATCTGATCCAGCAGGGCTTTCCAGATGTCACTGACGAGGCGTGATCTGCTGAAGGTTGGTGTTCTTGCCGGAGGGGCGCTGCTGCTGCCCCTCGGAGTGGGGGCGCGGGGGTACGGGCGGCGGCGGCGAACCGGATCGCGGAGAGCCAGCTCCCACTGCCGTTCTCCGTCCCGTTCGCCATCCCGCCCGTGGCCAATCCGATGCGCTCGGATGCCACGACGGACTACTACTGGCTGACGATGCGCGAGCAGGCCACGGAGATCATCCCGGGCTACCGGACCAAGTCTGGGGTGACCAAGCTGACCTTCCCCGGCCCGACGCTCGACGTCCAGCGGGGTCGCCCTGTCGTGGTGCGCCAACGTGACCAGCTCCCCCCAGCCATCCCACGCTCGGGGACACCCCGTACACGTCCGTCCACCTGCACGGCTCAGGATCCCTGCCCCACTTCGACGGGTACGCCAGTGACCTGGCGCTACGTACCCCGGGTACTACAAGGACTACCACTACCCGAACTTCCAGCTACGCCCGGACCCTCTGGTACCACGACCACGGCGTGCACCACACCGCTTCCAACGTGTACATGGGGCTCGCCGGCATGTATCGGATGCACGTCATCTGCTCGAGCAGTCCCTGCCCATCCCACAGGGGGTACTACGACGTCCCACTGGTCATCAGCGACGCCATGTTCGACGCGTCCGGGGAGCTGCTCTACGACGACAACGACCGGTCCGGGGTGTTCGGCGACGTCATCCTGGTCAACGGGCGGCCCTGGCCGGTGATGAAGGTCGAGCGCCGCAAGTACCGGTTCCGGATCCTCAATGCGTCGGTCACGAGGACCTACGAATGGCAGCTCAGCACCGGTGACCCGCTGGTCGTGATCGGCACCGATGGCGGGCTCATGCCGGCGCCGCAGCCGGTGAAGCGCCTCCTGCACGGCAACGCCGAGCGCTACGAGGTGATCATCGACTTCTCAAGCAACCGGATCGGTCAGCGCGTCACCCTGCGCAACATCAGCCCGAAGAACAACATCGACTACACCCACACGGACAAGGTCATGGCCTTCGACGTGTCGGCCAAGCCCAGCACGACCAAGTGGAACTCCATCCCGTCGGTCCTCAACCGGGCCAATCCGACGATGGCCCAGTCCGACCGGCACCGCTCCACCGAGGACCATGGCCCTGGTGCGCTCCGGGGGCCAGTGGACCATCAACGGTCAGACCTGGGCCGACGTCGAGGCGAGCGGCTTCCAGCTCGCCCTGGCGAACCCGGCGCTCAACTCCGTGGAGGTCTGGGAGATCCAGAACGACTCGGGTGGCTGGCACCACCCCTTGCACATCCACCTGATCGACTTCCGCATCCTGGACCGCGAGTTCGATCGCAACGGGATCCACGTCGCCCCGCGTCCACACGAGCTCGGCCCCAAGGACGTGGTCCACGTCGGGGAGAACGAGCGCGTCCGCGTGATCGCCCAGTACGGGCCGAACCCCGCAAGTACATGATCCACTGCCACAACCTCGTCCACGAGGACCACGACATGATGGGCGAGTTCACCGTCGGATCGGGTGGCGGACTCGGTCACCGGGCACCCTGCCAGGCGCTTCCGGCCGGGGAGCTCTGAGTGCGGTGACAACCATCGAGCCGAACACGACCACCTTGCCGGAGACGTCGGCCGCGACGGTCGAGGACCGGCGACCGCCCACGACGACGGTCGCCGCGACCCTGTCGGTGGGCGTCGGTGCCGTCCACCTTGCCCTGCACCTGAGCACGTGGAGCATTGGTGGGTCTTCGGTGCGTTCTTCCTGGCCGTCGGGCTCTTCCAGGTGGATACGCCGGGCTGGTCCTGTGGCGCCCGGACGTGGCAGGTGGTCCTTGGTGGCATCGTCGGCGCCGCCATCGTCCTGACGTACGTGGCGAGCAGGACGGTCGGCCTGCCGATCTCCCCGCCAGAGGATGACGCAGAGGCGGCTGGTGGGCACGGGGGCGAGGTCGCGGAGGCTGCTGGCGGGCATGGCAGGGCAGGCCGCCGAGGGCGGCTTCACCGAGGCCGTTGGGTGCCTGGACCTCGCAACCACCGCGGCCGAGTCGGTGCTGATCGCGTTGCTGGTCAGCCTCCTGTCCGGGTCGCTTCGTACCGCCACCTGCAACGTCCTGCTGTTCGTCGGCGTGGCGCTCTGGGGCCTGCGCGTCAGCGCCCGCGGTACCCTCGGTGCTGAGCCCCCAGGCCGCGCCCGTCCTACGAACGGGAGGCGAGGTCATGGAGTTGACCAGGGGTGAGGGTACGGGGCTGAGCAGACGAGATGTCCTCAAGGTGGGCTTCCTTGCCGGCGGAGCGCTGCTCCTGCCCCTCGAGCGGGGGGTGCGGGCAGCCACGGCGAACCGCATCGCGGAGAGCCAACTGCCGCTGCCGTTCACGATCCCGTTCGCCATCCCCCCGATCGCCCGTCCGGTCCGCTGGGATGACACCCGGGACTTCTACTGGCTCACGATGCGCGAGCAGACCGCTGAGATCCTCCCCGGCTTCCAGACCCGGATCTGGGGCTACGACGGGACCTTCCCCGGCCCGACGTTCGACGTGCAGCGGGGCCGCCCCGTCGTGGTGCGCCAGGTCAACCAGCTCCCGAGCCATCCGACCCTCAGGTACACGCCCCACACCTCGGTCCACCTGCACGGGGCGGCATCGCTTCCGCAGTTCGACGGCTACGCCAACGACCTCACGTTCCCGGGCAGCTACAAGGACTACCACTACCAGAACGATCAGGACGCCCGGACCCTCTGGTACCACGACCACAGCGCGCACCACACGGCCTCGAACGTCTACATGGGGCTCGCCGGGATGTACCGGATGCACGACGACCTCGAGATGTCCCTACCCATCCCGCAGGGCGAGTACGACGTGCCGCTGGTGGTCAGCGACGCGATGTTCGACGCCTCGGGCCAGCTCCTCTCTACGACGACAACGACGAGTCCGGGGTCTACGGGGACGTGATCCTCGTGAACGGCCGGCCCTGGCCGGTGATGAAGGTCGAGCGGCGCAAGTACCGATTCCGGATCCTCAACGCCTCGATCGCGCGGTCCTACCGGTGGCAGCTCGACAGCGGCGAGCCCCTCACAGTCGTCGCCACCGACGCCGGCCTGATGCCTGTCCCGCAGCCCGTCACGGGCCTGCGACACGTCAGTGGCGAGCGCTACGAGGTGATCATCGACTTCGCGAAGTACGAGATCGGGCGGCGACGTGGTGCTGCGCAACGTCAGCCCGAAGAACAACATCAACTACCGGAACACCGGCAAGGTGATGGCCTTCGACGTCGTCGGACGCGCCGAGCACCACGAGCGGGAACTCCGCTACCCGAGGTCCTGAACCCGGACAACGAGGTCATGGCGCTCACCCCGCCGACAGGCCCCGCCACCACCACGCTGGCGCTGGTGCGCTCCGGGGGCGAATGGACCATCAACCGCCAGACCTGGGACGAGGTGATCGCCAGCGGCTTCCAGCGCTCCCTGGCGAGCCCTGCCCTCGGGTCGACGGAGGTCTGGGAGCTCCGCAACGACTCGGGTGGCTGGAACCACCCCGCTGCACATCCACTTGGTCGACCTCCGCATCCTGGACCGCGAGGTCGACCGCAATGGCGTCCGCCTGCCACCGCGACCACACGAGCTGGGCCCGAAGGACACGGTCAGCCTCGGGGAGAACGAACGGGTTCGCGTGGTCGTCAGGTTCGGGCCGCACGCCGGTCGCTACATGGTCCACTGCCACAACGTCGTCCACGAGGACCACGACATGATGGGCCAGATCACGATCGGGGAGGGCGGTCCCGACCCGATCACGACGGCCCCGAGCAGGCCGCTGCCCGCGCCGGAGCTCTGACTCCGGATGGCCAGAACGAGGCAGCCCGTCGTCCGCATCGAGCGCTCGGGTCCGTGGGGCGCTGGCGCAGTGCCCCGATGAGCGCGCGGGCCGGCGACCAGCGGCGGTGGGCTGTGGCGCTGATGCTCGCGCTGGTGGTCGTGATCGCCCTGCTCGCAGTCGTTGCGGAGCCGATGCGGGTCACGTCCGGGAGCATGAGCCCAACACTCGTCTCCGGGGACCACATCATCATCGACAAGTTCACCGGCCGGTGGCGTCCTCCTGCGATCGGCGACCTCGTGGTGTTCCCCGAGCCCGAGGTCGGGAGTCTGGCGGTCAAGCGGGTCGTGGCCCTGGGCGGGCAGACAGTCGCGCTTGAGGACGGCCTGCTCCATGTCGACGGCGTTGCCCGGGATGAGCCGTCAGTCGACCTCCGCGGCGTCGACTCGGTCTACTTCGGGCCGGTCACCGTGCCCGTCGGATCGGTGTTCGTGATGGGCGACAACCGTGGCGAGTCCATCGACTCCCGGACGTACGGGGCGATCCGCGAGGACGACCTGGTCGGGCGGGTGGCCCTCCGCCTCTGACGATCACGGAGGCGGCTTGATTCCCCGAAGGTTCCCAAAAGGTTCTTCGAAGAGCAATCCATAAAGGTACGCCTCACCTCACCCCGTGAAAGGCGGAGTCGATGAAGCGCACCACCAGCACCCATCCAACACGCACGGGCTCCCATCGGTGCTCGGCGACCACCCGGATCCATGTGGAAGGCGAGGCATCATGAAGCGCAAGAAGCACACCAATCCCCAGCGGCGGCGCGCCCATCGGCGGCCGGTGACCACCCGGATCCGGAGCCTCGCGGCGGCGGTCGCCCTTGCCATGATGGCTGCCCTGCTGCCCTTGGGCCTGTTCTCGCCCGCCCAGGGCGCCATCGTGGGGCAGGGTTTCAGCGTCACGCCGGCCGACCTGGCCTTCATCCTCAAGCAGATCAAGATCGCCGAGGCGCATGTCGCCGCTGGCCCCGGCCCGGCTGCGACCGACCCGGTGAACTGTCAGGCCATGATCGGCACGGGTCCCAACCAGATCGAGAGCCCGCTGCTCACGCTGGGCCTGCGCACCGTGGACGGGACCTGCAACAACCTGCAGAAGCGCACGACGCAGGAGAAGTACGACCTGTACGGCGCATCTGACCAGACCTTCCCGCGTCTGACGACGCCGGAGTTCAACGCGGCCGAGGACGCAACCGCATTCGGCGGGCCGGCATGCCTCCTCCTACGCGCAGACGACCGGAGCAGTGGCCGACTCCGAGCCCCGCACGGTCAGCAACCTGATCGTCGACCAGACCTCGAACAACCCCGCGGCCATCGAAGCCGCGCGAACCCAGTGCGATCCCAGAGCGGCGCTCTCGTCTTCTGCACCGGACGCCCCTTCTGACCCTGCAGACTGCGTTCCCCCCGAGGGGACGCTGGACATCCCGAATGTGACCACCGACGTCGGTCTCTCACCGCCGTTCAACTCCCTGTTCACCATCTTCGGGCAGTTCTTCGACCACGGCCTGGACAAGATCACCAACGGCGACAACGGCAGCCGTGTTCGTGCCGCTCAAGGCTGACGACCCGCTGCGCACGGTGGGTCCGGACGGCGACCCCAGCACACCCGACGCGGTGCCGGCCAACCAGGCGTTCATGGTCGTCACCCGAGGCACGATCGTGGAGGGCGAGGACGGGTTCCGCAATGCGCCCAACACGGATACCCCGTTCGTGGACCAGAGCCAGACCTACACCTCGCACCCGTCGCACCAGGTGTTCCTGCGTGAGTACGAGGCAACCCCGAGCGGGCCGGTCTCGACCGGCAAGTTCCTCAGCACGCCCGACGGCGAGGGCTTGGCCACCTGGGCGATGATCAAGGCCCAGGCGGCGACCGTCCTCGGCCTGCAGCTCAGTGACTCCGATGTGGGCGACATCCCGATGATCGCGGCGGACGCCTACGGTCGGTTCATCCCGGGACCGGCCCGCGGGCTCCCGCAGTTCGTGACGACCGCGAACACTCTCGTTGAAGGGGACACGAGTGCTCCGGTCGCCGTTCCCGCCGACGTGCTCCGCATCGGCACGGCGTTCCTGAACGACATCGCCCACAGCGCCGCGCCGACGCCCGGCGGCCCCGACGATGACACCACTGCCGGGGGAAGCCTGGACACACCTGTGCCCGCGGGTTCGTACGACAACGAGCTGCTCGACCTCCACGCGATCTGCGGCGACGGCCGGTGCAACGAGAACATCGCCCTGCAGGCCGTGCACCAGATCTTCCACAACGAGCACGATCGCCTGATCGACGACATCAAGAACACGCTCGGCGCCACGCCGGATCCTGACTGGACCCTCGATGCCCGCGAGCCGGGTTCTCCGGACCCCGTCGCCGGCGTCCCGGACTCCGGCTGGGGCTACGGCGAGCGACTGTTCCAGGCCGCACGCTTCGTCACCGAGATGCAGTACCAGCACCTCGTCTTCGAGGAGTTCGCGCGCAAGGTGCAGCCAGGGATCAACCCGTTCGAGCCCTTCGCGTTCGGCCAGACGGACATCAACCCGGCGATCACGGCTGAGTTCGCCCACGCCGTGTACCGCTTCGGGCACTCGATGCTCACCGACACGATCCCGAGGGTCGATGTTGCCACCGGGGACCATTTCGACATCCCGCTCCTGGACGGGTTCCTCAACCCGGCGGCATACGGCGACGGAGGCCGGTCACCCAAGGCTGCTGCCGGCGCCATCCTCATGGGCCTCTCGGACCAGACCGGCCAGGAGATCGACGAGTTCGTCGTCGACACCCTGCGCAACAACCTGCTGGGCCTCCCACTGGACCTGCCCGCGATCAACATGGCGCGGGCCAGGAGCGAGGGCATCCCGCCGCTGAACGAGGTGCGCAGGCAGATCAACGCGGCCACGAACGACGGCGCGATGAAGCCCTACACCGACTGGGTCGACTTCGGCCAGCAGCTCAAGCACCCGGAGTCACTGGTCAACTTCGTGGCCGCCTACGGCACGCATGAGGCGATCACGAGCGAGACCACCCTGGCAGGGCGCCGCGAGGCAGCCGACCGGATCGTCAACGGCACGATCCTGCCGCGGACCCGACGGAGCGCTCTCCGACCCCGGCGCCGCTCTGCCGGTCGAGCCCATCGTCGCGTGCGAGTCTGCCAACGTTCCCGAGGGTTGCGACGAGACCGTTGACAACATCAACCCGCCGGCTGACTCCGGCGACTTCATGTTCGGTACCGCGGCCTTCGCGAACGCCAACGGTGAGACCGTGACCGGCGTGGACGACATCGACCTGTGGGTCGGTGGCCTGGCTGAGCGGACGAACCTGTTCGGTGGCCTGCTGGGCAGCACGTTCAACTACGTGTTCGAGAAGCAGCTGACCGACCTCCAGAACGGCGACAGGTTCTACTACCTCGCCCGCACCCCGGGCATGAACCTGCGCGCACAGCTCGAGGGCAACTCGTTCTCCGAGCTGGTCATGCGCAACACGGACGCCCGCAACCTCAAGGCCGATCCGTTCGCCACGGCGGACTGCAAGTTCGACCTCGAGTTCATCACATGGCCCGCCACGACAGTCGGGGAGCTCCGGCACGCTGATCACCGGTCCGGGCTCCGTGCAGGATGACCCGAAGTCGGAGTGCGACGAGAACGAGCACCTGCTCCGGATGGCCGACGGCACGATCCGCTACCGCATGACCAACACGGCCATGCCTTCTGGGATCAACGCCCAGGCCGTCTATGACGGCAAGCGGGGCGCTCGTGCGTCGACCGCATCTGGGGTGGCGCTGACAACGACACCTTCTGGGGTCGCGAGGGCAACGACATCATCGAGGGTGGCGACGGCGCAGACGTGGCTCTCGGTGGTGAGGGCAACGACATCATCACGGACCTCGCTGGCGACGACGTGCCCAAGGGCGGTCCGGGCAACGACGCCATCGACGGCGGTCCCGGCCTCGACATCATCATGGGTGGCGATGGGAAGGACTTCATGAACGGTGGCGCCAACACCAACGAGACCTTCGGCGGCCAGGGCGACGACTTCGTCATCGCCGGTGAGGGGATGGACGCGGTCTTCGGCGACAGCGGCGACGACTGGGCAGGAGGGTGGCGACCAGCCCGACCTGCTGATCGGTGACAGCTCCAGCTTCTTCTTCGACGACCACAACGTGCCCGGCCACGACATCCTGATCGGTCAGGGTGGCGACGACGACTACGACCACGAGGGTGGCGACGACATCGGTGTCGCCGGCCCGGGTGTCGAGAAGACCGCCGGTGCGGCTGGCTTCGACTGGCAGATCGGCCTCGGGCGATCCGCCAGGCGCAGGACATGGACCTCGCCCAGGTGTTCGCCGTCGGCGGCGTGATCGCGCCAGGTGTCCGTGACAAGTTCAACGAGGTCGAGGCCCTGTCCGGTGCGAACCTCAACGACACCCTGCGCGGTGACGATGTTGTTCCCACGGCTGTCGGCGGTGGCGGCTTCGTCGGGTGCGACGCACTCGACGCAGGCAGGTGTGGACCGGATCGCCGGCCTCAACCAGCTGGTTCCGGCGCTCGACACCGCTGATCCCGAACGTCGTCGTCGACTCCGCTCCGATCAGGGCGGCCTCGGCCACGCACAACTGCCCGCTCACGGGCAACGTGTGGGGCGCAGGGAACATCCTGCTCGGCGGCGCCGGAAGTGACCTGATCGAGGGTCGCGGCGCCGACGACATCATCGACGGCGACCGGTACCTCAACGTCCGCCTGAGCGTCCGGACCGACCCGGCCAGCGCAGCCAGCGAGATCGGCAGCACCGACCTGATGGGGAACAAGGCCAAGACCGGCAACTTCGGAGCCGGCACGACCGACATGACCCTCCAGCAGGCCGTCTTCGCCGGACTCGTCGATCCGGGCAACATCGTGGCCGTCCGGGAGATCCTGTCACCCGGATCGACCGACGAGGACGTCGCCCTGTTCTCCGAGGTCGAGGACCAACTACGAGATCACCCTCGGACGGATGGCGTTCGTGTCACCGTGACGCACACCGGTGGCACGGCCGCGGACGGCATCGACACCCTCCGCAACGTCGAGATCGCTGCGCTTCCCCGGCACTCCCGACGTGGTCTGGCTCGAGCATCCAGGCGGCCGCACCGGCGGCAGCATTGTCCTCGACTGCACTCGCTTTCGGCCCACAGGCGACCGGGACGACTGGCACGCAGGTCGTCACAGTCTCCAACACCGGGACGGCGCCCTCACCGTGACCGGCGTGGCGACTCTCAGGGGCCGAACGCTGCAGCCAGTTCTCCTTCACCAACGGCTGCACCACCGTCGCACCGGCGGGAACCTGCGACATCATGGTTGACGTTCACTCCCAACGCGGTGCGCGGCTTCGCGGCCACGTTGGAGATCGCCCACGACGCCGCCGGCTCACCTGGTTCGTCGCCCTCACAGGTACGGGAGAGTCCCCCGCGGTGGCCTGGTGATCGCGGCCGTGCCCCGACACCGACTTCGGTACCCGCCGGATCGGGACGACCAGGACGCAGAGCATCCGGGTCACCAACAACGGTCCTGGTCCGCTGTCCGATCACTCGGTGCCACCTCACCGGGCCGTTCACCTGGCCAACCGTCGGGAACTGCCCAGCGACCCGTCGCGGCCGGCCGTCGTGCACATCTCGGTGACCTTCACCCCGACGACCGTCGGGCCCGTGGCCGGGACACTCACGGTGGTCAGCAATGCCGACCATCAGCCCCACGGTCGTACGTTGACCGGCACGGGACGCTGAGGTAACCAGCGGCGGTCGTGGCTCGCTCGTCCGAGCCGCGGCCGCCGCTGGCGTCCACACCCTCCACGATCAACGTGAGGCGACAGGAAGGGTTCCCCGCTCATGGACGACGCGCGACTGGCCGTCGGGCTGGTGGTGGTGCTCGCAGCGCTCCTCGTACCCGCCAACGTGCCCGCTCTCATGCCGGAGACGAGCGGACCCACGCGGATCGCTGCCCCCCAAGCGTCAATCGGCAGTCAGCATGCCGACCGGTCACCAGCGGTTGGCTCCGCGCAGGGTGCACCGGTCGATGGTGTTCCCGCTCCTCACGAGCCCCCGAACACAACGGGAGGGCCGCCATGAGGCGTGTGCTGCCAGTCCTCCTGATTGGCCTGCTCACGGCGGTGGCCACCGTCCCGGCAGCCCAGGCTCGAGCCGACAGGGAGGAATGGCGAGAGTCAGGGACGATCGTGAAGGTCCTCGACGGTGACACCTTCGACATGCAGACCGATGCCGGCAAGGTCCGCGTGCGCATCAACGGCATCCAGGCCCCGGAGATCACGTGGTGCGGTGGCGCGCAGGCGAAGGCGGCGCTGGAGGAGGTGCTCCCCCGAGGAGCAGCGGTCCGGTTGGCGAGCGTGAAGCAGAGCTCAGGGAACTCGCCGTACGGCGTGTGGCGCCTCAAGCGGACCGTGCACGCCAAGGTCGACGGCGGGTGGGTCGACGTCGCCCCGGAGCTGCTGTCCCGCGGGACCGTGTTCCCGTTCCCCTTCGTCGGCGAGGACGCGCACAACGACGAGTACCTGGCTCTCGGGAACCAGGCCAGCGAGCAGGGCCTCGGGCTCTACGACCCCGAGCATTGCGGGGTCAGCGACTCGGCGGACCAGCGAGTGCTGCTCGAGGTGGTCGCCGACGGACCCGGCGCGGACACAGCCGAGTCGGAGTTCGTGATGGTCTTCAACGGGTCGGATCGCGACATCGACCTCACGGATTGGATGGTCCAGGACTCATCCCCGCTCAACGCCTTCTTCTTCCCGAAGGGCTCGGTCCTGCGGGCGGACGACTATGTCGTGGTCCACTCGAGCTCAGGCACCCATGGGATCGCCCCCGACGGCTCCAAGGACGACCGGTTCTTCTACGCGGACACTGGGATGCGGTGGAACAACGAGACCACTGACATCGCCTTCCTGTTCGACGACGCCGGCGAGGACCGCACGGGCAACCTGCGCGACTGGCTCGTCCTGACCCCCGGATCCGAAGGAGAGACCCCATGAGGTTCACCCAGAGGTCAGCACGAGGCGACAGCCCCGACCGGGCTCACCGGCCGCGTGCCTCGGACTCTGCCCGGGGCGCGGCATGCCCCTGATCGTGGGGATCCGGTTCCCGCACGCCGATCACGAGCAGGATGACGGCGGCGAGCGTTGCTGCGGCCTGGCCGACGGCCGACCAGATCTTCAGCGTGGACCACGACGGGTCGTACATGTTGGGAAGGGGCCCGATCGGTCCAACGTCGACCACCGCGTAGAGCAGCACGGCCGCCACCCCGCCACCGGCCACCAGGGCGGCGACCGCGGCAGCCAGCCGACCCGGTCGGATGAGGAGGAACGCGGCGGCAAGTATGGCCGCGTACCCCTCCACCCGGAACAGCTGCCCTTGGCTGATCGTGCCTCGTATCGGGTCGAACGTGCTCGCCAGGTGCAGGTGCACGTAGGCATCCACAGCCAGCCCCGCCACGACCACCGCCACGAGCGTCACCCGCAGGACCTTCATCGCCGGCCTCCGATCACGTCACGGTCGTCCTCAGGGGGCCCCGATGGCGTCGCCTGCGGGGTCGAGGACCCACCAGACGTCGTTGACGGCTTGGCCCTTGGTGTCGCCGGGTGCGGTGTCCTCGACCCAGAAGTACAGCGGCCATCCGTTGTACGTGGCCTGGACGGTCCCGTCGGTGCGCACGATCGATCCCAGCTTCGCCGCGTCAGCACCCGTGCCGGCGGTCGGCTCGCCCACGAGCGGCGGCCATGCCTCCAGGCACGGACCCTCGCAGGTGCTCTTGCCGTCGCCCTGTGTGTCCTTCGTGAACAAGTACAGCGTCATTCCCTCGCCGTCCACGAGGATCGTCCCCAGGTCGGACTCGGCGGTCATCACGGTGCTCGCCGTGGTCGCGGGGGATGCCGATTCGGAGGGCGAGAGGGACGCCTCGGCGGTCGGCGAGGCGCTGGTCGGGGTCGACCCGGTGGCGGTGTCGGAGTCGTCACCGCACCCGGCCAGGGTTCCGGTGATCAGCAGTCCGGCGGCGAGCGCCTTGGCGAGATGGGATGGCTTCATGGTGCCTCCAGTGGGTGAGGAGCCTCAGCCGACCCGGCTGGGGTCGCCTGTGCACGTTGTACGTGGATCCGGCCCGGATGGATTGCTGCCCCCGCAGCGCACCTCACCGGAACTGCCCGCCGCGCCCGCGGCAATCCCTCCAGGCCCCTCGGACGTAGAACAGGACGTGCACCTCTTCTCCGCCGCGGACCGAACCAGCGATGCCGCGCTGGTCGCGGGGCTCGCCGTGCAGGACGAGGAGGCAGCGGCAGCCTTCGTCCGTCGGTTCCAGGGACCGGTCTTCGGGCTGGCCGTGTCGATCACCCACGATCGCGGATCGGCACAGGACGTCAGCCAGGAGGCGTTCGTCAGGGCGTGGCGGGCGGCCGGCACCTACGACGTGCGACGCGCGTCGGTGCTGACGTGGCTGCTCACCATCACGCGCAATGTCGCGATCGATGCGATCCGGGCCAACCGGTCCACACCGACCGAAGGAGCACTCATCGAGGAGATGATCACGGCCACCATGCAGGTGACCAGCCCCGAGGAGGATGTTCTGCGTCACGCCGAGCGGGACGCCGCCGTCGAGCAGCTGCGCCTGCTGCCCCCGGAACAGGCCAGGGCCGTCGTGCTCGCGGTCATCGGCGGTCGCACGGCTGCAGAGATCAGCGTCTGCGAGGGCATTCCCCTGGGAACGGCCAAGACCCGTATCCGTACCGGACTTCGCCGGGTGCGCGAGGCCATGGAGGGGCGAGGATGACCGATCAGCACCCCGACGAGCAGCTGCTCCTGGATCTCGCGCTGGGGGAGGTCGAAGGGGCCCAGCGCGATCGACTCACCGGTCATCTGGCCCTCTGCGAGCCCTGCCGGGCCGAGTACTGCGCCATCGCCGACAGCGTCGACCACGCACTGGCGGCAGCGCCCCGGGTCGCCCCGCCCGCTGGCTTCTCCCGCTCGGTCCTGGCAGCCATGGGCATGACCGGGGATGAGGTGCGCCACCCGCTCACCCCCGACCCCCCCACCCGGATCCAAGGTGGCCCGGGATCGGCCCCGGATCCTGGTGACGACCCTTGCCGCCGTCCTCGCCCTGCTCGTGGGAGTAGGAGCAGGGGCCGCCCTGATGTACGCCCGCGAGGATCCCGCCGCCTCCGTGGCGGCGGACGGCCCGGCTCTTCTGACCACAGACGGATCACGTGTGGGCACCGTCCTGGACTCCCGGCACGACGGGCAGCCCGTCCTGGTCGTCACGCTCACGGCCGGCAGGGTCGGAACCCGTTACGACTGCCAGCTCGTCCTGGCCGATGGCTCCCGGGAGCCGGCGGGATCCTGGGTCCTGCGCGAACCATCGGGGACCACCTGGCTGCTCGACCGCCCCGATGCGACGGTGACCGGCGTCGAGCTGGTCACCGAGGCGGGAAGGACGTGGGCCACGGCCACGCTATGACCCACCTCACGCCCCGAAGCCACCCGACCCCACCAGACCGAAACCGTCACCCCGCCACCGCCACCACCGAGGAGATCCCATGACCCACGGCATCACCGACCAAGCAACTGGAGCGACCGACGGGCCCCTGGCCGTCCGGGACCCGAGCCGCCGCCGCGTGCTGGTCGCCGGCGGTGTCATCGTCGCGGCGGGCGCCGTGACAGCCGCCTGCGGATCCTCCGGCGAGACCGACAGTGGGACGCAGAGCGCGGCCGCCCCAAGTCCCTCTGACTCCGCCCCACGCCCCAGCGAATCCGCCGCTGCCGCCGCCGGCGCCACCGTCCCGACGGCCGACATCCCGGTGGGGGGAGGTCAGATCCTCACCGACGAGAAGCTGGTCATCACCCAGCCGACCGCTGGGACCTTCATGGCCTTCACCGCGGTCTGCACCCACCAGGGCTGTGTGGTCGCGTCGATCGTCGACGGCGAGATCGTCTGCCCCTGTCATGGGAGCAAGTTCTCAATCTCCGACGGCTCTGTGACCGGTGGCCCCGCTCCCGCCCCGTTGGCACCGGCGTCCATCACGGTGTCCGGGGACACCATCACCCTGGCCTGAGGCCTGAACCAGGGTTTCCACCCGTGATCGCCCGCCAATCACCTCACGGGAGCCACTGGCCCCACCAGCGACGCCTGCCCCAGAGCACGGCGTGGTCCACCGCCGCCACACCACTCACCACGGTCACCAGTACCGTCTCGGCCACCCCCAGGACGACCCCCCTCGCCTTGTCCGGCACAACTCCCCCTGTTCGTCGCGGGAAGAACGCATGCAACCCCCGTCGGCCCGTGCGTGTCCCCGGGTGGTTGGTGCGATCCGCCCTGGTCCACGCATGTGGATCGCAGAAGCTCTCGGTGTTGACTACCCGGCGCCCACCGGTCCATACGGTCCTTCGAGGGGTTCGGCGCCTTCACCTCCGTTCAACCCTGTTCCCTCGACTGGAGCCCCATGAGGAGTCCCAAGTCCCGATTCACGTCAGGGCGCGACACTTCGGGCGCGACGTAGCGTGCGACTTGACCCACTTGCCCGTTGCGATCACGCTCGGTGACCCAGCGATTCCCTGAGACGCTGTGGAAACGCCTCGCAATCGGGTGCGCAGCGCGTGAATGCCGAACGCCCGCGCCAGGGCCCGGCTCCCGTCGAGCAGCGCGTCTTGGTTCTAGATCTAGAGCCGTCCGGCGGCGCGGAGAACAGCGACGGCGCGCCCGGCTGCGGACACGGGCAAGCGGGAGTCCCGGAGCCCGGCGGCGAGCGCGTCCAGGCCCTCGTCGCCCAACGCGTCAGCCCACACCTGGGCGGCCTGTTCATCGGTTTGGTCGAGTCCGAGGGCGCGCAGGGCGTCCTGGTCTCCCTGTAGCAGGGCTCCCACGCCGACGCCGAGCGCCGAGCAGAGCGCGATGGCATCGGCCACGGTGACCCGACGGGAGCCCTTCTCGAGGGCCGCGATGGTCGGTCGGCTCAACCCGGTCCGTTCAGCCAGGTCGATCTGCCGGATGCCCTGCCGGGCGCGTAGGGCGCGCAAGTTGGCCGCGATCACTTGATCAGTGTCATGGGCCATGCCCGATAGTCCCGCGCTAGCAGGGCGCCCGCAAGCGCGCCACGCGGCACCGACCATGATCCCTCTGTCGTTATTCCTGACATGGTGCTATGTTCTGGACTTGTGGAGTCCATTACGTGATGCCCGGTCAAGGATCAAAGCACAGAATCGCAGGTCCAATCGACGCCGGTGCCGCGACGGGAACGGGATGGCCGGGACCCCGCCGTTCGGCCCAGGTGGGTGACCTGTGGGCTGGTCCCGCCCGCGAGCACCCCTTAGTGCGCGACGGGGGCAGTAAGAGGTGCTCGCGAGCGGGCGGTGGACACATGCCAAGGACCTGCAGTCCACTGTCGAGGTTGACAGCACGAGAACGGTCACGGGCGCTGCCCACCCGCTACCAACAGGCGGTGCTCCGGGCAGCGACAGCTTGAACTTGACACGGTGTTCAGGGGGGCCGCGCGGAAGGCTTGCTTGGTCCCGCCGGGAACGGTCCGATCCCGTTCCGGCGGGACTTCCGCTCCGCGGCTCCCCATCTACCCCAAGGGCGGTCTCACATGATCGATCACGGCCCGGCAGCAGGCGCGCCGACCCATGTCGACGGGGCGACCCCGTGAGCAACCCAGAGCCAGCAGCTGCCCCGATGCCCTGCGATACGTGCGGGCGCGTGTCCCCGGATACCGCATGGCAACACTCGTGGCCCTGCTGCCCGGCCTGTGCCGCGCCACAATTCAGCGGATTCCAGACACCCGAGCAGGCCTGGCGCTACCCCCCTCCTCCACCCGCTGACCCGATTGGAGACTGACCCATGTCCACTCTGACGAGTGAGCTCGGGTCCGGCTGGGGAACACCTCTACGAACAGGGACGACGCCATGACCGACAGAGCCGAGTCAGGTTCCGAGCTCTACGCAGTCCGCGCGGGGTGGCAGGTGGCCCACGTCGTGCGGTCCGCGGAGGAGGTGGCCCTGTGCGGTCGCCCGATGCCGGACCGGTTCGTCACCGTGCGCTCCTCGACCAGCCCTGCCGGGACGGAGCTGTGCCCCGAGTGCCGAAGTGTGCGCCAGGGGTGGGCGGAGCCGAACCAGTAGGCCGCCTGCCTTACGCACGGTGTCCTTCGGATGCGTCGGTGCCGGAATCTCCGGGTCAACGCGGAACGGCCCTGGTCCGATGCGCCCGCACCCTCAGCTGGGTCAGCCTGGCGACCCCGATCGTGGCCACCAGGAGTCCTCCGGTGACGGCGGCGATCAGCATGGCCATCCCCACCGCCACGGAGCCGGACCAGCCGAGGAAGTGGATGACCACTGTGGTGGGGTTCTGCAGGATGAAGACGATGAGCACCACCGACAGCAGGAGCGCGACGATGATGGCCGCCCAGGCGGCACTGGCCCGTGTGGATCGTGGGGCCCGATCCGCGGGGGATGTCCCGCCGGAGGCCCCATCCCGGGTGGTTGGTGACGGCCCGGCCGGGCTCGAGGCAACGACGCGCTGCCCGGTCACCGCAACAATGGCGTTCGGTCCTGTGTCAGTGGCATCGGGTGTGGAGGGACCGGTCTCGGGGTCCAGGGGGCGGACGCCGTCAGCCTCGCGTGCATCGAGGGTGTAGTCGCGGGAGTTGCTGTTCGAGGGGTTCATGATCGCATCTGGTCCTCTCGGCCAACAGGTGGCCGGTCTTCCGTGCATGGAACCGCAGATGATGGCTGGTCGTCTTCAGGACGCGTCCTCACGTCTTCCACGCTACGCCGGTGGGCAGGATCGCGACAGGCGCTGGGAGGCCGGGGTCCGTGGAGCCCCGCGTGAGGGGCTCGACGGTGATTCGACAAGAAGGGTGTGATCCCTGATTTCAGGATCCCACACATCCGGCAGAGGGCCGACCACACCGACCGGATCCTGCCCAGCCGGACTGCCGGATGCTCCGGCCCGCCGCTCTGGCCCGGATACGGAGTATGGTCGCAGTACCGAGGACTCCCTCCCGTCGACGACCGTCTGCGCTATCCCCCGGCTAACCACCCCACAGGCCGCCCAGCGGCCAGAGCCCAGGGTTGCCATGACAGGCATCGTCGGCCCCCCAGCCAGCACATCCGTACGGGGCCAGGACTCGATCGCCGGTGATCCCAGCACGCGACTGCCAGCCCATGCCGACACCCTCGCTGGGTCGATCCTGCACCGGGTCGCGGCCACCCCTGACCGGGAGGCGTTCCGGTACCCGGGGCACCAGGCTGCGGCGTGGGACTCGATGACCTGGGGCCAGGCCGGGCAGGAGATCGTCACCCTGGCCGCCGGCCTGGTGGCCCTGGGCCTGCAGACCGGGGACCGGGTCGCGATTGCGAGCAGCACCCGGCTGGAATGGATCCTGGCCGACAGCGCGATCATGTGCGCCGGCGGGGCCACGACCACGATCTACCCCAGCACCCAGGTCGACGAGGTCGTGTTCATCCTGGCCGACTCGAGGGCCCGGATCCTGGTTGCCGAGGACGCCGCGCAGGCGTCGAAGGCAGCCAACGACCGCGAACGGCTCCCGGACCTGATGGCGATCGTGGTGATCGACGGGCCCGGCGACGGCGACCTGATCATCAGCATGAACGCACTTCGCGCCCTCGGGACTGCCACGTTGACTGCCGACCCCCGGGTGATCGACAACCGGGTCGCCCAACTCACCCCGGACTCGTTGGCCACCCTGATCTACACCTCGGGGACCACCGGCCAGCCCAAAGGCGTCGAACTGTCCCACGGCAGCTGGGTGTTCGAGGGTGCCTCCCTCGACGCCCTGGGGATCGCCACCATCGAGGACCTGCAGTACCTGTGGCTGCCGTTGTCGCACTCGTTCGGCAAGGTCCTGCTCGCCTTCGGCCTGCAGGTCGGGTTCGCCACCGCTGTCGACGGCAGGCTCTCCGAACTGGTGCCCAACCTGGCCGTGATCCGCCCGACGTTCATGGCCGGCGTACCGCGGATCTTCGAGAAGATCTACACCGCAACGAATGGGAGGGCCCAGGCCGGTGGCGCCGTTCGCCGCAGGGCGTACGCCTGGGCTGTCGACACCTCCGCCGGCATCAAGGCATCAAGGCGCGCGAAACGACGCACCGGTCCGCTGGCTCGAGTGGAACTCGCGCTGGCCGACCTGCTCGTGTACCACAGGGTCAGGGCCCTCACCGGCGGGCGGATCCGGTACTTCGTCAGTGGATCGGGCGCGCTGGACCGGGAGGTGGCCCGCTGGTTCGACGCCGCCGACATGCCCATCCTGGAGGGCTACGGACTGACCGAGACCTCCGCGGCCACCAGCCTCGTGCGCCCCGACGACCAGGTGTTCGGAACCGTGGGCCAACCCATCCCCGGCACCGAGATCCGGATCGCCCCCGACGACGAGATCCTGCTGCGCGGACCGCACCTCATGACCGGATACCACAACCTGCCCCGCGAGAACGCCGAGGTCATGCTGGCCGACGGTTGGCTGGCCACCGGGGACATCGGCGCCCTCGACGAGGCCGGACGGCTGCAGGTCACCGACCGCAAGAAGGACCGGGTCAGAACATCCAGAGGCAAGTACATCGCCCCCGGGGCCATCGCCTCCCGGTTCAAGGCCATGACAACCCTGGGATCGCACCTGATCGTGCACGCCAAGAACCGCAACTACGTCACCGCCCTCGTCAGCCTCGACCCCGACGCCCTGGCCGCGTTCGCCACCGCCCACCACATGCCCGGACAACAGGTCACCCTGTCCCAGTCCGTGCCAGTACGGGCCGCCATCCAGGCCACCATCGACGAGTTGAACGCCACCCTGAACCCCTGGGAGACGATCAAGAAGTTCACCATCCTCACCCGCGACCTCACCGAGGCCCAGGGCGAACTCACCACCAGCCTGAAGGTCAAGCGCAAGGTCGTCGAAAAGCACTTCACCCACCAACTCGACGCCATGTACCCCTGACCAGGCCGCCGGGGAGGTGGGGGCTGGCGGCCCATCAGATCAGCGTCCCCGAGGTTGACATCCTGACGGAGGTGGATGCCCGCTCCTACTGATCCGAGGCAGCGGTACCCACAGCGCTCCCACCGCGGTCGACGTCACTCGGACGCACCGGGCCCCCAGCCCTTGTGGTCGGCCAACGTGGCTGCGCGGGGCGGCAGCCCGTCGTAGGCGGCGTACTTGTAGGCGTCAGCGCGCGTCGGGAAGTTGAACGTGGTGTCGATGAACTCGTCGATGGCACCGTCGCGGTGGAGCAGGGCCTGGGCGATGTGGATGAGTTCGGTCGCCTCCTCCCCCAGGATATGGGCGCCGAGGAGTCGCCGGTCCGATTGCCGGAAGACCAGCTTGAGGACTCCCTCTGCGGATCCCGAGATGCGCGCCCGGGCGTTGCTGGTGAAGTACGTGCGGCCCGTCGCGACATCGCCACTCGCGGCGCGGGCCGCCTCCTCGGTGAGTCCCACCATCGACACCTCGGGGAGGGTGTAGATCCCGGTGGGCACCATCGTGTCGAGCGACTCCTTGAAGGGGATGTCGAAGGCACGGCACATGGCAACTCGCGCCTGCTCCATGGCCACCGACGCGAGTCCCGGCGGGCCGGTGATGTCGCCCGCGGCGTAGACCCCCCGGGCCGTCGTCATGAACTGGTCGTTGACCTTGATGCGCCCCCGTGAATCGAACTCCACCCCCGCCTCGCCCAACCCAAGGCCATCAACGTTGCCCGTACGTCCGAGCGCGTGGAGCACGGCATCGGCGCGCAGGGTCTCCTCGCCCACCTGCACCGCCAGGCCCTCGGCCGTCCGCGTGACGGAATCGACCTGCGACTCGAACATCAGCCGTGCACCAGATCTCTGAAGGCTGTCTGCGAGGGCGCCGGAGATCTCCGCGTCCAGGATGGGCAGCAGACGTGACCCGCGATCGACCAGCGTGACCTCGACGCCGAGTGCGGAGAAGATGGATGCGTACTCCGTGCCCACGGGCCCGCCCCCGACAACGACCAGGCGCTCGGGCAGCCGATCGATCGACAGCACGGTCTCGGAGTCATGGACGTCGGGGTCGTCGAAGGGCAGGCCCTGCGGGTGGTGGGGACCGGAACCTGTTGCGATCAGGATCACTCGCGCCCGGAGGATCCGTTCGTGGCCATCGTCGCCGCGGACGACCACAGTGCGGCCCGGGCCGAGGCTCGCCTCCCCATGCACGAGTTGAATGCTGTGACGCTCGAGGTTCTCGCGCACGGCCTGCGTCATTGTCGTGACCACGTCGGTCACGTGTGCCCTCAACCGGTCCATGACGAGGTCGGGCGACAGGCTCAGGCCAATCCCGAACACATCACGTCGTGACCATCCGGTGAGGTACACCGCGGCGTCCCGCAGGGCCTTCACCGGTACCCCGGACACAGCGATCGCCGACCCTCCAGGATCCGCTCGCCGCTCGACGACGGCTACCCGGTATCCGTAGTAGGCAGCTTGCGTGGCGCCCTTCTCCCCCGCGGGTCCCGAACCTATGACGACCAGGTCGAAGTCCTCATCGCCCCCACCCGCGCGCACGTCGTCCCTCGTGGGCATCGCGACCCCTCTCCTGTGCGGACCGCCCACCGCAGTGCCAGGTGAGCGAGATGATGGCTGGAACGTCGGTTCGCTGGATCCTCCGGCGAGATCCTGCTGACGCAGCATCCACCCCACCACCACGGTTGTACATAGCCCAACAGACCAAGAGCCGCCGCGACCCGCAGCCTCGATCCGGCGCCCGGCCCTGGCGGGCGCCGTCCGGCTCAACCGCCCATGACCACATCGGTGCCGCTGAGCTGGGCGTCGAAGCCCTCTGGTGTTACCTGAACGGACGTGAGCGACATCCCCTCGGGAACTCCGGCCACGTCCTGGCGGATGGTGGCAAGGCTGCGCGCGAGGGCGCTCGCCGCCGAGTCGAGGAACGACGGGCCGCCGAGGTCCACGGTCTCCGGCTCGATGAGCAGCTGACCGCCGTCGGCACTCACCGTCCCGGTCGCCTTGAGGGTGATGTCCTGCCCCAGGAGGGTGACCTGCCGCTCGACGCCGGTCTTGCCGTTGCCGGCGTCGTAGATGGTGACGTCCTGGCCGACCTGCTCGGCGACGGTGGCGAACGGGATGGTCGCGTCGATAGCGAGCTGCTGCGCCGTCAGCCCGGCCTGAGAGAACCGCACGCCGGATCCAGTGGCGACCACGTCGACGAGGTCGCCCTTGGCCGAGACCACGTCCTGGCTGCGCAGCTCGACAGCGCCCAGCCAGGTCTCAGCGGCGCCCAGGTCATCCGGCTGCTGGGCCACGGTCGCCGCCGAGGTCGGAACGGGTGAGACGGGCTCCCCCCCGTCCCCGGAGGCACCGGAGCCGAGGGCGAAGAGGAGGACCACAAGGCCGAGGGCGAGGGCACCGAGGGTCACACCGACCCCGAGGAGGAAGTTCTTCACGCGGTCAGGGTCCCACCCGCTCCAGGCCGCCCAACGCACCGGCTTCCCGGTCGGTGCGCAATAGTGCTGGCAAGAGCCCGGAATCCGCCCCAACCGGGCGAGTCCCGACGCAGCAGGCGAAACCCCGGAGGACCCGATGACCGACTACCCCTACGCCGACCGATTCCCGGTCAACCGCGTGCTCCCCGCAACGGGCCGCACGCGCGCCGACGTGCTGGCAGAACTGGCGGAGATGGCCCGTGAGGAGGACTCGTTCTGGGAGACGGGCAAGGTCTCGGGGACGATGTACTCCGGCGACCACGAGCACTACGCGTTCCTGACCGAGGCGTTCGGCGGGTTCGCCCATGCCAGCGCGCTGCAGCGCGACCTGTCCCCCTCGGCGACGCGGTTCGAGGGGGAGGTCATCGCGATGCTGCTCGACCTCCTGCACGCCTCGGCCGTGGAGGGCGCGCAGCCCGCCGGGATGGTCACCACCGGTGGCACCGGAAGCATCCTGCACGCCCTGATCGCCTACCGCGAGGACGCGGCCAAGCGCCGCGGCATCACCTCCCCCAACATCGTCAAGCCGGAGACCGCGCACCCTGCGTTCGACAAGGGCTGCCACCTGTTCGGCATCGAGTGCCGCACAGTCCCGGTGGACCCGGTGAGCACGCTCGTCGAGCCGGCGACGATGGCGGCGGCGATCGACGCGAACACGATCGCCATCGTGGGGTCGGCCGGCAACTACCCGTACGGCACCATCGACCCGATCACCGAGCTCGGGGCGCTCGCGCTGGAACGGGGGGTCGGCCTGCACGTGGATGCCTGCCTGGGCGGGTTCATCCTGCCCTTCGGCGAGGAGCTGGGCTACGACGTCCCGCCGTTCGACTTCCGGGTCCCCGGTGTGACCTCGATCTCCGTGGACACGCACAAGTACGGCTACACCCTCAAGGGCTCATCGACCATCCTGTTCCGCGACAAGTCGCTGCGGAACTCCCAGTACTTCCACGTGGTCGGCTGGTCGGGCGGGAAGTACTTCTCGCCGGGCATGGAGGGCTCCCGGTCCGTGGGACTGCTGGCCGCGACCTGGGCGGCGATGGTCCAGCTCGGTCGGGACGGGTACCGGTCCTACGCCGCCGACATCTTCGCCACGGCGGCCGCGATGATCGACGTGGTGCGCTCGCACCCCGACCTGCGGCTCATGGGCAACCCCACGTTCTGCTTCTCGTTCACCTCCGACGCCTTCGACATCTACCACGTCGCGGACTTCATGCGAGCCCGTGGCTGGCGGTTCAACGGCCAGCAGTACCCGAACGCGATCCACATGGCAGTGACCCGACCGCAGACCCAGCCGGGGATCGTGGACACGTTCGCCGCCGACCTCAGCGAGGCCGTGGTTCACGCTCGGACCCAGGAGGCCGCGGGCGTCCAGGCGGAGTCCGGGGCGATCTACGGAGGCGTGGCAGGCGGGCTCACCACGCAGATCGAGGAGTTCGTGGTGATGGTGATGGACGGCATGCTCGACGCGCAGCAGTCCGTCCCGCCGGTGCCGAACACCTGAGCGGGGCGTCCGAACGCTGCGCCGCCGAGTCAGCCCGAGGAAGCGTCGGAGAACCTCACCGTCACGATCTCGCGACCACCCACCTCGACGCTCACCGACCCGTCCCCGGCGACCGCGAGCGCACCCACCGAATCCTCAGCCAGGTTGACCTGAGCGGCGTGGGCGAACCGGCGCAGCGGCTGCACCCGGACCGTGATCGGCTCGGACGAGCTGTTGTGGCCACGCACGAGCCACCCGCTGCCGTCCTCGGTCTCCTTGACCGCACTGACGACGAACTCACCCGGCGACGTCGACAGGAACGAGCCGGAGGCCGGGATCTCCCCGGCATGGAGTGCCGTCTCCACCGCACGGAGACCCACCTGGAACGCGTAGGCCGCGTCGCGCGACTCGGACCAGTGGCCCGCGTGCGGGATGATCGAGTAGTCGAAGGACCACCTCCCCGGAACCTGCGCGCCAGGGGTCTCATAGGCGGGACCGGCATGTCCCTGGCGGACCGGCATGTCATCTCGGGACAGCCAGCCGACGCACCGCAGCAGCGTCAGGGCGATCTCCGTGGTGCTGCCGTCGGCCCCGGGGAGCACCTGCACCTCCGGCAGGCCCCGGTTGGCGATGGTCAGGCCGACCTGCCCGTCGGAGATGTCGGTGAAGGCGCGCTGGGGGACCTCCGGCCGAGGATCCTCCACCCAGTCCTCGCCCTTCTCCGGCACGCCGACCGGCCGACGGACCACATCGAAGTGACTGTCGTGGTCAGCGTCGTCAACGACGATCGGGGCAGCGAAGTGCACTCGAAGCCGGTGGTCCCGGGCCTTGTTGTCCACCTCGGTGTGCACGTCGACGCGACCCACGCCCGGGGGTAGCGACACCTGGCTGACGACGGGGATCGTGACCCGCTGCGAGGAACGGCTCTTCCGGTCGGCACCGATCTCCTCGGGGACGCGGAGCTCGTAGGCGACCTCCAGGGAGGGCACGGGCCGGTCACGGTAGGCCTTGACCGACACGACCTTGGCCTCGAGCAGGGCATCGTTCTGGGGCGGGGAGTAGTTGTACTCGTCCCCGGCATCCCCGCCGTCGACGAACCGGTTGAGCCCGGCATGGACCACGCCGGTCGCCTTGTCCGTCACAGTGAGCGTCCCGTCAGCACGCTCGAGCTCGACGACGAACAGGTCGTTCTCGATCCGGAACGGCGGCTTCGTCTCCTCGCCGCGGCTGAACGCGTCCAGAACCCGGCTGCCGAGGTCGGACTGCGCCAGGCGCATGCCCACCGGAAGCAGGGGCTTGATCAGGGGATGCAGCGTCGCCGCCGGACCAGTTTCGGGAGCCGGAACCGCGCGCACCCAGAGCGTTCGCCACCCCAGGGCGGGGACCTCGGGGCTCACGAACCGGATGGTCGAGGCCTTCGGCGTGTGGGCCAGCACGTGGAACCCGGTGACGGCGGGATCCGCGGCGAACCGGGCGATGTCGGCCTCGGCCTGGTGCCACTGGGCGACGTTCGGCTGCCCCTCGTCGTCCAGGATCGCGCTGATGGTCACCGTGTCCCCGTCGCGGGTCACGCTCACGCTGGTCAGCGCAGCGCCGGCGATCCGCCCCTCGCTGACAGCGCCGATGGTGTCGCGGAGCTCAGCCGGACGCAGCATGAGGTTCGCGAGCTCCTCGCTCTGGCCGCCGACGAATTCGAATGCGATCGAGGCACCCTCGCCGTCCACGAGATCGAAGGCCTCAACGTCGTCGGGGAGTTTCAGCGCCACCTCCACCAGGTCCTGGCGCGCGAACGACAGCGGGTTGAACAGCACGAGCGCGGACACGGCACCGTCAGCAGACGTGTCCACGGCCTGCGAGATCGCCTGCAGCGCCTGCAGCGAGATCTCGTCGGCGATCTGGTCGGCCTGGTCGAACCGCGGGAGCATCTCGTCGTGCACCTGGTCGATGGAGCAGCCGCAGATGGAGTCGTGCGGATGGTTCTCCATCAGGATCCGCCAGGCCTGGCGCAGCAGTGGTGCCACGTTCCAGATGCGGTTCGAGGCGATCGCGTCCGGGGTGGTCAGGGACCTGTCCACGGTGATCATCCGCTCGGCGAACACGCTGAACGGCTCTGCCCACTTCTCGAGCAGGGTCTCGCTGGCGTGGTTGCGCTGCTTGATCCACATGCGGGCGGACAGGACCCCGGGGAGCAGGTGCGAGTTGCTGCACTCCCGCAGCTCGCCGGTGAGGACCGGAAGGTCCTGCTCCAGCTGTCCGACCTGGTCCATGACGATGCCGACGTACTCCGGCAGCGTCGAGTGGACCAGTCGCAGGTCGGACAGGTGCGCGTTGGCATGGGCGATCGTGCCCGACGTATATGGCGAGGGCTCCATGTGGTCGGTGCCCAGCATGAGCAGCTGGTCAGTCACGGCCGAGTGGGCGCGGAGCCTCTCGCCCTCGATGACGACCTGGGCGGTGAAGGTCTCGGCATTGTGGACTGGCAGGTTGGCACCGTTGCCGTAGCTGTTGCGCAGGTAGGCCAGCAGCACCCTCGATCCGTCCGGGGAGTCCCACCAGAGCTCGGTGGGCAGGTCGCCGACACCGCGCCACAGGCAGGCCGTCCCGATCCCGAACCCCCGGAGCATCTGGGGTACCTGGCCGTGGTTGCCGAACGGATCCGGGCTGTACCCGACCGGCATCTTGGGACCGAACCTGCGCGCCGTGCGCGCACCCTCGAGCAGGTTGCGGATCTGCGCCTCGGGGCTGACCAGGAACATGTCGGAGAGGATGTGCCAGGGTCCGATCAGGATGCGCCCGGACTCGATGTGCTCGCGCAGGATCGCCTCCCTCTCGGGACGCATCTGCAGGTAGTCGTCCAGGACGATGGTCTGGCCGTCGAGCATGAAGTACCGGTACTCGGGATCCTCATCGAGGATGTCGAGCAGCTTGTCGATCATGTGGACGAGCTTGAGCCGGAACTGCTGGAACGTCAGGTACCACTCTCGGTCCCAGTGGGTGTGCGAGATGACGTGGAGCGTCTGCACGGGGTCTCCTAGATCCCCCACGGGATGCCGAGCAGGTACCAGGCCATGAAGAACAGGGTCCAGACCACGCTCAGGGCCACGAAGTAGGGCAGCATCAGCGCGATCACGGTCCCGATGCCCGACCGCTTGTCGTAGCGGGCCGCGAAGACAACGATCAATGGGAAGTACGCCATGATCGGGGTGACGATGTTCATCGGCGAGTCGCCCACCCGGTAGGCGGCCAGAACGGCCTCGGGGTCGACGCCCAGGCGCATGAACACAGGGATGAAGATCGGGGCGAGCAGGGCCCACTTCGCGATCGCCTGCGGGAGGATGATCCCGACGACCAGCGTGATCAGGATCGCGAACATCAGCAGCCATCCGGCGCCGACGTTCACGCTCTCGATCAGGTCCCCGAGCTTGACCGCGGCGACCTGCGGCATGTTCGAGTAGTTGAAGTAGGCGATGAACTGCGCGATCAGCAGGAAGAGCAGCAGCAGCCCCGCGAGGCCCGCCCAGGACTTGACGATCGCATCGATCACCTGGTTGTTGCCCCGGACTGTGCCGGCACCCCGCCCGTAGCCGAGACCGGCAGCGAGGAAGAGGGCCGAGATGATGACGATCAGGCTGTTCATGAACGGCGAGGTGCCGATGATCGAGCCGGTCTCCGGATCCCGCAGCGGCGCGCCTGGCGGGAGGGTCAGCAGGAGGATGACGGCAAGCGCGCCGAGGAAGTACAGCCCGGACAGCCGCAGCCCGCGCTTCTCCGCGTCGGGGTCGACGTCCGGGGCGTCGTCGGCGGCCTGGATCTGGTCGGCTCCCGGGTCCGGGGCGACGGATCGGTCGTACCCACCCAGCCGCCGTTCCACGATGCGCGTGGTCACCACGCCGAGAAGCACGGTGAGCATGATCGTGGAGCCGATCCCGAACCACAGGTTGGCGGTCAGGTCGATCGACCCGGCGGGATCGGTGAGCTGGATCGACTCGTTCGTGATCTCGGTGAGCACAGCATCGGTCGGGGTCACCATCACGTTCACCCCGAAGCCGCCGGCCACGCCGGCGAACGCGGCAGCCATGCCGGCCAACGGATGCCTGCCGACACTGGCGAAGGCCGCGGCCCCCAGCGGGATGAGTACGAGGTAGCCGGCGTCTGAGGCGATGCTCGAGATGATCCCGAGGAACACGATGATGTAGGTCAGCGCACCGGCTGGGGACGATGCGACCAGCTTGCGGATCAGGGACGCGATCAGCCCCGAGCGCTCGGCCACCCCCACGCCGATCATCACGATCAGGATGATCCCCATCGCCGTGAAGCCCATGAAGTTCGGCACGAACGACGTGAAGAGGTAGCGGATGCCGTCCGCGTCGAGGAGGCTCTCGATCTCGACCGTCCGGGTCTCGACCTCGTAGGCCGAGGCGTCCGGCGGCTCCGACGGCATGACCTCGGCCGGCAGGGTCGACCCGCCCACGTCGATCGCCTCGACCGACTGGTCGGGCGGCCTGACCACCTGGTAGGTCGCGCCGACACCTGCCCACGCCATCAGCTGGGAGAGCACGATGACCCCGATGCACAGGGCGAGGAACATGATCGCCGGGTGCGGCACCTTGTTGCCGACCCGCTCGATCCCCCCGAGGAGGCGATCGAGCATCCCGGGGCGCTCGGCGAGATCGGGCGTGGGGGCAGAGGCTGTCGCGCTCATGACGCTGGCACGATCTGGGCACCCGAGCGGCCCGCCTGCATCACGCTGTGTTGGATCATGCGGTGATCGCCTCCCATGCCTCACGACCGTGCCGAACCAGTGACTGGCACTTCCACGCACAGTAGGACACCGGCAGGCCTGCGGTGGGAAGTGTCGCGCGAACGGCAGCTGAACGCATGCGGGACCGACGACGCCCTGGGCCCCGACGTGAACAGTCGGCGCCTCCACCGTGAACGTATGGGGGCTTCAGGGCACTCGTGCTGCGTGCGCCACAATGAGGGATCACGATGGAATCTCGCTCGGCCCCGGGGGCCGAGCCAGGGCCGGGCGGAGGATGTGACATGGTCGATCAGAGCCGGTCCGGCCTTCTCCATGCCGGCTTGATGCACCGCGGGGGACGGAACCTGCCCACCGGGCAGACGCCACCTGTCGACCCTGCCCAGTCCGAGGGCCGTCCCAGCGCGAACCGAGACTCCGTGGTGAACCTGGCCCTCTACCGCGACGGCCGGCGGCTGACGTCACCAACCACCCTGGCCGAGTTCTTCGCCGCACGCCGAGAGCATCCGGGGTGCGTCTCCTGGGTGGGTCTGTACCGGCCCTCGCATGACGATGTGGCGCTGCTGGCCCGGGAGTTCGGCCTGCACGAGTTGGCCGTCGAGGACGCGATCACCGCCCATCAGCGCCCGAAGCTCGAACGGTACGGCGACACGTTGTTCGTGGTGCTGCACGCGGCCCGCTACCTCGACGACGTCGAGGAGGTGGAGTTCGGCGAGCTCCACGTGTTCGTGGGCCCGGACTTCGTGATCAGCATGCGGCACAGCGAGTCCCCCGACCTCACCGGAGTCCGGGCGCGCATGGAGAGCGAACCGGACCTGCTGGCCCTGGGGCCCGAGGCGATCCTGTACTCGATCATGGACCGCGTCGTCGACGGGTACGGCCCGGTCGTGGCCGGCTTGGAGAACGACATCGACGAGATCGAGACCGAGATCTTCTCCGGGGACGCCGAAGTCTCCCGGCGGATCTACGAGCTGTCCCGCGAGGTCATCGACTTCCGTCGCGCCACCCACCCGCTGAACACCATGCTGCAGGCCCTGCAGGACGGCTTCGACAAGTACGAGGTCCACGAGGAGATGCGCCGCTACCTGCGCGACGTCGCCGACCACAACCTGCAGGCCTCCGACCGGGTCGACGGGTTCAGCCAGATCCTGCGCGACATGCTCACCGTGAACGCGACCCTGGTCGCGCAGAAGCAGAACGAGGAGATGCGCGCCCTGACCGAGGCCAGCCATGCCCAGGGCATCGAGGTCAAGAAGATCTCGGCGTGGGCCGCGATCCTGTTCGCCCCCACCCTGATCGGCACCGCCTACGGGATGAACTTCGCCAGCATGCCCGGGCTGGACTCCCCCAACGGGTTCACCATGGCCATGGCGCTCATGGTCGCGACCTGCGTGGTCCTCTACGTCGTGTTCAAGCGTCGCGACTGGCTGTAGCGAGGGACCGCCGGCTACTTGAGGGCCCGCTTGAAGAACTTGTCCCGTGCCTGGTCGGCCTTGTTGCGGGCCTTGGACAACACCAGGGCGGACTCCTTCTTGACCTTCGCGGGCGGGCGGGCGCCACCGAACGCCGCCAGGACCTCGGCGTACCGAGCCTCAGCCTCGCGCCAGTCGGTGTAGAGCTTCCGCTCACTCTTGCCTGCTTGCTCAGCCATGAGTCGCACCCTACGGGGCGGAGATGAACATCTGATGACGTCGGGCCGACTGATCAGGGCCGCACGGGCCGGGCTGGTGCGAGTCCCGCCCGGTGGATTGCGACCTGGCCAGGAGATTCCGGGCGATTCCCGATCGACTCGTCGGTCGTCAGTCAGCGGCCGTCACTTCGTCGCGCCGATGTTGACCATCCAGCTGACGCCGAAGCGGTCCGTGCACTGCCCGAACAGGTCGCCCCACATCTGTCGCTCCAGCGGCAGGGTCACGGTGCCCCCGTCCGAGAGCCCATCCCAGTACCCGCGCAGCTCGGCCTCGTCGTCACCGCTGAGGCTGATCGTGATGGCGCCGCCCGGCTGGTGGTCCATCCCCGGGGGCGTGTCGGCACCCATGAGCGTGAAGCCGCTCGCGGTGTGCAGCATCCCGTGCATGATCAGGTGCTCGATCGGGGTCCCCGCCTGGCCGAAGTCGCCGAAGGTGCTGAGCGTGAGCTCGCCGCCGAAGACCTCCTGGTAACGCTCCATGGCCGCGCGCGCGTCGCCGGCGAAGCCGATGTAGGGGTTCAACGTGGATGCCATGGGGTCTCCTCAGTGAGTCGATCAGGGATCGGCCGAACCTAGAGGACCGATCCGCCCTGCGTCCATACCCGGGCGGGGATCAGCCGGCGTCGACGGTGCCCCGCGAGGTTCCTTGACATATGCCGATATCAGCATATGATCTCCTCATGTCCCGCGCGTCCACCACCTCCGATGTGTTCAACGCCATCGCGGAGGCCCACCGTCGGGAGATCCTCTCGGCTCTCGGCCCTGGGGAGCTGGCCGTGGGTCAACTCTGCGAGCGCGTGCACCTGACCCAACCTCAGGTGTCCAAGCACCTCCAGGTCCTGCGCAGTGTCGACCTCGTCCGGTGCCGCCACCAGGGGCGCCACCGCTACTACCGGGTCAACGCCCCGGCGCTGGAACCTCTTCACGAATGGGTCACCACCTTCGAGCAGATGTGGAACGACCGCTTCGACCGACTCGAGCTCGTCCTGGCCGAGATGTCCGCCACTGATCCCACCCGACAAGACAGGCAGGCACCATGACCACCATCACCCCATTCCTCTGGTTCGACGGGCACGTCGACGACGCCGTCTCCTCCTACCGCTCGATCTTCGCCGACTTCGAACTCCTGGAGTCCAGCCGATACCCGGATGCGATCCCCGGGGTGGGCGGCCAACTCATGTCGGCCACCGTGCGCCTGGCCGGCACCCGGATCATCCTGTTCAACGGCGGCCCCACCTACACGCTGAATCCGGCCTTCTCGCTGATGGTCCTCGTGGACGACCAGGCCGAGCTCGACCGCCTGTGGGACGCCCTGTGCGAGGGCGGGGCGCCCAGCCAGTGCGGCTGGCTGACGGACCGGTTCGGCGTGTCCTGGCAGATCGTCCCGCGCCAGCTCGGCGAGCTCATGGGCAGTCCCGAACCCGGCGTCGCCGAGCGGGTCACCCAGGCCATGCTCCAGATGGCCAAGCTCGACATCGCCTCGCTCGAAGCCGCCGCCCAGGCATCCACCACCTGACCATCCACACCACGGAGAAGACTCATGAGCCCTGAAGCCAGCACTGCCGACCTCGGCTACGTCACCGTCACCCGCGATTTCGACGCCCCCCGCGAGGTGGTGTTCGGCGCGTTCATGGATCCCGGCCAGCTCGCGAGGTTCTGGGGCCCGACTGGAACTCACGTACCGCCCGAGAGCGTGGTCATCGAGCCGTTCGCCGGTGGACGGTTCGAGGCCACGATCGTGGCCGACAGTGGTGGTGGCGAGTATCCGTTCAGGTCGACGTTCGTGGAGGTCGTGGCTCCCGAGAGCTTCAGCTTCCGGGAGGGTGGGGCATCGGTGCTGAGCACCAGCACCTTCACCGACCTGGGCAACGGACGCACGCGCGTCGTCATCGAGCAGAGCGACGTACCTGCCCCCTACCGCTCCGTCGAGGGCCTCACCGGCTTCGCCACGACGCTCGAGCTGCTCGCCGACCACCTCACGACGGTCGCTCAGGGGTCGGGCGATCGTGGACTCACGCAGGTCGTGGTGGCCAGTGCGGCCGGGATCCGGATCACACGGGACTTCGCCGCCGCCCGGGAGCAGGTGTGGTCGGCCTGGACGACGCCCACCTCGTTCGCCCAGTGGTTCGGCACACGAGCCGTCACGGTGCCCGCCGACCGCCTGTCGTGGGACGTTCGGGAGGGTCGGGACTGGGCCGCCGTGATGGTGCTCCCCGATGGGGCGGAGATCAACTGGCGTGGGCGGTTCGTCCTCGTCGACGCGCCCCACCGGCTCGAGTTCACCTTGACCGACCAGCCCGATGATGTGTTCTCGCCGGTCACAGTCGAGCTGTCGGAGGTCGCCGGCGGCACCCGCATGGTCGTGGTTCAGGCCGGCGGCTTCATGCCTGCCGAGGGCTACCGGCAGGCAGGCAACGGCTGGGGCGGCTTCTTCGACGTGATGGCAGAAGTCATCACCCCCTGACCCCGATAGCGGCAGGCCTGCCCGCCGCCGCGTCGTAGGACCTGTCGCTACCCGGTCGCCAGACGCTGACGCATCGCCTCCTGCAGCGCCTCGCTGACGTCGGGGCGGATCTTCTCCAGCTCGCGGAACGAGGTCCCGAACAGCTTCCACACCGTGGTCGGCTCAGTTGCGGTCACGGACGCGGTGCGTCGACCCCCACCGAGGATCGCGATCTCGCCGAAGAAGTCCCCCGGCCCCAGGGTCCTCAGGACCTGATCCTCGTGGGAGACCGAGACCTGGCCCTGATCGAGGATGTAGAAGGCGTAGCCCGAGCTGCCCTCGAGCAGGACCCTGCGTCCGGCGTCGAACTGCTCGATGTCGAAGCGGGGAGCCAGGACCTCCGCAGCGTCACTGGGCAGGTCCGCGAGGAGGGGGACACGCAGCAGGTCCTGGGGCGTCGGGTGGCTCATGAGGGCCTTTCGAACTCGAGGTCGGAGACCTGCTGAAACTACTATGGGATCGGCCGACGGACCCCGGCATGGGCAGGCTGAGGGCCCGGAGTTGGTCGAACGTTCACCACAGCGTCGGATGGAGTTCGCAGGCCGGCACGAGTGACCGATCCGGTTCATCCTGCGACGGTTCCCTGAGGGTCGTCACCGAGTGGTGACTCCCCGACCCTGCCGCCGAAACGCTGACGAGGCGATCAGTTGGCGCTGAGCACGCCCGCGAGGAAGTCCAGCGCCGGGGCGGTGTCCACGCGTGACGACACGTTCGTCGCATAGCAGGCGCTGTCGCCCGTGCTGGTGACGCCGACGACGGTGGTGCGACCGTTGAGCTCCATCAGGCTCGGTCCGCCCGAGTCTCCGTAGCAGGCCCCGCCCTGGTCCTTGGAGATGCTCATCTCCTGATGGATCCACTGCTGGTCCAGCGACGTCGTGAACAGGACAGCCGATCGTCGCTCGCTGGTGTCGAGGAAGGCCGGCCCGGACCCCTGGACCACGGTCTTCTGGATGGTTCCGTAGCCCAGGACCGTGGTCGGGGTGGACTTCAGGGTCCCCGCCGCCTGCATCTGGTCCAGGACACCCGCTACCGGCAGGGCGGGGAACTGCCGCTTGGTCACGCCCAAGGACTTGGCGATGACCTGGGCCGAGACGTCGTCGCGATAGCCGCGCTGGTAGAGCGGGTTCGTCACCACCTGCGTGACCACTGCCACGTTCTTCAGGCCCCCCGCGGGGAACCACCCCGTCGAGTCCACCTGCGCCAGGACCGGGTCATTGGTGACGATGAGGTCCCAGCCCGTCTCGAGCAGCCCGTCGTTGCAGTGGCTGGCCGTCAGGACCACTGTCGGCGAGATGAGGGTCCCGGTGCAGTACTGGTACGCCTTCGAACCATCGGGGGTCCGATACAGCAGGGCAACCACCGAAGGGTGGGCCGTGCCATCGAAATCCGCAAGATCGGTCATGGCCGCCGTCGGAGCCGCCGTCATCAGCAGCGCCATGCCGACCGACCCGATCACGACGGACAACCTCGTTCGCAGACCTCGCACGTCAACTCCTCATCCCCAGCCCCGCGGCCATACCGTAATCATGGAACGCGCCTGGATCCCGCAGGCACGCACGGCCGGTGTCGGCCGCGATGCAGCTGGCCGGCGAGCCGGGCGCCATGGACGAGCTGCGACGGCTCGCCGACACTGGCAACACGACTGCCGCCGACGACCTCGCCGAGCTCACCGAGGAGTGAACCCCGAGGGGCCTCAGCTCACCGGAGCAGGTTGCGACCCCTCCACCGCTGCCTGGCCCGAGGCGCGGCGCCGCAGGTCGTAGAACTGCATCGCGGTTCCGGCAAAGGCAACCGGGAGGAACACGGCGAGCAGCAGGACGCTGATGGCTGTGCTGACCCAGAAGGGCCACCCGGTCAGCAGCAGGATCACTGCCCCAACCAGGCCCGCCAGTCCCAGTCCGATGACCAGCAACAAGGTCTGCACGAGCAACGTGCGCCAGCGGTGTCCCTTGGTCAGCTCTGCGCTGCGCCGGAAGGCCGCACCGAGCGGTAGGCCCTCGATCACGGCGGCGGCCGGGGCAACAGCCCAGCAGGACACGAGCCATGCGGCGACAGGGATGAGGAGGAGCGAGCCGGTCATGACCAGCGCCGCGACGAGCAGCCCGATCATGCTGAGGATCCCCGCAGGCTCATGCAGCCCAGCCTTGAGGGCCGTGGCCGCGCTCAATGGACGTCCCTGCGCATCGTCGCGGACCAGGCTGATGACACTCGCGGCAACCCACGCGGCCAGCGCCACAAGGAGGATCCCGACCAGGAACAGGGCGACGGTCGCCACCCCCCGGCCGGTCTCGCCGTAGACATCCGTGAGGTCGCCGGTCGGCCTGGGCGCAAGCAGGACCGAGCGGATGAGCCGCGACAGGGCCATGACCAGCACGATCACACCTGAGATTCCCGCGACCGGCGCCGCGTACCGGCGGACCCAGCCGAATGCGGCGGTCACGATCTGGCCGGCCCTGCGCTCGCGATCAGGCTCGTCGGACTGTGCGTGGCGCCAGTCCGTGCGCCTGATCAGGACGATGATCAGGATGATCAGGGCCAGTATCGACCCGATGACCAGGACCGGAGTGTTCAGGGCGCGGATGAAGAGCAGGGATCCCCGTGCCGTGGCGTTGCAGAAGGCCTTGAGGGCCGGGCCGGCGACGTAGGGCAGCGACACCGCCGAGGTGCGCCCCTCCTCCTCCATCCAGGTGATCGGGGTGGCCCACTGGGTCTTGGTCACCGGACCGGTCGGCCCGTTGTTGAAGGAGGGCTCCTCCTGGCCCCAATGGCCCGTGTAGGACACCCACGCGAACGGACCCGTCGTGGGCGGAGTGCCGGCGGGGATGACCTCGATGGTCGGGGTGACCTCCACCCCGAGAGCGGTGGTGTTGTCGCACCCGAAGCCTGCGGCGGAACTCTTGCCGAACCAGGTCTCCTGCGTGTAGTAGGCCGCGTGAGATCCCTGCCCGGGGTAGACGACCGGGTGATCTCCGCGCTTGATCAGGCCCGCCGAGTCCCATGGGCTGACCTGGGATCCCTCGTGCTGGGCGTACGCGACGCTCTCGGGAGTCGCATTCAGGGCCTCTTCCGGCGTGGCAGCGGGGAGGACGACCTGGATCATCTCCCAGTCGCCCTCGTGCTTGTCATTCCAATCGTTGTACTCGTAGAAGAACCAGTACTGGAGGGCGAGCTTGTCGGGATGGTCCGGGTCGGTCGCCACGTGTGCGTACAACGTCGGACTGACCCCCGCTGCGGCTGCCTTGAACAGCTTCTCGTAGTCGCACTTGGGCGCCAACGGGTTGGGGGGGTAGTCCAGATACCAGTCGGCACCCTTGCCGGCGATGTCGTCAGCCGTCGGAGCCTTGACCTCCTCGCCGTTGGGGCCCCTCAGCACAGTCCCCGGCTGGCCGAGGACTGTGGAGACCGGAGTCGGTCGGTAGGGCTCCCCCTCGCCACACTCCACGGGCTGGTCGCGGACGACCACGATCGGTGCGTATCGCTCGGCAAGCGTGGTGGTGGCGTCAGGCGCCGCGTGCGCCGCACCGGCGGGGAGGATCAGTCCGAGCACGACGACCAGGAGGACCAGGAGCGGCCCGGACCGACGCGACCCTCCGCGCATGAGCTGGGTGGCGTTCGTTGCCTCGTGCATGGCATCCCCTCGATTCAGGCCCATGGCACCCACGGGGGCGCTACACGGGCACCGTAGTCGAAGGCCCGCGGCGTCCGCCCACCACGAGGGCGCCTGTCGGACGAAAGCTCCGGCACCTCGACAGGACAGTCCTGCGCCGCACCCACATACTCAAGCCGATCCCCACCCCGACGGAAGGACGCCCCCTGTGACCACCTCAGGCACGCCAAGCTTCGGCCTGGACACCTTCGGCGACCTCACGGCCGACGATGCGGGCAATCCCGAGCCCGCCGGACAGGTGATCCGCAACCTGGTCGAGCAGGCGGTCCTGGCCGATTCCCTGGGCGTGGACCACTTCAACGTCGGCGAGCACCACCGCGACGACTTCGCCGTGTCCTCCCCGGACATGGTGCTGGCCGGGATTGCCACCCGCACCGAGAGGATCACCCTCGGCTCGGCCGTGACGGTCCTCTCCAGCGACGACCCGGTCCGGGTGTTCGAGCGCTTCGCAACCCTCGATGCGTTGTCGCAGGGGCGCGCGGAGATCACAGCCGGCCGCGGCTCGTTCACGGAGTCATTCCCGCTCTTCGGCTACTCGCTGTCTGACTACGACGTGCTGTTCGTGGAGAAGCTCGAGCTGCTCGTGGCGCTGCTCGAGGAGGGTGCGGTGACGTGGTCTGGCTCCACGCGCACCCCGCTCGCCGACCAGCAGGTGTACCCCAAGACCGAGCGGGGCCGGATCCCGATGCGCGTCGGCGTCGGCGGAACCCCCGAGTCGGTGGTCCGGGCGGCCCGGCTGAACCTGCCGATGGCGCTGGCCGTCATCGGTGGGGATCCCGCGCGCTTCACGCCGATCGCCAACCTGTACCGGCACGCGCTCAGCGAGTTCGGCAGGGACCCGCTGCCCCTGTCGATCCACTCGCCCGGACACGTCGCCGACACCGACGAGCAGGCGGCGGAGGAGCTGTGGCCGAACTATCGGGCCATGTTCGGTCGCATCGGTCGCGAGCGCGGATGGCCGGCTCCCACCTACGAGCGCTTCCTCGACGAGGTCCAGCACGGCTCGCTCTATGTGGGCTCCGCCGACACTGTCGCGGCCAAGATCGTGCACGCGATGCGTTCCCTGGGCGCCCAGCGCTTCGACCTCAAGTACTCCAACGGAGCGCTGGCGCACAGCAGGCTCATGCACTCGATCGAGCTCTACGCCACCGAGGTGATCCCCCGGGTCCGGCGCCTGCTGGCCGAGTAGCGCCGCGTCGCTGGTGCTGGGGACCCGACGCACTCACGGGCTCCTGATGCTGCCCACCAGCTCGGCGAGTGACTCCTCGATCGCGGTGCACAGCACGTCGAGATCCGGCACCGCGTCGTAGTCACCCGTGACGCCGATCGCGACGTGACCGTCGTAGGACATGATCCCGATGCTGATCCGCACCCCTTGGGCTACCGGGATGTAGGGGAACATCTCAAGCATGCGGCGCCCGAGGAGGTAGATCGGGTACTGCGGCCCCGGGATGTTCGTGGTGACGGTGTTGATGACCCGCTGCCCCGTTCTGGCATACACCCGGGCGCCCAGCGTCATGAGCGTCGCCGGGACGAAGTCGGCGGCGGAGAGCATCGCATCGACGCCGACCGCCTGGCCGCTTCGCTTGAGGTGGCCCATCTGCCGCGCCACGGCATCGAGGCGTTCGCGGGGGTCAGCGACATCGACGGGGAGGTCGGCGAACATGCCGGTGACCTGGTTGCCGAGCCTTCCCTGGTGCGCCTCGGTCCGGACCGAGACGGGCACCAGCGACCGGATCGTCGTGTGCTCGACGTCCTCCCCCCGTTGCGCAGGTACTCGCGGAAGCCTCCCGCGATCGCCGCGAGGACGACGTCGTTGACGGTGCAGCCGGCCGACGTCCTTGACCCTCTTGACGTCAGAGAGCTCGGCACGTGCCCAGCCCCAGCGCCGGTGCGGACCCAACGGGCCGTTGAGGACGCTCGTCGGGCTCGCCGCACTGCGCCCCACCGTGGCCAACCCGTAAGCACGAACGACCCCGGCCCTGGCAGCATCACCGGGCGAGGAGAACGCCTGCACCGCGCCGGCGGCCGCCCGCGCGATGTCGACCGGGAGCCGCGCGATTCCCGACACCCCGGACACGGCAAGCCCGAGCCGCGAGGGCTGGGGGCTGGGCCGCCAGTCAGTGGGGGTGCGGCGTGGCGTGTCACGGTCGCGGTCCAGCACGATCTCCATCAGCTCGTTGCCCGCGAGGCCGTCGATCATCGCGTGATGGGTCTTGGTGATGATCGCCCAGCGCTCACCCGGCAGCCCCTCGACGAGCCACATCTCCCACAGCGGCCGGTCGACGTCGAGACGCTGGGAGAGGACCCGGGAGACCAGCGCGCGCACCTGCGCATCACCACCGGGCGACGGGATCGCCGTGTGCCGCAGGTGGTACGCCAGCGAGAAGTGCGGGTCGTCCACCCATGCCGGCCGCGCGAGGCCGAGCGGCATCCGCTGCACCCGCTGGCGATAGCGCGGGACCAGGTCGAGGCAGGACTCGAGATGGGCGGTGAACTCCTCGAAGGCCGGAACAGGACCCTCGAACAGCAGGAGCGACCCGACGTGCATCTGCTGCCGGTCGTTCTCCAGGTCGAGGAACCCGGCGTCGAGCGAGCTCAGCCTCTCCATCGTCGGTCAGCTCCGGTCCGTGATGAGGGGTCGTGCCTGGGCGGCGAGGTCGGCGGCCTGCGGGTGGTCGGCGAGCCAGCCGAGGATCTTGTCCACGGTCCACGCGGGGACCTCGAGCTGGGGCACGTGCCCCACCCCGCGTGCGACCTCGAACTGCCACGACGGGTTCGCTGCGGCGGCTGCGCGGGCAGTCGCGATGTGGACCAGCCGGTCCTTGTCCCCGTGGAGGAGGAGCACGGGCACGTCGATCGACCGCTGCATCGCCGCGAGTCGACGCCGATCCGCCAGGACCCACATCAGTGACTGTGCGGCGGCGAGCATCTCGGAGTCGACGTCGGGGTACTCGCGACGCTTCCCGGCAAGTTCGACGTGGAGGTCGACGATGTCGCTGGGCACGCGAGACATGTCCGCGCAGCACAGGCGGAGCATCGCGTGCGCGGCCTCCTCGGCCGACTGGGCATCGCGGCGGCGGCTGAGCACCCGCCGCCCGACCACGGGCACGAGGAACGCGGTGAACGTCGCGAACACGCGGGGGTCCGGCCGTGCGCTCAGCGCCGGGGGCAGCGCCGGGTCGACGAGCACGAGGCCGGCGACGCTGTCCGGGCGCTGCGATGCCTGGAGGATCGAGATGAGGCCGCCCATGGAGTTCCCGACGAGGATCGCCGGCACCCCGGCGACCTCTGTGAGGAAGCGGTGCAGCAACCGCTGGTTGGCCTGCACCGACGTGGAGCGCGCCCCGCCGCGGGTGTGCCCGAACCCAGCCAGGTCGAGAGCCACGACGCGACAGCTACCCGCCAGCGCGGGGGCCACGGCCGCCCAGTTGAGCGCCGATCCTCCCAGCCCGTGGACGCAGACGAGCAGGGGTCCGTCAGCGGGACCGCCGTAGTCGAGGTAGTGCACCGGTCCGTCCAGGTCCGCCCACCGGGACTCGGGCTGATGGGCGGGACCGGACCCTGCGGTGACCATGAGCCGACTGTACGGGCCTCGCCGAACCCCGCTCACACCACCGGCAGGGGCGAACCTCGCATCGCGCTCAGCGCCACCGACGGGCCAAGTGCCTGAGGTGGGACCGTACGCGCCCGGTCGGCCGGGACAGAGCCTGGTACGCCCGTCAGCGCTCGCTCGGGGTGGGCACGGCCTCCTCGGGGATGTCGTCGATCTCCGCGGCCTCGAAGGTGGCGTCCTCCTCGGACTCGACAGCGACGTTGGGCAGGATCCGACCCATCCACGCCGGGAGCCACCAGTTCGCGTTGCCCAGCTGGTACATCACCGAGGGCACGATGATCAGCCGGATCACGAACGCGTCGAACAGCACGGCCGAGGCCAGTGCCAGGCCGAACAGCTTGATCGTCGGCTCGTTGCCCAGGACGAACGCGGAGAAGACGCTGATCATGATGGCCGCGGCGATCATGACCACACGGCCGGAGGCAGCCAGCCCGCGACGCACGGCCTTGTCGTTGTCGGCGGTATGGCCCCACTCCTCCTGCATCCGGCTGACGAGGAACACGTGGTAGTCCATGGAGAGGCCGAAGAGGATCGCGAACACCATGATCGGAAGGAACGGCATGATCGGCCCGGTGCGGGTGACCCCGATCAGCTCCGCCAACCACCCCCACTGGAAGACCGCGACCGTGACACCCATGGCCGCGGCCAGGGACAGCAGGCTGGTCACGACGCCGGTCAGGGGAACCAGGATCGAGCGGAACAACAGGACCAGGGCGAGGAACCCGAACCCGATCACCACGAGGAGGAAGAGCGGAAGGGCGTCGGTCAGCACCGTGGTGAAGTCCGAGGTGATGGCCAGGGTTCCGCCCACGAGGGCAGTCAGGCCCGTCGCCTGCGCCACTGGCGGGATCACCTCGCCACGGATCCGGACGAGGAGCTCTTCGGTCTCGGCTGCCTGCGGGGAGGTCGTCGGGATGACCTGGACCGCCGTCACGGTGGCGTCGGGCGCCATCGGGAAGGGGATCGCCACGGCCACCCCCGGATCGGCACCCAGCGCGCCCGCAAGTTGCGCGACGGCGGCGTTGTCACCGGGGTTCGCGGTCTCGGCGGTCACGATGAACGGGCCGTTCAGGCCCGGGCCGAAGCCCTCGGCCAGAAGGTCGTAAGCGATCCTGGCGGAGCTGCCCTCGGGACGTCCGCCGTCATCGGTGAAGCCCAGGCGCATGGACCCGATCGGCAGCGCGAGGACGACGACGACGGCCAGGGCGAGACCGCCGACCACCTTGTAGCGGCGCTGCAGCCATCGTCCGTACCGAGCGAACCCGGACCCGGCCGGGTTGTGCACCTTGGGCTTGCGAGCCCAGGGCATCCGCACCGCGAACGCCCGACGGCCGAGCAGTGAGAGCACTGCGGGCAGCAGGAACGTGGCGCCGATCATCATCATCACGACGGTGCCGATGGAGGCGACGGCCAGGCCGTTGAAGAACTCGAAGCCGATGACGAACAACCCGCTCAGGGCGATGATCACGGTGGCGGCAGCGAACAGCACGGAGCGACCCGCGGTCCGGACCGACTCCAGGACTGCCTGGCGGGGCTCGCGACCGGCCTCGAGCGCCTGCCGGTACCGGTTGATCACGAACAGGGAGTAGTCGATGCCGACGCCCAGGCCGATCATGGCAGCCAGGGTGGGGGCGAAGGTGGCGACGTTGAAGAAGTTGGCGGTGATCAGCACGAGCGCCTGCCCCAGGGCCAGGGACAGCAGGGCCGTGCCGACGGGGAGCAGCGCGCCGATCAGGGAGCCGAACGCGAACAGCAGGATGAACAGGGCGATCGTGACGCCGATGCCCTCCGAGCTCGGCGGCTCCGCGGCGGCGGCCTCCAGTGCCTGCCCGCCCGCCCCGACGGTGAGGCCGTCAACGCCGTTCGCCGCCTGGGTCGCCTCGAGCACTGCCGAGACGTCGGCCAGCGGGATCTCGCCGACGGGAGCGCCGAACGTGACCGTGGCGTAGGCGACCGACCCATCCACACTCATCCCGGCCGGGCCCATGCCGGCCAGGACCTTCGCCTGCTCAGGGGTCGGCTGGGGAGTCGCTTCGGAGCCCGACTGGCTGCTGCCCGCAGACCCACCCTGCGCCTGGTCCGCACCGGGCTGAGCGGCGGGATCGGGGCAGCCGGCACCCAGGGGTGGGCCGTACGGGGTCACCACACAGGTCACCGATGGGTTGTTCGACATCCCCGTGAGCAGGGCCGTGGCCGCCGCCTGGGTGGCCGGATCGGTGACCGATCCGGACTCGGGGCTCCACACCACTTTGACCGTGGCCTCAGTCAGCGCGTCCTCAACTCCCGGGATCTGGCCGAGCAGCTTCTGGGCCGACGCCGACTCCGTGTCAGGGAGCTCGAACGAGTCGTTGTACGACCCGCCGAACCTCGCAGCCGACCCGCCGATCAGCACCGCCATGACCAGCCACACGGCCACCGCACTCCACGGGTGGCGAACCGCCCACCTTGATACCGGTCCCATCTCGGACTCCCTCAGGTCTGGTGCGGCAGCGCATGCACGGCACATCCAACAATTCCGAGGGTAGTCGTCAGCCCTTCAGTCCTGACCGCGTCAACCCTGGATGACAGGTGATCCCGATCACTGCCGAGCGACCGACAGCAGGGCCATGCCTCGAGCGCCCGACCAGCGGGCCTCGCCGATCGCATTTCTTGACTGATTCCAGAAACCGGGCCAGACTCGGAGGGTGCCCCCGGGGACCGACTACGAGGAGATGCTGCGAGGCGCCTCCCTGCGCGTGACGCGTCCCCGAATCGCCGTGCTGGCCGCTGTCCACGACCACCCGCACGCCGACACGGACTCGATCATCGGGGTCGTGCGTGCGGAGCTCGGCGACGTCTCGACCCAGGCCGTCTACGACGTCCTGCGGGCGCTCACCGACACCGGCCTGGTCCGTCGGATCGAGCCGGCTGGCTCGGTCGCGCGATACGAGTCCCGGGTCGCCGACAACCACCACCACGTCGTGTGCCGCTCCTGCGGCGCTGTCGCCGATGTCGACTGCGCCGTGGGCCACACCCCCTGTCTGACCGCCTCCGACGACCACGGATACTCGATCGACGAGGCTGAGGTCACCTACTGGGGCCTGTGCCCCACCTGCTCCACCGCACGACCCACCTGATCCCAACCCGCCCGAACCTGGAAGGAAGACCATGACTGAGCAGCACGATGCCGTCGTCGGAGACATGAACTCGGAGGACAGCGCGGCCAAGTGCCCCGTGGTGCACTCGGTCGGGGGCACGTCCAACCGGGACTGGTGGCCCAACCAGCTGGACCTCGACCTCCTGCGCGCGAACTCGCCCGGCGAGCGACCCCATGGGCGCGGACTTCGACTACGCAGCTGCGTTCGCCGGACTGGACCTCGCCGCCGTCAAGCGTGACATCGAGGACGTGATGACCACGTCGCAGGACTGGTGGCCGGCCGACTACGGCCACTACGGCCCGTTGTTCATCCGCATGGCGTGGCACAGTGCGGGCACGTACCGCGTGAGCGACGGCCGTGGCGGGGCCGGCGCCGGCCAGCAGCGTTTCGCACCCCTGAACAGCTGGCCGGACAACGCCAACCTCGACAAGGCCCGCCGCCTGCTCTGGCCGGTCAAGAAGAAGTACGGCAAGTCGCTGTCATGGGCAGACCTCATCGTCCTGGCCGGCAACTGCGCCCTGGAGTCGATGGGCTTCGACACGTTCGGCTTCGGCGGCGGTCGCGCCGATGTCTGGGAGCCCGAGGAGGTGAACTGGGGCGTGGAGGCCGAGTGGCTCGGCGACGCCCGCTACAGCGGCGAGCGCGAGCTTGCGAACCCCCTGGGTGCGGTCCAGATGGGCCTGATCTACGTGAACCCTGAGGGCCCCAACGGCCAGCCCAGCGCCCTGGCCGCGGCGCGAGACATCCGCGAGACGTTCGCCCGCATGGCGATGAACGACGAGGAGACGGTCGCGCTCATCGCGGGCGGGCACACGTTCGGCAAGACCCACGGCGCGGCGGACCCGACCAAGTACGTCGGCCGCGAGCCGGAGGCTGCGCCGCTCGAGGAGCAGGGACTCGGCTGGCGGAACACGCTCGGCAGCGGCAACGGTGGCTCGACGATCACCAGCGGCCTCGAGGGAGCCTGGACACCCACCCCGAAGCAGTGGGACAACAGCTTCTTCGAGACGCTCTTCGGCTACGACTGGGACCTCACGAAGAGCCCTGCGGGCGCCTACCAGTGGGTCCCGACGAACCCCGCGGCTGCAGACGCCGTCCCCGACGCGCATGACCCCGCCAAGCGGCACGCGCCAGTCATGCTCACCACGGACCTCGCGCTGCGCATGGACCCGATCTACGAGCCGATCTCGCGGCGCTTCCTGGAGAACCCGGACGAGTTCGCCGACGCCTTCGCCCGGGCCTGGTTCAAGCTGACGCACCGCGACATGGGCCCGATCACCCGCTACGTCGGCCCGGAGGTACCCGCCGAGCGGCTGATCTGGCAGGACCCGGTTCCCGCGGTCGACCATGAGCTGGTCAGCGCCGAGGACATCACCGCCCTCAAGGCGACGATCCTCGCCTCGGGGCTGTCGGTCTCGCAGCTGGTCTCCACGGCCTGGGCCTCGGCCTCGACGTTCCGTGGCACCGACAAGCGCGGTGGCGCCAATGGGGCACGCATCCGCCTGGCCCCGCAGAACGGCTGGGACGTCAACGACCCCGCTGAGCTGGCGACCGTCCTGCGGACCCTTGAGGGGATCCAGTCGGAGTTCAACGCGGCCCACACCGCCACGGTGTCCCTCGCCGACCTCATCGTCCTCGGCGGGTGCGCCGCGGTCGAGAAGGCCGCCAAGGACGCGGGAGTCGACGTCGAGGTCCCGTTCACGCCGGGTCGCACGGACGCCACGCAGGAGCAGACCGACGTGGACTCGTTCGCGGTGCTCGAGCCGACGTCCGACGGCTTCCGCAACCACCTCGGGAAGGGCACGGATCGCCCGGCCGAGCAGCTGCTCGTCGACCGGGCGGCGCTGCTGACTCTGACGGCCCCCCAGATGACCGTCCTCGTGGGCGGCCTGCGGGTCCTCGGGGCGAACACCAAGGGTTCGCAGCTGGGCGTGCTCACCGCGCAGCCGGGCGCACTGACCAACGACTTCTTCGTCAACCTGCTCGACATGGGCACGAAGTGGGCGGCGACGGACGAGTCCGAGGACACGTTCGAGGGACGGGACGCGAGCACCGGCGAACCGCGCTGGACGGCCTCGCGGGCGGACCTGGTCTTCGGCTCGAACTCCGTGCTGCGGGCCCTGGCCGAGGTCTACGCCAGTGACGACGCGAAGGAGAAGTTCGTCGGGGACTTCGTCGCCGCCTGGGACAAGGTCATGATGCTCGACCGCTTCGACGTCGCCTGATCCCGAGGAGCCCGGGTCGGTCCACGGGACCCCCCGGGCTCCTGCCCCTTCAGGCGGGGACCTTTCCACTTGCCGAGCCAATGAGTCCGAGGATGCCAGTGGCCCAGACCCGTACGGGTCTGGGCCACTGGCCTGTCCTCCACAGAACGCAGCCGGTTGGCGGTCAGAGGGCCGCGGGCGTGCGTACCTCGATGACGTCGACCTCGCCCCGGCGCTCGAAGATGCTCGCGCTCAGATCTGCGGGGATCCGGCCATCGGGGCAGTCCACCGCGGTCCCGTCGGCCTTCACGATTCGAACCTTCAGCGCCTCGGCCTGCTTGTAGACAACCGGCACCTGGCAGAACGTGAAGGCCAGCGACCCGGTCGGCAGGTCCACGGCGCCGTCGTAGCCGAGGACGTCGACGAGTTCGAAGGTCCCGGGCTCCTCGCGCCATTCGCTGGCGCGCAGGAGGACAGGTCGGAACACGATCTGGCCGTCCTCCACCCGCAGGCCGAGCTCACCGAGGCGGGTGAGGACCTCCTCCTTCACCTGGCCGGTCATGCCTGGCTGACGAGCACCATGCCCGGCAGGGGTGTGGGAGTACGGGTCGGTGGGGAAGGCCCCGTAGACCTCGGCCGACTTGCAGTAGCCGAGCCCCGCGCGCACATCCTCGTAGGCCGCGATCAGCGCCTGGACCGTCTCGCTCGATTCCCCATCGGCCACCGCGCGTTCGATGGTCTCCTGAACGGCGAGCAGCAGCTTGGACACCATGTGCCAGTAGATGCTCCCCAAGCCCTCGTAGGCGAAGAACGACCCGGACCGCCCGGTGAACTCCGCGTGCGTGAACACCTCCTCGAAGATGTCGAGCAGCTCGGCGCGACTTGCCTGCGCCATGTCACCCAGATCCGGATCCTCCGCGAGCCCGTCAAGGACCCCCTGCACATCGCGGACATTGCGGATGCCTGCGGCGAAGTGCAGGTCTCCGCGCACATCGGCGACCACGAGGCTGCGGTCCCCCGCCGCGACCAGGGCGGCGACCACGGGGCAGGACTCGGCCCGACTGGCCGGGAACGTGTTGCGATCGAGGAAGCCCGCAAGGTCCTTGTCCGGGTACAGCGTGTAGCTGTGCTGGTCCGCGCGGTACAGCGCGCTGGCCCGCAGGCCGGCGAGCAGGGCGAGTGACTCCTGCGCACCCAGCTCGCCACTGGACAGCACCGCGACCTGGCCCTCGAGCATCTCGGGCAGTCGGCGGATCCGAGCGGCGCCGTCGGACATGTCGAGGATGTTGTACGAGTGGAAGAGGGCATCCTCGCGGCGGTTCGCCAGCAGGCTCGCGTCGATGTAGGCGAGTGCCGCGTCCAGCAGCGACTGGATCTGCTCACCCGTGACCACCGTCCGGGCACCGCTGAACCCGGCGTAGACGCGCTGACGGTAGGCGCTGCCGAGCGACCCCAGATCGTCCATGAAGGCACGGCGGGCGCCCTGCGTGAAGCCCTCCTCCAGGTGATCCTGATGCGCCTGCAGTGCCTGCGAGACGGCGTCGAGCAGGTGGGCGAGCTCCACCGTCACGTGCGCATCAGCGTTGGTGAACTCGCGAACGAACTCCACGTAGCGGCGCAGCTGGGCCAGGGTCACCACGGACAGCCCACGGCCGACGAGGGCGTTGTTGGCGTCGTTCCACTCAGGGCGCTGGGTGTTCATCCAGATCCCGCCGTCCGGGACGAGATTCACCAGCTTCGCCAGCAGCAGGAGCAGGAGCTTCTCCGCCAGGGTGACCCGGACCAGCTCGCCGTCGGCCCCGTGCACCAACCTGCCGTCGGCACCGAGCCGGGCGACACGTTCCGCGACGAGCGCCTCGTGGTCCTCGTCGAAGGCGATCGTCTCGAACGGGTCGACCAGGATCTGGTCGTACTCGGCGATCCGGTAGGGGACGTCGGCGTGGGTGAAGATCGCGGCGTCCAGCAGGTCGTCAAGCCGCCCCGGATGGAACCGGGCCGAAGTCTCCAGGAGCCGGAGCAGGTAGATGATCTGGTGGTCGCTCCAGTAGCCGATGTTGGCGAACGGGTTCTCCGGTTCCGGGACCTCCCAATCGACTCCTGAGCGGGAGATCCGGTACGGGTTGTAGCCGTCAGCAGTCGTCGCATCGAGGAACACCGCCACCATCGACTCCAGGTACTCCGGGAACGACCATGCGAGGGCCTCCCAGTTCTGGAAGATGTCGCGCCAGTTGCCCTGGAAGCTCAGCTGCGGATCGCCGTTCTCGTCGCGCAGTGCGATCTGGAACTTGTTCCACGGACGCGACGGATCTCCATGGCGGCGGCTGAAGGTCAGCGGCAGGTACTCCAGGGCCATCCGGTGCAGGTCGGGGTCCCGGCTGGCCCTTGCCCCCTCGAGCAACTGGCCGATCGTCATCTGCTCGGGCATGTCCGCCAGCAGGGCAGCGCACCGCTCGGCCGTCGCCGGGCTGCGCTCCTCGATGAACGCAACGACGTCGCGAGCTTCGATCAGGTACCCCTTGGCGGGGATCCCACCGCGCATCACGTTGAACAGCACGTTGGCCGTGTGGTGGGCGGTGGCCAGCTCCTCTCCCGTGGACTGGAATCCGTCGGAGGATGCCAGGATCCGGTCGAGTTCACGTCGGTTGGCCCGCACGTCGGCGTCGAGCAGCGAAGCCAGTTCCTCCGGTCTCGTGAGCAGGTCACGCAGCTCCACCACCTTCGCCGCGTCCTGGTCGACGTCGCCCACAACGCTCCATGTTCGCTGCTCCCCCGGCGCGAGACTGATGCGATCGTGCACCAGGTAGGCGCCGCGCTGGCCGCGCACGTCCCGCTCAGCCACGACCGGACTCGCCGCGGCGGAACGCCGGCAGCTGCCGCGTCGAGACGAGGTGGTCGACGTCACCGAGTCCTACGTGCCAGGCGACGTTCGCGTACAGCGACTCACTGGGTTCGGCCAGATCGGTGAGCCGCGAGCTCAACCAGAACATGCCCAAGCCAGTGCGCGGGTCGGACTCGGAGCGCTTGTACGCGTCGAGCAGGTTGCTCAACCGGTTCTGGATGTCGACATCGACACCCGCAGGGAGAACATTGACGAATCCATCGAGGAGCTCGACCTCACAGGGTCGGTCGCCGACGTTGGTCAGCTCACTGGTGCGCACGATGCCGAAGCGGCTGCCGGTCTGCCAGGTGACGCGCATCCGCAGGCCCAGGTCCGCCCGGGTCTCCTCGAAGACCAGCGCGGTGCCCGCGACGTCCTTGTAGAGGACGCCGTCGCAGCCCGTCGGCCACCTGCGGGATCGACGTGAACGGCTCCCACAGGACGTCGCTCGATCCCGCGTGCGCCACCCGCAGCAGGCTCAGGCCACCAGTCCGACCCGCACTCTCGGCCACCTTGTCGTCGGTGTAGTACGGGAACAGCGCACGAGTCGGGCGCCACGCGTCCGGCTGTCAGCCCGCCCGTGCTGGACACGAAGAGCCACGCGTCGCCGGCGCCGACGATCGTCATGAAGAAGGGCGCCATCCGGTCGTAGTCATCGATCCGGTAGAACCTGCGGCCGTCCAGTTCCACGTAGCCCTCGACGGGTGAGGCCCCAAGCGGGACGACGCTGGGATCGAGATCCTGACCGCGCATGATGCGAGCCTCCTGGGACGGGTTGATGACGCGAGACTACCGGACAATCCGGAGATTCTGGAGAGCGCTCTCCCCCCACGATGTCACAATCTGATAACGGCCGCAAGGTCGCCTTGACAAACGCTCGCGCTGGGGTGGATGCTGCGAGAGCGCTCTCCCAGAGAGCCCTCTCTCGGGGAGATGGGCGCAGGCCGCGAGCCCCCGTGGAGGCAGCGGACTGGGCGTCTGATTTGGCCGTGATCGCGGAGCCCCGCGACCGCGCAGACCGCTCGGCGAGGTCGTCGGGCGATTGACACAGGGAGTGGATGTGCGTTCAAACAGGAGGTCGTGGGTAGCCCTCACGGCGGCATTTGCGGGAGTCGCGTTGGTGGCTTCGGGTTGCTCGAGTGGTAGCGATACGGCCACTGATACGGCGACGGAGGCTACGGGCACTGAGCCGGTGACCCTGTCGTTGGCCACGTTCAATGAGTTTGGGTATGAGGACCTGATCAAGGAGTACCAGGAGCTCAACCCGAACGTGACGATCGAGGCCAAGAAGGCGGCGACCTCGAACGAGGCCCGCGACAACCTCAACACCCGTCTGGCAGCGGGGTCCGGTGCGTCGGATATCGAGGCGATCGAGGTTGACTGGCTTCCCGAGCTGTCGCAGTACCCGGACAAGTTCGCGGACCTGAATGACCCGGCGGTCGAGGGTCGTTGGCTGCCGTGGAAGGTGGCGCAGGCCACGACGGCGGACGGCAAGCTGCTCGGCTACGGCACCGACATCGGGCCGGAGGGCATCTGCTACCGCAAGGACCTGTTCGAGAAGGCCGGCCTGCCGACCGATCGTGAGGAGGTCGCGGCTCTGCTCGGTGGTGAGGGTGCGACGTGGGAGAAGTACTTCGCGGTGGGCGACCAGTTCGCTGCGGCGGACACCGGGTCGGCCTGGTTCGACAGTGCGGGCGCCACGTACCAGGGCATGATCAACCAGGTCAAGAACGCCTACGAGCAGGAGGACGGCACGATCATCGCGCTGGACAACCCTGAGGTGAAGGCGATCTACGACTCCGTTCTGAAGGCGTCCGAGACCCAGTCGGCGCACGTGGGCCAGTGGAGTGAGGACTGGACCGCGGCGTTCCAGAAGGACGGGTTCGCCACGATGCTGTGCCCGGGTTGGATGCTCGGCGTGGTCGAGGGCAACGCTGCTGGTGTCGAGGGTTGGGACATCGCCAACGTGTTCCCCGGTGGTGGCGGCAACTGGGGCGGGTCGTTCCTGACCGTCCCGGCGATGGGTGCCAACCAGGCTGAGGCCAAGAAGCTGGCCGCGTGGCTGACCGCCCCGGAGCAGCAGATCAAGGCGTTCAAGGCCAAGGGCACCTTCCCCAGCCAGGTCGACGCGCTGGCCTCGGAGGACCTGCTGTCGCAGACGAACGCGTTCTTCAACGACGCACCGACCGGTCAGATCCTGGCCGACCGGGCCAAGGCTGTGGCCGTGGCACCGTTCAAGGGACCGAACTACTTCGCGATCAACGACGCGATGCAGCAGGCCCTGAGCCGGGTCGATGTCGACAAGACCGACGACGCCGCGTCGTCGTGGGCGAAGTTCGAGGCCGACGTCAACGAACCTCGGCTGACGCCTGACCCGGCCTGCCCGGTCCCGGATCTCACGCCCCAGTGGCGCGGGATCACGGGACCGGGCAGGCCGGGGCCCCACCCGCGCTGCGCGCCACGGTTCGAGGTGCGCGCGGACCCGACTCTGGTGAGTCATCCCAGGCTTTGCCCGGCTGATGCCGGGGCCCATTGCGAGACAGTGCGGTTCCACCCAGGCCCATACCCGCCGGACCGCATCGGCTGTGGGCGCGGCGATCCGCGGACGAGGATGTGCGATGTCTTTGAACTCAGCCCCCCCGATGCCGTTGAAGGCCGAGGCCGAGGCCGACCGTGAGCTGGCCCGCCGAACCAGGCGCAATGCGTGGGACCAGAAGCTGTCCCCGTACCTGTACATCTCGCCGTTCTTCCTGCTGTTCGCCCTCGTGGGCCTGTTCCCCCTGGTGTACACCGCGTTCGTGTCGGTGCACGACTGGAACCTGATCGGCGGCAAGGGTGACTTCGTCGGGCTGGAGAACTACCAGCAGGTCCTGCAGCAGCCGCTGTTCTGGAAGGCGCTGCGCAACACGTTCAGCATCTTCCTGCTGTCCTCGGTGCCCCAGGTCCTGATCGGACTGTTCCTGGCCGCGATGCTCGACGCGAACCTGCGGGCCAAGACGTTCTGGCGGATGGGCGTCCTACTGCCCTACGTGGTCATGCCCGTGGCCGTGGGCATGATCTTCAACAAGATCTTCGCCGACCAGTCCGGCATGGCCAACGCCATCCTGGCCAAGTTCGGCATCGAACCGATCGCCTGGCACGCCGACGTCCTGGCCAGCCACATCGCGATCGCGACCATGGTCGACTTCCGCTGGACCGGATACACCACCCTGATCCTGCTCGCCGGCATGCAAGCCATCCCCAACGACCTCTACGAAGCCGCCGTCGTCGACGGCGCCGGGCGGTGGCGCTCGTTCCGCTCGATCACAGTCCCTTCACTGAAGCCCACCATCATCTTCGTGGTGATCACCTCCACCATCGGCGGCCTGCAGATCTTCGACGAGCCCCGCATGTTCAACCAGACCGGCAACGGCGGATCCGACCGGCAATGGATGACCGTCACCATGTACCTCTACGAACTCGGATGGGGCGCCCAGAAGAGCTTCGGCCGCGCCTCAGCCGTGGCCTGGATCCTGTTCCTGATCATCCTGGTCATCGGCGGCATCAACTTCCTCATCACCCAACGGATCTCCGGGACCAGCACGAAGGGCGGCAAGTCATGACCTCCATCGGAGCAGTCGAACAGACCGCAGGCAAAGGTGCGGCCCGCTACGCCGAACGCCGCCGCAACCGCGCCACCGGCGTCGGCTCCAACCGCCGAGGCGGATGGGTCACCTACACCATCCTCACCATCGTCATCCTGATCTCGTTCTACCCCATCTACTACACCTTCCTGCTGGCATCCTCCGACGCCATCACGATCGCCCAGAACCCGATCCCCTCCCTGATCCCCGAAGGCAACTTCCTCGACAACGTCGCCCGAGTGATCAACTCCGACATCAAGTTCTGGCAGGCCCTGGCCAACTCCATCATCGTGGCCGTGATCACCTCGATCAGCGTCGTGCTGTTCGCCACCCTCGCCGGGTTCGCGTTCGCCAAACTGCGGTTCCGCGGCCGCCGCGCCCTGCTCGTGTTCGTCATCGCCACCATGGCGGTGCCCACCCAGCTCGGCGTCGTGCCCCTGTTCATCCTCATGTCCAACCTCGGCTGGACCGGCAAGCTCGTGGCCGTCATCGTCCCCGGCATGGTCACCGCGTTCGGCGTGTTCTGGATGACCCAGTACTTCGAGGAGACCCTGCCCTTCGAGCTGATCGAAGCCGCACGGGTCGACGGGTGCTCCATGATCCGCACCTTCTGGCACGTCGCACTCCCCGCAGCCAAGCCCGCAGCAGCGATGCTCGCGCTGTTCACGTTCGTCGCCTCATGGACCAGCTTCTTCTGGCCCTTCATCGTCCTCGGCTCCACCAACCCCACCCTGCCCGTCAGCCTGCAACTGCTCCAAGCCTCGTACTTCAAGGACATCGCGCTGATCATGGCCGGCGTCGTCCTGGCCACCATCCCCCTGATCCTGCTGTTCATCGTCGCCGGCAAGCAGCTCGTCTCCGGCATCATGGCCGGCGCCGTGAAGGGATGACCGCGGGGCGACGCTTCCCAGAGGGGTTCATCTGGGGAGCCGCCACAGCGGCCTACCAGATCGAGGGCGCCACGACCGAGGACGGTCGCGGCCCCTCGATCTGGGACACCTTCAGCCACACCCCCGGAAGGGTCCGGGGTGGCGACACGGGGGACGTCGCGGCCGACCACTACCACCGGGTCGCCGAGGACGTCGACCTGATGGCGGCGCTGAACCTCGGCGCCTATCGCTTCTCCATCGCCTGGCCCCGGATCCAGCCCGACGGCCGCGGCCCAGTCAACCCCGCAGGGCTGGCCTTCTACGACCGGCTGGTCGACGCGCTGCTCGCCCGGGACATCAAGCCGGCGGTGACCCTCTACCACTGGGACCTGCCGCAGGCCCTCGAGGACGACGGCGGCTGGCCCGCCCGCGACACCGCCCACCGGTTCGCCGACTACGCCGCCCTCGTGCACGACGCGCTCGGCGACCGGGTCGACCTGTGGACCACTCTGAACGAGCCGTGGTGCTCAGCCCACCTCGGGTACTGGAACGGGATCCACGCCCCGGGCAGGACACGAGCCCGCCAACGCGATGGCGGCGATGCACCATCTCCTGCTGGGCCACGGCCTGGCCATCCAGGCGATGCGTGCGACGGCCCGTCGGGAGGAGAGCTGTCTCGATCACGTTGAACCTGTGGCCGATCCTGCCCGCCACGGATACGGCTGAGGACCTGGCCGCCGCCCACCTGATGGACGGCTTCGCCAACCGGCTCTACCTCGACCCAGTCCTGCGGGGGTCCTACCCCGTAGACGTGGTCGAGGCGACCCGGGACCTGACGGACTGGGGCTTCGTGCAGCCCGGTGACGCCTCGGTGATCAGCGCGCCGATCGACGTGCTCGGGAATCAACTACTACGCCCCCCATCGGGCCGGGGCCGGCGTCCGAGCACCGCAGACTGGGCCGACTTCCCCAGGAACCGGGGCATCGCGATGCTGCCGCCGCAGGGGGAGCTGACGGACATGGGCTGGGAGATCTCGCCCGCGGACCTGACGGACCTGCTCGTCAGGCTCGACAGCGAGTACGGCGTCCCGCTCATGGTGACCGAGAACGGCGCCGCCTTCCCCGATGCCCTCCAGGGGACTGGCCGAGTCCAGGACACCCGCAGGATCGCCTACCTCGAGGGCCACGTCGGCGCCGTGCTACGACGCGATCAGCGCAGGGCGCGGACGTGCGCGCCTACTTCGCGTGGTCATTGCTGGACAACTTCGAATGGGCCGAGGGCTACTCGAAACGATTCGGACTGGTCTACGTCGACTACGACGACGCTTGCGCGCCATCCCAAGGACAGCGCGCTCTGGTTCGCAGGGATTGCGCGGGGCAACCGGCTACCATGACTATCGAGCTGAGGGCCAGCGCTGCGGGGAGGGGGGCACACCGATGCCACCACGCAGACACCTGCCCGGCCGAACCTCGAGGACGTTGCCGCCCGCGCAGGCGTGTCGCGGGCGACCGTGTCCCGCGTGGTCAATGGCCAGGCGACTGTGGCCGAGGATCTGCGCGAACGGGTGCAGAAGGCGGTCGACGAGCTCGGCTACGTCCCCAACCAGGCGGCCCGCGCGCTGATGACACGGCGCTCGGACGCAATCGCCCTGCTGGCATCCGAACCTGCAACCCGCGTCTTCGGGGATCCGTTCTTCAGCGGCATCGTCCGGGGCGTGAGCATGGAGACCAACCGAGCTGGCCTTCAGCTGGTGCTGATGATGGCCCAGGACTTCGAGGACCTGGAGCGGGTCAAGCGGTTCCTGAAGTCCTCCCCGGTCGACGGTGTGATGTTGATCTCCGGGCACGAAGGCGACGGGCTTCCCGAGGAGCTCGAGCGGTTGGCCACCCCCTACGTGATCGGTGGTCGGCCGACCGGTGGCAGCTGCGACCCCCTACGTGGACAGCGAGAACCTCGTGGGCGCCGAGGTCGCCACCCAGCACCTGCTGGCCCTCGGGCGACGGACGATCGGTACCGTGACGGGACCGTTGGACATGCCTGCGGGCGTCGACCGACTGGCCGGGTTCACCAAGGCCCTGGGCGCATCGTTCCGCCAGGACCTCGTCGAGAGCGGCGACTTCACCCAGCTCGGCGGTGAGGTCGCCACCGAGCGCCTGCTGGAGCGCGTCCCCGACCTCGACGGCCTGTTCGCTGCATCGGACCTCATGGCCCTCGGCGCGCTGGCTGCCCTGCGGCGGGCGGGCCGTCGCGTCCCCGAGGACGTGGCCGTCGTCGGGTTCGACGACAACGAGTTCGCCACGACCGCCGATCCTCCTCTGACGACCATGCGGCAGGATCCCATGATCATGGGGCGCGCCATGGTCCGGCTGTACCTGGCACGGCACCGCCCGGACATCGAGGTGGCGCCCGGAGGAAGGGATCCCGGACGTGAGCGGCGTCGACCACCTGGTCCTGCCGGTGTCCCTCGTGGTGCGCGAATCCGCCTGAGGCGACGCCCGCCCGTCGATCGCCCGCTCTGCACCCTTGACAGGGGCCGCGCTCTTCGACATGCTCGGAGAGCGCTCTCGTAGCGACGCACACGTCTCCGAGGGCCACAGGACTGCCTGTCCCGGCTGCCACTCGGCCGACAGCGCGCACGGATCCACCCGCGCGCCGGCGTACCACTCCCCGGCGCGTGGGTGGTACCAGCCGTCCCACCACCGCGGTCGCCGCCGACGGGCGGTCCGGTCACGCACGGTTGCGGGTGCTGCGGCCGGCCCCCATCCTTGGCAGATGCGCCCGGACACAGGTGAGGCCCGGTTCGCTGAGGACCCGGGGCAGGGCACACCCGTGGGTCGGCGCGTCGTCCTGGGGCTTCTCGGCCTGGCCGGAGTCGGCGTGGTGCTGGGGAGCCGCGTCGGCTCGGCCCTGGCGACCATCTCGGAACGGGACCCGACGGGACTCACGGGCCTCATCCCGGGCAACGGCCGTTTCCGGTACTACTCGGTGGTGTCCTCCGTCGACGAGACCCCGGCGGCTCAGTACCAGCTCACCGTCGAGGGGCTGGGGACCGGTCCGGCAACGCTCACGTTCGCGGACCTCGGCGCGCTGCCCCAGACGACGATCACCAAGGACGTCCAGTGCGTCACCGGGTGGCGCGTCCCGGACGTGACGTGGTCCGGGGTCCTGCTCTCCGATCTGCTCACCCACCTGGACGCGCCCACCACCGCCGGTGCCGTGCTGTTCGGCTCCTCCGACGGCGCCTACACCGAATCCCTGACGATGGAGCAGGCGATGCGACCCGACGTCCTGATCGCCACGTCCATGGATGGCGCGCCCGTCTCCCATGACCACGGCGGCCCGGTCCGGCTCTACGTCGCCCCCATGTACTTCTACAAGTCGATCAAGTGGTTGGACCGGATCACCGTCAGCGACAAGGTGGTGCCTGGGTACTGGGAGGAACGCGGATACGACGTCGACGCCTGGGTGGGGCAGTCCAACGGGAGGTCGGATGCCCCCATCGCCTGACCGGATCCGTCGGTTCTCCCCGGGCGAGCGCTGGATCCACGGCTCGCTCGGGACGCTCATGGGCATCTGCATCGTGACCGCCGCGATGCTCTACTGGGGCCCGTTGAGCACATTGGTCGGCCGGCGCGAGACGGTCGAGACGGTCCACTACGCCAGCGGGCTGCTGCTGCCCCTGCCGCTGATCATCGGGAGCCTGGCCTCACGAGCGTTCCGCGAGGACGTGCGGCGCCTCAACCGGTTCCTGCCCGGCGATGGGCGCTGGCTGCGCTCGAGCGACCGTCGTCGCGGGGGGTTCCCGTCGGGGAAGTTCAACGCAGGGCAGAAGCTGAACTCCGCCTTCGTGCTCGCAGCCGTGCTCATCCTGTTCGCAACCGGGCTGATGCTGCACTACTTCTCCCTGTTCCCCGACGACATCAGCACCGGCGCGACGTTCGTCCACGACGCCTTCGCGGCCGCCGTCGTCCTCGTGTCCGCCGGGCACCTCTGGATGGCATGGCAGGACCCCGAAGCGCGTCGCGGGTTGCGCACCGGCTTCGTCTCCCGGCGATGGGCCGAGCGGGAGCACGCCCTCTGGGCAGCCTCAACCCCAAGCGAGCCCCCACCCGGGACAGCTGCCGATCCCATGGACGCAGAGCCGACCGGGTGACCTGCGCCGGGATGGTTTCGGTCCTGCGCCCCCCGGGACCACCGCCAGCTCAACCCTCCGGCCTGCTGGCTCCCGCCAGGGGTCGGTCGATCTCCATGAAGATCTGCGGGCGGCTCAACGGGACGAAGCCAGCCGCTGCGTACACCTCGTGGGCGTCGCGGGTTGCCAGCAGGAATCGCCGACACGTGGCCAGCTCGGGGTGGCCGACGAAGCTCTCCGTCAGCCACCGGCCCAATCCCCGACCCCTGTGGCCGGGTTCGACGTACACATCACACCAGTAGGCGAAGGTGGCTCGGTCGCTGACCACCCGGCCGAAGGCGACCATCCGTCCCTGAGGATCGAGCACCACGAGCGTGAGGCTTCCGGCCAGCGCGCGATCCAGGACCTCTCGGCGCAACCCCTGTGGCCACCAGTAGGCATCACCGTCGAGCCACGCATGCAGCGCCTCGACGTCGACGGCCGCCGGGTCATCGACGAGGCGGTACCCGTCATCTCGCGTCCTGAGCACCCGGCGAGCATAGGGCGCCTGCCCGGCGCCGGACGGGTGGGCGCTCGCCGCACCGCTGCTCAGGCTCCCAGCCTGCTCCCGTCGGCGATCTCCTGGGGCGAGCCGGTGTCGGGCACCTCCACGTCGCCGACGACGACCACGTCGCGGCCGAAGGTCCAGTCGCCGCGGACGGCCAGCCGGGTGGCCTCCCGGAGCGAGGGCGGGCCGGCGGGGAACCGCGCGTCGAAGTCGGCCATCGTCCTGTAGAAGCGCGGGTCCAGCTGGACCAGGGGCGTCGGGTCGGTGGCGCGCTGGAGCGTCCCGTCGGGCGCCTCGTAGTAGGCATCCGAGCGCAGCAGCAGCAGGTCGTCGGTCGTCTTCACAGGCAGGAACCGGTCGCGCCCCACCACGATCGCCTGGGCGCCCTCGAACACCTCGATCGCCGCTCCCATCGCCGTCTCGACCTGCACCACCTTCGGTGAGTCCGGGTCCGTGGGGTCCACCGTCTTGGCGTTGCGGATCAGCGGCAGCCCGAGCACCGAGCCACGATCGACGAGGGCAGCGTGCAGCTTCTCGAGGTCGAACCACAGGTTGTTGCAGTGGAAGTAGGGGTGGCGGTGCTCGTCGGTGAAGTAGTCCATCTCCTCCGGGGCGGTCTGCGCGGTGTCGCGCAGGATCAGGCGGCCGTCTGCCTTCCGGATCGCGAGGTGTCCGCCCTTGCGGTCGGCGGCAGTACGGCGGCACAGCTCAGCGGCGTACGGGGCCCCCGAGGCGGCGAACCACCCCGCCAACGTCGCATTCGGTGCCGCCCCCAGGTTGTCGGCGTTGGAGGTGTTGGCGTACCGGTAGCCCTGGTCGAGAAGGGCCTCGAGGACACCCGAGGAGAGGATCGCGGTGTACAGGTCGCCGTGACCGGGGGGGCACCACTCAAGGGCCGGGTCGGCTGGCCATTCGACCGGCTCCAGGTCATCTGCCCGCAGCTTCGGCTCCTGGTTCTGCAGGAAGTCCAGTGGCAGGCCGTCGACCGCGATGTCGGGGTGCGCCGCGAGGGCGTCGAGGCTCTGCTCCCGGGTCCGGAAGCTGTTCATCAGGATCAGCGGAAGGGCCACACCGTGGGCCCTCCTGGCCGCACGCACCTGCCCGACCAGGACGTCGAGGAACGTCATGCCGTCGCGCACCGGGAGCAGGGACTTCGCGCGGTCCATCCCCATCGACGTGCCCAGCCCGCCGTTGAGCTTGATCAGGACCGTGCGGGCCAGGGCCTCGCGGGCGGCCTCGGGATCGACCACGACGTCGGCCAGGGCCGGAGGGTCGAGCAACGGCTCGATCGAGTCCTCACTGATGATCCCGGTCGCCCCGGACTCGAGGAGCCCGTAGTAGTGGGAGAACACGTCGATGGCCCTGGCATCGACTCCCGCGCGGCGCATCTTCTCCTGGGCGAGTTCAAGTCCCTCAGCACTCATGGGTTCCACCCTAGGGCCGCACCCGTGGTCACTGAGCAAGCAGAGCCACAGGTCCAGCGTCCTGAGCGGGTGGGAAGTGCTCATCGGAGCTCGCATCTGGCGCCACCATCGGGCGCCACTCCTCACCCGCCTGCGGCCCGCAGGACCTCGCGCCAGTTCCGGTGGTGAGCAACCTCGCGGCAACCCGAGCCCGCGACAAGCCTCGCACCAGAAGCGGTGGAATCGGCCCATCGAATTGGCCGGTCTTGCCACCGCTTCTGGTGCGAGGCGCAGGGACGGACCCGGCTCAGGTTCGCCCATGCCACCGGAAATGGTGCAAGGTGATCCACGGCACGGTGCGCAACCCCCGCGCGCCTCCTGGGCCGGGCCTACAGCCCCAAGCGGCGGGCCGCCAGCTCGGTCATGACCTCCGTCGCGCCACCGCCGATCGACAGGATCCGCACATCGCGGTAGTGCCGCTCCACCTCGGAGTCGCTCATGCAGCCCTGGCCCCCGAAGATCTGGATGGCCTGGTACGTCACCGCCTCGGCAGCGGCCACCGCGGTGTTCTTGGCCAGGGCCGCCTCGGCGATGACTTCCTGGCCGGCGACGTGGCGCAGGGCGACCTGCCGGGTGTAGGTGCGCGCGACGTCGGTCAGCCGGTCCATCTCGACGAGCTGATGCCGGACCACCTGGTGCGCGACAAGGGGCTTGCCGAACGTGTGGCGCATCCGGGCCCACTCGAGCGCGAGGTCCAAGCAGCGCTGGGCGGTGGCGTATGCCTGGACGGCGATGGACAGCCGTTCCACCACGAACTGCATCGCGATCTGGATGAACCCGGAGTTCAGCGGGCCCACCAGGTTCGCGGCCGGTACTCGGCAGTCCGTGAAGGCCAGCTCGGCCGTGTCCGAGCAGTGCCAGCCGATCTTCTCCAGGCGTCGGACGACCGTGAACCCAGGGGTGTCGCTCGGGACCACGATGAGCGAGATCCCCCCGAATCCGGGGCCTCCGGTGCGCACCCCGACCACGACCCAGTCCGCGCGCACCCCCGACGTGATGTAGATCTTCGAGCCGTTGACCACGTACTCGTCACCGTCGCGTTCGGCCCTCGTGCGCAGTGCCGCCACATCGGATCCCCCGTCGGGCTCGGTGATCGCCAGGGATGCGATCGCCCTGCCCTCGAGGACTGGCCGGACGAACCGCTCGATCTGCCCCGGGTCGCCAGCGACGACCATGTGGGGCAGCGCGATGCCGTGCGTGAACAGGCCGGCAGCCAGCCCACCGCTGGCCCCGGTCTGGATCAGCTCCTCGGTCATCACCAGGCCGTCGATGAGGTCGCCGCCGCTTCCGCCGACCTCCTCGGGGAAGCCGATTCCCAGCAGCCCGGCGGCGGCGGCGCGCTCGTGCAGGGACAGGGGAAGCTCGCCGGCCCGCTCCCACTCGTCGAGGTCGGGCAGGACGTCGCGCGTGACGAAGTCGCGCGTCAGCTCGCGCAGTGCCCTGCGCTCAGGCGTGTTGAACGGGTCAATCCACTCGGTTCCCATGGACGCACGCTACCGAAGGCAGGTCACGGCCCCGGCGCGAACCGCTCAGGCCGGGTCGGCCTCCTGGACCACCTCGAAGCTCCAGATCGTCGACCCCGTGGCAGCCGGGCGCTCCGAGTCCGCGCGAGCACTGGCCTGGCCGTGCCCCGCAGAGAACGACTGCGAGCGGGTCCACTCCTCGAACGCCTCGCGAGTGGCCCAGCGGGTGTAGACGAGGTAGGCGTCGGTGCCCCCGAGCGGACGGAGCAGTTCGAAGTGCTCGAACCCGGGCGCCTTCTCGACCGAGCCCGCGCGGCGGGCGAACCGCTGCTCCAGGGTGGCCCCCGCGCCCTCGGGGACGGTCAGGACGTTCACTGCGACGTAGGCCATGGCCCCATCGTCCCCCAGGCTCGGGGCAGCCGCAGCAGCCGCCCTTGCCAGGGCCCAGGGCCCCTGTGAGGCTGGGGGCATGAAGGTCGGTCCCGCGGACGGATCCCTGACCCTGCACACGGGCGTCGCCGGGTCGGCCGCCCGAATGGGCCACAGCCTGATCATCGTTGTGGACGAGTGGTCGGCCACCGTGAACCTGGCGCGCGGCACTCCCCGCGCAGTGCGCCTGACCGCCGACCTCACCAGCCTGCGCGTGGAATCCGGCTCCGGTGGGATCACGCCGCTCAGCGACGGCGACCGCGAGGCGATCCGGAGGAATGCGCTGCTCGCCCTGCACGCCGACCAGCACCCCGAGGTCACGTTCCAGTCGTCCTCGATCCGAGGGCGGGGATCGGGGCTCGCCGTCGAGGGCACACTGACCCTGGCTGGCAACCCCCGGCCCCTCGCGGCCACCGTGGAACTCGACCGAGCTGATGGCCGGGTCCACGCGTGCTGCTCAGTCGGCCTGATCCAGTCGGAGTTCGGCGTGACCCCGTACTCGGCGATGCTGGGCCAGCTCCGGGTGGCCGACGAGGTCCGCGTCGAGCTGGACGTGATGGTGGCTGCGCCCTGAGCCGAACCCCCGCGAGGCGACTTGCGCCCAGGTCCCCGGAGGACCAAAATGATCTTGAGACCCCGCTGCTTGCTCCCCCGTCGGCAGCGGGGTTCTCACTTGCCCGGACGCGCTCGCGCTGCCGTCGCGCAGCGACCCGTCCAGCCCGCGAACCCGCAGGGCGACATGCTTTGCTGGTCACACGGGCTCGGACGAACTGACGCTGACCGGCCGGTGCCCGGGAGGAGGATCCCATGTCCCTTGAGCGCCCGATGGCCCCGGACCCGTACGAGTACCTGCCGCCACGGCCGTGGTTCGAGGTCACCAGCACCGATCTCGTCGACGGGGAGACGATGCCCATGCCGTTCGTCCACGGGTCCGCAGGCGGGCAGAACGTCTCCCCCCAGCTGGTGTGGTCCGGCGCCCCGGAGGGGACCAAGGGGTACGTGGTCACCTGCTTCGACCCGGACGCCCCCACGGGATGCGGCTTCTGGCACTGGTCGGTCGTCGACATCCCGGCGTCCGTGTCCGAGCTGGCCCGTGGCGCTGGCGCCGACGACGCGACCCTTCCCGGCGGGTTCCACGCCGGTACCGACTTCGGCAGCGCCGACTACGGCGGCGCGGCCCCGCCCCAGGGCGACCACCCGCACCGGTACATGTTCGTCGTGCACGCGATGGACGTCGAGCACCTCGGCGTCGATGCCGGCGGATCCCCGGTGGGCGTTGCCTTCCGGTTGGCGTTCCACACGCTGGGACGCGCCCGGATCACTGTCACGTTCGCACACTGAGCCACCCCAGGAAAGCGACCGGGCCCGCTGGGGAAGTCCACGACGCCGCCTACGATGGGCTGCCGTGAGCCTCTTCGAGCCGATCCGCGGCCTCTGCCCGCCCCCGTCCAAGGCGGGCGATGTGGCCGAGCTCCCCTATGACGTCATGGATCGCGTCGAGGCAGTCGCGATGGCCGCGGGGCGGCCGCATTCGTTCCTGCACGTGTCCCGTCCGGATATCGACCTGCCCCCGGGCGCACCCGCGGACAGCCCCGAGGCGTACGCGCTGGCCGCGGCTGCGTTCACCGCGCTGCAGGCCGACGGGATGCTCGTGCGGGACTCGAGCGCGCGCTTCCACGCCTATCGCATGACCAGCGGCGACCACACCCAGACCGGGATCGTCGGGGGGGCCAGCGTCGCGGCCTACGACCAGGGACGGATCCGCCGCCACGAGACGACCCGGCCCGACAAGCAGGCCGACCGCGCCGCCCAGATCGACGCAGTCGGCGCCCAGACCGGGCCGGCGTTCCTGATCCACCGATCCAGCACCGCCATCGCCGCGTTGGTCGCTGACGCGACCGCAGGCCCCGCACCGACGCAGGTGCACGGCCCCGGCGGGGTCCGCCATGAGCTCTGGCCGATCAGCGACCCGACGACCGTGGCCGCCCTGGTGGACGCGTTCGACGAGCTCCCTGCGCTCTACATCGCCGACGGTCATCACCGCAGCGCCGCGGCGTCGATGGTCCACTCGCGCCATCCCACGGGCGCCACTGCGCTGTTCCTGGCCGTGGCCTTCCCCGCCGACGAGGTCCAGATCCTGGCCTACAACCGGCTGGTGCGGGCGCCGGAGGGGGTGGACACCCGGGCGATCCTGGACGGCGTTGCCGAGCGCTTCCTCGTCGAGCCCTCCGACGGGCCGGTCACCCCGGCTGCCCCGGGGCGGTTCGGCCTCTACCTCGCGGGTCGCTGGTACCGACTGACCGCCCCGGATGAGCTGCGCGGGTCGGACGACCCGGTCGACCAGCTCGACGTCGCCGTCCTGCAACGGCACCTCCTGGAGCCCGTGCTGGGGATCCACGACCCCAGGCGGGACCCGAGGATCGGCTTCATCGGCGGCGTGCGCCCGCTGTCCGAGCTCGAGGCTGCCGTCGACGGCGGCGCCTGGACAGCCGCCGTCTCGATGCACCCGACGACCGTGGCCGACCTGATCGGGGTTGCGGACGCCGGGGGGATCATGCCGCCGAAGTCCACGTGGTTCGAGCCGAAGCTCCTCGACGGCCTGGTCAGCCATGTCCTCGACTGACCACCCCGCAGCGGCACATCCCCACGGGCGCATCACCGTCGTCGGCAACCCCGGCCTCGACACCCTGGTGGTGCTGACCGAGGACCACCCCGACCTCGAGGCCGACGGCCACTTCGTCCGCAACGTCGACACCGTGGGGCACGCAGGGGCGTTCACCGCGCGCGCATGTGCCCGCCTCGGACACACCACGCGCATCCTGGGCAGCACCGGCGATGACGTGATCGGCGGGCTGGTCCGCGGCGTGCTCGCCGCCGACGGGGTCGACACCTCACTGCTGTTCGACGATCCCGCGGGCACGGCCCGCTCGGTGAACTTCGTCCGCCCCGATGGGCGACGCACCTTCTTCTACGACGGCGGGTCGCACATGGCCCTGCGGCCTCCGCAGGCCTCGGTCGAGGCGGCCCTGTCCGGCACCGACCTGGTGTTCGCCTCCCTGCCCAACTGGGCGCGCCATGTCGTGGCCCGGGCTCGCGAGCTGGGACTACCCGTGGCCGTGGACCTGCAGGACGTGCGCGACCCGGCCGACCCCTACAGGGCAGACTTCATCGACGCGGCCGACTACCTCTTCGCCTCCGCCGCCCACCTCGACGATCCGGTGGCCGCTGCCGTGGCCTGGTTCGCCGCAGGGCCCGCCTCGCACATCGTGTTCGGCATGGGTGCTCGCGGTGCGATTCTCGTCCAGCGCGGTGATGGTGGCCCGATCGTCATCGAGGAACCGCCGCCCGACCTCGACCTCCCGATCGTCGATACGACCGGCGCGGGCGACAGCCTGGCCACCGGTTTCCTCGACGGGTTGCTCTTCGCTGGGTTGTCGGCCGCCGACGCCCTGCATCGTGGTCAGGTGCTGGCGCGCATCGTTGCCAGCGACCTGGGCGGGGCCGCCCCCTTCGACCGGTCCCGACTTGACGGGTTGGCGACCCGCTGAGGATCGGCACACATCCTCTGAGGGCAGCCGGAGGGCCCCGGACGGGGCTACCCTCAGTCGCAGTGCCGACCAGGAGGACGCGATGCAGCAGGAGCGCGCACGGCGCCGCCGCTGGCCCTGGGTCGTGGCTGGGGTCCTGATCGCCCTCCTCGGAATCGCCGCAGTCGCTGTGTGGAGCGCGTACCAGAAGCTGGACTCCAACATCGCGACCATCGACTCGTCCGACGGGCTCGGCGACGTCCGGCCCGCGAAGGAGAACCAGGCGCTCAACGTGCTCGCGATCGGCTCGGACACCCGTGAGGGAGCCAACAGCGTCATCGGCGGTGACTCCCCCGGCCTGGCCGACACCACCATGGTCGTGCACCTGTCGGCGGACAACACCTGGGCGGCGGGCGTGAGCATCCCGCGCGACTCGATGGTCCAGATGCCCGACTGCGTGGCGCCGGACGGACGGATCGTCCCTGGCGCGCTCCGGCAGTTCAATGCCGCCTACCCGATCGGCGGGCCGGTGTGCGTGCAGCGCACCGTCGAGTCCCTGACCGGCCTGCGCATCGACCACTTCGTCGTCGTGGACTTCGTCGGGTTCGTCGACATGGTCGATGCGGTCGGGGGGGTCACCGTCTACATCCCCGAGCCCATCAGCGACCCGAACTCCAAGATCTACTTCGAGACCGGCTGCCAGACCCTGGACGGCAAGCAGGCGTTGGACTACGTGCGGGTGCGCAAGGGCGTCGGCGGCGGCGACGGGTCGGACACCGGTCGGATCGAGCGCCAACAGGCGTTCCTCACCTCGTTGATCCAGAAGGTGACCTCCAGCGGAGTGCTGTTCAACCCGATCGAGCTCTACGACTTCCTCGACGCGGTCACCAAGTCGGTCACGACCGACACCGGGATCGGCAGCATCCGATCGATGGCGTCGATCGCCGTACGGGTGCGTGCGATCGGCCTCGAGTCCATCGAGTTCACCACGGTGCCCTATGAGGTGTACCCACCCAACCCCAACCGTGTGCAGTGGGCCCAGCCCGAGGCCGACGAGATGTGGGCGAAGCTGCGCGCCGACGAGCCGCTGACACCCCAGCCCTCCCCGAAGCCCAGCGGCAGCAGTGCCTCGGCCGGTGCCAGCCCTGGGGCGACGCCGTCCTCAGGGGACGAGGCGGCCAGTGACTCCCCGAACGCGACCGCCAGCCCGAGCACGACGTTCGACACGACGACTGCCGACCAGCCGGTGTGCCCGACGCCGTAGGTCCCCCGATCCGTGTGAACGATTCCGACGATTTGATGGTCGATTCCGTGCACACCCCTGCGCTGGCGCTGTCCGACGCGCCCGGTGTCGGTGGTCCTCCCTAGGCTGACGCCATGGCCGAACTGAGACTGGGCGGGATCGTCGATGCCGCCACCCACCAGAAGACCGCGGACCCTGCAGGGGTTCCCACCGATGAGCTGACCACGCACGGCGTGATCGTCGGCATGACCGGCTCGGGCAAGACCGGCCTGGGCGTGGTCCTGATCGAGGAGTGCCTGGCCGCCGGCGTGCCGGCCCTGCTCATCGACCCGAAGGGCGACCTCACCAACCTCGCCCTGACCTTCCCGAACCTGGCCGCCACGGAGTTCGAGCCGTGGGTCAACGAGGGTGACGCGAGCAAGGCAGGCAAGTCGGTCCCCGAGTTCGCTGCCGCCCAGGCCGAGACGTGGACGACGGGCCTGGCCGGCTGGGGGCTGGGCGCGGAGCAGGTCCGCTCCCTGCACGACGGCGTCGAGGTGACCATCTACACGCCCGGCGCGCCGCACGGCGTCGGGTTGAACATCATCGGGACCCTCGACGTCCCCGCGGACATGAGCGACCCCCAGGCCGTCCAGGAGGAGATCGACGCCTACGTCTCGAGCCTGCTGAACCTCGTGGGCATCGAGGCCGACCCGTTGAGCTCACGTGAGCACATCCTGCTGTCGACGATCATCAATGACGCGTGGACCCACGGCCGTGCGTTGGACCTCGCGACACTGGTCGCCTCCGTGCAGCAGCCGCCCGTGCGCAAGGTCGGTGTCCTGGAGCTGGACTCCTACTACCCGGCCGACGACCGGATGAAGCTGGCGATGAAGCTCAACGGCCTGCTGGCCTCGCCCGCGTTCGCCTCCTGGCTCGTCGGCGAGCGGATCGACATCGCCTCGATGCTGCGCACCCCCGATGGGCGGCCGAGGTGTGCGGTGGTGTCCATCGCACACCTCGATGACGAGCAGCGGCAGTCCGTCGTGTCGGTCGTCCTGGCCAAGCTGATCTCGTGGATGCGCCGCCAGAGCGGCACCTCCGACCTGCGCGCGTTGCTCTACATGGACGAGGTCGCCGGCTACCTGCCCCCGAACGGCAACCCGCCCACGAAGCCGCCCATCATGCTGCTGCTCAAGCAGGCGCGTGCGTTCGGCGTCGGCGTCGTGCTCTCCACGCAGAACCCCGTCGACGTGGACTACAAGGCGCTGTCCAACGCGGGCACCTGGATGATCGGCCGGTTGCAGACCGAGCAGGACAAGGCCCGCCTCGTCGACGGCCTGACCAGTGCAGCCGGCTCCGTGGACCCCGGTGCTGTCGGGGACACCATCTCCGGGCTGGGCAAGCGGGAGTTCGTGATGAAGCGGGCCAGCAAGGACACCGTCTCGGTGTTCACGACGCGGTGGGCGATGAGCTACCTGCGCGGCCCCCTGACCCGGGAGCAGATCATGTCGCTGAAGGTCAGCGCGGCCCCCATCACCCCGGCGGCCCCAGCTGACCCCGTCTCACCCGCGGCGCCGGTAGCCCCCGCGGCTCCTGCCTCGCCCGCGGCCCCAGCGGCCCCCGCGGCCCGCGGCCCCGGCCCCCTCCGGCGCCCCGGCCGCTCCCGCGGCTCCTTCGGCGCCACCTGCTCCCGCCGCCCCGGCGGCACCCGTCGCTGCTGCCCCGGCGCCCGCAGCGCCCGCCCCCACACCGGTCGCCGCACCTTCCGCGCCAGTCAGCCCGCTTGCAGCCGACGAGACGCCTGTCCAGCCCAAGGTCGCCGACGGCGTGCCCGTGCACTACCTCGACCCAGCCGCCAACTGGGCGTCGTCCGTCGGGTGCGTTCCGGGTCACCGGCTGACCCCGGGCGCCATCGCCCGCGTCCTCCTTCGCTTCGACGACGCCAAGGCCGGCATCGTGCTCGACCAGGAGTACGAGGCGATCCTGACGCCGCTCTCGCCGTTCCCGGCCGCCGACCAGTTCCGCGCGGTCGACTACGACGACCGCGACCTGCTGCCGACACCCCCTCCGGGCGCCGTCTACCGGATCCCGCCGACAGAGGTGGGCGCCAAGACCTGGTGGACGACCCTGCAACGAGACCTTGCTGACACCCTCCAACGGTCGATGACCGTCGATGTCCCCACCAACCCGGAACTGAAGCTCTACGGCCGCATCGGGGAGAGCGCCCCGGACTTCGCAGTACGGTGCCAGGCCGCGGCCACGGATTCGGCAGACAGGGAGATCGCTGCCCTGCAGTCGAAGTACCAGACCAAGCTGGCGGCGGCCCAGCGCAAGATCGACACCGCCAACAACGCGCTGGAGCGCCAGCGCGAGGCACGGACGAGCGCGATCAGCTCCGATGCGATGGGCATGCTCGGCGGGCTGTTCGGCGGGCGCAAGACCTCGATGACCTCAGCGGCGCGGCGCGCATCGGCGGCCTCGGACAAGGTCGGTGCCGCCGAGGACAAGGTCGAGGAGCTCCAGGCGGTGTACGCCGACCTGCAGGCCGAGCTCGACGCCGAGATGGCCGGGATCCGCGCCGAATGGGATGCCAAGGCCGCTGCTGTGGGTCAGATGTCCATCACGCTGGCGAAATCGGACGTCAGGGTCAGCGCGATCGGCCTTGTGTGGATCCCGATGGGTACCTGAGAACCGCGTTCGGGCAGACTTCAGCCGCGACGGGGACACGGGCAGGGCCGGCACGGAGAGGATGACGTGGAGCACAACGCGGACGCGCTGATCGAGTTGGCCGAGGAGCACTCGGCGCACAACTACCACCCCCTGCCGGTGGTGATCGCCAGCGCCGCGGGCGCCTGGGTCACCGACGTCGCAGGGCACCGGTACCTCGACTGCCTGGCCGGGTACTCCGCGCTGAACTTCGGCCACGGTCACCCCGAGATCCTCGCCGCAGCTCACGAGCAGCTCGACCGGGTCACGCTGGTCAGCCGGGCGTTCCACCACGATCAGTTCGGCCCGTTCTGCGCCGAGCTCGCGGGCCTCGCCGGCAAGGACATGGTGGTGCCGATGAACTCCGGCGCCGAGGCCGTCGAGACCGCGATCAAGGTGGCCCGCAAGTGGGGTTACACCGTCAAGGGGATCCCCGCCCACGAGGCGACGATCATCGTGGCCGAGGGCAACTTCCACGGGCGTACGACGACCATCGTCTCGTTCTCCGACGATGACTCCGCGCGTGACCACTTCGGCCCGTACACCCCCGGGTTCATCCAGGTCGAGTACGGCAGCATCGAGGCCATCCGTGCCGCCATCACCGACCACACAGCCGCGGTCCTCATCGAGCCGATCCAGGGAGAGGGCGGCGTCGTCATCCCGCCGGAGGGCTACCTGCGAGACGTCCGCGCCCTGACCGCCGAGCACAACGTCCTGATGCTGGCCGATGAGATCCAGTCCGGGCTCGCGCGCACCGGGCGGACCTTCGCATGCGACCACGAGGGCGTGGTCCCCGACATCTACATCGTGGGCAAGGCACTCGGCGGGGGCATCCTTCCCGTCTCGGCGATCGCCGCGAACCGCGACGTCCTCGACGTCCTGCAGCCCGGCGAGCACGGCAGCACCTTCGGCGGCAACCCGCTGGCGTGCGCAGTCGGGCGGGCGGTCGTCCGGCTGCTGCAGACCGGGGAGTTCCAGGAGCGCGCGGTCGAGCTCGGCGACATCCTCTCGGCTGAGCTCGGCAAGCTGGTCGGGCACGGCCTCGTCGAGGTCCGCTCCCGCGGGGCGTGGGCCGGTGTGGACATCGACCCCGACCTGGCCACGGGCCGCCAGGTGTGCGAGGCGCTGCTGGCCCGCGGCGTCCTGGCCAAGGACACGCACGGCTCGACGATCCGCCTGGCGCCACCGCTGGTGATCACCCCCGACGAGATCATCTGGGCGGTCGCGCAGCTGCGGGACTGCCTGGCGGAGCTCGGCGCACGCTGAGTCGGGGCCCCGATCCAGCCGCATTCCTTAGCGCGGCGCTAGCCCTGCGGTGTCACGGACGGGGGCGCCACCGCGGGTAGCGTGTGGGCATGCGTCACTCCGGGCCGGCCGCCACCGCCGCGATCGGGTGCGCCGTCGCCCTTCTGGCCGGCACAGCCCCAGCCTCGGCCACCGGCCCCCAGCCCGCCAGCTCCCTGCAGGTGAACGTGGTCGGCTCCGCGCAGTCCGACGTCCCCAGGGCGGCGAGCGCCCTGCGGACCCGGGCGTCGACCAGCGCCGCCAATGCCCGCATCGGTCAGGTGCTGGCCAAGCGCAGCAGCTCGAAGATCCTGGGCAAGCGATTCACGATGACCGTCTGGGATACGGCCTCCGGCTCCTACGTGTTCCAGCGCCGAGCCGACGCCTCGCTTCGCGGAGCCTCGACGACGAAGGTGCTCACCTCCGTCGGGGCGCTCGCTGCCCTGGGGCCGGATCACCGCTTCCCGACGACCGTGCGTGCCGGCTCGACCCCCGACGAGATCGTCCTCGTGGCCGGCGGCGACCCGTTGCTCTCCAGCGCCGATCTCCGCGCTCTCGCCGCCTCCACCGTCGGCGCACTCGGGCTGAGTCCGACGCCGACCGTCCCACCCGTCCCCTCCGAGTCCGCGACTCCGAGCCCGCTGGAACCCGTGCCCTCCGCGTCAGGCTCCGCCAGCGCCCCGGTCACGGTGGCCACGGCCGGCGCGCGTACGATCACCGTCCGCGCCGACGACTCGCTGTTCTCCGGCATCGGGCAGTCCCGGGGATGGCCCAACTCCTACCTGCCGAGCCAGGTGCGCCCGGTGGGAGCCTTCGCCCGCGATGACCGCAAGGTGCGCGACGCCACCAAGGACGCCGGCGCCTACTTCGCTGCCGCGCTGCGCACCCTCGGGGTCACGGCCACCTACGCCGGGGAGGGATCGGCAGCGCCTGAGTCGGCGACCGTGGCCAGCATCCCGGGCCACTCAGTGGCCGAGGCCGTGTCCCGGGCCCTTCTGATCTCCGACAACGACACGGCGGAGATGCTGTTCCGACACATCGCTGTTGCCCGAGGGCTGCCCGGCACCTGGGCGGGCGCACGACAGGCCCTGGCCGACACCCTGCGCGAGCTGAACGTGCCGCTGGAGGGCGTGCGGATCATCGACGGCAGCGGGCTGTCCCTGGAGGGCCGGCTGACCGCCGGAGCGCTCACATCGGCCCTGGCACGGGCGCTGTCGCCGGAGCACCCGGAACTCGCGGGCATGCGTGGCTGGCTACCCGTCGCCGGGCGTACCGGGACCTTGAAAGCCGGCTACAAGCGCTTCAACTCCAAGCCGGCCAAGTGCGCGGCAGGTCTGATCCAGGCCAAGACCGGGACGGTCGCCGATGCAATCGCGCTCGCCGGGTACGCGGCCGGAGCAGACGGCCAGACGAAGGTCTTCGTCTCCATCGTGAACTCCCGGCCGACCCGCTACAGCCGCGTCACGACACGAGCAGCGGTCGACCGGGCAACATCGAGCATCACCGGCTGTTGGTAGGAGCGCCCATGGGAGTCGAAGTCGAACGCAAGTTCCTGGTGGCCGACGAGTCCTGGCGTGCCGACGTCACGTCCGCCACGCGGATCGTGCAGGGCTACCTCGCCCAGACCGATTCCGCCACTGTGCGCGTGCGGGTCAAGGGCGACACGGGTTTCCTGACGATCAAGGGCGTCTCGGTCGGGATCGCCCGCAGCGAGTTCGAGTACGAGATCCCTGTGGCCGACGCCCTGGGGATGCTCGATGAGCTCGCGCAGGGCCCGGTCATCGACAAGGTGCGCCACCTCGTCCCCGTCGGCGCCCATGTCTGGGAGGTCGATGTGTTCTCCGGGGACAACGCCCCACTGGTCATGGCCGAGGTTGAGCTGGCCAGTGCGGACGAGGCCTTCGTGCGCCCGGGCTGGGCAGGCACCGAGGTGTCCGACGACCAGCGCTACTTCAACGTGAACCTGGCCCGCACGCCCTACTCCAGCTGGGCCTGAATCCTCGGTCTCCCGAACCGCGAGGCCGTCGCGTCAGCGCGCGGCCTCATACTCGGCCAGCTGGTCGATGCGGCGCTGGTGGCGCTCAGCGCCCGAGAACGGCGTCCCCAGGAACGCGTTGACGATCTCGAAGGATTCCTCTGTCGAGTGCATGCGCCCGCCGATCGCGACCACGTTGGCGTTGTTGTGCTCCCTGGCCAGCGTCGCGGTCTCCACCGACCACGCCAGTGCCGCACGTACTCCGGGAACCTTGTTGGCTGCGATCTGCTCGCCGTTGCCCGAGCCGCCGATCACGATCCCCAGGCTGCCCGGCTCCTCGACGACACCCTCGGCCGCCTCGAAGCAGAAGGCCGGGTAGTCGTCCTCGGCGTCGTACTCGTGCGCCCCGTGGTCCACGACGTCGTGGCCGGCCTCGCGCAGGTAGGCGGCCAACATGTTCTTCAACTCGTAGCCGGCATGGTCACAGCCCAGATGAACCCGCATGGGCACTGATTCTGTCCGATGCTTGGCCCATGAGTCACTTCCGGCCGACCATCGAGGTCCTGGCGACCTCCGTCGGCGCGGCGCGCCTGGCCCTCCTGGGAGGTGCCGACCGGATCGAGCTGTGCGAGAACGACCCCCAGGGCGGGACGACGCCCTCGGCAGGCACGATCGAGACGGTCCTCGAGCTCGCCGAGCCGCACGGCACCCCTGTGCACGTGATGATCCGACCCCGCGGCGGAGGATTCGTCTTCGACCGCGACGAGCAGTCGGTGATGCTCCGCGACGTCGCCACCGCGGTCCGACTCGGGGCGCACGGCCTCGTCGTGGGCGCATTGACAGCGGATGGCGATGTGGACGTCGCAGTGCTCGAGCGACTCGTCCAAGCGGCCACGGGGAGGTCTGTGACCTTCCACCGGGCTGTCGATGTGGCCCGCACCATCGAGGTCGCGGTCGAGGTCGCCTTCGACCTCGGGTGCGATCGCGTCCTGACCAGTGGCGGCGCTCCGACGGCTGTCGAGGGGGCGCCCATGATCGCGCAACTCGTGCGCAACGCCCGCGACGGCAAGGTCGTGATGGCCGGTGGGGGCATCACCGCCGCCACCGCGCGCGACCTCGTCGCCGACACGCTGGTGCCCGAGATCCATGTATCGGCCCGCGGGTTCCGCACGACCGGCGCCTCCCCCAGCCCGCCCGGCATGGTCGGTGTCACCGCGGGTCCGGGTCCGCAGTGGCCGACGAACGGGTGGCCGGCTCCGGACATCGAGCACCTGGCCCGGATCCGCGACGCGCTGGTCGACGTTGCGCCGTCCGGGCGATTCGGCGCGGCGGGCTGACCTTCAGGACGCACACTCGTCAGGGCCCTCGTGGAACAATGCCCGGGACACTGCGCACGGGCGACCTCCTGACTGCCCGACGACCGACGACTTGGAGTCTCCCTGTGGCACACCCGGCACTGGCCCGCGACGAAGCCGCTGCACGCGCTGACCTCGTGGCCGTCCAGGAGTACGACATCGAACTGGACCTCACGACCTCGGACACCACCTTCGCCTCGACGTCCACCGTCACGTTCACGTGCACGACCCCGGGATCGGACACCTGGATCGACCTGGTGGCGCCGAACCTGGTCTCGGCCATGCTCAACGGCGCGCCGATCGACGTGTCCGGATACACCGGTCAACGACTGCCGCTGCCCGCCCTGGCTGCCGAGAACACCCTGGTGGTGGTCGCCGACTGCGCCTACTCCCGTACCGGTGAGGGTCTGCATCGGTTGGTCGACCCGGTGGACGACGAGGTCTACCTGTACAGCCAGTTCGAGATGGCCGACGCCCAGCGCGTCTACGCCTGCTTCGACCAGCCCGACCTCAAGGCCGTCTACACGTTCCACGTCACGGCGCCGGATCACTGGCAGGTCGTGTCGAACGCGCCCACGCCCCCGTCGGCACCGGTCCGCGCAGGAGTCGCCCGCTGGGACTTCCCGACGACCGCACGGATGAGCACGTACATCACCGCACTCGTGGCTGGGGCCTTCCACGTGGTCCGCGACGAGTACACCGGGCCACACGGCACCTACCCACTCGGCGTGTTCTGCCGCACCTCGATGGCGCCCTACCTCGACGCCGACCGGATCCTCGAGGAGACCAAGCAGGGGTTCGCCTTCTTCGAGGACGCCTTCGGCCACCCCTACCCGTTCGGCAAGTACGACCAGCTCTTCGTGCCCGAGTACAACGCCGGGGCGATGGAGAACGCCGGCTGCGTGACCTTGATGGAGGACTACGTGTTCCGGTCCCGGGTGACCGAGGTCGCCTACGAGAACCGGGCGAACACGATCCTCCACGAGCTCGCGCACATGTGGTTCGGCGACCTCGTCACGATGCGTTGGTGGGACGACCTCTGGCTCAACGAGTCGTTCGCGGAGTGGGCCTCGTACCACGCGATGGCCACGGCAACGCGGTACACCGACGCGTGGACCGGGTTCGGCCAGCAGCGCAAGACCTGGGCCTACCGCCAGGACCAGCTGCCCTCGAGCCACCCGATCGCAACCGACGGCCCGGACCTGGAGACCGTGAAGCTCAACTTCGACGGCATCACCTACGCCAAGGGTGCCTCCGCCCTTCGCCAGCTCGTCTCCTGGGTCGGCGAGGAGGAGTTCTTCGAGGGGCTGCGCGCCTACTTCCAGCACCACAAGTGGGGCAACACCGTCCTGAGCGACCTGCTGGTCGAGCTGGAGGCGACCTCCGGACGGGACCTGTCGGCCTGGACGCAGCAGTGGCTGCGGACCCCGGGGGTCAACCTCCTGCGCCCGGAGGTGGTCTACGCCGACCCCGACACCTACGCCACCGTGGCCATCGTCCAGGAGCCGCCCCAGATGCCACCGGGCCTGGATCCGATGCTGCGCAGTCATCGCCTGCGCGTCGGGCTCTACGACCTCGTCGACGGCCGGCTGACGCGCACCGAGCAGCTCGAGCTGGACGTGGTGGGCGCCCGAACCGAGCTGCCGCAGTTGACAGGGCGGCCCGCCTCAGACCTCCTGCTCATCAACGATGACGACCTCACGTTCGCCAAGATCCGCCTCGGCGGACGGTCGTCGGCCACCGCGATAGCGCACATCGGCGACCTCGCCGAGCCCATGCCACGCTCGTTGGTCTGGGCAGCCGCGTGGGACATGACACGCGACGCCGAGTGGTCCGCCGACGACTACCTGCAGCTGGCACTGTCCGGACTGCCCGCCGAGTCCGATACCGGCGTGGTCCAGAAGGTCCTGCTCCAGGCCCGCACGGCAATCGAGCTGTTCGCCGCCCCCGACCACCGCGACGAGTACCGGCAGCGACTGGCGAAGGGCGTCGGCGCGGCAATGCTCGCCGCAGCGCCCGGAAGCGACCTGCAGCTCGCCTACGCGAGGGCGGCCATCACGCTGGCGTCGACCACTGATGAGCTCGACCTGCTCGCCAGCCTGCTGGAGGGCTCTCGGTCCGTCCCCGGGCTTGTCGTCGACACCGACCTGCGCTGGTCGCTCCTGAGCCGCCTCGTGGCCACCGGGCGAGCCGGCGACCAGGAGATCGACTCGGAGCTCGCCCGTGACAACACCGCCTCGGGACGCCGCAGTGCGGTCGCCGCACGCGCGGGCACCCCGACCCCCGAGGCGAAGGAACAGGCCTGGAACTCCGCGATCACCGATCTCTCGCTGCCCAATGCAACACTGGCAGCGACCCTGTCGGGCCTGGGCATCCCCGACCAGCGCGAGCTGTACCGGCCGTTCCGCGCACGCTACTTCGAGGTCGTCCGCGAGGTGTGGGACACGCGCAGTGCCGAGATGTCGGGGATGGTGGCCACGGCCCTCTACCCCGGGCTGCTGATCGAGCCCGAGACCGTGCGCATCACCAACGACTTCCTCGATGCCCACGACCTGCCCCCTGGCCTTGGCCGGATCCTCGCCGAGGGACGCGACGGCGTCGAACGGTCACTGCGCTGCCAGGCCCGCGACGCCTGACCTACCGCGCGGCCTTGACCGCCTCGACCAGCCGGCGGAGCAGGGCGAGGTTCGGGAAGTCCTCGATGAGCACGGCCTGACCCCGGGCGTCGGTGAGCGGCACGCGCCAGTTCGGGTACTCCTTGTCGGTGCCCGGCTGGTTCTGTGCCCGCCGGTCGCCCACCGCATCGGTCAGGGCGACCCCGACGAGGACTGAGGGGGACGCGGCGACCAGCGCATGCAGGGCGACGACCAGGTCCTCGTCGGTCCCGTCCTCGGGCATCCAGCCGCGTTCGACGCACATCGCGCGCCACTCGGCCACCTGCGCGGTGCTCTCGGCGAGCTCCTCCTCGGCCGGTCGGGTCAGCAGCCCGAGATCGGCCCGGATGCGCACGTGCTCCCCCGCGAGGTACCCGGCGGTCGGGGGCAGGTCGTGGACCGTGACCGAGGCCAGGCAGTTCCCACGCCACTGCTCCGGCTGGAGCGGAACATCCGGATGGGCGTCATAGTCGCGCTCGAACCACATGATGGTCGTGCCCAGGACACCGCGGGACAGCAGGTAGTCCTGGACCCACTGCTCGACGGTCCCCAGGTCCTCACCCACCAGCCAGGCACCAGCCCGCTGGGACTCCAGGGCGAGGATCCCGATCAGCGCCTCGTGGTCCGAGGTGACGAAGGTGCCGCTGTAGGCGGGCATGCCCTCGGGGATCCACCACAACCGGAACAGACCCAGGACGTGGTCCACGCGGATCCCGCCGGCATGCCGCAGGATCGTGCGCAGCATGTCGCGGTAGGGGATGAACCCCGCCTCGGCGAGCGCATCGGGGCGCCACGGCGGCTGGGACCAGTTCTGTCCCATCTGGTTGTACATGTCCGGTGGGGCGCCCACCGAGACCCCCTGCGCGAGGACGTCGCGCAGTGCCCAGGCGTCCGAGCCCTCCGGGTGCACCCCGACCGCCAGGTCGTGGACGATCCCGGAGCGCATGCCCGCGTCGACGGCGGCCTGCTGGGCCCGCGTCATCTGCTCGTCCAGCTGCCACTGCAGCCACATGTGCCAGCGAACCGAGTCCGCGAGGCGCCCACGCTCGGCGGTCACCTCCGGGGAGTCGGCGTCCTGCAGGGCGGCGGGCCACAGGGTCGGCTCGCCGCCATGCTCGTCGACCAGCGCGCACCACGTGGCGAAGTCGGACAGGCCCTGGCCCTCGCGGTCGACGAAGGCGTCGAACAGGGCCTGTCGACCGGGCGACAGGGGCGCGGCGAACACGAGGCGGAGGGCCTGGGACTTCGCCGACCAGATGAGGTCGCGGTCGATGAGGTCCGGGGACGTGGACAGTGCACGCACCGGGATCGACAGCGCCTCGATGCGGCTGCGATCGTCCATCGACAGGCCCTTGTACTCCTCGATGGACTCGACCCGCAGGTAGATCGGATTGGCGAACCGCCGGGTCACCGGAAGGTACGGCGACGGCTCCATCGGCGCCGCCGGGGAGGCGGCGTGCAGCGGGTTGACGAGGACGAAGTCCGCCCCCTCCGCATGACCACTCCATGCGGCGAGGTCGGCCAGGTCGACGAGGTCGCCGATGCCCCATGACCCCTCCGAGCGCATGGCGTAGACCTGGGTCATGAAGCCCCACTGGCGACCAGCCGCCAGCGCGGGCGGGTCCAGTCTCGCCGGGGTGACGATCAACTGGCACGAGGCCTCGCGCACCACCCCATCGGCCCCCTCGGACCGCGCCCACATCGTGTGCCAGCCCAGGGGCAGGTCCCACGGCAGCCGGAACGTGGCCTCGCCGACCAGGACCCCGTCGACGTGCCGGGGCTCGACCCAGCGATCCACCTGGTCCAGGAACCAGGCCTCGCCGCCCTCCTCGCGGTCGACCCACATGGCCACGGCGTCCCCGTTGGGCACGTGCACCCAGCACTGATTGTCCGAGCCCGCACGCATGACGAACACGGGCGGCAGCATCCGGCGCCATGGCGCATTGCGCCGGTCGTAGAGGGCGTTCCAGATCGCATCCGGGGTGCTGACGTCCACCTCAAGTGCGCTGAGCACAGCCGTGATGGTCGCGGCCCCGATCCGGTGGTACTTGCCGGACTGGTCCCAGTACTCCACCGCGACGCCGTAGGCCCGGGCGAGCTCGACCAGCTCCGGGCTCGGCTCGACCCACTCCGGCTCCACAACTGGGGGCTTCGCGGGCTTCACCGCCTCAGCTCCTGCAGTTTTCGGGCCAGTGTTCGCCGGTCGATCTGCACTCACCAGGGGACCTCCAGTCGCATGTCGGTGCGTTCCCCGGGGCCGAGGCGATGGGCCGGTCGACCGTCCCATGACCGATGCCGGCGGTCCTCGAGGGTATGAAGGTCAGGCTAGGGCGTCGGCCGCACCCGCCGCGCGCCCGGGAGGGCTTCACGGCACGAACGTCCGCCACCTTGTCCCCACGTCGTCGTAGGGTGCATGCGTGATCCGGCTTGCAGATGACACCACGACTTCGACAGATGACCAGACCTTCTGGGCATGGCTCACGAGCTTCTGGGGCGAGGCCCTCTACATCGTCGTCGTCGTGATCCTTGCCGCGGTCCTTCACTTCGTCGGATCACGGGTGATCCACCGATCCGTCGAGAGGTGGATCGCCAGCGGGCGCAGCCGCGAGGACTCGCTGACCGACACCCCCGAGGCCACGGTCGAGCTGCAGTCGATGATCATGGGCCAACGACGCGAGCAGCGCGCGAAGGCTGTCGGGCAGTTGTTGCGCAGCGCCCTGGTGCTGGTCGTCTGGGGCACGGCCGGGCTGCTGATCCTCACCGAGCTGGGTGTCAACGTGGCGCCCCTGATCGCCAGCGCCGGCGTGGTCGGCGTCGCGCTGGGCTTCGGCGCCCAGACCCTGGTCAAGGACTACCTGTCCGGGTTCTTCATGATCGTCGAGGACCAGTACGGGGTCGGTGACCTCGTCGACGTCGGACCGGTGACGGGAACCGTCGAGGAGGTGGCCCTGCGGGTCACCCGGATCCGGGACCCAACGGGCGTGGTCTGGTACGTGCGCAACGGCGAGATCCTGCGCGTGGCCAACCAGTCACAGGGCTGGACGATGGCCGCGGCCGTCATCCCGGTGTCCTACGACGCCGACCTCGAGGAGATCCGCCAGGTCGTGATCGAGGTCGGCAACGACATGTACAACGACCCCGAGACCCGGGAGCGCATGCTCGGCCGACCCACGTTCGCCGGGGTGGAGGCGGTGTCCGGGGAGGCGATCTACGTGCGCATCGTGGTCAAGGCCCGCGCCTCCCAGCAGGTGCCGCTGACCCGCGAGCTGCGCGAGCGGCTGAAGGGCGCCTTCGACGCGCACGGTGTGGTGGTGCCCGTCCTGACCCGTCCCATGGGCTTCAACGCGGACGGTACGCCGATGACCCCCGGCTCGGTGCCGCCTGTGGGCGGAGGAGCGCCGCGGTAGGCGCTCGACCAGTTGCCACCTCCGGCGACTTGCGCAGGCATCGGGGACCGGCACACTGGCGCCATGGACCCCACCCCTGGCCGCCTGTGCCTCGTGACCGGCGCAACCGGCTACATCGGCGGGCGGCTCGTGCCCGAGCTCCTGGCGGACGGCCATCGGGTCCGCGTCCTGGCCCGCCACCCGGACCGCCTGCGCGACCTGCCCTGGCACGACGCCGTGGAGGTGGCCGTCGGTGACGCCGCTGACCCCGAGGCCCTGGCCCGCGCGATGGCCGACGTCGAGGTTGCCTACTACCTGATCCACGCCATCGGCACGGGACCGGACTTCGAGCGCACCGAGGAGGTGGTCGCCCGCACGTTCGCCACCGTCGCGCGTGAGTCAGGCGTCCAGCGCATCGTCTACCTGGGCGGGCTGGCCCATGACGAGAACCTCAGCGAGCACCTGCGATCCCGGGCCGAGGTCGGCGAGATCCTGCTCGCCAGCGGGGTCCCGACGGCTGCCCTCGGTGCGGCCACCGTGATCGGGTCCGGGTCGCTGTCGTTCGAGATGCTGCGCTATCTCACCGAGCGCCTCCCGGTGATGATCACGCCCCGGTGGGTGCGCACCCGGATCCAGCCGATCGCGATCCGCGACGTCCTGCGCTACCTCGTGGGGTGCGCGACGCTGCCCGCCGACGTGAACCGGACGTTCGACATCGGCGGCCCCGACATCCTCACGTACGAGCAGATGATGCAGCACTTCGCGGCCGTGTCCGGCTTGAAGAAGCGCCGCATCCTGCCGATCAACCTTCTCCAGCCAGAGCTGTCCGCCCGGTGGGTGGGCCTGGTGACGCCGGTCCCCAGCCTCATCGCTCGCCCCCTGGTGGCCTCGCTGCGCAACGAGGTCGTCTGCCAGGAGGACGACATCCGCGCCTACGTCCCCGACCCGCCAGGCGGGTTGCTGGGGTTCGATGACTCCGTCCGGTTGGCGCTCAAGCGCGTCAAGGACGCCGACGTGGCAACCCGATGGTCCGACGCCTACATGCCCGGGGCGCCGAGCGACCCGATGCCGACCGACCCCGACTGGGCCGGCGGATCGCTGTTCACCGACGATCGCAGCGCGGTCGTGACCGCCTCCCCGGAGGCGGTCTGGGAGGTGGTCGCGTCCATCGGAGGGGACAACGGCTGGTACTCGCTGAAGTGGGCCTGGGAGGCTCGGGGTGCGTTCGACCGGCTGCTCGGTGGGCCAGGACTGCGCCGTGGCCGGCGTGACCCGCAGGAGCTGCTCGTCGGCGAGGCGTGCGACTTCTGGCGCGTCGAGGAGGTAGTCCCGGGCAGCCTGCTGCGGCTGCGTGCCGAGATGAAGGTGCCGGGCCTCGCATGGTTGGAGTTCCACGTCTCACCGGCAGCGGGCGGGGGTACGACGCTGCGCCAGCGGGCGACGTTCTTCCCGCACGGGCTGGCGGGCCAGGCGTACTGGTACTCGGTCCTGCCCTTCCACGGGGTCGTGTTCCCGACGATGGTGACGCGGATCAGCGCCGCCGCAGTTGAGCGGGACAAGCAGTTGTCTGCCTTGAGGACTCAGGCCGGCCCCGGGTAGGTGTTCACCATGGACAGGGCCGCTCGCGTCAGGTAGTCCCAGAGCTCCGCCTCGTCCTCGGGGGCCATCCCCACGGCCGGCGCGGCCTCGTCGAGGGCAGCACGCATGTGGCGCAGCCACGCGTCGTGGGCTGCCGCGTCGACCGGGTAGGGCGCATGCCGCATCCGCAGGCGCGGGTGCCCGCGCTCCTGGGAGTAGGTCGTCGGCCCGCCCCAGTACTGCTCGAGGAACAACTGCAGCCGGTCGGCGGCCGGACCCAGGTCGTCCTCCGGGTACATCGCCCGCAGTGTCGGATCCTCGGCCACGCCGGCGTAGAACCGCCCGACCAACAGGTCGAAGAACTCGTGGCCGCCGAACCGCTCGAAGGGCGTGGCCGCAGGGGTCTGCACGGGACGAATGTAGTCCACCGCCAGGGCCCACATCCCCCACCCGAGGTGGACGTGGATTCCTCGGGGCGAACACGACAGGATGTGCCCATGCCGATCACAACCGACGCGGACTGGTGGCGCAACGCCGTCATCTATCAGGTGTACCCGAAGTCCTGGGCGGACTCCGACGGCGACGGGTTCGGCGACATCGCCGGGATCCGCAGCCGGCTGGCGCACCTGGCCCGCCTGGGCGTGGACGCCGTCTGGTTCTCGCCCTGGTACACCTCGCCGCACGCCGACGGCGGCTACGACGTGGCGGACTTCCGCGGCATCGACCCGATGTTCGGCGACGTCGCCGACGTCGAGGCGCTCGTGGCCGAGGCCCACGACCTGGGTATCAAGGTGATCGTCGACATCGTGCCCAACCACAGCTCGGACCAGCACGTCTTCTTCCAGGAGGCGCTGGCCTCCGAACCGGGGTCGGCCGCCTGGCAGCGCTACCACTGCGTGCGGGGCGCAGACGACGGCGCCAGCCCGCCCAACGACTGGCGCTCCGCGTTCGGCGGCTCCGCATGGGACCCCGTCCTGGATGGGTCGGGGCAGCCGAGCGGGTGGTGGTACCTGCACCTGTTCGACTCCGCCCAGCCGGACTTCAACTGGGAGCACCCCGACGTGCGCGCGGACTTCGAGGAGACGCTTCGGTTCTGGTTCGACCGCGGAGTCGACGGCTTCCGGATCGACGTGGCCACCGGTCTTGTGAAGGCGCCCGGCTACCCGCTGTCCGGTGAGGGCGAGGGACTGCACCTGACGTTCGGCGACATCCTGGACTTCCCGCAGTGGGACCAGCCCGGGGTGCATGAGGTCTGGCGCGAGTGGCGCCGGGTCTCGAACGCCTACCACCCTCCGCGGATCTTCGTGGGTGAGGTCTGGGTCGGCACCGAGGAGGCGCTGGCCGCCTACATCCGCCCCGACGAGCTGCACACCGCGTTCAACTTCGACTACCTCAAGTGCCGCTGGGACGCCGCGCAGATGCGCGAGGTCATCGACCGCTCCCTGCACACGAGCGCCATGGTCGGCGCCCCGACGACGTGGGTCCTGGAGAACCACGACGTCCCGCGGGTCCGGACCAAGTACGGGGTCGAGGCTGCTGGCGAGCGGATGCCGCAGTCCAACACCGCCCCGGTGCCGGACGTGGTCCCCGACGATGCCCGTGGGCTGGCCCGTGCACGCGCCGGGTTGGTGTTCATGCTGGGCCTGCCCGGCTCGGCCTACCTGTACCAGGGCCAGGAGCTGGGCCTTGAGGAGGTCGTCGACCTGCCGGCCGAGTCCCGTCAGGACCCCGCCTTCCTCCGCACGGGAGGGGAGGAGGGCTTCCGCGACGGCTGCCGGGTGCCCATGCCGTGGACCCGTGACGGCGCCTCATTCGGCTTCAGCCCGACCGGGGAGTCCTGGCTGCCGATGCCCTCGCACTGGGGTGCCCTCAGCGTCGAGGCCCAGACCGGGGACCCGGAGTCGACGCTGGAGCTCACCCGCCGCGTGCTGCGCCTGCGCCGGGCTGAGCCGGCCCTCGGCGACGGCGACCTGCACTGGGTCAGCGGGCCTGGCGACGCCTGTCTCGTGCTGCGCCGACCTGCCGCCGACGAGGACCCGCACGTGCTCGTTGCGATGAACCTCGGCGACTCCCCCGCGCTCGTGCAGGCCACCGAGGTCCTCGCGTGCAGCGGTGCGGCGCCGGAGCCAGGCGACGGCGGCTTCTGGTTGGCCCCCGACACCGCCGCCTGGCTGCGCTGAGGCGCCCCTACATCCGGCCGATCAGCGGGGCGACGACCACCTTCACGATCATCGCCACCGGGTAGGCCAGTGCGTAGCCGAGGTTGACCCGTGGGTCGGCGCCGTTGCGCTCGTTGGCGAAGGTGAGCACCGCGGGCTGGGTCTGGAAACCGGCGATCACCCCGGCCAACCTGGGTCCGGCGATCCCGGACATCGCAGGGCCGAGCAGGGTCAGCGCGAAGGCCGCGAACCCGGTGACGAGCAGCCCGGCGATCAGGATCCGGATCCCCTGGTCACTCTGCATGGCCGCGACCAGGTCGTCGCCGGCGTTGGTGCCGGCGTAGGCCAGGAACAGCAGGATGCCCAGCTGGTTCAGCGCGGTGGCAGCCGGGAACGGGAGCGCCCAGATGAACGGTCCGGTGCGACGCAGGCGGCCGAGCACGAGGCCCACGACGAGTGGGCCACCGGCAAGGCCGAGCGACACCGAGGCGCCTCCGGGCAGCGGGAAGACGATCACCCCGAGGAGCAGGCCGATCATGAGCCCGAGGGCGAACCCCGCACCCTCGACCTCCCCGGTTCCCCGCTCGGAGTCCCCGAGGAGGGTCGCGACGTCGTGCATCCGGTCGCGGGGCGCGACGATGCGGACCCGGTCGCCGATCTGGAGCACGAGGTCGTCGGTGGCCAGCAGGTCGATGTCGCCGCGCCGGACGCGCGTGGCAGTGGCGCCGTAGCGCCGGTACAGGCGCAGGTCGGCGATCGTCCGCCCGGCGACGTCGTGGTTGGAGACCGCCATGCGACGGAAGTCCAGCTCGCGACGGTCCAGGGTGAGGTAGTTGGTGCTGGGGCGCCCCAGCCGCGCAGTGACGTCGTCCACGGCCGGCTGCGGCCCGATGACCGTCACGACGTCCCCGGGAGAGGGGCGGAACCCGTCCGTGGCCACGCGGACGACCCCGTCGTGCTCGGTCCGCGAGAAGATGACGTGCCCCTCCTCGACGAGCGACCCGAGGTCCGGGGCGTCGGGCTCCGTGACCCGGATGCTCTGGTGGACCAACTCGGGTGGGGCCTCGTCGGCTGCCTCGACCTCTGCCGCGTGCGGGAGCCTCGCGAGGCCCATCAGCCCGACGGCGGCGACCATCCCGAGCACGCCGCCGATGTAGGTCACCGAGTACCCGACGGTGGGCTCGTCGGAGCCCAACGACTCGATGGAGGCGGCAAGGGCCGGGGTGTTGGTCAGGGCGCCGGCGTAGAGCCCCGAGACCACCGGCCCGGTGAGCCCCATCAGGTGCCCGACCCCGACAGCCACCCCGGCTGCGGCGACGAGGATGCCCACCACCAGCAGCACGGCGCCGCGGTAGTTGCGCAGGACGTGGAAGAACTGCGGCCCGCTGCTCACGCCGATTCCGTAGGCGAAGATGGCCAGCCCGAAGACGCCCAGGATCCGGGGGATGACCAGCTCAGGGTTCCACGCCGAGGCGGCCAGCCCGACGAACAGCACGGCCGCCGACCCGAAGGAGAAGCTTCCGAACCGGATCGACCCGAGCAGCGATCCCAGGGCCAGGACCCCGAAGAGCAGGATCAGCGGTTCCTCGATCAGAAGGTCGACACTCATGGGCCCACGATAGGTCGTGGGCCAGGGCGCGCCGGACTGCGTTGGTCCCGCATCGGGGGCCAACGACCCGGACCGGACGGCCCGGGAATGCCGAAGCCGCCGGGATCAGTACCCGCGCGAGTGGTCGCCCGCTTCCGCGCCGGCCAGCGCCTCGGTGAACTCCGCCGAGGTCATCGGCTTGGAGAACATCGGGTAGTCGTACTTGATGGCGTTTGCGTGCTCCTCCATGCTGGTTGCCCCGAGGCAGTCGGTCAGCGTGACGACCTCGAAGCCCTTCTCGTAGGCCGAGCGCATGGTCGACTCCACGCAGCAGTTGGTCAGGAACCCCGCCAGGGCCACGGTCTGCACGCCCTTGCTGCGCAGGATGAAGTCAAGGTTGGTGCTGGCGAATGCATCGAGCCCGCGCTTGCCCTCGAGCACGATGTCGCCCTCCTGGGGCGCCACATCCTCGACAATCTCGGCCCCCCAGGCGCCCTTGACGAAGGAGTTCGTGTCCACGACGCCCTTGAGGATCCCGTAGGGGTGCGAGGTGATCTCGTTGTAGCCCTCGGCGAACTGGATCGGCGAGTGGATGATGGTGGCGCCTGCAGCCCGCGCGGCGGCGATGGCGGCCTGCGTGTTCTCGATCATCGACGTGGCCTCCATGACCTCGGCGACGGCGCCGTGGAGGGAGCCTCCCTCGCTGGTGAAGTCGTTCTGGAACTCGATGAGAACAAGGGCGGACGTGGATGCGTCCATGGCGATCCTCCTGGGAGTGGATGCGGGGAGTGGGACTGGCATCGCCACGCTAGCCCGGCACGGGCCCGGGAGTCGATGCGGCGGGAGGCTCCCTCCCGTGATCCACAGCGACTGTCCGGCCGTGCACATCAGGACATCCGTCGTCGGGGATGGAAGCCTGCTGCCCATGCGCAAGCTGTTCGAGCCCCCCGCGGACACCTACCTCGTCGAGCACCCGACACCCACCGCCGACCGCGCCCCCGACCATCTGGCCGCCGGCACCCGGCCCCAGCTGCGCGAGGACCTCGAGCAGCTCCTCGGTGACCCTGCCGTGGTGCTCAGCCGGGGGTTCGACCTCGTCCGCTTCGCCACCGACGCCAGCCCGTACCGGATGTTCCCCCAGGTCGTGGTCCTGGCCCGCGACGTCAGCGACATCCAGAAGGTCCTGGCCTACGGGCACGCGCACTCGATCCCCGTGACGTTCCGCGCCGCCGGGACCAGCCTGTCCGGGCAGTCCCAGGGCGACGGGATCCTCGTCGAGGTCATGCGGCACTGGATCGGGTGCACCGTGGAGGACGGCGGCCGGACCCTGCGGAGCAAGCCGGGGACCATCCTGGCCCGGGCCAACGCGGCCCTCAAGCGCCACGGATACCGGCTGGGACCCGACCCCGCGTCGAAGGCCGCCGCCACGATCGGCGGCGTCGTGGCCAACAACGCCAGCGGGATGTGCTGCGGCACGGTGGAGAACTCGTACCAGACACTGCGGTCGATGACCATCGTGCTGCCGTCGGGGACGGTCGTGGACACGGGTGCGGCGGATGCGGAGGAGCGCCTGGCGCAGGCTGAGCCCGCCATCGCGGCGGGGCTGGGCGACATCCGCGAGGCGATCCTGGCCGACCCCGCGACGGCCGACCGGATCCGGACGAAGTTCCGGATCAAGAACACGACCGGCTACTCGATGAACGCCTTCCTCGACTCCGACACCCCGGTTCAGATCCTGCGCCGACTGATGGTGGGCTCCGAGGGCACCCTCGGATTCATCGCCGAGGTCGTCTTCGACACCGTCCGTGACGACGCCCACCACCTCACCTCGCTCATGCTGTTCCCGGACATGGAGGCCGCCTGCTCGGCGGTGGCGCCCTTCGTCGCCGCTGGGGCGGCTGCCGTGGAGCTGATGGACCGCGCCTCGATCGCCGCGGTTCGCGGCCGTCCAGGGGTGCCCGCGCGTTGGGACGGCCTGCCCACGACCGCCACCGGCCTGCTCGTGGAGTTCCGCGACGAGACACCCGAGCAATCCGCACAGTCCGAGGCCAGCGCCGTGGCCCTGCTGGCTGGCCTGAACCTGCTGGAGCCGACCACGTTCACCCGCGACGTCGAGCTGTCCGCCCAGTACTGGGTGATCCGAAACGGCCTGCTGGCCAGCGTCGGCGGCGCCCGGCCGTCAGGGACGTCGTTCATCCTCGAGGACGTCTGCTTCCCACCCGAGCGCCTGGCCGAGGGGGCACTGGCCCTGCAGGAGCTGTTCGCGCGCCACGACTACGACGCGGTGATCTTCGGCCACGCGTCGGCCGGCAACCTGCACTTCCTGGTCACGCCGTGGTTGCGGGACGAGGCCGACATCGCGCGCTTCGACGCGTTCCTGTGCGACGTCGTGGCTGTGGTGACCGAGCGGTTCGACGGGTCGCTCAAGGCCGAGCACGGCACGGGTCGCAACATCGCACCGTTCGTCGAGACCGAGTGGGGCGCCACCATCACCGGGCACATGCGTGCGGTGAAGCGGCTGATCGACCCGCACGGCGTGCTGTCGCCGGGGGTGGTGCTCACCGATGATCCGGCGGCCCACCTGCAGAACCTCAAGACAGCCCCGCCCATCGAGGAGCTCGCCGATCGATGCATCGAGTGCGGCTTCTGCGAGAGCGTGTGCCCCAGCCGGCGGGTGACCACCACCCCCCGCCAGCGCATCGCCCTGCGCCGGGAGATGGTGCGCCAGCCCGTGGGCTCGCCGGTCGCCGAGGAACTCGCCGGCGCCTATGCGTACGACGCGGTGCAGACGTGCGCCGGCGACGGCACATGCTCCCTGGCCTGCCCGGTGGGGATCAACACCGGCGACCTCATGAAGTCCTTCCGGGTGAAGGCCCATCCCGGCGCCCGCGCAGGGCATCGCGCTGACCGTCGCCAAGCGCTACCGGCTCATGCAGCGGGCCGGCCGCATCGCGCTGCGCACCGCGCACGGCGTCGGGTCGGTGACCGGTGACGGGTTGATCAGCGGCGGTCACCGACGCGGGCCGGGCGGTGGCGAGCCCTGACCTGATCCCCCGCTGGCTTCCGGAGATCCCGGGCTCGGCCCCGAGGAAGCTTCCCGAGACCGCCCGCGTGGGCGCGTCGGCCGTGTACTTCCCGGCGTGCATCAACCGGATCTTCGGCAACCCCGGGTCCATGCCCGAGAGGCCGAGCCTGCCGGAGGTCGTGGTGGCCCTGGCCGCGCGAGCCGGTGCGCCCGTCTGGATCCCCGAGGACGTGGGGGGCCTGTGCTGCGGGACGGTGTGGCACTCCAAGGGCTACGACCGCGGGAACCGGTACATGGCGAACGCCGTCGTGGAGCACCTGTGGCGTTGGACCGATGGCGGTCGCCTGCCCGTCGTGGTCGATGCCACGTCGTGCACGTTCGGGCTGGTCCACGAGGTGGAGCCCTACCTCGAGGGTCCCGCCGTCGCCCAGCACCGGGCGCTGCGGATCCTCGACTCGATCCAGTGGGCGCGCGATGAACTGCTGCCCCGGCTCGAGGTCCGGGAGAAGGTCGGCTCGGCAGTCATCCACGCCACCTGCGCGGGCACGCACCTGGGCCTCGGCGGGGCGCTGGCCGACGTGGCAGGGGCGCTGGCCGACGAGGTCACCGTCCCGGTGTACGGGACCTGCTGCGGGTTCGCGGGTGACCGCGGGATGCTGCACCCGGAGCTGGCCGACGGCGCCGGCGCGGAACAGGCCGCAGAACTCGCGGGACAGGAGTTCGACGCCTACCTGTGCTCCAACCGCACCTGCGAACTGGGAATGACCCGGGTCATCGGCCACGACTACGCGTCGTTCCTGTTCCTGCTGGACTCGGCGACCCGGTAGCGACCGGCAGGGCAGACGCCGCCGGGCCGGCACAGGCCGTCCGCCACCGCCGGTATGGGCAAACCACCGACGGGTAGGGCTTCCTCGCGCCCACCCGTGGGCGAGGACGTCCCCCCAGCCCAGGAGAACCCGATGACCCAGACGACGGACCCGAGGACGGGCACCGCCACACCCGACCTGTCGATCCTGCGCGACGCTGTGCGAGGACGGGTGCTGCTGCCCGGCGACGACGGCTTCGAGGACGCCTCCCGCCCGTGGAACGTCGCCGTCCCCCAGCGGCCCGCCGCCGTGGTCCACGTCGCCGATGAGCAGGATGTCGTCGCCGTGGTCCGCCTGGCCCGGGAGCAGGGCTTCGTTGTCAGCGCCCAGCCCGGTGGGCATGGTGCGACGGACGCCCTCGACGGCACGGTCCTGGTGCGGACCGGTGCGCTCAACCAGGTGGTCGTCGATCGAGAGGCCGGGAGCGCGCGCGTGGGGGCGGGAGTCAAATGGGGCCAGCTCCTGGCTGCGCTGGATGGAACCGGCCTGATCGCGATGGCCGGCAGCAACCCGGATGTGTCCGTCGTCGGGTACCTGCTCGGTGGCGGGCTGTCATGGTTCGGGCGGCGCTACGGGATCGGCTCCCGGAGCCTGCAGGCGGCGCACATCGTCGGCGGTGACGGCACCATCCGGTGGGTCGACGACGCATCCGACCCCGACCTGATGTGGGCGCTGCGTGGCGGCGGGGGCGAGTTCGGCATCGTCACGTCGGTGCGGATCCAGCTGCACCCCGAGCCCGAGCTGCACGGTGGGAAGCTGACGTTCCCGATCACGCAGGCCGCCAGCGTGCTGAAGGCGTTCGCCGAGGTCACGAGTTGCGCGCCCGATGGCTTGACCTGCTGGGCCTCCCTCATGCACTTCCCCCCGATGCCCGAGCTTCCTGCGCACCTGCGGGGCAACTCGTTCGCGACCGTCGACGTCACCTGGCTGGGGGACGCCGACGAGGGGGCCGACCTCATCGCTCCCCTGCGCGAAGCCGGCACCCTGCTCAACGACTCGTTCGGCCCTGTCGCGATCGGCCGGCTCGGGGAGGTCGCGGCCGAACCGACCACACCGATGCCCTTCATCGAATGGGGCGGAGTCCTGCGCAGCCTGGACGAGACGACCATCGAGCGCCTCGTCGACGTCGGCGGCGATCGGACGCGGACGGCGCTGACCGTCCTGCAGGTGCGCCACGTGGGCGGCGCCCTGGCAGTTCCAGGGGAGCCTGCCGGCGCCCTTTCCCACGTCGGGGCCGAGTACGTCGTGTTCACCTTCGGCGTTGCCGCCGCACCCGAACTCGTCGAGCCGATCCGGGCATCGCTGCGCGCGGTGGCCGCAGCCTGCGGGCCCGCGGCCGGCGCCGGGATTCCGCTGACCCTGCTCGGTCCGGGCTCAGACCTGTCGGCGGTCCACGACGACGAGACGCTGTCGTTCCTTCGTGCCGTCAAGCGACAAGTGGACCCCGACCACGTCATCCGCGGCAACCACCCGCTGGGCTGAGGCCGCCACCCCGCAGGGCGACGACCGACACCCGCGGGGGGCGGCGCCGCTACCCGCGGGTCAGTTTGCGGTAGGTGGCGCGGTGGGGGCGGGCTGCTTCGGGGCCGAGGCGGGCGATCTTGTTCTTCTCGTATGACTCGAAGTTGCCCTCGAACCAGAACCACTGCGAGTCGCCCTCGTAGGCCAGGATGTGGGTGGCCACGCGGTCGAGGAACCAGCGGTCGTGCGAGGTGATCACCGCACAGCCGGGGAACTCCAGCAGGGCGTTCTCCAGCGAGCCAAGGGTCTCCACGTCGAGGTCGTTCGTTGGCTCGTCGAGCAGGATCACGTTGCCGCCCTGCTTGAGCGTCAGCGCCAGGTTCAGGCGGTTGCGCTCACCACCGGAGAGGACCTTGGACGGCTTCTGCTGGTCCGGGCCCTTGAAGCCGAACGCACCGACGTACGCACGTGAGGGCATCTCGACGTTGCCGACCTTGATCCAGTCCAGGCCGTCGGAGACGACCTCCCAGACGTTCTTGGTGGGATCCAGCCCAGCACGGCTCTGGTCGACGTAGGACAGCTTGACCGTGTCGCCGACCCGGATGTCGCCGGAGGTCGGCATGGCCGCCTTGTCGGAGGTGTCCTCGTTGGCCTGCGCGACGATCATCTTGAACAGGGTCGTCTTGCCCACACCGTTGGGTCCGATGATGCCGACGATGCCGTTGCGCGGCAGGGTGAAGCTCAGGTTGTCGATGAGCACACGGTCGTCGAACGCCTTGGTCAGCCCGGCCGCCTCCACGACCAGGGAGCCCAGGCGCGGACCCGGAGGGATCTGGATCTCCTCGAAGTCCAGCTTGCGCGTCTTCTCCGCCTCCGTGGCCATCTCCTCGTAGCGGCCCAGACGGGCGCGGCTCTTGGTCTGGCGGGCCTTGGCGTTGGAGCGCACCCACTCGAGTTCGTCGGTCAGGCGCTTGCGCAGCTTGGCGTCCTTCGCCCCCTCGACCTTGAGGCGGGCAGCCTTCGCATCGAGGTACGTCGAGTAGTTGCCCTCGTAGGGGAAGGCGCGCCCCCGGTCGAGCTCGAGGATCCACTGCGCCACGTTCTCCAGGAAGTACCGGTCGTGGGTGATCGCGACGATCGTGCCCGGGTACTTCTCCAGGTGCTGCTCGAGCCACTGAACGCTCTCGGCATCCAGGTGGTTCGTCGGCTCATCGAGGAGGAGCAGGTCCGGCTGCTGCAGCAGCAGCTTGCACAGCGCCACACGGCGACGCTCGCCACCGGACAGGACCGAGACATCGGCGTCCGGCGGAGGGCAGTTCAGGGCATCCATCGCCTGCTCGAGCTGCGCGTCGAGGTCCCACGCTCCGAGGTGGTCGATCTTCTCCTGGAGGACCCCCATCTCGGACATCAGGCTGTCGAAGTCGGCGTCCGGATCGCCCATCAGCTCGGAGATCTCGTTGTACCGGTCGAGCAGCGCCTTGGTCTCGGCCACGCCGTCCTCGACGTTGCCCAGGACGTCCTTGGTCTCGTCGAGCACCGGCTCCTGCGACAGGATTCCCACGGTGTAGCCCGCGCTGAGGTCAGCATCTCCATTGGACACGTGGTCCAGGCCGGCCATGATCTTGATCAGGCTCGACTTGCCCGCCCCGTTGGGCCCGACGACGCCGATCTTGGCCCCCGGGAGGAACGACAGGGTGACGTCGTCGAGGACGACCTTGTCACCGAAGGCCTTGCGGGCCTTGCGCAGTGTGTAGATGTACTCAGCCATGGGGTCAAGGGTATCGGCCGCACGGTCATGCCCAGTAACCCGCGAAACGGCTGACCGGGCCCCGGCAGCGGCGGCCGGACCCCTTCCGAACGGTCAGGCGGCGCCGATCCCCACCTCGACGGAATCCGGCCCAGCCGCCGGACCACGCGCACCGGCCCCGAGCCCCGGGCGGTCCTCCACCCCCTCAAGAGACCCGGACGGTGACTCCTCCTCGACCGGTCCCGTCTGCGGGCCGATCGGAGCCCGCTGGAACTGCGCCCGGCAGCGCGTGAGGTCCAGCCCGAAGCTGACGGCCTCGAGGTCGGTGAACGTCACGGCCATCGTGGTCCCCGGCGCCCCGGCGACCTCGCGATCGACAGTGCGCTGCCGAACCTTGCCGTGCACGAGGACCGGGTGACCCTTCGCGAGCGACTTCGCCGCGTTCTCGGCAGCCCGCCGCCACGCGGTCACGTTCCAGTAGTTGGTGTCGCCGTCGAGCCAGCGGCCGCTGGCGCGGTCGTAGCGCTTGACGGTCGAGGCCACGCGGAACCTCGCCAGGGCATCACCCCGGGTGGTGACCCGGAAGTCGACATCGGACACCAGGTTGCCCGACACCGTGATCATCGTCTCGTTCATCATCCCCCCGATCCATCGACGCCCCCCGGCGCCGCCCCCCACACACTGCCCGCCGATGGCCACGTCCGCCAGCCCTGCGCGCCACATCTGTGGACGGGCGACGTCACGTCGTCAGTGGCCACGCGATCGTGATCGCCGAGGCCAGCCCGTGGGCGAGCAGATTCGTGGCCAGCTGACGCTCGACATCGTCGCGATCGAACCGACGCGTGCGCAGGCTCCGGTGCACCCACCGCGACTCGCGGCAGCGCCCGAGCACATGCTCGCTGGACAGCATCCGGGCCTTCACCTTGGAGAGTCCGCCCTCATCGGCCTCCGGGTGCAGTCGGTAGGCCGCCGTGGACGCGGCGGCCTCAAGGATCGCCGCTCCAAGGATCTCGCGGGCTCGCGCCGGGGCCTCCGGGTGGACCTGGGCGCCACCGTGCAGAAGCCGACGCTGCTCGTCGGCGGTCAGGGGATGCAGCTCCGCGGCGACGAAGGAGACCACCTGGGGCCACCGTCCGCTGACCCACGTGGCACCCACGCAGGCCTCGACCATGTCGGCCATCCGGTGCGCCGACGGGCTCCAGTCCAGCCAGTCCCCCAGGTCGATCTCACGCGCGAGCTCCCCGAGGTGGGCATCCGTCGTGAACGTGTCCGCACGCCCTGCGCAGTAGGGGCATCCGGGGCCAGCGATCACCGAGTGGGCGTGCAGCACCACCTCCAGGATCGAGTCCCCGACGAGCTCGAGCCGCTGGAACTCCTGGCCCCGACACGTCCGGATCGCCTCCATCGCGTCGGGCGTCAGCGGTCCCAGCCGGGAGGTGACCGCATCCCGTTGGATCGCCTCCTGGGAAGGATCCCGCCGCATCATCCCTCCGGGGCCTCCCGGGGAACCTTCAGCGGCGCGCACACCTGTGATTCTGCCCTCCCGGGCACGCGCGGTCCTGCTGCCGACGCCGACCACGCGACGCGCTCAGCCGGTCACGACCCCCGACACCAGCGCCCGCACGGGCTCCTCGCCGCCCTCGGCCGGCGACACGGGGAACAGGGCGAACTCCACCCCGCCGGACGAGCCGGAGCGCGAGCAGAGGATCGGCGTGGACGGCAGCACGATCGGGCGCTTGAAGGCGATCTCCAGTCGTCGCCCCGGCACCACCTCGTCGACATCGAGCTCCGCCGCCGCGCGCCCGGTGGTCCACCACCCGTGCACGATCGCCTTCGAGAAGCCGAAGGCCTTCGCGGGAACGGCGTGCAGGTGGATGGGGTTGATGTCGCCGGTCACCCGCCCGAACGCCCGCCCGGTCCCCTCCGGCACGTGGATCGGCACCTCCTGCTCCCATTCCCCCGCGGAGTCGAGGTGCGGAACAGCCGACTCCTCGGCCCCGCTGGCCGACCGGCTGCGGGACAGGTAGATGGAGGTGGAGCGCCAGCACAGGGTCCCGTCGATGCTGACCTCGCCCGAGACGTCGAACTCCAGCCCCGCTCGTACGTGCCGGCCCTGGGACACCGCGGCCCGCACATCCCACGGCCCGTCCACGGGCAGTTCGTCGAGGACGTCGATGACGGCGCCCTGGTGGACCAGCCCCAACGCCTTGACCGGGAAGGACCACTGGGACAGCAGGTCGATGTGCAGGGCCATGATCGGCAGCTGCGGGAACGCGATCGGAAGCTCCGCGCTCGAGCCGACCACCGAGCGGTACGACGCCAGCTTCTCGCGATCCGGCTGCCAGCCGGTGACCACCGTCTGCCTCTCGGGCAGGACAGTGGTCGCGTTCGCCGAGCGCTTCCACGGAGCGATGGCCCGCACCAGGCTCACCGGGTAGCGGGGAAGGTCGGTGCGGGGGGTCTCGTCAGAGGGGGTCATCGCGGCCCTTCCGGGGCTGGGGGCGGGCTGCCCTGGCGTCTGACGCTAGCCCAGCCACGGACACCGATGCACCCCCGACGCCGGTGGCAACGAGCCGGCAGAGCCCCGGACCCGCCACAATGGCCCGATGGACCACAGCTTCGATCTGACCATCGCGCCCTCGACCGTGCACGCCGACCTGATCACCGAGGACTTCCTGCGGGCGTTCGCGACCGAGGTGGGAGTCGAGGTGGACTCGCTCACCTGCGACGCCTCCGGCGAACGCGCGGTCGCCACGATGGAGTGGCGCTTCTCCACGTCCAAGCCCGGCATCCCGGACCTGGCCAAGAAGCTCCTGCCGGGCGAGGTGCGACTGTCCTGGGCCCAGGAGTGGGGCCCCCTGACCGACGAGGGCGCTGACGGCACACTCGAGGTGCACCTGCTCGGCTCACCCAAGGCCACCTCCATGGGCACCTCGCAGCTGCTGGTCAGCGAAGGTGGCTCGACACTGGCCACCTCGACGAGCACGAAGGCGGCCCTGCCCTTCCCGCTCGCCGGCTCGGTCCAGTCCAAGATCGACAAGGACCTCGTCGGCTGGATCCTGTCGGTGCAGGCCCGGGTGCTGACGCGGCGCCACGCCGAGGGGCCGACGGAGGGCTGACGCCGACCGGACGGACCGAATCGCCTCCCCGCTGACGGCGTTTCGGGCAGACTGCCCCCATGGCCCCTCGATCCGGGCGGCGCTACCTGGCGCTGCGCACAGGAGTGACCGCTGCTGCCGCCGTCACGTCCAACACGTTCGCCCGGGGCCTCCTCCCCCGCACGACGACCGATCAGGCGATGGCGACCGGCGTGACCGCCGCGATCGGCCTCGGGGTGGGCACTCTGGCAGTGTCGGCGGTCGAGGCCACTGCTGAGCTGGTGGCGACCTCGCGCGGCCGGGGCGATCCTGAGAACACCACGCTCATCGCGGCGGCGATCGTCGCTGGTGCCGGGTTGGCCGCTGCGCGACTCCTGCCCAACACGAGCACCACCCCGCTGCCCGTCGCCACCGGCAACTCCGTGGCCAGGTTGCTCGGTGGCGGAGCCGCCGCTGCCGCACTCGTGATCACCTCCGACAAGGCAACCCGGCAGCTCGTGGGACCGGTATCCCCTGCCATCGGGATGGTCACGGCGGCCGCCATCGGCGGCACGATCTCGGCGATCCGCGTCAACGCCCGCGATCGTCGCGCCCTTGCTGTGGGCGAGACCGGTGACCGCCACCAGATCCAGCGCCCCAAGACCGCCGTGGGAATGGCCAAATCGGCCGCGCTGGGAGGATCCGTCGGCGCGGGGCTGATGGTCCTGGCCGGCACGGAGTACGCACTGGCCGAGGGATCGACGGCCCTGGTCAGCCGCGCCCTGGGTCGAAGCGACGACAAGGTCACACCGCTCGTCGGCCACTCGATCGCTGCGGCGCTCATGGTCCCCGCCGGAATCGTCGCCCTCGACCGGCTGCGTCGGCGGATCCAGCACGCCGACGACGTGGTCGAGGCCGCCTACCCGGACGCCCCCACGAGCCGTTCGGTCACCGCAGGTCCCGCGAGCCTGATCGCCTTCAACGACATCGGCAAGGAGGGCCGTCGGTTCGTCCTGATGACACTGGGTGCCCACGAGATCGCCGATGTCATGGGCGAACCGGCGGTCGACCCGATCCGGGCAGTCGCCGGCTTCGAGAGTGCGCGGACCCCTGAGACGCGCGCCGACCTTGCCCTGTCCGAACTCGACGCCCTGGGGGCGTACGAGAAGTCGGTCATCGTCGTCGCTGCCCCCACGGGCGTGGGGTACGTCAACTACTCGTTCGCTGAAGCCCTCGAGTACCTGACCCGAGGTGACTGCGCCATCGTCGTGCCCCAGTACGCCCTCGTGCCCAGCGCGCTGGCCCTGAACCAGACCGACGCCGGTGTCCGGATGCAGACGCTGATCCTCCAGGGGATCCGTGACCGGATTGCCGCCCTGCCCGAGGGCAGCCGGCCCCGCCTGCTCCAGTTCGGCGAGAGCCTCGGAGCCCAGGTGGCTCTCGATGTGGCTGCGGACGGCACCGCAGTCTTCGATGACCTGGGGCTGGAACGGGGGCTCTACCTGGGAACGCCGTTCCGGACGGAGCTGTGGGACCGATGGTTCGCCGACCCCGCGGCGGCCGACCCGTCGGGCATCCTGGGCAAGGTGGCCCGGGCGGACGAGATCCCGTCGCTGCCCGCGTCGGTCCGCCATGTTCAGGTCATCCATCACGACGACCCGATCAACATGTTCTCCTACGACGCCGTCGTGCGAACGCCCTGGTGGATGGGCCCACCACAGACCCGGCCACCGCAGGTCCCGCGGGAGACGTCGTTCCGGCCGATCACGACGTTCGTCATCACGCTGGTCGACCTCAAGAACGGGATGAACTCCAAGCCCGGCGACTTCGTTCGCCTGGGCCACGACTACCGGATCGAGCTGTGCGACGCGATCCGCCACACCTACCAACTCACCGCCAGCCCGGAGCAGGTCGACCGGATCGAGCTGGCCCTGCGCCAGCGCGAGCGGGACTGGGCCACCAGGAGGATGGTCGCCAACAAGTTCGCCTCAGCGCGGGCATCCGTGCTGGGTCAGCTGCAGAAGTGGGGCGTCGACCCGAAGACCGTTGACATCGATGACGAGTCGACCTCCAGCCTTGTGCGCGGAGACATCTCGGGACTGTTCAGCAAGCTCGGCTCGTCAGGGTCGGTGGGATAGCACCATCGCTGCGCCGGCCTCCAGCTCACCATGTGACCAACATCACATCTGAGCCGTCGGGCCACCTGGACCGACACGCATCGGAGCCGGCGACCACCACCAGAGACGCCACCCGGTCGGGAATCCACCCGTGCTGGGCGCGGACCGCTTCGCCACGTCGCCGACGCCGTCAGCGGCCGGGCGGGGCCATCGACGGTGCCGGTGCCGGCACCAGCCACTGGCGTACCTACGCCAACGTAAGTTACGGTTGCGTAGCAAAGCCGCGACGACGCAGGTGGTGCCATGAACGACCAGGACGTGCTCCCGACCATCATCCAGGGTGGGATGGGGGTGGCCGTCTCCGGATGGGAGCTGGCCCGCGCCGTCTGCCAGACCGGCGAGCTGGGCGTTGTCTCGGGCACCGCCCTGGACGTGGTGTGCGCGCGGCGCCTGCAGGCCGGCGACCCCGGTGGCCACATGCGCAGGGCGCTGGCCGCCTTCCCGATCCCGGCGATGGCGCTGCGGGTGATGAAGCAGTACTACGTCCACGGCGGCAAGGCGGACGATGCACCGTTCCGCGCCGTCCCGCGCTTCACGGTCACCCCACCGGTCGCCCTGCAGGAGCTGACTGTGGTCGGTGCGTTCTGCGAGGTCTGGCTGGCCAAGCAGGAGCACACGGGCCCGGTCGGGATCAACTTCCTGCGCAAGATCGAGATCCCGCTGCCCTTCGGTCTTCTCGGGGCCATGCTGGCCGGCGTCGACTACGTCCTGATCGGCGCGGGCAACCCGTCGGAGATCCCTGGCGTGGTCCGCGCCCTGTCCCGTGGCGAGGATGTCGAGTTCGGCGTGCGCGCACAGGGGCTGCGTTCCGACGATGCACCGGTGTCCGTGCGCTGCAGCCCGACCGAGCTCCTCGGCGAGGTCGGTCGCGGCCTGCCCGTACCCCGGTTCCTTGCCATCATCGCGTCGCTGGACCTCGCCGCGGGCCTGGCCGGCGATCCCTCGACCCGTCCCTTCGGCTTCATCGTCGAGGGCCCGAGCGCCGGAGGGCACAACGCGCCGCCGCGCGGACCGCGACAGGTCGACGAGCTCGGCCAACCGGTCTACGACGACCGCGACACCCCCGACCTCGCCGGGATCGCCGCCCTCGGCCTGCCCTTCTGGCTGGCCGGCGCGTACGGCACCCCCGAGGGCCTGGCCCAGGCCAAGGCGACGGGAGCCCAGGGGATCCAGGTCGGCACCGCGTTCGCGTACAGCCAGGAGTCCGGCCTCGCCGACTCGCTCAAGCGCCAGGTGCTCGCCGATGTCCTGGCCGGGACGCTGGACGTCCGCAGCGACTGGCGGGCCTCCCCCACAGGCTTCCCGTTCCAGGTGATCCAGCTCGAGGGCACGGTCAGCGATCCCGACGTTGCCGCCGGCCGCAAGGCCGTGTGCGACCTCGGCGCCCTGCGCACCCCCTACAAGAAGGCCAACGGCGACATCGACTACCGCTGCCCGGCGGAGCCGTTGGCCATGTACACCCGCAAGGGAGGGCGGGCTCAGAACACCGAGGGTCGGCGCTGCCTGTGCAACGCCCTGCTCGCCGCGGCGGACCTCCCCCAGCAGCGCCCCGACGGCTCGGCCGAGCCGGCGATCGTGACCTCCGGGCACGACTTCCGGGCGGTGCAGGCGCTGGCGTCGAATGGCTCCCGCGGTGGGCCCTACCCCGCCAGCAAGGTCGTGGACTACCTGCTTGCCGGACTTGCCCCGGTCTGATCTCCGACGGTCCGTGGAGGGGTCGAACGCCCCGGGACCGATACCCGCCGGTAACAGTCCTAGGTCCCGCCAACGAGGTCACTTCGACCGCCCATCGGGACCCACCGCGCACCTAGCCTGAGCGGGAGCCCGCGTAGGAGGAAACGAATGAACACTGACCAGGGGTTGGACGCCGAAACACTCGGCCTGATGTTGGACGGCCTGAAGGAGTACCTCGAGGACGCACTGCCGCTCGATCGCCAGCTGGAGCTCGACCACGAGGACATCTGCCCCGAGGACACGGTGCGTGCGATGTCGACCGACCTGGGCATCCAGCTGGTCTTCGTCCCCGAGGCGTACGGAGGCATGGGCGGTGGGGCCTTCGACTCCTACCTGCTCTGCGAGGTCATGGCCCGCAAGGACATCGGCCTGGCCACCGCGATCTTCGCCACGTTCCTGGGCAGCGACCCGATCCTGGTCGGCGCCACCGAGGAGCAGAAGCAGAAGTGGCTCGGCGCGATCGCCGAGGACGGGATCGTCTTCGCCTACGGCGCCACCGAGCCCGAGGCCGGGTCCGACCTGGGCGCGATGAAGACCAAGGCCGTCCCGATCGAGGTCGACGGCGAGATCACCGGCTACCGCATCAGCGGCGCGAAGCAGTGGATCTCCAACGGCACCATCGCCGACTCCACCACGATCCTCGCGCTGGCCCCCGGCGGCCCGACATGGTTCGTCGTGGACAAGGGAACCGAGGGCTTCACCAGCGCCAAGCCCGAGGACAAGCACGGGATCCGGCTGTCGAACACGGCCGCCCTGTTCCTGGACAACGTCGAGGTCCCGATCGAGAACCTCATCGGCGGGGTCGAGGGCAAGGGCCTCGTGCAGGCCCAGCAGGTCTTCGGCTACACCCGCGTGATGGTGGCGGCGTTCGGCCTCGGCGGCGGCTGGGAGGCCGTCGACCGTGCCATCGAGTACTCCAAGACGCGCATCTCGGGCGGCTCGCCCCTGGCGGAGAAGCAGGGCTACACGCACAAGTTGATCGTCCCCCACGTCGCCCGGCTCGAGGCCGCACGCGCGTTCATCGAGGAGACCTCCGACGCGCATCGACGCCGGCGAGGGCCCCGACGGAGCGCTGAACACCGAGGGCGCGATCGCCAAGTACCTGGCCACGGAGTCCGGCAACCGCGCAGCCGAGGACGCCATCCAGGCCCTCGGCGGATACGGGTTCACCCGCGAGTACGTGGTCGAGAAGATCAAGCGCGACGTGCGCATCACCACGATCTACGAGGGCACCTCGGAGATCCTCGAGATGACGATCGCCCGCGACCGCTGGCAGGAGCACCTGAAGTCCCGCGGCGGCTACTACCTGACGGCCGCGCAGGAGATGAACGCCCTGCATGCACGCAACCCGAAGGTCGGTGCCGACGTCTCCGCCCTGGGGTTCGAGGCCCTGGCCGGCGTGTTCGCGGCCTGCCAGGCCGGTCGGCTCACGCGCAACCAGCACGTGCTGTTCCGCCTCGGCGAGCTGGTGGCCAACGTGGAGTGCGCCGGAGCCCTGTGCCGCCGGGCAGCAGCCGCTGCGGACGGGACCCTGGCGGAGAAGGCCAACCGGCGCTTCGATGCAGAGGCCCTGGCCGTCATCGCCCGGGTGTTCGCCCGCGAGGCCGCCATGAAGGCCGGCGAGGAGGGCATGCGCTGGGTCATCGGCTCCGCCGATCCGAGCCTCGGACTCGCCGCCAGCCTGCCGACCACCCTTCGGCTGGACGCCATCCGCGCCGCACAGGCCGGTCTCATCGCGGACATGACCGCACTGTCCGACGTGCTCTACGCCTGACCCACTTCACGCACCACCCAGCAGGAGACTCACCATGACCCAGCCCGAGCCGATCGCCATCGTCGGAATCAGCGCGATCATGCCCGACGCACCGACCGCCCAGGACTTCTGGAGCAACATCCGCGGCGGGCGGTACTCGATCAGTGACGTGCCCGTCGATCGGTGGGACCCGGAGCTGTTCTACGACGCCGACCCCCACAGCCCCGAGGACAAGACGTACTCGAGGATCGGCGGATGGGTGCGGGAGTTCCCGTGGGAGCCGATGGCGTGGAAGCTGCCCATCCCGCCGAGCGTGGCCGCGCACTTCGACGAGGGCCAGATGTGGTCCGTCAGCGCATCGCGCTCGGCCCTGCTCGATGCCGGGTGGCCGAACTGGGACATCGACTCCGACCGGGTGGGCGTGATCCTGGGCAGTGCGCTCGGCGGGGACAAGTACGTGCGCACCACCCTGCGCATCGCCTACCCGGAGTTCGACCGGGAGCTGAGCCTCTCGCCGTCATTCGCGGCCCTGCCCGCGGAGGTCCAGGCCGCGATCCGGGCCGAGGCGCGTGAGCGGTTCGTCTCCGACCTGCCGACCATCACCGAGGACACCATGCCCGGTGAGCTGTCGAACATCATGGCCGGCCGGGTCGCTGCGCTGTTCAACCTGCGCGGACCCAACTTCACCACGGATGCCGCATGCGCCTCAGCGCTGGCAGGCATGAGCGCCGCGATCGCCGGCCTGCAGGCCCATCACTACGACGCCTGCGTCGCCGGGGGCGTCGACCACAACATGGGACCGGGCGCGTTCGTGCGCTTCTGCAAGATCGGCGCCCTCTCGGCCACCGGGACGCGGCCGTTCGACGCAGGCGCCGACGGCTTCGTGATGGGCGAGGGGGCGGCCGTGTTCGTCCTCAAGCGACTCTCGGACGCCGAGAAGGCCGGGGACCACGTGTACGCGGTCGTCCTGGGCATCGGCGGCTCCTCGGACGGCAAGGGCAAGGGCATCACCGCGCCCAACCCGATCGGCCAGAAGCTGGCGGTCCGCCGGGCGTGGGAGAACGCCGGAGCCGATCCGGGCTCCATCGGGATGCTCGAGGCGCATGGCACATCCACCCGCGTGGGCGACGCCACCGAGCTCGGCGCCCTCGATGAGATCTTCGGCGCCCACGGCGCCGCACCTGGGTCGATCGCCCTGGGCTCGGTCAAGTCCAACATCGGCCACCTGAAGGCTGCCGCTGGGGCGGCCGGCATGTTCAAGGCCGTGATGAGCCTCAACGACAAGGTGCTGCCGCCGAGCCTGAACTTCAAGGACCCCAACCCGAACGTGGACTGGGCCTCGACTCCCTTCCGCGTCAACACCGACCTGCGCGAGTGGAGCCACTCCGGTCCCGACCCGCGTCGCGCCGGCGTGAGCGCGTTCGGCTTCGGCGGCACGAACTTCCATGTGGCGCTGGAGGAGTACGTTCCCGGTCGCCACCGCAGAGACTCCGACCCCCGGATGTTCGCCGGCGCACACGAAACCGGCCGATACAGCGGCGGCCCCGAGGCCTCGGCCGACCCACGCACATCGAACCTCCCGAATGGGACCCGTGACGCGGCCCAAACGGGCGGTTTGCTGCGCGCGGAGTCGAACGCCCCCGATCACGGGGCGCTGACGGGCGGGATCGTGCGCGCTGCTCCCCGCAAGGCTCCCCTGCGAGGCGCCGCCGTCATCGGCGGGCGTGACGAGGCCGATGTCGTCGCCCAGCTCACGGCCCTGTCCGCTGAGGCCACCGCCGGCCGTGCACCCGCCCCTGCAGCGCCGGACCCGGCCCTGGCAGGTGCGGCGATCCGCGTGGCCATCGACTACGCCGATGCCGCGGACCTGGCGAAGAAGGCCGACAAGGCCATCCAGGCGTTCGGTGCCAACAACCCGGCGATGTGGAAGCTGCTGCGCTCGCAGGGTGTCTTCGTCGGCCGTGGGCCGGCGCCGAAGGTCGCGTTCCTGTTCACCGGGCAGGGCTCGCAGTACGTGAACATGCTCGCCGAGCTGCGCAGCCACGAGCCGATCGTCCGCGACGTCTACGACGAGGCCGACCGCATCATGACCCCGCTGCTGGGCAAGCCGCTGTCGGAGTACGTGTTCGCCGACGGAGCGGACCCCGAGGCAGTCGCGCGCCTGAATGCCCAGCTCCTGCAGACCGAGATCACCCAGCCAGCCGTCCTGACCACCGACGCCGCCATGGCCCAGCTCCTGGGCGCGTACGGGATCACCCCGGACCTGGTGATGGGCCACAGCCTCGGCGAGTACGGAGCCCTGGTGGCCTCCGGTGCGCTCTCCTTCGACGCAGCCCTGGAGGCCGTGAGCGCACGCGGTCGCGAGATGACCCATGTCTCGCAGGCCGACAACGGCGCGATGGCCGCGGTCTTCGGCCCGTTGGCCGACATCGAGCGGATCGTGGCCGAGGTCGACGGGTACGTCGTCGTGGCCAACATCAACTCCAACACCCAGGCCGTCATCGGCGGGGCGACCACCGCCGTCGAGGCAGCTGTGGCCGCGTTCCAGGCCGCGGGCATCACCGCGATGCGCATCCCGGTCTCGCACGCCTTCCACACCCAGATCGTCGCCGGGGCCAGCGAGCCCCTGAAGGTCGCGATGCGTCGCCTCGAGGTGCGCGGGCCGAGCCTTCCGATCGTGGCCAACGTGACCGGCGAGTTCTACCCGGCCCCGGCTGACACCGAGACCATGCTCGAGATCCTCGGCCGCCAGATCGCCGAGCCGGTGCAGTTCGTCAAGGGACTGCACACCCTGTACGAGGCCGGCGCCCGGGTGTTCGTCGAGGTCGGCCCGAAGAAGGCCCTGCATGGCTTCGTCGAGGAGGTCCTCGGATCCGAGCACGCCGATGTCCTCGCGCTGTTCACCAACCACCCGAAGCTCGGCGACATCCCGTCGTTCAACCAGGCGCTCTGCGGGCTGTACGCCTCCGGACTGGGCTTCGGCCCCGCACCCGTGGCCGATCCCACGCCGGCCGTGGCTGCTGCCGTCACCGCGGCCCCCGCTGCCGCACCTACGGCCCCTGTCGCCATGGCCCCAGCCGCTGCACCCACCCGCGCCCCCTCCGCCACGACCCCGAGGATCCCCATGTCGACCGCCCGTTACGAGGAACTGGGCCGGCTGTTCGCCGGCGTGCTGGAGCAGGGCCTGCGGGTCTACTCCGGTGAGCCGGGTGCCGTCAGCGCGCCCGCTGCCCTGGGCGGACCGACGCAGGTCTCGAGCGCACCGGTGGCGATCACCGGCGCAGCCCTGGGCCTGCCCGGCGTGGACCGCGTCTTCGACGACGAGAACATCTCGCGCATCCTCGACGGCCAGCAGTTCATCGACGTCATCCCCCACCGCTTCCGCGAGGCGATCGTCGACAAGCGCATCACCCGACTGGTGAAGAAGGCCGGGCAGGACCCGGTGTTCGAGACCATCGACGACGAGGCCGGCGTCATCAAGCTGGCCGGCCGCGGCGCACCCCTGGACGTGGTTGAGGAGTTCGGCGTCGAGGCCGCCCGCGACGCGGCACTGGACCGCACCACCCGCCTGGCCCTCGGTGCCGGGCTCGACGCCCTGCGCGACGCAGGTATCCCGCTGGTCATGCGCTACCGGTCGACGACCCTGGGCACGATGCTGCCCGAGAAGTGGGGCCTTCCCGAGTCGATGCGCGACGACACCGGCGTCATCTTCGCCTCGGCCTTCCCCGGGTACGGCGAGTTCGCCTCCGACATCGAGAAGTACATGACCGACCGGGGTCGGCGCGAACAGGTCCTGGCCCTCGAGGCCGTCCGGGCCCGGATGACCGGCACCGAGCCGGCAGCGGCCGAGGTCGACCGCCGGCTCGCCGAGCTGCGACACCTGCTGGAGGTCGAGCGCTTCGAGTACGACCGCCGCTTCATCTTCCGGTGCCTGGCGATGGGCCACTCGCAGTTCGCCGAGATGATCGGCGCCCGCGGGCCGAACACCCAGATCAACGCGGCGTGCGCGAGCACCACCCAGGCCGTGTCCCTGGCCGAGGACTGGATCCGCGCCGGGCGCTGCCGCCGTGTGGTCGTGGTGTCCGCCGACGACGTCAGCAGCGACGTCCTGCTGCCCTGGGTCGGATCCGGCTTCCTGGCCTCCGGCGCTGCGGCAACCGAGGATGTCGTGGCCGACGTTGCGACCCCGTTCGACCGTCGCCGCCACGGGATGGTCGTCGGCATGGGCGCTGCAGCATTCGTCGTCGAGGCGGCAGAGGCGGTGCGCGAGCGCGGCCTGCAGCCGATCTGCGAGGTGCTCGCCTCCGTCACGGCCAACAGCGCCTTCCACGGCACGCGCCTGGACGTCGACCACGTGGGACAGGTCATGGAGACCCTGGTCCGCACCGCCGAGGCACGGGGGGTCGACCGCACCCAGATCGCCCCGCAGACCGTGTTCGTCTCCCACGAGACCTACACGCCTGCCCGGGGCGGCTCGGCGGCCGCTGAGATCAACGCCCTGCGCCGGGTGTTCGGCGCCGCGGCGAGCTCCATCGTGATCACCAACACGAAGGGCTTCACCGGCCACGCGATGGGCGCCGGCATCGAGGATGTCGTCGCGATCAAGTCGCTGGAGACCGGGATCGTCCCTCCTGTGCCCAACTACAAGGAGCCCGACCCCGAGCTCGGCACCCTGAACCTGTCCCTGGGCGGCGCCTACCCGGTGAACTACGCCCTGCGCCTTGCCGCCGGCTTCGGCTCGCAGGTCGCCATGACCCTGCTGCGCTGGACCCCCATGCCCGATGGCCGTCGCCGCGCCCCGAGCGAGCTCGGCTTCGCGTACCGGATCGTCGATCCGGCCGCGTGGGAGCGCTTCCTGGCCGACGCCTCCGGCCGCGCAGGTGCAGCTCTCGAGGTCGACCACCACCGGCTGCGCATCGTGGACGCCGGTGCCCCGACGGCCGCCCCGGCCCCCGCGGCTGCACCCGCCGTGCCTGTCGCTCCGGCCGCTCCGGCGGCGCCCGCACCTGCGCCCGCGGCAGCCCCGCCAGCGCCTGCGTTCGCCGCGGCAGCGCCCGTCGCGCCCCCGGCCGTCGCCGCTCCCAGCGCTCCAGTGGTCGACCCGCTGGTCGCCGACGTGGTCGCGATCGTCTCGGAGATGACCGGCTACCCGCCGGAGCTCCTCGATGTCGACCTCGACCTCGAGGCCGACCTCGGCGTCGACACCGTCAAGCAGGCCGAGGTCTTCGCCGCCGTCCGCGAGAAGTTCGACATCGAGCGCGACGACAACGTGGCCCTGCGCGACTTCCCGACCCTGACCCACGTCATCGGCTGGGTCCGCGACAAGACCGGCATCCAGCCCGTGACGGCCGCACCCGCAGAGGCACCGGTCGCTGCGGCCCCGGCCGCCGCCCCCGCGACTGCCGCCGCCCCCGTCGCTGCACCCGCCACCCCGGCCGCAGATGAGGTCACCGACGCCGTGGTCAGCATCGTGTCGGAGATGACCGGCTACCCGGCCGAGCTGCTGGACCTGGACCTCGACCTCGAGGCCGACCTCGGCGTCGACACCGTCAAGCAGGCCGAGGTCTTCGCCGCGGTCCGCGACCGGTTCAACGTCGAACGCGACGAGAACCTGCAGCTGCGCGACTTCCCCACCCTGACCCACGTCATCGGCTGGGTCCGCGACAAGACCGGCATCCAGCCCGTCACCGCAGCCCCCGCAGCCGCACCCGTTGCGGCGGCACCCACGAACGCCCCGGCAGCGCCCGTTGCTGCTGCCGCCGGCGATGAGGTCACCGACGCTGTGGTCAGCATCGTCGCCGAGATGACCGGCTACCCGGCCGAGCTGCTCGACCTGGACCTCGACCTCGAGGCCGACCTCGGCGTCGACACCGTCAAGCAGGCCGAGGTCTTCGCCGCGGTCCGCGACCGGTTCAACGTCGAACGCGACGAGAACCTGCAGCTGCGCGACTTCCCCACCCTGACCCACGTCATCGGCTGGGTCCGCGACAAGACCGGCATCCAGCCCGTCACCGCCGCCCCCGCAGCACCCGTGCGGCACCCGCTGCCCCTGCTGCGGCACCCGCCCCGGCCGCACCCGCCGGCGCCCCCGCGGCCGACGAGGTCACCGACGCCGTCGTGACCATCGTCGCCGAGATGACCGGCTACCCGGCCGAGCTGCTCGACCTGGACCTCGACCTCGAGGCCGACCTCGGCGTCGACACCGTCAAGCAGGCCGAGGTCTTCGCCGCGGTCCGCGACCGGTTCAACGTCGAACGCGACGAGAACCTGCAGCTGCGCGACTTCCCCACCCTGACCCACGTCATCGGCTGGGTCCGCGACAAGACCGGCATCCAGCCCGTCACCGCCGCACCGGCCGCCCCGCAGCACCCGTCGCGGCGCCGGCACCGACACACCGCCCCGGCCGCACCCGCGGCCGCCCCCGCGGCCGACGAGGTCACCGACGCCGTCGTGACCATCGTCGCCGAGATGACCGGCTACCCGGCCGAGCTGCTCGACCTGGACCTCGACCTCGAGGCCGACCTCGGCGTCGACACCGTCAAGCAGGCCGAGGTCTTCGCCGCCGTCCGCGACCGGTTCAACGTCGAACGCGACGAGAACCTGCAGCTGCGCGACTTCCCCACCCTGACCCACGTCATCGGCTGGGTCCGCGACAAGACCGGCATCCAGCCCGTCACCGCCGCACCGGCAGTCTCGGGTGCCCCGGAGGCCGCAGCCACACCGGCCGCGACTCCCTCCGCGGCGGCCCCGGCATTCGTCGGCGACTTCGCGGCCGTCGACGCCCTGCCGCGGCGGGTCCCGGTCCCGGCTCTCCGCCCAGCGCTGGGGGCCTGCACCACCACCGGCGTGCACCTCGGCGAGGGCGCTCGGATCCTCGTCGTCCTCGATGAGGGCGGCGTCGGCAAGGCCCTGGTCAAGAAGCTGACCGGACTGGGCGCGGACGTCCTGGCCGTCGAGGCGGCCACGCCGACCGACGACCTGCTCGCCGCCGTGGCGGGCTGGACGAATGAGTCCCCGCTGACCGGCGTGTTCTGGTTGCCGGCCCTCGACGACGAGGGCTCGACCAACGACATGGACCTGGCCGGATGGCGTGAGGCACTGCGGCGACGCGTGGTCGCCCTGCACGCGCTGTTCCACGAGGTCATCGAGGCCAAGCCGTTCCTCGTCACGGGCTCCCGCCTGGGCGGCCAGCACGGCTACGGCGCGGCCGGCGCAACTGCCCCGCTGGGCGGCACCGTGGTCGGGTTCGCCAAGTCGTACAAGCGTGAGCGGGCCGACGTCCTGGTCAAGGCCGTGGACTTCCCGGCCAGCCGCAAGACCGCGGCGCTGGCCGACACGCTGATCGCTGAGGCGCTGGCCGATCCTGGCTGCGTGGAGATCGGTCACCTGGACGACCTGCGCTGGGGTGTGGGTCTGAGCACCCAGCCCTTCCCGGCCGCCGACGCACCCCTCCCGGGTGCCATGGAGCTGGGCAGCGACTCGGTGTTCCTGATCACCGGCGCTGCCGGCAGCATCGTCTCGGCGATCACGGCCGACCTCGCGACGGCCTCGGGCGGCACGTTCCACCTGCTGGACCTGGCGGCCGCCCCGGACACGGACGACCCCGAGCTGCAGCGCTACCTGACCGACCCGGACAGCATGAAGCCGCACCTGGCCGAGCAGATCGCCGCGCGCGGCGAGAAGGCGACGCCGGTCCTCATCGAGAGGGAGCTGGCCCGCTTCGAGCGGCTGGCCTCGGCACTGTCGGCGATCGAGGCGGTCACGGCTGCCGGTGGGACGGCGCACTACCACTGCGTCGACCTGCGCGACGGCGAGGCGGTCACGGCGATCGTGGAGCAGATCCGCGAGGCGCACGGGCGCATCGACGTCCTGCTGCACGCTGCCGGGCTGGAGATCAGCAAGGGCCTGGCGAAGAAGGAGCGCGCGGAGTTCGAGCTGGTCTTCGGCGTCAAGGCCGACGGCTGGTTCAACCTGATGAGCGCCGCCGGCGACATGCCGATCGGCGCCACCGTCGGGTTCAGCTCCGTGGCCGGTCGTTTCGGCAACGCCGGGCAGACCGACTACGCGGCCGCGAACGACCTGCTGTGCAAGATCGCCAGCAGCATGCGTCGCACCCGTCCGGACACCCATGCGATCGCCCTGGACTGGACTGCCTGGGGCGGCATCGGGATGGCCACCCGTGGCTCGATCCCGAAGATCATGGAGGCCGCAGGCGTCCAGATGCTGCCCCCGCAGGCAGGGATCGCCTGGATCCGCCGTGAGCTCACCAGTGGCGTGGCCGCGGGCGAGGTCGTCGTGGCCGGCACGCTGGGCATGATGGCCGCCGAGTTCGACCCAGCCGGTGGAATCGACCCGGACTCGTTCGCGGCAGCGTGCGCGCAGGCCGGACCGATGGTGGGCGAGGTCGTCCGCGACAGCGTCAACTACGGGATCACCGTGCACACGACGCTCGACCCGATGGATCAGCCGTTCCTGAACGACCACCGCGGTGACCGCGTCACCGCCCTACTGCCCGGCGTCATGGGCATCGAGGGAATGGTCGAGGTGGCCCGGCTCCTGGCGCCCGAGTGGTCGCTGGCCGCGGTGGAGGACGTGGACTTCCACGCTCCGTTGAAGTTCTACCGCGACGAGCCGCGCACGATCGAGATCAGCGCCCTGGTCCGCCCCGACGGCGAGGACCTCCTCGCCGAGTGCCGGATCGAGGCCGAGCGGCACCTGCCCGGATCAGATGCGCCGACCCGGACGACGCACTTCACCGGTCTGGTGAGGCTCACCCGCTCGGCGCCCGACGGCGAGCACCAGGACCCGCCGGTGCGCGAGGGCGCGGAGGTCGCCGCGGACGACGTGTACGCGATGTACTTCCACGGCCCGGCCTACCAGGTGATCGACGCCGCATGGCGCGACGGGGATCGGGCGGCGGCCCAGTTCGCCTCCGAGCTCCCCGCCAACCACGCCCCCAGCGACCAGCCGACGCAGGCGGCACCCCGCCTCATCGAGTTGTGCTTCCAGGCCGCAGGGCTCTGGGAGGTCGGCCGCGAGGGCAGGATGGCTCTGCCCACGCATGTCACCAGGGCCGTCGTGCTCGGCGTCGCCGGCGAGGCAGCCGAGGGCCCGCTGACGGTCACGGCGCAGCAGGGTCCCGAGGGGTTCGACTGCATCGTCACAGACGCGGGCGGCGCAGTACTGGTGCGCCTCGAGGGCTACCGCACCGTGACACTGCCCCAACCGTTGGCCGATGATGTGCAGGCACCCATCCGTTCGGTGATGGCGGACTGAGACGTCATGGGCGCACCACGTCGGGGCAAGAGGGCACCAGAGGCAGAACAGGTGGCGGTCGTGAAGGTCGAAGTACCGGTGTTGGTCGACTCGACCGGGCAGGCGCAGGCCCTTCCGGCCTGCCGGGAGCTCGCCGGCGCCGGCCTGGCGCCCGGCTCCCTCATCGAGAGTCCCGCCCTGGATGCCGCCGCAGCCGAGGTGGCCGCCCAGTCAGCCCGCGAGGTCGCGCACACGCGCGGTGCCGGGCGTCACGACATCGCCCTGGCCGTCACGGTGGATCCGGCCCCCGCCGCCACCCCGGACGACCAGTCCACCGGCGCACCCCTGGGTGGCTGGGCGCTGGCCGAGGAGCTGCTGGCAGTGGACCTGTCGCAGTTGGGGGGTGCCGAACCCCCTTCACCCTTCGGCCATGCGGTCGAGGCACGCCTGTTCGCAGCCGAAGCACCCGAGGGCGCGCAGGTTCTCCACCTGCGTCCGCCGCAGGGGCCGGGGGTCCGGGTCGTCGAACGCGCCCAGGTGGGCGACGTCGATCGGATCGGGCGTCGTACTGCGCATCGTCGCGCACGGCCATGACCGTGCCACCGCGCTTGCCCGACTCCGCCATGCCCTGAGCACCTGCGCCGTCGTGGTCGCGAACTGCGCCACCAACCGCCCGGCGCTGCTCGCCGCCGTCGCCGTCGAGATCGCCGACGGGGCAGGGCGATCGCGCCCCGAGTCCGACCCACTGGCCGTCCTGGTCTCCGCCGTTCGGGCCAGCGACTCCCAGCGTGAGACCCAGCGCGCCGCCTTCCACGCCCGCGCTGCACGGGGTCGCCCGGAGCCGGTCGATGCCTCCGGCGTGTCAACCAGCCTGAACTACGACGGGCAGCAGTACGCCCTCACGGTGTTCCAGACCGGACCTCACACCTACCGGATCGATTCCGGGGATGCCGTGGCCGAGGTCGCGATCGAACGGGCCAACGACTTCGAGTGGACGGTGACAGCAGCAGGTCGCGCGCGTCATGTCGTCATCGCGTCGCACGGGACCGGTTGCCTGCTGGAGATCGACGGCATCGCCCACCGGGTCGACCGCGACGAGGGCATCGCCGTGCGTGCGCAATGGCCAGCGCTCATCGTCTCCGTGGCCGTCACCCCGGGCCAGGAGGTGGCCGAGGGCGACCCCATCGTCGTGGCCGAGGCGATGAAGATGGAGTCCACCCTCCGCGCACCATTCGCCGGGACGATCACGTCCGTGGAGGTGCTGCCCAATGAGCAGGTGGACGCCGGCGCCCCACTGGTCCTCATCCGCCCGGCGACTCGCGGGGACGTGGAGAGCACCGTCCAGCCGACCAACGGCGCACGCGTCAGCTTCTCCGGGATGGCCCTGGCTGACACCTCCGGGCGTCCCCCGTTCGAGCGGGTGTACGCCGCCCTGCGCGGCTACCTGCTGGGCTACGAGCTCGACCCCGCCGCGCTCTCCGCGCTGCTCGCGGAACAGCGCTCGTTCGCCAACCGCGCCAGCGCCGGCGACACCAAGCTGCTGGCTGCTGAGGACGGCTTCCTGGACCTGTTCACCGACCTGGGCCTGCTCTGGCAGTCCGAGCGCGAGGGCGGCGCCCAGTCCGACCTTCGCGTCACCACCGCCCGTGAGTACCTGTTGGGCTACATCCAGTGGCTGGACCCCGACCGGGTCGGGCTGCCCGCCCAGATGCGACGACGCCTGTCCAAGGTCCTGGCCCGTTACGGCGTGACCGACCTGCACCGGAGCCCGGACCTGGAGCAGGCCGTCGTCCTGCTGTTCGGCTCCCAGGCGCGGCGCCCGCAGCTGGCCCGCGTGGTGACCGGCATCCTCGAGCGACGCCTGCGCTACCGCGACCGGATCCTGCCGTTCGTGGACGACTCCGCGCGGACGCGCTACGACCGCCTGACCGCCTCGACCCAGGGGCAGCTCGAGTCCGTGGCAGACCTGTCCCGCGACGCCCGGTTCCGCTTCATCGACGAGCCGGTGGTGGAGGCCGGGCGCGCCCAGATGCAGGCCCGCATGGAGGCCCACCTCGACGCTCTCGCTGAGGACCCCAACCGCCCCGAGCGCGCCGAGCGCATCACTGCCCTGGTCGAGGCCCCCCAGCCGATGCGCAAGCTGATCCTGCGTCGACGCCTGGGCAGCACGGACAAGGACCTGCAGGCTGCCCTCCTGGAGATCCGCGCCCGGCGCTGGTACAGGACCCGGCCGATCCGCGACCTGAAGGTCGAAGAGGTCAACGGGATCATGCTGTGCCACGCCGACTACGACTTCGAGGGACGCTCGATCCATGTGATCCTCGCGTTCACCCCGTTCTCGGACATCAGTGCCGTGGGTGCCGCCGTCGCCGCCCACATGGCAGGCGTGGACCCCAGCCGCAAGCCTGTCGTGGACGTCATGAGCTGGCGCCCTGACAGCCAACCGAGCGGCGACGACCTCGCCACCGCAATTGCCGAGCGCGTATCCGGATGGGACCTCGGCCGGCCGATCTGGCGACTCGACGTGACGGTGACCAGCCTGGGTCCCGATGTCGACCCGGAGAACCAGACGCAGTACTTCACGTTCCGCACCGGCGAGGACGGCGGGCTGGCCGAGGACCACTTCTACCGGAACCTGCACCCCATGCTCGCCAAGCGCCTCGAGCTGTGGCGCCTCGAGAACTTCGACCTGACCCGCCTGCCCTCCATGGAGGACGTGTACCTGTTCCATGGCGTGGCCAGGGACAACCCGAAGGACCATCGCCTCTTCGCGCTGGCAGAGGTCCGCGACATGACGGTGGTCCCCGATTTGCGCGGCGGTGCCCCGAGCTACCCGACCCTGTGGCGGATGGGCCTGCAGGCGATCATCGCCATGCGCCGAGCCCGCGCCACGTTCCCCGAGCGCGGCCGCCCGCAGGCCAACCGGATCACCCTGTTCGTGCGTCCACCGTGGACCGTGCCCCAGGAGCACTGGTCGGACCTCGCCGAGATGATGATCCCGCTGGCTGGCGGCGCCGGGCTCGAGCTCGTGGTCCTGCGCACCTCGATCCCCCAGCCCGACGGGACCCTGAAGCCCACGGTGCTCAACGTGGACGGCATCATCACGAGGGCCATCACGGTGACCGAGGAGCCGGTCCGCGACGACATCGTGCGTCCGCTCACGCGGTACCGGCAGAAGGTGCTCACCGCCCAGCGGTTCGGGGTCCCCTACCCGTTCGAGATCCTGCGGATGTTCGCCCCACAGCCGGGGACGGTCGGCAAGTTCCTGCCCGCGCACTTCGTCGAGCACGACCTCGACGAGTCCGGCGAGGTCCTGGTCCCGGTCATGCGCGAGCCCGGCCTGAACAGCTCCAACCTCGTCGTCGGGCTGCTCACGACCTACACCGAGGCCTACCCGGAGGGCATGACCCGCGTGATCATGCTGTCCGACCCGACCCGCGGCCTGGGCAACCTCGCCGAGCCGGAGTGCCGGATCGTCAACGCGGCCCTGGCCCTGGCTGCGGAGATGGGCGTTCCCGTCGAGTGGTTCGCGGTCTCCTCGGGTGCGCTGATCTCGATGGAGTCCGGCACCGAGAACATGGACTGGATCGCACTGACGCTGCGCCGGATCATCGAGTTCACCCAGGACGGCGGCGAGATCAACATCGTCGTGACCGGCATCAACGTCGGCGGCCAACCGTACTGGAACGCCGAGGCCACGATGCTGCTGCACACCCGCGGGATCCTGATCATGACCCCAGGCAGCTCCATGGTGCTCACCGGCAAGCAGGCCCTGGACTTCTCCGGTGGCGTCTCGGCCGACGACAACTTCGGCATCGGTGGCTACGAGCGGGTCATGGGCCCCAACGGCCAGGCCCAGTACTGGGCGCCGTCGCTGGCCGATGCCTGCCAACTGCTGCTGCACCACTACGAGCACACCTACGTGAAGCCCGGCGAGCGGTTCCCACGGCGGATCCAGAGCACCGATCCGCCGAACCGCGACGTCCGGCCGTTCCCGCACGCGGCCGTCCCCGACTGCGACTTCACCGTCGTCGGCGACGTCTTCTCAGCCGAGAAGAACCCGGAGCGCAAGAAGCCCTTCGACGTGCGCTCGGTGATGCGCTCGGTCACCGACCAGGACAGCGAGCCACTGGAGCGGTGGGAGCGCTGGCGCGGTGGCGAGAACTCCGTCGTCTGGGATGCCCGCGTCGGCGGGATCAGCGTCTGCATGCTCGGCCTGGAGTCCCGCCCCATCGCGCGGCGTGGGTTCGTCCCCGCCGACGGCCCACCGTCCTGGACGTCTGGCACCCTGTTCCCGCAGGCCTCGCGCAAGACTGCTCGGGCAGTGACCTCCGCGAGCGGCAACCGCCCGCTGGTCGTTCTGGCCAACCTGTCGGGGTTCGACGGGTCGCCCGAGTCGATGCGGCACTGGCAGCTGGAGTACGGCGCAGAGATCGGCCGAGCCGTCACCAACTTCAAGGGCCCCATCGTGTTCGTGGTGATCTCCCGGTACCACGGTGGTGCGTTCGTGGTGTTCTCCAAGGCGTTGAACCCCCAGATGGAGGTCGTTGCCGTCCAGGGCTCCTACGCGTCAGTGATCGGCGGCGCCCCAGCGGCGGCGACGGTGTTCGCGCGTGAGGTCCGCGGACGGGTGGACGCAGATCCCCGCGTGGTCGCGGCCAAGAAGATGCTGGCGGGGACCACCGGGGCCGAGGCAACCGAGCGGCGGGCGCGGCTGGCGGAGATCACCGAGCAGGTGCGCTCCGAGAAGCTGGGCGAGGCGGCCGGCGAGTTCGACGCCGTGCACACCATCGACCGGGCCCTGGAGATGGGATCAGTCGACCGGATCATCTCCGCGGCGGAACTGCGCCCCTACGTCATCGACGCCCTCGAGCGCGGCATGGCCAAGGAGGAGTCCGGCAAGTAGCTCATCCACGGATCTCATTCGGCGAACCACCGTCCCCCTCACCACGCCGTCCGGATTTCGGAGTGTTCGCCGTCGCAACGGCGGACGAACTGATGGTCGGTCCGCGCGAAAGTGGACGAACGTGCGTCGGCTCAGCCGTCGACCATCGGGTGGGTCACCCAGGAGTGGATGGGTTCGGCGCTGGTCAGGTCGGCCGAGCCTGGGAGCTGCTGCGGCGGATCGTCCAGGCCGCTTGCGGCGACCATCGTGAGCAGGAACACGCCGTCCCGGCGCCACCAGCCCGGGAACCGACGGTCCCCGGATGAGACGGTCAGGCGCTGCCACCCATCGGCTCGCCCTCCTCCGGTGCTGATGCCCGCGGGGTCCTCGAGGACCACCTCGACCGTGCGGGTGTCCGCGCGCAGGCCCGTTCGCAGGACCTTCAGGGCACTCTCCTTGGCCGACCAGATCAGGTTGGCTGCGGCGTCGTGACCATCGGGACCCGGGGCAGCCGCGACGACGGCCTGCTCAACCGGCGTCAGGAAGTCGCTGACGAAGCCGGCGCTGCGCGGTTCGACGATCTCCAGGTCGACGCCGACCGCGCCCAGGTCCGGCCCGACCAGGCAGACCGCCCAACCCGCGCGGTCGGTCAGCGAGATGTCCAGGCCGAGCGTGCGGCCATCGACCTCGACGTAGGGCGCCCCCGTCCTGCGGTTGAGGACCCCGATCCGGCCCAGGTTGGCGGGGTCGGCGGGGAGTCCAACGGCTGCCGCCACGGCGCACTTGCCGGCGTACCGGCGCACCAGGTACTCGTTGCGGCGCTTGGTGAATCGCATGGCCCCGGCCCGGGCGGCCTCGGCCCCGGTCAGCCACTGCTGCCCGGGCGGCACCTGCCCCTCACCACGTGCGAGCCACTGCATCTGGTCAGGGTATCCGTCAGGCCGCGACTTCCGCCGACGTCAGTGCGACCATCAAGCATGGCAACTTCGACCACCATCGCGAGATGGGGCGCCGAGTCGTCCCATTCGGTCCTGTCCATCCGAAGCCGCGGCTCAGTGCTCAGCGTCGGGTCGGTGGGGTCGGTGCTGAGTGTCGGGTCGGTCGGCTCCGCGTTGAGCGTCTGGTCCGTGGGGTCGGTGCTGAGTGTCGGGTCGGTCGGCTCCTGCCTGTCGGTGGCCTCAGTCGGCTCGTTCGTGGCGGTGGCGTGCGTGGGATCCGCGGTGGCGGTCCTCGCCGTGGGCGCCTACCGCTCCCGCCCTGCACGTGCAGGGGCACGCAGCCCGCTCCCGGCAGCGGTCCCCCAGCCAGCCGGCAGCTGACCGGACGCGACCGCCATGACCGGGGTGATGCTGCAGGCCTTCCACTGGTACCTGCCCCAGGGCGGGACCCTGTGGCGCGAGGTCGCGGCGCGCGCCGATGAGCTGGCCACGGCTGGGTTCACCGCCGTCTGGCTCCCGCCCGCCTACAAGGGCCACGTCGGAGGGTACGACGTGGGCTACGGCGTCTACGACATGTACGACCTCGGGGAGTTCGACCAGCGGGGCACGATCCCCACCAAGTACGGCACGAAGGACGAGTACCTCGCCACGATCCGAGGGCTGCAGGCCGCGGGGATCGCGGTGTACGCCGACATCGTCTGGAACCACCGCCTCGGCGCCGACGGGTCCGAGGTGCTCCGGGCGACCCCGCACTCCACGCACGACCGCAGCCGACCGTCCGGGCCGACCCGGGAGGTGGAGGTGTGGACGCGTTTCGACTTCGCCGGCCGGGGCGGGGCCTACGACTCACGCACCCTGGACCACCGGCACTTCGACGCGGTCGACTTCGACGAGAGGCACCCCGACGAGTGGGACACGATCTACCTGTTCGAGGGCAAGAACTTCGACCGGCATGTGGCCGACGAGTTCGGCAACTACGCCTACCTGATGGGCTGCGACGTCGACCAGTCCAACCCCGAGGTCCAGGCGATGACGATCGACTGGGGCGCCTGGTACCTGGACACGACCGGCGTCGACGGGCTGCGACTCGACGCCGTCAAGCACATCCCCGCGTGGGTCCTGCCGATCTACCTCGATGCCCTGCGCGCGCGCTCCGGCCGGGAGATCCCCGTGGTCGCCGAGTACTGGAGTGCCGACCTCGGGGCCCTCACGTGGTTCCTGACCGCCGTGGGCGATCGGATGATGCTGTTCGACGTGCCCCTGCACTTCGCGTTCCACCGAGCAGGCATCGAGGGGAACTCATTCGACCTGCGCACGATCTTCGACGGTTCACTGGTTGCCGCACGCCACGACATGGCCGTGACGTTCGTCGACAACCACGACTCCCAGCCGATGCAGGCCCTCGAGTCCACGGTCGCCGACTGGTTCAAGCCGCTGGCCTACGCGCTGATCCTGCTGCGCCGCGAGGGGTTCCCGTGCGTGTTCCAGGCCGACTACGACGGCGCTGCCTACACCGAGCAGCGCTGGGGCGAGGAGCCCGTCGACGTGGAGATGACCTCGCACCGGAAGTTCCTCGACCTGTGCCTGGCGCTGCGCCGCGACCTCGGCGACGCGCAGCAGTCCGACGCGTTCGACCACTCGAACGTGATCGGCTGGTCGCGGCGCACGGACGAACTGGTCGTCGTGGTCCTGATGAGCAACGGTGGCGACGGCACCCAGCGCTTCGACACCGGCCTTCCGGGAGCGACCTTCACCGACCGCACCGGTGCAATCACCGAGACGATCAGGACGGACTCCGCAGGGATCGCGGAGTTCCGCTGTCCGGGTCGCGGGGTGTCGCTCTGGGTCGCGCACTGACCGCGCTGCATGTGAGCTGCCCGCCGACCGAGCGCAGCGGGCCCCCGACGCGGTTGGATGGGCCAGGACCAGAAACGGGAGGATCATCGAGATGACAGCACTGATCGGCGCGGTCGAGGCGGGCGGCACCAAGATGGTGTGCGCCGTGGGGACGGGTCCGGACGACATCCGTGACGAGGTCCGGTTCCCCACATCCTCACCCGACGAATGTCTCGGGCAGGTCGTCGACTACTTCCAGGCGTGGCAGGTCGAGCATGGCGAGGAGATCTCAGCGATCGGCTACGGCACGTTCGGGCCCTGCGACCCACGCCCGGGCTCCCCCACCTTCGGGTGGGTCACCACCACCCCCAAGCCCGGATGGTCGGACACCGACGTCGTGGGCCGCCTGCGCTCGGGGCTGGACGTCCCGATCGGCTTCGACACCGACGTCAACGGCGCCGCCCTGGGCGAGCACCTGTGGGGAGCAGCCACGGACGTCGAGACGTTCGTCTACCTGACCATCGGGACCGGCATCGGCGGCGGCATCATCGTGAACGGGAGCATCCTGCACGGGCTGATCCACCCGGAGGCCGGACACGTGGCCATGCCCCGCGATCCGGGCGTCGACCCCTTCCCCGGCGTGTGCCCGTACCACGGCGACTGCCTGGAGGGACTGGCTGCCGGACCAGCCATCGGCGCTCGCTGGAAGGTGCCCGCCTCCGACCTGGGGCCCGATCACCCAGCCTGGGACCTCGAAGCCCACTACCTCGCCCTGGCCTGCGCCAATCTCATCTGCACACTGTCACCGGAGCGCATCGTGCTCGGCGGTGGAGTCATGGAGCAGCTGCACCTGTTCCCCAGGATCCGCACGGAGACCCAGGCCCTGCTCAACGGGTACATCCACGCCCCCGAGATCCTCGATCGGATCGACGAGTTCATCGTCCCGCCAGGGCTGGGCAACAAGGCGGGAGTCTCCGGCTGCATCGCCCTGGGCCAGCAGGCGTTGGCCGCCTCGTCGTGAGCCCCGCAGAGGTCGCACCTGCGGGGACCCCGGATCCGGTCACCGATCCCGAGGGGTGCGAGGGGGCCCTGCGGGCGAGCGCGGCAGCGGCCGTCGCCCGACGCCCCCGCTCGGTCGACGCCGACCCGTGGCGGCAGACGTTCCACATCCAGCCACCGGTGGGCCTGCTCAACGACCCGAACGGGCTCGTCGAGCATGGCGGCACCTACCACCTGTGCTACCAGTGGCACCCGTTCGAACCGGCCCACGGCTTGAAGTTCTGGGCGCACCTGACCAGCACTGACCTCGTGAACTGGGTCGAGCAGGCGCCCGCCCTGGTGCCCAGCAGCCCCCAGGACATGCACGGCTGCTACTCCGGAAGCGGGATCGTGCACGACGGTGCTGTCCGGTTCCTCTACACGGGCAACGTGTTCAGCCCTGACGGTCAGCGGTTGCCCCACCAGAACCTGGCCACGCTCGAGCCGGACGGCCGGGTCGTGAAGCACCCGGCCAACCCCGTGGTCCCCCCACTCGACGGCTACACCGGAGACATCCGGGACCCGAAGGTCTGGGCGCAGGACGGCTGGTACTGGATGGTGCTGGGCGCCCAGACCCTCGACGGCGTCGGGACGGTGCTGCTGCTGCAATCCGCGGACCTCGTGTCCTGGCAGGTGCGCGGCGAGGCCGCCGGTGGTGCCGCGGATCCCCGGGGGTACATGTGGGAGTGCCCTGACCTGGTGCGTCTCGATGGTCGCGATGTCCTGGTGGTCTCACCCCTGTCCGACCGCGGTGAGGGTGCCGGCGGCCCGCGCTACGTCGACGAGACGGTCTACTCGGCAGGCTCCCTCGACCTGACCACGGCCCGCTTCACCGGTGCGGGTTTCCAGCGCGTGGACGCCGGGCCGGACTTCTACGCCCCGCAGACCCTCGCGGACTCCTCGGGGCGGACGATCATGGTCGCCTGGATGGGGATGCCCGACCACGCCGGCCAGCCGGAGCTCGCGGTCAAGCATCCGACGGCGGCGAACGGGTGGGTGCACTGCCTGACTGTGCCGCGGGAGCTGAGCCTGGACGGCGACGCGCTGGTGCAGTGGCCGATCGCTGAGCTCGAGGCACTGCGCGGTGAGCCGACAACCATGACCGGGGCGGAGCTGGCGGCCGGCACATCGATCGGGGTGGCCGGGGTGTCGGGCACGGCCCTGGACCTCGAGCTGGCCGCGAGCTGCGCACCCGGCGGAACGCTCGGCGTTCGCCTGCGCGACGGCGGAGCCGGGCGGCACGTCGTGCTCACCCTCGACCCCCACGCAGGCACGGCGACTCTGGACCGGACGCTGCTGGGCACCGGCGAGGGCGGGGTCTTCACCGGCACCTTCCGCCCCGATGAACGCGTGGACGCCCGGATCCTGCTCGACCACTCCTCCCTCGAGGTGTTCGTCGACGGAGGCCGGCTGGCCATGAGCGCGCGCATCTATCCGGTGGACGGCGACTCGCTCGTCGCATTCGACGCCACCGGTGCGCCTGTCACACTCGACCTGACCTGCTACCCGATGTCCCCGGCCTGAGCCCCCGGGGCGATCTCGGCGAGGATGTCGAACCGGATGTGGTTGCTGCTCAGTCGTCGCGCCCCGATCCGCCGCCGGCGGGTGCCCGCGTCGTAGGTGACCTTCTCGAACGAGATGTCCTTGCCGACCTCGACGTGGCGCCAGGGCAGCCCCAGGAAGAACCGGTCGGGGTAGGGACCCACGTCCACGACGTCGCCGTCGGGGTTGCTCTCGACCGGGACCCAGCCGTACCCGGGCAGGTAGAGGTCGACCCACACGTGGTTGAAATCGGGGTACAGCGGACCCCCGCTCCACGGGTGGTACGGGCTCTTGTAGCGCCCGGCGACGCGGCAGGCCAGGCCGGCGCGGCGGTACAGCGCCATGATCGTGCCCACGTGCTCGCCGCAGGAGCCGCTCCCCCGGGCCAGCACGCCGATCGGGGAGTCGGCGTTGCCCATCTCGTACTCGAGCCGGTCGTAGACGTAGCTGCGCAGTCGACGCGCCTGCTCCAGGACGTTGGTCTCGTCGCCCAGGGCGACGGCCGTGGCCTCGGCTATCTCCGGTGAGTCCAGGTCGAGGTCCTCGTCATCGATCAGGTAGCGCGCAGCCATCTCGGGGCTCAACGCAGGGGCGTCCTCGAGGTCTGCCGCGGCGAGCAGGTGCTTGATGCCGAACACCTCCAGGGTCGCTCGCCATCCCAGGATCAACCGCGTGCCGGCATCGACCCGGGGGATGGTGAACACGGCGACCGGTTGGCCGTCCTCCTCGACGAGCTCGAACGGCAGCCCGATCGGCTCCACCGACACCATGCGCTGGCGCGGGCTCTCGATGGGCAGGCTCATCCGCCACTCGACGTCGTCCAGGGCCTCGACATCGGCATCCGGCTCGAGGTCGACGTAGTAGTGCATCTGGACCCGGTGGCCGGTGGACCATGCCCGGCGGGACTCCGGGTCGTGATGCACGCGCAGCTGGTGGATCAGCGCCCGGTCGCGGTAGCGGACCTCCCACGACGGGTCGACGTACGGGTTGTCCTTCAGGAAGGGCTCGTTCTCGTAGTAGGCCACGTGCAGGGTGTCGGCGTCGACACCTGGCTCGCGCCGCGCCGTGATGGCCGTCGGCCGTTCGAGCGGGGTGACCACCATGAACCGCGTGGCCAGGGTGCTCGGGTCCAGGCAGTAGACGGTCTGCTCGAGGTCGTCGGAGAGCCACAGCGCATCCGAGGTCGCAGCGATGCCCTTCGCGCCGATGCCGTGCAGCTCGACGCGGGCGACGACGACGTCCAGGGCTGCGACGTCCCGGAGCTCGAGGGTGTGCCCGCGCACGAGGTGGGCACGGGTGCCGAGGACGGCGACCGCCGACGCCCCCTCGATCGGCAGGACGAGCTCGGGAACGGTCAGCCGAGGGTCGGTGGCCGAATGCCCGGGGCCCTCCAACCAGCGGGCCCGGTACAGGCCTTCACTCGTGGTGAACCACAGGGCCCCCTCAGCCAGGGCGAGCCCGCCTGCACCGAGGAACACCTCCGACATCCCGTCGTTGACCACGCGCGTGGCGTCGGTCGCCGGGTCCACGAGGGCCAGCCGCCCGGTGCGCGCATCGAGGACGAGCAGGTCCGATCCTGCCCAGGCCAGCCCACGTACCTCGCGGCCGGCAAGGGGCCGGATGTAGCGGTCGGGGACGTCGATCGCGACGGGCGCGGTGGTCACGGCGGGCAGCACGAGCGGGACTCCTGAGGAGGTTCGGACGGGCGTGCGGGCCCCCCGCCCCGCGCACAGGGCTCCATCGAAGCACGACCGGTGACGTGCGACCCAATCGGTGCGCGGCGGGCGTAACGCGCCGCACTGGGCAACCCGCGAGGCCCGCGTCAGGCCTTGTGCACCTTGTCGTTCTTGTGCGTCTTCGCGCGCTTCTTGTGGGACTCGTCCTGGCCACTTGGTGGTTCGTGAGGCCCCTCGTCGTCGCCCCTTTCGGGATCCAGGCCACGCGCCGCAGCCAGAACCTCGAGGGTGGTCGGTTCATCGTCGTCCGCGATGCGGTCGGACTCGGCAGTCTCGACGGTCACGCCCTCGTCGTCATCGCCGTCACCGCCTTCTGCGGTTGCCGCCTCGGCGTACTGCTGGGCGAAGGTGAAGTACCTGGGCACGATCCGAGGCTCGTGCTCCTCGGCTGCGCTGTCGTACCCGCCGGAGGCGTCGACCACGCCCTCCTTGAGCCCGTAGTGGATCCGGGCCTCACGCACCCCCTGGCTGATCGTGTGCCACATGTGGTCCTCACCGATCTTGGCCACGAAGCCCGCCCGGCGCAGGATGACCCGGACGGGGTACATGACCCTCACGAGGTACAGGTCCACACATCTCACCCGCAGTGCGGCCAGGAGCGCTTCGAGCATGTCGACGGTTGTGGTGTCGAGCTGGTTGGTGCCCTCGATGTCGAGGACGACGGCCACGATCTCGTCGTCCACGAACTCGCGGGCACCATCGACTCGAGTCAGGACCGCGTCCTTGATCGAGGAGGAGTTGACCCAGAACAACGGCACATCCACCCGCAGGACGAGGATCCCCTTCACGGGATGGCGCTCCGGGTGGTTGCGCATGCCGCCCCACCCGGCCTTCTCCCCGGGAATCCGACCCATGACCTCGACGTCCACCCGGCTGGACCGGTAGACCAGCCCGAAGACGGAGAGCGCGATGGCCAGGAGCAGGCCCTCGAGGGGACCGAGCAGGAGCACGCCGATCGTTGCCACCGTGGCCGCAACGATGTCGTTCCGGCGAAGGAAGGAGTACCGGCGCATCGACTTGAAGTCCAGGAGCCCCCAGACGGCGTGGATGACGATCGCCGACAGGGTTGCCTTGGGCAGGGCCGACAGCAGCGGCGCGAGGAAGAGGATCGTGGCCAGGGCGAGGAAGGCGGTGGTGAGCCCGGCCACCTGTGTGCGCCCACCGGCCCGGTCCACGGTGGCGGTCTTGGACAGGCTCCCGGCCACGCCGAAGCCGCCGAAGATCCCGGAGCTGATGTTGCCGACGCCGACCGCGAGCAGTTCCTGGCTCGCGTCGACCCGGGCGTCCTCCGTCGCGTACAGGCGGGCCGCACTCAGGCCCTCTGCCAGTCCGACGAACGCGACGGCAGCCCCCGCCAGGACCACCTGGCTCCAGTCCGACAACGGGATCCCGGGAAGCGACGGCGTGGGCAGGCCCTGGGGCACCTCGCCAACCACTCGGACACCGTCGGCGGCGAGGTCCAGTGCGTTGGACGCGACGAGTCCGACCAGCAACGTGACCAACGCCCACGGGACCTTGGGGGCCAGCTTGGTGCCCCCGAACATCAGGGCCAACGAGACCACGCCGACCACAAGTGTCTGCGGGTGGATGTCGTCCAATCCGGTGGCCAGGGTCTGGATGCGTACGAGAACGTCTGATGTGGAAGCCCCTGGGATGCCCAGGATGTTGGGCAGCTCACCGATGATCACCAGGATGGTCAGGCCGAGGACGAATCCGGTGACGATCGGTTTGGAGAGGAACTCCGCCACCCAGCCGATGTGCATCACGCTGGCCAGCATCAGCAGCAGGCCCGCCGTGATCGCCATGCCTGCAGCCAGGGCGACTGCCTCCGCCTGGCTCTCGGGGTTGAAGCCCGCGATGAGGGAGCCGGTGAGCAGGGCGACGGTCGACACGGGTCCGACGATCAGCTTCCGCGAGGTGCCCAGAATCGCGTAGGCGATCAGGACGGTGGGCAACGAGTAGAGGCCCACCTGCACCGGCAGCCCGGCGATGGTCGCGTAACCCAGGGACTGCGGGATGGCCAGCGCCGCGACGACCGACCCGGCGATGAGGTCGCCCTTGAGCCACCGGCGCTGGTAGGTGGGCGCCCACTTGCGGACGGGCAGCCACTCACGGGGCCGCTCGCCGAGGTGCGCGGGCTTCTGCACACTGGGAGCCATGACACCCGAAGGCTAACCCCGATGGGGGGTCCTATGTCCGACGACAGGTCACGGTTGAGTCAGGTGCCGGACATGTTCCGTTCACCGCCCGTTCACTCCGGCTGCGGAGTGCCTGACATCGGGGTGAGGCCCTCGCCCACCGCGCCGGGCCACACCGGTGGCGCGTCCGGATCGCGGCTCAGCCGGTTGCGGGCGACCACCTGCTGGGCCGAGGTGGTCCGCTCGGAGCGGTTGCGCCCGACGAAGCTGACCGACCAGTTGACCAGGGTCGTCAGCCGGCTCTTGAAGCCCACGACGTACATCAGGTGCACGACGAGCCACAGCACCCACGCCATGAAGCCCGCAGTCCTGATCCGTCCGACGCTGGCGACGGCGCTGAACCGCGTGATCGTGGCCATGCTGCCCTTGTCGTGGTACTCGAACGGCCCGGGGTCCGGATGCCCGTCGATGCGCGACCGGATTGTCGATGCGGCGTACCGACCACCCTGGATCGCGACCTGCGCAACTCCCGGGAGGTTGTCCAGGGCGATCATGTCCCCGACGATGAACACCTCGGGGTGCCCCGGGAGGGTGAGGTTCGGCTCGACGAGCACCCGCCCCGCCCGATCCACCTCGGCGCCGGCACGTTCCGCGAGCAGGGCGCCGAGCGGCGAGGCAGCCACGCCGGCGGCCCACACCTTGCACGCCGCGGGGATGAAGGTCCTCACGCCGTCCGCTGTCTCGTACGTCACGCCGTCCGCATCCAGGCCCACGACCTTGGCGTTGAGCAACACCTCAACACCCGCGTTGATGAGGATCCGTTCGGCATCTGCCGACAGCTTCGGGCCGAAGGGCGCCAGCACGGCGGGGGCGGCATCCAGCAGCACGATCCGCGCGGAGGTGGTGTCGATCCGGCGGAAGTCCCGCTTGAGTGCGCGATTGCACAGCTCGGAGATCTGGCCGGCCATCTCCACCCCGGTGGGACCGCCCCGATGACGACGAACGTCAGGAAGCGCCTGATCTCCTGGGGGTCGGTGGCCCGCTCGGCCAGCTCGAACGATCCGAAGATCCGACCTCGCAGTTCGAGGGCGTCGTCGATGGACTTCATGCCGGGCGCGAACTCGGCGAACTGGTCGTTGCCGAAGTACGACTGGCCGGCGCCCGCCGCCACGATCAGGCTGTCGTACGGGGTGACCAGGGGTCCGGGCGCAGCTTGCGACGTGACGGTGCGCGCCTCGAGGTCGATGTCGGTGACCTCGCCGAGCAGGACCGTGGCGTTCTTCTGGCGCTTGAGCACCTCCCGCGTCGCCGGCGCGATGTCGCCCATCGACAGGATCCCCGTGGCCACCTGGTAGAGCAGCGGCTGGAACAGGTGGCTGGTGGTGCGCGAGATCAACGTCACGTCGCAGTCAGCGCGCTTGAGCGCCTGGGTGGAGAACAGCCCACCGAATCCCGATCCGATGACCACGACTCGATGACGGTCACTCTTCGGCTGGCTGGCGGGGGACGGCTTCTCGGACATGGGCTGAGGATAGCCTCGCCTGCGCTCCGCGGCCCGGCCCGCGCGGCTAGCTCGCCTGCAGCTCCTCGATCTCGTCACTGCTGCGTCGATGCTCCACCCGGTGGGCGATCCGGTCGATCACCAGGACCAGGCCGAGGCCGAACAGCGCCAGCGCCACGGTCACCCCGACGGCTTCATCCGGCGCCCCGAGAGCCACGCTGTCCGCGCCGTCGGGCCACGGCCAGAGAACCCGCAGGGACCCGAGCATCAGGCCGATCATCACGGCCATGACGGTGTCGTAGTGCTCGTTGAGCGCCCAGTGCAGCAACTGGCTGAACAGGGCCAGCCCGACGACGCACCCGAGCACGAACACCCCGACGGTCAGGAAGTCGCGCTCGTTGACCGCAGTGAGGACTGCGGAGTACATGCCCATCACGACCAGCAGGAACGACCCGCTGATCCCGGGCAGGATCATCGCGCAGATCGCGATCGCCCCGGACACGAAGAACGCCCACAGAGGGATGTCACCCGAGACACCCGCCTCGGAGGACCCTGCCGTGAAGCCAAGCGCGACGAAGAACGCCGCTCCGGCGCCCAGGATCAGCACCCATTCACGCAGGTCGCGCCGGGTGAGCAACCCGGTGGCCACCACCGTGGACCCCGCCACCAGTCCCATGAACAGCCCGGACATCTGGACCGGGTGCACCTCGAGCTGGTGCTCGATCGCACCCGCCAGCAGCAGGACTGCCGACAGGATCCCCAGGCCGAGCGGGATCAGGAACAGCCAATCGACCTGCCGGAGCAGCGCCCAGCCCCCGCGGACGTCCAGCTTCAGGAAGTGACCGAGCGCCGTGGATCCGTTGCGGATCGCGGTCACCAGTCGCTGGTAGATGGCCAGGACCAGGGCGACCGTGCCCCCGGACACCCCCGGCACGATGTCCGCGCTTCCCATGGCCATGCCCCGAAGGAAGTGCGCGGGGACCTCACGCAGGGGCGCCTGGGCCATCAGCCCCTCCCGTCGTAGAGTCGTTCGACATCCGCCCCCTGTTCCTGCGCGAAGGCCCAGAAGGCTCCCGCGATGCGGTCGGGATCGAACCGGCCACCCGGTCGGATGATGCCCTTGATCGTCAGCATCCGCAGTTGCACACCCTGCGGTGCCAGTTCCTGCGCGAGCGCGAATCCGGCCGCCCGCATCGCGGCCTTGCCGAGGGACAGGACCCCGTACTCACCCATCGGGCTCAGGGCGACGCCACCCCCGGTCCAGGTCACACGACCGCGCGTGGCCACGAGGCCGGGCAGCGCGGCCTGCACCGCCACGACCGCAGCCAGGGCGTTCACCTCGACGCTCGCGCGCAGCGTGTCGGTGTCGGCAGCGAGCAGCCCTCCGGCGTTCATCGACGCGTTGTGATGCAGCAGGGAGATCGGCCGCCAGTCGCTGGCCCGCCGGACCGCATCGCCGACGGCATCGAGGTCGCTGACATCGAGCAGCTCCTCGCGCACCGTGCGCCCGGTGGCGCGCACCTCCGTAGCGATGCCCTCCAGGCTGGCCGCTGTTCGAGCGACGAGCGTGAGGTTGTAGCCGGCGGCTGCGAACGTCCGCGCGAGGCTTGCCCCGAGGCCGGGGCCAACCCCCACGAGCACTGCGTGCGGCGCCTGGGCGCTGTCAAAGGTTCCCATGGCAACCGAGCCTAAGGTCGAGCGGCGGGGCGCGCAGCCCCGTCGCATCGAGACGCCTCCTGCTCGCCCAGCCCGACACCTGTCGCGGACCGGAGTTGGATGGCTCCATGACGAACTCGCCCTCCGATCCCGCACCGCTCCCCGGGGTCCTGATCGGGCACGAGACCGACAGCCGGCGGCCCACGGGGGTCACCGTTGTGCTTCTGCCCGACGGGACCACCGCCGGGGTCGACGTGCGCGGCGCGGCCCCGGGCACGCGGGAGACCGACCTGCTGGACCCGGTCAACACCGTCCAGGAGGTCCACGCGATCGCCCTGTGCGGTGGCAGCGCTTTCGGGCTCGATGCCGCTGGAGGCGTGATGCGCTGGCTGGAAGGTCAGGGCCGCGGGATCGAAGTGGGACCTTTGCGGGTCCCTCTGGTGCCGGCCGCCGTGATCTTCGACCTCGGCGTCGGCGATCCCATGATCCGCCCCGATGCCGACAGCGGCGCCCGCGCCTGTGCGGCGGCGGTTCCCCTCGCGGCGGCGGCGGAGGGCAACGTGGGCGCCGGCGCCGGGGCGTCGGTGGGCAAGCTGCTCGGACCCGACCGGGCCATGCGCGGTGGGGTGGGGATCGCCACGCTCCACGCGCAGGGGGTCACGATGTCGGCGGTCGTGGTGGTCAACGCCGTGGGCGATGTGGTTGACCCCAGCACTGGGGCGGTCCTCGCGGGAGCGCGCGTGTCACCGGACACACTCGAGCTGGCCGGAACCGTGGACGAGGTCCTGGCCGGGAGGTTCGGCGATGGCACGCACGCGGCCGCCAACACGACCATCGGGGTCGTGATCACCGACGCCCGGTTGACCAAGACCCAGGCCTCGCGACTGGCCCAGGTGGCCCATGACGGGCTGGCCCGCACCATTCGGCCCGTCCACACCCCGATGGACGGCGACACCCTCTTCGCCGCAGCCACCGGCACTGTCGATCCGGAGGTCCAGGATGCGATTGCCCCCGAGCGGCTGGCCATGCTCCTGTCGGTGATGGCGTCGGAGGTCACCGCGCAGGCGGTCCAGCGTGCGATCCGGGCGGCCGAGAGCCTGCGTCTCGACGACCTGTGGCTACCGGCGTGGCAGGACCTGCCCGCGGGCTGACCGGCCGATCGGTCGATCGGCCAGCCTGATCGCGTCGGGTTCGAGACGATCGCGTTCGTCGAGACCCGACCGGATCAACTGGCCGACCCAGCAAACCCGACGCGATCCTGGACGTTCAGTCCTTGTGGAACCAGGCGGGGGGTCCGCTGACGAACCCCGCGAGGGCGGCACCGAACGCTGCCCCCACGGCGGTCGATGCCGTGCTCACAGAGGGCAGGAAGGTGAGGAACGTGCCGACGACGCCGCCGGCCAGCAACCCACCGACTGCGCTCGCCCCCGTCCAGGCAACCCGGCCGGACCCGCCGGTGGACTTCGCCGCCGGCTCGATGGCCTTGTTCTGGGCCGGCGCCGGAAGGGCGGCGCCCTGACTGGAGCCGGCGTTCATCGCGTCGATCTCGCGGAGCAACTTGTCGATGTCATCGGGTTGGCTCATGCCTCCATCGTGGCACGGGTGCAGGCGTGGCGCCCTGCCCGCGGGCCCATCGCCCGGATGCGGGCCGGGGGCGACTGCCGCACCCTTGACCCATGGCATCCAGCACCCTCCTGGCCCCGTTGGCCTCGTCCGTGCGCGAGGTGCTGTCCGGGCGCACCGACGGCCAGTCCGACATCGCCCGCGCGATCGCCAAGCCTGCCGGCGCCCCCGGGTGGTTCGCCCCCGGCGATGCGATCTGGACCGTCCACGGCTCGGTGGCCACGTTCGTCGGTGGCATCCGCAGCCTCTACCTTCAGGCCCTGCACCCGCTGGCCATGGCCGGGGTGGATCGTCACTCCACCTACCGCGAGGACCCCTTCGGCCGGCTGCAGCGCACCGGTGCCTACCTCGCAGCCACCACCTACGGCTCCGCCGAGCTGGCCCAGCAGACGGTGGACGCCGTGCGCGTCATGCACCGGCGCGTGCAGGGAACGGCCTCCGATGGTCGGGCGTACTCCGCGCAGGACCCCAGGCTGCTGGAGTGGGTGCACATCGCCCTCGTGGACTCGATGCTCTCGGCCTACCTGCACCTGGGCCGGGAGGGCACGATCGACGCCGACGCCTACGTCGCGGACATGGCCATCGTCGGTGCTGCGATGGGCGTCGCCGACCCACCACGCTCGCAGGCCGAGCTCGCCGAGTGCTTCGCCGGATTCGCCCCCGAACTGCGCGTGGACGACCTCGTCCATCGGACCCACTCCTTCGTGACGAACGCCCCGCTGCCCCTGGCCCTGCGGCCGGGATACCGGGTGCTGGCCCGCGCCGCCTGGGCGACCCAGCCCGACTGGGCCCTGGAGATGCTCGGATCCACGCCCCGCCTCGGCGCCCTGGACGTGGCTGCGGCTGATGCCGCCCTGCGCGTGCTGCGCGTCGCCCTGGTCGCCTCGCCCGCCCGCCTGGCTGGTGAGCGCCGGTTGGCCGGCGCAGGTCCGACCTCCGCCGCCGGGGAGTGACCCCCACCTGCACCGCTACGATCCGGCTGACGGACCGGCGGCGCAGGAGGACACATGGGGTACGGGTCGATCTACCGCGAGGCTCTCTTCGCCGACCAGGTTGTCCTGGTCACCGGCGCAGGATCGGGGATCGGTCGCTGCACGGCCCACGAGCTGGCCAGCCTCGGGGCCACCGTCGCCCTGGTGGGCCGCGCGCGCGCCAAGCTCGAGACCGTCCGCGACGAGATCCAGTCCTCGGGAGGCACCGTGAGCATCCACGAGTGCGACATCCGCGACGAGGCCCTGGTGAAGGCCACTGTCGCTGACGCACTGGCCGCTCACGGCCGCATCGATGGCCTGGTCAACAACGCCGGCGGCCAGTTCCCCGCCCCCCTGGCTGCGATCAGCGCGAAGGGCTGGGACGCCGTGGTGCGCACGAACCTCACCGGGGGGTTCCTGGTCGCGCGCGAGTGCTACACGCAGTGGATGCTCAGCCACGGTGGCGCGATCGTCAACATCATCGCCGACATGTGGAACGGCATGCCGGGCATGGGCCACTCGGGCGCCGCCCGCGCGGGGATGCTGAACTTCACCGAGACGGCGTCTCTGGAATGGGCCCCCGTGCGGGTGAACGCGGTCGCGCCCGGCTGGATCGCCTCCAGCGGGATGGACAACTACCCGCCGGCGATGAAGGAGATGATCCTCGGCCTGCCCAGGAGCGTGCCGTTGAACCGGTTCGGGACCGAGAGCGAGGTGTCGGCGGCCATCGTGTTCCTGCTCTCGCCGGCAGCCGCGTTCATCTCGGGTGCCTGCCTGCGGGTGGACGGCGCAGCGCCGAACGCCAAGCGGGTGTGGCCGATGGTCGGCAGCGGCCCGAACAAGGCCTACGAGGGCTTCCACCTGGCCGAGACCCCGGCGGTCCTGCGCCCGGAGTCGTAGAAGGGCACCGGGCGCTCGGGCCTCTCAGGACTCGGTCGGGTCCTCAGAGCCGGGTCGAGCCTCCTCCGGATCCTCCGTCGACTGATCTGCGGCCGACCGCGCATGGGCCTCGATGTGCTGCACGGCCAGGTCGATCGTGGGGAACACGTGGTCCTCGTGGATCACATCGATGACCCCGACAGCGCGGGCGTACGCGAGCGCCGGGGTGTGCACGTCTGCCAGGTAGGGCTCGATGCCTTGGGCGCGCAGCTCGGACCCCAGGCTCGTGAGGACGTCCGCGGAGGTCAGGTCCAGGGAGTCCTGCGATCCGATGTCCAGGATCACCGCACTGGGCTTCGGATCAGCTCGATCGACCAGCATCCGGATCCGGTCGCGGACCGTCAGGGCGTTTGCGTAGTAGTAGGCCGAATGCAGGCGCAGGATCAGAACCCCTGCCACGGGCTCGTTCTCCGGGTGCCGCTTCAGGTCTGAGTACGCGCCCGGGGAGCCAGGCACGCGTCCCACTGAGGCGACATACGGCCGGCTGGATTGGTACACGAGGAACACCAGCGACGACACGAGGCCGACGATCATGCCCTCGAGCACCCCGATGAACAGCACGCCGAGCATGGCCAGGAGTCCGAACCAGAACTCGACCCTTGACTGCTGGCGCAACCGCTGCAGCTTGCGCGAGGTGATGATGTGCCAGACCGCGTAGATGATCAGCGCGGCCAGCACGGACTCGGGCAGTGATGCGAACAGCGGCGTGAGGAACAGCAACGTGATGACGGTCGCGACCCAGGCCACGAGGTTCGAGATCTGGGTCTGCGCCCCGGCACCCTCCTTGACCGCGGAGCCCGACATGCCCCCCGAGGCGATCATCCCCCCGAAGAGCGAACTGATGATGTTGGTGGCGCCGTGGGCGTTGAGCTCCTGGTCGGCGTCGACCTCGTACCCGTGACGATCGGCGAACTCCCGAGCCGCCCCCAGCGCCTCGCTGAACGCCACCAGGAAGACGCCGAGGGCCGGCAGGACCATCGCGATGTAGGTCCGGAACGGGACGGCGGTGAAGTCCAGGGACGGTAGGCCCTGCGGCAGCGTACCGACCACCGCGACGTCGTAGCTGCCGGCCAGGTCCAGCTGGTCGCTGACGAAGATCGCCCCGAAGAGCGCGATCAGACCCGCGGGGATCCTCGGGTTCAGCTTGGGGAGCCCGGCCAGCAGGAGGATGGCGACCGCGCCGATCGCGAACGCCGCCCAGTTGGCCTCGGGGAGCTCCTTGATGACGCCGAAGAACTTCCGGACGGTGTTGCCCTCGGGCTTGGGGACGCCGAACAGCTTGTTCAGCTGGCCGACGGCGACGAAGATCGCCAGGCCAGTGACGAATCCGTCCATCACCGGCTTCGAGAGGAACTGGGTGATGAAGCCGAGGCGCAGAACGCCGGCCACGAGGAAGACGAGGCCAGTCACCAGGACGAACGCCTGGGCATTGGCTGCGTAGCTGGCGCCCTGAGAGCCGGCGTCCTCGACGTTCGTCACGGCAACGGCGGCCACGGACGAGGCAAGGAGGGCGGAGGCCGCCGACGTGGGGCCGACGGACAGGTGGCGGGATGTGCCCAAGAGGGCGTAGATCAGCAGCGAGATGACCAACGTGTAGAGGCCGGCTTGCGGCGGGAGGTCGGCGATCCCGGCGTACGCCATCCCCTGGGGCACAAGCAGGCCCCAGAGCGTCAGTCCCGCGAGGGTGTCCTTCGACCACCATCCCCGGTTGTACTCGGGGAACCACGAGAGGATCGGCACATACGCCCTCAGGCGGCCGAGGCGATGGGGCCCGGTCGCCGGCTCCGCCGTCGTCGCTGCATCAGCCATGGACGATCCTCACGCCGGGATGGGGGTGCGATCAGATGCCCTGCCAGTCGGGCTTCCCCTCGTAGGTGTTCGTGTAGTAGCTCGTGAGGCGCAACTGGTTGGCTGCCTCCTCGTCGACCACGACTGTGGCGTGCGGGTGCATCTGCAGGATCGAGGCCGGCCAGTGCGCCGACACCCCACCCTCGACGCACTCCGCCACGGCCTGGGCCTTGCCGAAACCGAAGCCCAGCATGATCGCGTGGCGGCACTCCATGATCGTGCCGAGCCCCTGGGTGAGGCAGTGCTTGGGAACCTGGTTGATGTCGCCGTCGAAGAAGCGGGCGTTGTCCTCGCGGGTCTTGGTCGTCAGGGTCTTGAGCCGGGTGCGCGACACCAGCGACGAGCCGGGCATGTTGAAGGCGAGGTGGCCGTCGGAGCCGATGCCCAGGATCTGGATGTCGATGCCGCCGGCGTCCTTGATGGCCTGGTCGTAGTCGCGGCCGGCCTGGAGCAGGTCCTCGGCCAGGCCGTCGGGACCGTTGACGGCATCGGGGGCGAAGTCGACGTGGCCGGTGAACTCGCGCTCGATGAACGTCCGGTAGAGCTCGGGGTGGCCGGCCGGCAGGCCGACGTACTCGTCGAGGTTGAAGGCCTTCGCACGGGCGAAGCTGAGCCCCTCCTCCTTGTGGCGGCGGATCAACTCCTTGTAGACACCCAGGGGGGTGGAGCCGGTCGCAAGCCCCAGGACCGCGTCCGGCTTGGCGGCGAGCAGCGTGCTGTAGGCGTTGGCGACGATGGGCGCAGCGTCTTCAGGCTTGCGAACGATGATGACTTCCACTTCCAGCCTCCTCAGGCCTCGGAGCTCGGCGCACACATCCTGTCGCGTCGCGCGGGTCGGATGCCGCGCGAGCAGGCCGAAGCGTGCCGGATGCGACGTGATCCGCGCGGAAAAGGAGGAGCCCACCCCCGCCTGCTGGGCGGGGATGGGCTCCTCGTGCCGTGTGGGATCAGCCGATGTCGTGGCTCGACTGGTCCATGGCGACCGTGGCGGCCAGGAGCAGGATGTCGTCGTAGCCCGGCTCGATCTGCACCCCGTAGGTGTCGCGGATGCGGAACCACTTCTTCGACACCTCGCCGACCTTGTTGCGCCCCTCGAAGAACGAGTACTCGTGGTCGAGGAAGTTGCCCTTGAGCTCCAGCTCCCGGCCGTCATCGAGCTTGAGCTTGAAGTCGTCGCCCAGGACGTTGATCAGGTCCTTGGTCAGCACCCCGCTGGGGGCACCGTCACGCTCGATCTTGATCTTGTCGCGGATCGAGACGGCCTTGGACTGGATCTTGGCCAGCTCCTTGCCGTTGAGGTCCTCGAAGATGAGGGTGTCGCGGACCCGCAGCATCTTGCCGTCCACCTTGAAGTGACGTCGCCCGTCGCCATCCTCGATCCAGAAGTCATCGCCGAAGGACGCCATCTTCTCGCGCATCTTGTACGTCGTCGCAGAACCCCGACGGCCGAACTCCTGACGGTCTTCCCTTCGCTGCTCGCGACGGTCACCCAGACCCATGACTGATTCCTCCACATCCGACCGGGCGAGTCCCGGTTGCCAACGAGGGTAGTGGCCGCCGCCGGCGTTGGCACAGGGAAGGAAGGGCGCAGGTCCCGGGTGACTCACTCCTGTGGCCGTTGGCCAGAAGTGACGGGAGAATCACGCCATGGCCATCCGTGACTACCCGACGGCGGACCTCACCGTTCACTGGGACCCGAGCATCTGCCAGCACTCCCGCGTGTGCGCCACCACCCTGCCGGCGGTGTTCAGGCCACGCGAACGGCCGTGGATCGACGTCGGGGCCAGCAGCACCGACGAGCTCGCGGCCACGATCGATGCCTGCCCAAGCCGTGCGCTGACCTACACCCGGAACGCGCTGGCCAGCGACCCAACGGACCAAGGAGCGCTGTCGTGATCGAGGTCCAGAATGCGCCCGAGCGCAGTCGTTACGAGATCCTCGTGGATGGGACGTTCGCCGGGTTCACCCATTACCAGCCCTTCGAGGGATCCCTGGTCTTCGACCACACGGTGATCAAGGAGAAGTTCGCCGGCCAGGGCCTCGCGTCGAAGCTCGTGCGCGCGACGCTCGACGACGTCCGCGCGCAACAACTCCGGATCGTCCCCCTGTGCGAGTACGTCGCCGGGTGGCTGGAGAAGCACCCCGACTACGACGACCTCGTCGACCGCGACCTGCTCGCCCGGATCCTGGCCACGGCCTGACCCACTCGGGTCAGCAGTCCTGGGAAGCGAGGCCCGCCATCACGATCGCGGCGCTACCGCCGAGCGGTCGCGACCGCGGTGTTCGAGTAGGTCGACGCGGTGGCGTTGGAGGCGACGAGCCGGTACCGCTTGTCCTGTCGGCAGCGCGCAACCGATGCCAGCACCGCCCGGTCCGTCCTCGCCCCGAGGGCCACGATGGATGCGGCGTGGTTGAATTCCGGCAACGGGCTTGCCAGTGAAGTTGCTAGGGGGACGGTCGTGACACCTCCCCGCGATTGCGACGCCGGACTGATTGGACCTGCTCCGCTCGGCTGAAGGAGATCGACGCCATGGATCGCACCGTTCTGCCCATCCCGGACAAGCCGTACGCGGGTCCGGTGCACGAGGACGCGAAGGACCCGCGGGCGGTGTATGAGCCGATCCGGCCGGTCTCGCCGCCGCCGGGCGCCCCCAACGTCCTGGTGATCCTGCTCGACGATGTCGGCTTCGGTGCGGCGAGCGTGTTCGGTGGGCCGTGTCGGACCCCCACGGCCGAGCGGCTGGCCGGCAATGGGCTGTCGTACTCCCGGTTCCACACGGCGGCGCTGTGTGCGCCAACCCGGCAGGCGCTGCTCACGGGCCGCAACCATCATGCGGTCGGGATGGGGGCGATCACCGAGGTCGCGACGTCGATCCCGGGCTACACCTCGGTGCGGCCCCAGTCGGCGGCACCCCTGGCGGAGGTGCTGCGGCTCAACGGGTACGCGACCTCCCAGTTCGGCAAGTGCCACGAGGTCCCGATGTGGCAGACCAGCCCGGTGGGCCCGTTCGATGCGTGGCCCACGGGTGGCGGCGGCTTCGAGTACTTCTTCGGGTTCCTCGGTGGTGAGACCAACCAGTTCGCGCCCGCGCTGTACAACGGGACGACCCCGATCGAGCCCGACCGCACTGCCGACGAGGACTACCACTTCACCGAGGACATGACCGACCGGGCGATCGCGTGGGTGCGCCAGCAGTCGGCCCTGGCCCCGGATCGACCGTTCTTCATGTACTTCGCTCCCGGCGCGACCCACGCCCCGCACCACGTGCCCCTCGAATGGGCGGACAAGTACCGCGGGCAGTTCGACGACGGCTGGGACGCCCTGCGCGAGCGGACCTTCGCCGAGCAGCAGCGTCGGGGCATCGTTCCCGAGGACGCCGAGCTCACTGCCCGTCATGACGAGATCCCCGCGTGGGAGGACATGCCCGGCGAGCTCAAGGCGGTCCTGGCCCGGCAGATGGAGGTCTACGCCGGGTTCCTGGAGCACACCGACCACCACATCGGACGCCTGGTCGATGCCCTCGACGCGATCCACGCCCTGGACAACACGCTGGTGTTCTACATCCTGGGCGACAACGGGGCCTCGGCTGAGGGGCACATCAACGGCAGCTTCAACGAGTACCTGTTCTTCAACGGCGCCGCCGCGTTGGAGACCCCGGAGTTCCTGGCCTCCCGGATCGACCTGTTGGGCACGCCGCAGGCGTACAACCACTTCTCCGTCGGCTGGGCGCACGCCATGGACACCCCCTACCAGTGGACCAAGCAGGTGGCCTCCCACTGGGGCGGTACCCGCAACGCGACCGTGGTCCACTGGCCGGCGGGGATCAGCGAACCAGGACAGGTCCGCCACCAGTTCCACCACGTGATCGACATCGCCCCGACGGTCCTCGACGTCGCGGGGCTGCCCCACCCGGATGCCGTGCACGGTGTCGCGCAGGACCCGCTGCACGGGGTGAGCATGCGCTACTCCTTCGACGAGCAGCACGCCGACGACCGGCACACCACCCAGTACTTCGAGATCGGCGGAAACCGAGGGATCTACCACCAGGGGTGGACCGCGGTCACCAAGCACGCGACCCCGTGGATCGCGATGGCCGAACTGCCCGCCTTCACCGACGACGTGTGGGAGCTGTACGCCCCCGGAGACTGGACCCAGGCCAACGACCTCGCGGCCCAGATGCCCGAGAAGCTCCAGGAGTTGCAGGAGCTGTTCCTGTCCGAGGCACGCAGGTACAACGTGCTGCCCCTGGACGATCGCCGCGTCGAGCGTTTCGATGCCAAGGTCGCCGGCCGCCCCGAACTGATCTCCGGGCGAACCCAGATCCTGTACGGCGGGATGGGCCGGCTCACCGAATCCTCGGTGATCAACATGAAGAACGTCTCCCACGCGGTGGCTGCCGACGTCGAGATCCCCGACGGTGGCGCTTCCGGGGTGATCGTGTCCCAAGGAGGCGCCTTCGGAGGATGGAGCCTCTACCTGCGCGCCGACGGCACCCCCGCCTACTGCTACAACCTGATGGGCATGAGTTCCACCACGGTGGTCGGTTCCCAGCCGCTGGCAGCGGGCCGGCGACGCGTCGTCATGGTGTTCGACTACGACGGTGGCGGACCCGGCCGCGGTGGTGGCGTGACCCTCCAGGTGGACGGGGAGACCGTTGCCGAGGGCAGGCTCGAGGCAACCGTGCCCCTGGTCTTCTCCCTCGACGAGACCTGCGACGTCGGACACGACACCGGGTCGCCGGTCAGCGACGACTACCGCTCCGAGGACAGCGCATTCACCGGCACCGTCGACTCCGTGCTCTTCGAGATCGCTGAGGGAGCAACGGACTTCAGCCACCTGGTGGATCCGCAACTGCGCCTGTCCACGGCGTTGGCCCGCCAGTAACCCGCCATCGGTCCCACCCGGCCATCAGCGCGCTTGGCGAGCAGAAGCCCAGGACTTGGTCCATGGTGCCCCGGAGCCCACGGCGCCGGTGAGGAGCAGATCCCCGATGGGGGACGCAGGCTCGTCACCAGCCAGCCCTCACCTGGTGGGAATCGTTGGGAGCTCGATCCCGCACGCCTTGAGGGCGGCTTGCGCCTCCGGGTCGTTGAACGCGCCGCCCGGCCCTCCCCCTTGGCCGGGCGCCCCCATGCCGCTGGGCATGTCGGAGGGCAAGTCTGTCGGCATCCCTGATGGCCGGTCGGTGGGCATGCCCGATGGCCGGTCGGTGGGCATGCCCGATGGGACGTCGATGCCGGCTGCCTGCAGGCACTCGTTGATCTTCTGGAAGTCGACCCCGGCAGGGCGGGGCTGGCCCGCGGCCGGCGCGGTTGGCGCCGGGGTCGCGGCCGTGGTCGTGGTGGTGCTCGGGTCGCTGCTTGAGCACGCTGTCAGCATCAGGGCTGCGGCCAGCAGGGCGGTGGAGGTCGGAATGACGCGGAGCGATGGCAACGGCATGGGAGTCCCTTCACGGGTGGTGGGAACGGGCTGGGTTGGTCGGGCTGAGTCGTAGGTCGGCGAATGGGGGCCCCGTCGGTCGGTGACGGCTAGCGGGCGGTGACCCGGGTCGCGTTGATGGTGCCGTCGTCGTTGGTGGTTCCGGCGACGGTGACGCTGCTTCCGGTGGTGAGGTCGTCCAATGGGAGGGTGTTCTCCTCGACGATCTTGGTGCTGGTGTCGGTCTGGACGAGGTGGGTGGTGCCACCGAAGTCCTCGACGGTGATCGTGTCCCCGTCGACCTTGGTCACCTTCCCGATCACGGCCGGGCCGGTGGCGCTGGTGGTCGTCCCCGAGTCAGCGCCGCTGGGGGCGCCGGCAGCCTGGCCGGCTCCGGGGAAGCCCCCACTGGGGAAGCCTCCGGCAGCGAAGTCCGGGATCCCAGCAACGGTGGTGCCGGTGCTGGGGCCGAAGGTCTTCTGGGCGAACGACCCGGCGGTGAAGAACAGCCCGCACACAAGGGTCGCGGCCAGCACCTTGGTGATCAGGGGAAGTCGCGACCGGGGGGTGGGCTCATCGAACTCGTCCTCGGGGAACTGATCGTCCCAGCCCTCCGGAGACTGGGTTGCGATCGGGGAGGTCCTTTCCGTGGCATCGGCTTCAACGTCGTCGAAGCCGGTGTTGTCGTGGATCGCATCGTCAGACATGGGTCCTCACTCGTAGCGCAGTGCGTCGATGGGCCGCAGGGTTGCGGCGCGGTTGGCTGGGTAGAGGCCGAAGGCCAAGCCGGTGATCATGGCGACGGCGAAGGCCAGCACGACGGAGTAGGGGGCGACGACGGGCTCGACGCCGACGATCGTGAATTGGGATCCGAGGAGTCCGAGCACCACACCCACCGTGGCGCCGAAGAGCGAGAGCAGGAGCGCCTCGGCGAGGAACTGCGCGACGATGTCGGGCCTGCCGGCCCCGATGGCCTTGCGGATGCCGATCTCGCGGGTCCGCTCCGTGACGGTGACGAGCATGATGTTCATCACGCCGATGCCGCCGACCAGCAGGGAGATCGCGGCGACAGCTCCGAGCAGCACGGTGAACGTCTGGTTCGACGATGTGGCCGCCGAGACCAGCGTTGAGGCGTTGAACACCGAGTAGTCGCGGCTGGTGGAGTCCACCCCGTGTCGGGAGTCGAGGATGGCCTGGATCTGGGTCTGGGCCTCATCCGAGGTGTCCGGGGAGGTGGCCTTCACGGAGATGGAGCTCAGGGCCCCGTATCCCGACAGGGTGTCCTGCACGGCGGTGGCGGGGGCGATCACCCGGTCGTCGGAGTCCTGTGGTCCGGTCGAGCCCTTCTCGGTCAGGATCCCCACGACGGTGAAGTCCTTGCCGTTGAAGGACACGGTCTTGTCCAGGATCGTGCTGCCGTCACCACCGGCGAGGTCCTCGGCGACGGTGGTGCCGACCAGGGCAACCCGGCGGTGCCCGGTGTAGTCCTCATCGGTGAAGGGTGTGCCGCTGGCGACGGTGTCGTTGTTGATCAGCAGGTACGCGCTGGTGGTGCCTGTGAAGGTCCCCACGGAGTGCGAGGCACCCTCGTAGGTGGCGGTCACCGACTGTGCGGAGACCACGGGGGCCACGCCCTCGACGTCGGGCGCCAGGGTCGTGTCGGTCAGGGCGCGGGCATCGTCCATGGTGAGCTCGTTGGAGTCCGTCTTGGTGCCCGACGTGGTCGAGGTCGCCCCGCCACCGCCGCCGAACGGGCCGGCGAAGCCTCCCGCGCGTCCACCGGCGGCGGTCGAGGTCGACGACACGGTCAATGTGCTGGCGCCGAGCCCGCTGATGGAGTCTGCCACTGCTTTGCTGGAGCCGGTCCCGACCGCGACCAGGATGATCACGGCGGCCACGCCGATCATGATCCCGAGGGTGGTCAGGGCCGATCGGGTCTTGTTGGCAGTCACTCCCTGGACAGCGAAGCGCATGCTCTCGCGGACATTCACGTTGTGACTCCCGCGAGGCGCCCGGCATGTGGGGGTGGGTCAGTGACTGCCGTGACCCGCTCGTCGGAGGAGATCAGCCCGTCACTCATGTGCACCACCCGCTTGGCGTGCGCTGCCACGTCGTGCTCGTGGGTGATCACGACCAGGGTGCGACCGGCCATGGACAGCTGGTCGAACAGATCGAGGATCTCGTGGGTGCTGTGCGAGTCCAGGGCCCCGGTCGGCTCGTCGGCGAGAAGCAGGACCGGGTTGGTCACGATCGCCCGCGCGACGGCGACCCGCTGCTGCTGCCCGCCGGACAGTTGCGACGGGCCGTGCTCGGCACGGTCAGAGAGCCCCACCCGGTCCAGGGCTGCGTGGGCCAGCTCGAGGGCCTCGGCCCGGTGGACCCCGCCGTAGATCAGGGGCAGGGCGACGTTGCGCAGCGCGCTGGTCCGCGGGATCAGGTTGAAGCTCTGGAAGACGAAGCCGATCTTGCGGTTGCGGATCCGCGACAGCGAGGCCTCGTCGCGGCGGCGCACGTCCACGCCGTCGAGCAGGTAGCGCCCGCGGGTCGGCTCGTCGAGGCACCCGATGATGTTCATCAGGGTCGACTTGCCGGACCCGGAGGCCCCCATGATCGCGACGTAGTCACCGCGCTCGACCACCAGGTCGACCCCCGCGACGGCGTGCACGACCGTCTCGTCCTCGTCCTCTCCGTAGGTCTTGGTGATGCCCGACAGGTGGATCACCGGACGAGTCCCGGGCATCAGGCCGGCCCTCCGCGGGGGAATCCGCCACCGAGGGGGCTCCCACCGCCAGGGAACGTGAAGCCCGAACCCGAGTCCACCGTCGTCGGGATGACGACCACATCACCCTCAGCCAGTCCGCTGACGATCTCGGTCCTCGAGTTGCCCTCGAGCCCGGTCTGGACGACGGTCGAGGTGTCGACGCCGTCCGTGCGAACGGTGACGGTGGAGATTGCGCCCACGGTCGTGACGGCTGAGGTCGGAACGTAGAGGACGTTGGAGGCGCTGCCGGTCTCGATGCTCACATCGGCGGTCTGGCCCAGCTTCAGGCCCTTGGTGCCCTCCACCAGGGAGACGGTCACCCCGTACTCGACCACGTTGTTCGTGACGGTCTCCTGGACGTCGATCGCGGTGACCTCACCGGACTCCGACGTGTCGGTCGCGGGGAAGGTGATCGTGGCCGGCTGGCCCACCTTCACCTGCGTCGCGTCAGCCTCGGACACCATCGTGTCGACCTCGAGTGCGGTCATATCGGTGATCACCACGAACCCGCCGCCCGCTGTCGAGGTGGTGCCGGATGCATCGGAGCCGGCCGACGTTGAGGACTGCCCCACAACACCGTTGACTGAGGTGACAGTCCCGGAAGCGGGAGCCCGCAGCGTGGTCTCGTCGAGGGCCTGCTGGGCGGAATCCACCTGCACCTGGGCTGTCTCCACCTGCGCGTTCGCGGACGCGACAGCCCCAGTCGTCGGACCCTGGCTGTCGACCGCGGCGCTGGCCTTTGCCGAGCTCACCTGCACCTTGGCCGCTGCGACCTGGTTCTGCGCGTTCTGGATCGCCTGGGAGTCCTTGAGCAGAACGCTGTCGCGCGTGCTCTTCGCCTGCCTCAGTTCGTTGTCGGCGGCCTGCTTGGCCACGTCGGTCGCTGCCGGGTCGTTCATCGTGGCGTCGTAGGTCGCTTGGGCCGCGGCCACGGCCGTGTTCTGCTGGCTCTTGTCCAACTTGTAGCTCCGCTTGGCCTGGGCCAGTTGGTCCTGCGCACTGGTGACGCTGGCCTGGGCGGACTTCACCGACGCGTTGCTGCGTGCCTTCTCTGCCGATGTCTGCCCGGCCGTCGTCGAGGCCAGCTGGGCTTCGGCCGAGGCCAGCCCCGCCTTGGCCGTGCGCAGCTGCTGGCGCTGGGTCGTGTCATCGACCTTGGCCAGGGCCTCGCCCTTCTTGACCTTGTCTCCCACCACGACGTAGATGTCAGTGACAGTTCCCCCCGAGCCGGAGAAGTCGACATTCACGGTGGTCGCCGCCGACAGGTTGCCGCTGGCCGACACCGACGCGGTGACATCGCCCTTGGCGACCGTCGCCGTGCGATCCGATGACTCGGACGCGGCCGGCGTCGCGAAGGTGGCCGCTGCGACCACCCCGACCGCGGCCACCGCGGCTACCAGCGCACCGTTGACCACCCACGTTCGACGCCTCACGACTGTCGCCCCCATCTGCTGCATCTGTGCGTGGTCATCGCTGCTCCTCGGCCGTGTCACGTGCCCTACTCGGGCGACTGCCAAGCAGAGTGCCTCACCAGGCTGGTGGCACCCTGAGAGCAACCTGTGAACACCCTGTGAACCGTCGCGGGACAGGAATCAGGTGTCGTCTTCACAGGTAATTCACAGGGATTTCCCAGATGTCTGACACCTGGGACCCCCAGACTGGGCCGGTGAGCACATCCAACCGACCCGACCACGCCACCGACCGGGCGCCGGAAGCCCGGCTGCTGATCGTCGACGACGAGCCGAACATCGTCGAGCTGCTCTCGGCCAGCCTGCGCTTCTCCGGGTTCGAGGTGCACACGGCCACCAACGGGACCCAGGCCCTGCACCAGGTCGCGGCGCTCGCCCCGGACCTCGTGGTGCTCGACGTGATGATGCCGGGGCTCGACGGGTTCGAGGTCGTGCGCCGGATGCGCCAGGACGGGCACCTGTGCCCCGTTCTGTTCCTCACCGCCCGCGATGCGGTCGAGGACCGGGTCACCGGCCTGACCCTCGGCGCCGATGACTACGTCACCAAGCCCTTCAGCCTCGGCGAGGTGCTGGCCCGGATCCGCGCCATCCTGCGGCGCGCCGGACTGGCACGACAACCCGGGACCGAGCGGATGGTGCTCGCCGACATCGAGCTCGACGAGGACGCCCACGAGGTGTTCAAAGCCGGCCAGCCAGTTGACCTGTCACCCACGGAGTTCAAGCTGCTGCGCTTCCTGATGGCCAACCAGGGCCGGGTGATGTCCAGGGCACAGATACTGGACCACGTGTGGCACTACGACTTCGGCGGGGAGGCGACGATCGTGGAGTCCTACGTGTCCTACCTGCGCCGCAAGATCGACACCACCGAGCCTCGGCTGCTGCACACCGTGCGCGGCGTCGGCTACGTGCTGCGCGTCCCGCGGGGGTCCTGATTCCCGGCCGCGTGGCTGCGCGCTGGCGGGCCACTCCTCTGCGCTCCCGCCTCGTCGGGCTGCTCCTCGTCCTCGTCGCGGCCGCCCTGCTGCTCGCCGGTGCGGCCACGGTTGCCGCCCTTCGGGGGTACTTGTTCAACCAGGTCGACCGCAACCTCGCCGACTTGGCTCGCCCGATCGCCAGTACGCAGTTGCGGCCCCTCCCGGGTGACGGGTTCGGCGCTCCCCGGCCCGGGCCGGTGGGTCGCGATGTGATGTACGTGCGCCTGTCCGACCCGACCGGGACGATCCACGAGACATTCGGCGACTCCTCGACGGTCATCGACCCTCCCGTGCTGCCTGACCTGACCGTGGCCGAGGCGACGGCCCTGGACGGCCGGGGCTACGTGGTCGACTCCCAGTCCGGCAGCACCCGGTGGCGGGTGGTCAGCGCGCCCCGGACGGACGGGTCCGGCTCGGTGTCGGTGGCCCAGGACATCAGCGGCATCGATGCCACGGTCAACCGCCTGATCCTCATCGAGTTGGCGATCGGCGCCCTGGTCCTCCTCGTGCTGGGCATCACCGGTCGGATCCTGGTTCGCCGCAGCCTGCGCCCCCTGGGCGTGGTGGAGGAGACCGCCGCAGCGATCGCCGCCGGGGACCTGGACCGACGCGCGCCTGCGTCCGACCCGCGCACGGAGGTCGGTAGCCTCGCGCACTCCTTCAACACGATGGTCGACGACCTCGCCGGCGCCCTTGCCGCACAGCGGGCCTCCGAACAGGACGCCCTCGAGTCAGCAGGGAAGGCCCAGGCCTCGGAGGCACGGATGCGCCAGTTCGTGGCCGATGCCGGGCATGAGCTGCGAACCCCACTGACCTCCGTGCGGGGCTTCGCCGAGCTGTACCGGATCGGGGCGGTCGACCCGGGTCCGGCCCTCGACGACGCCATGTCGCGGATCGAGGCCGAAGCCGCCCGCATGGGCATCCTGGTCGACGACCTACTGCTCCTGGCCCGCCTCGATCAACAGAGACCGCTGGAGGTGACAGACGTCGAGGTTGTCGACCTCGTCACTGACGCAGTGACCGCCGCCCGCGCATCAGCCACCGACCGGGAGGTGGTCGTCCACATCAGCGACCCAGCCGTGGGGTTGTCCGTGCCAGGCGATCCCCTGCGTCTACGCCAGGTCGTGGACAACCTGCTGTCCAACGCCCTGCGGTACTCACCTCCGGACCAGCCGGTGGACGTCATGATCGGGGTGCATCCCGGCACCGGCGAACAGCCGGGATGGGGAACGATCGCGGTCCTCGACCACGGCCCCGGGATGCCCCCCGAGGTGGCCGCCCGGGCGTTCGAGCGGTTCTACCGCGCAGACGCCGCCCGCTCCCGAGCCGACGGGGGATCCGGGCTGGGCCTGTCGATCGTGGCCGCGATCGTCGCCGAACATGGGGGCAGGGTGGACCTCGACTCGGCCGCCGGCCAGGGGTGCCAGGTGACGGTGTCCCTGCCGCTCACGATGGGCCGCTCGCGCATTGGCCCCTTCAGGGTTTGACCCCGCGTGCCAGGCGCAGGTCCCCGCCGATCGGTCCGACCACCTTTCCGATCACCGCGGCGAACAGCCGGTTCACGGCGGTGTCCTCCCCCCAGGGGACGTACTGGATGGTCACGTCGGTGAAGCCGGCCTCCTCGACCATGCGCCGCACGTCGTCCTCGGCCCACACCCACCCGGAGTCGTTCAGGATGCGGTGGGTCTGCGTGCCCGGCTCGACCCGCTCCCCGATGTTCAGCACCGCCCGCCCACCGGGGCGCAGCACCCGGAACACCTCGGCCACGACCCCGGACGGGTCCGGGAACGCCTCGAACACCGACATGCACGTGACCACCGTGAACGAGGCGTCCGGCCACGGCAGCGCTGCGGCGTCTCCGTGGACGATCTCCGCGGTGCCGGCGGCGATCCGCTCGCCCAGCCGCTTGCGGGCCAGCCCGACCTGGAGGTCGGACAGGTCGATGCCCGCCACCCGGTGCACCCGATCCGCCTGCCCGGCCAGGAACCCCGCCGAACCGCAGCCCAGTTCGAGCAGTTCGTCGTGCAGGCTCAGTTGCAGCGCGTCGGCCACGGCTGGGTACGAGCCCGAGTTCAGCACGGTGTGGGTGCTGACCCACCCGAGGGGCCCGCTCGGCACCCCGGCCCAATCCCAATAGGCCCGCACGAACACCTTGCTCGCCGCGGCCCGCGGCCGGGCCACCAGCGTCGACACCGACCCACCGTTCGACAGCATCCGAACCACCTCCCAGGTTCGATTCGAGCGTGGCACCCCAGACCATCGGGCGGAAGAGCAGAACGTCCCCGTTGCGTTGGACCGGGCCCTCGCGGCCAACACCGCGAAGCCCACCGCCACCTCTGAACCCCGACACTGGTGGGCCGTTCGGCCGTGCCCGGGCATGGTCCCCGGCGCTACCGTGGAGGTGGGACCACGGTCGTCGACACGACGGGGTCACCGCGGTCCGAAGGAGTGGTCATGAACACCCTGACACAGGTCCGCACCGATCTGGGCACGCGCAGGAAGTTGCGCAGCTTCGAGCGGTTCCTGAACCGTCACACCGACTCGCTGACCGGGCGGTTCGGCCCCGCCGACGCCGCGATCATGCGCCGGGAGATGCTCGATGAGTACCGGGCCCTGATCCCGCAGCTGCCCTACATCGGCGGGCGCCGCAACCCGTGGAACTCCAACCTCACGGCGGCGCCGATGGCGCTGGCGGTGTACAGGGTGGTGCTGCGCCACGGCGGCTCCGGACAGGACGCCGGCGAGCTGGTCCTCGCCTACGCCCAACAGATGGTCGAGCGGATCCCCCGCCGCCTGCGCCCCCTGCTGCTGCGCCCCCGCCCCTCCCGCGCGCAGAAGGTGGCGCGCTGGACCCAGCAGCGCCGCTACCCCGAGGACTGGGTGGCCGAGTTCGTCGACGGCGCAGGCCAGCCCTTCGACTACGGCATGGACGTCACCGAGTGCGCCATCGTCAAGTTCATGCACGCCCAGGACGCCGACGAGTTCACCCCATACCTGTGCCACCTTGACTACGTCATGGCAGAAGCCGCCGGATACGGGCTGACCCGCACCAAGACCCTGGCCTGGGGCTGCGACCGCTGCGACTTCCGCATGACGGCCAACGGCACGACCACCGCCACCTGGCCCCCCGACTTCCCGGAACGCACCTGCGGCCAATTGAGCACAACGCAAGAGTCGAGCACGACGGCCTAGCGGCCGCTCGGACAAGGGAGGTGTTGAGATGAGAGGCACGGAGGCACTGGCGAGGACGGGGACATCGGTCGCCGGTGTGGCGGGGTCGGCTGTGGAATCCGCCCAAGCAGCGATGACGGCGGGCTTCAGGGAGATGGCATGGTCCTGGGCCGGGGTCCCGAGCGGCCCGCTGGGCTGGGTCAGCAGCCACTGGACCATGCCACGGCTGCACAGCCAGCTGTACAAGGTGATGGACCGCGAGTTGGCCCTGCAGCCCGACGACGAGTTGCTCGAGGTGGCCTGCGGGTCCGCATTCTTCCTCGAGAAGTACGCCGGACATGTGGGGCGAGTGGCTGGTCTGGACCTGTCCGATGTCCAGATCGACCTCGCCAGGCAGCGCCTCGCCGACCGGATCGCGGCCGGCACGGCGGAGATCGTGCAGGGGGACGCGGGCACTCTGCCCTGGCCGGACGAGACGTTCAGCGTGGTGACGGTCATGGGGTCCTTCGAGTGCTTCCCCGAGCCGGAGAAGGTGCTGGCCGAGTCGTACCGAGTGCTGCGACGGGGCGGCCGGGCGGTGATGAACATCGGCGAGTGGGTCGAAGACGGTACCCAGACCCATCGCATACTCGACGCCCTGTGGGTGTGGAGCGAGGACGACGTGCGGCGCATGGTCGAGCAGGCCGGGTTCACGGACGTGTCCATGTCCTACGCCAGCACGGCGGTCAACCGGCTCGACGACGTGATCAGCAAGCGCATGGGCGCGATCGCCGCCGACATGCGAACCGTCCACGCCACCAAGGCCTGACCGCGCCCTTGGGGAAGGAGGTGGAGGGAGATGGCCACGATGGACACTCACCTGGCGAACCAGCAGTTGGTGGCAGCCCTGGAGTCTCCCGACGTCTCGGTGCGGCTGGCTGCCGCGCTCCACGCGGGTTCCCGACCGCTCCCCGACTACATCGAGGCGATCGTGAAGCGCTGTGCGGTCGAACCTGACTTCTTCGTGCGAGACATGCTCTCCTGGGCGCTGATCCGCAACGACCGGGCAGCGGTCACTGAGCGGTTGCTCGCCGAGCTCACCTCGACGACGCCACAAGCGCGGAGTCAGGCGCTGCACACCCTGTCGAAGCTCGCAGACCCGGCGGTCTGGCCTGCGATCACCTCCGACCTGCTGTTCGAGACTGACGACGACGTTGCGCGCGCTGCCTGGCGGACCGCCGCCGGTCTCGTGCCCGCGGGCAGCGAGGGACGACTGGCCGAGGACCTGGCCACGCAGCTCGGGCGCGGTGGGCGCGAGGTTCGTCTGAGCCTCAGCCACGCACTTGCGATGCTGGGGGACGCGGCGTTGCCCGTACTGGAGCAGGAGGCCGCGTCGACCAACGAGACCGTGAGGGCGCACGCCATCGCCACGCTGCGGCTCATCGAGGATCCCGACGCGGCGTTCGACGACGCGGTCGAGGAAGCAAAGCGGGCGCACACCCTGCGCGGTGCCCCGATGGTCGGGGAATGAGCCCGTGCTGATCGGCGAACCAGAGCAGCGCTCCGGGATCAGCTCCCGGATGCTTCGCCACTACGACCGAATGGGCGTCGTCTCGCCCAGCGAGCGCACCGCCGGCGGCCACCGGCGCTACACCGCGGGGACAGTTGGGGTCAGCTGGAGTAGCGCAGCATGACATCGCGATCTGGGTCGCACCCCGGCTGAAGTCGATCGCCGGTCTCGACCCGTGGCCCCGAGCGTCTGGATTCCGTCAGGAATCGGCCGTTGTGCGTCCGGGAGTCGTCTGGATCGCGTGGCCGACAGGTGATGTGGGGCTGCAATGGGGCTGCACGGTTCACTTCGTTGAAGGGTCGGCACATGCCTGACGTTCTTGTCCTGATCGGGACCCTGGTGGGTTTCGCGCTGCTACTGGGTCTGCTCAAGGGGGTCGAGCGGCTGTGAGCGCACTGAACATCGCCGCGTTGATCGTCGTGGTCGCGCTGGCTGCCTACCTGGTGTACGCCCTGCTGCGCCCGGAGAAGTTCTGATGAGCGACACGGCAGCCGGCGTGCTGCAGCTCGCCCTGCTGGTGGTTGCACTCGGTGCGGCCTACCGCCCCGTGGGCGACTACATGTATCGCACGTTCACCGCGGAGACCGATTGGCGGGCGGAGCGGGTCGTGTACCGCCTGGCCGGGGTTGACCCGCGCGCCGATCAACGGTGGGGGGTGTACGCCCGGTCCCTGTTGGTGTTCTCCGCCGCGTCGGTGCTCCTGCTGTACGGAATCCTGCGGATCCAGGCCCTGCTGCCCTGGGCGCTGGGCATGCCGGGCGTCCCGGCGGTGGGCGCATGGAACACGGCCGTGTCGTTCGTCACGAACACGAACTGGCAGTGGTACTCCGGGGAGTCAACCTTGGGCTACTTCGCCCAGATGGCCGGGCTGGCGGTGCAGAACTTCCTGTCCGCGGCCGTCGGCCTGGCCGTCGCCGTGGCACTGATCCGCGGGTTCACCCGCCAGCACACCGACCGGGTGGGCAACTTCTGGGTCGACCTGACCCGCTCGGTGGTCCGCATCCTGCTGCCCCTGTCCGTCGTCGCAGCCGTGGTGCTGATGATCGGCGGAGTCGTGCAGAACTTCGCCAGCCCGAACGAGATCGCCACCCTCGCCGGGGGCACTCAGACCATCACTGGGGGCCCAGTGGCCAGCCAGGAGGCCATCAAGGAGATCGGCACCAATGGTGGCGGCTTCTACAACGCCAACTCCTCGCACCCGTTCGAGAACCCCAATGCGTGGATCAACCTGCTCGAGATCTTCCTGCTGCTGGTGATCCCGTTCAGCCTGCCGCGGATGTTCGGGCGGATGGTCGACAACACCCGCCAGGGTCTGGCCGTGGTCACCGTGATGGGCGTCCTGTGGCTCGGGGCCGTCGTCACCGCATCGTGGGCAGAGCTGGCCGGAGGGGGCACGGCGACGACGTTGGCCGGTGCGGCGATGGAGGGCAAGGAGGTCCGGTTCGGGGAGGCCGCCTCAGCGCTGTTCGCGGTGTCCACGACGGGGACCTCCACCGGCTCGGTGAACACCATGCACGACTCAATGACCCCGGTCGGCGGGGGTGTGGCCCTGGCCAACATCATGCTCGGCGAGGTATCCCCCGGGGGGGTCGGCGTAGGCCTCTACGGGATCCTCGTGCTGGCCATCCTCACGGTCTTCCTCGCCGGCCTGATGGTCGGGCGAACCCCGGAGTACCTGGGCAAGAAGATCGGCAGACGCGAGGTCACCTTCGTGGCCCTCTACATCCTGGCGATGCCCACCCTGGTCCTGGTCGGCGGCGCCCTGACCGCCGGCATCACTTCCCTGGCCGATGCCTCGGTGCTCAACCCCGGGCCCCACGGGCTGTCCGAGATCCTGTACGCCTACGCGTCGGCGAGCAACAACAACGGCAGCGCGTTCGCCGGGTTCGGGGCGAACACCGACTACCAGAACACCGCCCTGGGGGTGGCGATGCTGTTCGGCCGGTTCGTCCCCATCGTCCTGGTCCTGGGCCTGGCCGGCTCGTTGGCGCAGCAGCGCCGCGTGCCCCCGAGCGCGGGAACCCTGCCCACCACCGGCCCGGTGTTCATCGGGCTGCTGCTCGCGGTGGTGGTCATCATCGTCGCCCTGACCTTCATGCCCGCCCTTGCCCTGTCCCCGATTGCGGAGGCCCTGCAATGAGTTCGACCACACCTGTCAAGGAGCCCTCGCTCGGCACCGGCCCGATCCGCCAGCCCGTTCCACCCGACCCAGCTGGCCGCCGGTGTTCCTGATGCCCTGCGCAAGCTGCACCCGGGGCACCAGTGGCACTCCCCGGTGATGTTCGTCGTGTGGGTCGGGTCCATCGCCACGACCCTGCTGGCCATCAAGGACCCCAGTGTCTTCAGCGTCGGGATCGCCGCGTGGCTGTGGCTCACCGTGGTGTTCGCCAACCTCGCCGAAGCGGTCGCCGAGAGCCGCGGCCGGGCGCAGGCCTCAGCCCTCAGGGCCGCGCGCACCGACACCACGGCCCGCCGGCTCCTGCCCGACGGCACCGAGGAGGAAGTCCCCGGCCCCGAGCTGCGGGTCGGGGACCTCGTGGTCGTGGAAGCCGGCCAGATCATCCCCGGCGACGGTGACGTCGTCGAGGGCGTGGCCAGTGTCGACGAGTCCGCGATCACCGGTGAGTCCGCCCCGGTCATCCGCGAGTCCGGCGGCGACCGGTCGGCGGTGACCGGAGGCACGAAGGTGCTCTCCGACCGGATCGTGGTCCAGATCACCGCCGGCTACGGGGAGAGCTTCCTGGACCGGATGATCGCCCTGGTCGAGGGCTCAGCCCGGCAGAAGACCCCCAACGAGATCGCGCTGAACCAGGTCCTGGCCGCCCTGACCCTGATCTTCCTGCTCGTGGTCGTCACCCTGCAGCCGTTCGCCGCCTACTCCGGGCAGGTCCAGCCCATGATCGTGCTGATCGCGCTGCTCGTGTGCCTGATCCCCACCACCATCGGCGCCCTGCTCTCCGCGATCGGGATCGCCGGCATGGACCGCCTCGTGCAGCGCAACGTGCTGGCCATGTCCGGTCGGGCGGTGGAGGCCGCCGGTGACGTCGACGTCCTCCTGCTCGACAAGACCGGGACCATCACCCTGGGGAACCGCCAGGCCTTCGAGTTCGTCCCCGTCACCGGGGTGGACCCGCAGCGACTGGCCCGCGCCGCGCAACTGTCCAGCCTGGCCGACGAGACCCCCGAGGGGCGCTCCATCGTGGTCCTGGCCAAGGAGCAGTACGGCCTGCGGGCCCCGGAAACGCTGCACGACACGGTGTTCGTCCCGTTCAGCGCCGCCACCCGCATGTCGGGCATCGACCTCGCCGACGGCCGCGAGATCCGCAAGGGCGCCGCGGCCGCTGTCATGAAGTGGGTGCGCGACAACGGCGGGCACCCCACGCAGGACGTGGGCGAGGCCGTCGACGCCATCTCGATGGCCGGCGGCACCCCGCTCGTGGTCGCCGAGAAGGTCGGCACCAACCCCGCGGTCGCCCTCGGCGTGGTCCACCTCAAGGACGTGGTCAAGGAGGGGATGCGCGACCGGTTCGCCGAACTGCGCGCGATGGGCATCCGCACCGTGATGATCACCGGCGACAACCCGCTGACCGCCAAGGCCATCGCCGCCGAGGCCGGGGTCGACGACTTCCTGGCCGAGGCCAAGCCCGAGGACAAGATGGCCCTGATCCGCGCCGAGCAGGACGGCGGGCACCTGGTCGCCATGACCGGGGACGGCACCAACGACGCCCCCGCCCTGGCCCAGGCCGACGTCGGCGTGGCGATGAACACGGGAACGTCGGCAGCCAAGGAGGCCGGCAACATGGTCGACCTGGACTCCAACCCGACCAAGTTGATCGAGATCGTGGGCATCGGCAAGCAGCTGCTCATCACCCGCGGGGCGCTGACCACCTTCTCGATCGCCAACGACGTCGCCAAGTACTTCGCGATCATCCCCGCGATGTTCGTCGTCGTCTACCCGCAGCTGGACGCGTTGAACGTCATGCGCCTGTCCTCACCGGAGTCCGCGATCCTGTCCGCGGTCATCTTCAACGCCCTGATCATCGTGGCGCTGATCCCACTCGCGCTGCGCGGCGTCCGCTACACCCCCTCCAGCGCCTCCGCACTGCTGGCCCGCAACATGGGCATCTACGGACTCGGTGGCCTGATCGTGCCGTTCCTGGGCATCAAAGCCATCGACCTGCTCATCTCCCTCATCCCCGGAATCGCGTGATCACCATGCCCACCCTGCGCCAACTCGCCCCCGCCATCCGCATGCTCGCCGTGATGACCGTCCTGCTCGGCCTGCTCTATCCCGCGGCAGTCTTTGCTGTCGGCCGGCTCATCCCGGCTCGAACTGACGGATCCCTGATCCAGGTCGACGGAGCAGTCGTCGGATCGTCGCTCCTCGCCCAGGGGTTCGCCACCCCGGAGTACTTCTGGCCACGGCCGTCCGTGGGCGGCTACGACCCGCTGGCCACCGGTGGGTCCAACCTCGGCCCCAACAACACCGACCTGATGCAGGCCATCGAGGAGCGCCGGGCTGCGGTGGCCTCTGCCAACGGCGTGCCCCCGGAACAGGTGCCCGCGGACGCGGTCACCGCCTCCGCCTCCGGGCTGGACCCGCAGATCTCCCCCGAGTACGCCGCCCTCCAGGTCACCCGGGTGGCCAGTGCCCGCGGGCTGACCCCGGACGTCGTGGCCGGGCTGGTCAGCGAGCACACCCAGGGACGGGCGCTGGGATTCCTCGGCGAACCGGGTGTCAACGTCCTGGAGCTCAACGTGGCCCTCGATGCGCTGGGCAGGACGTGATGTGTCGGACAGACTGAACGCCGTGGATGCCACCCCGCCGCCAACGCCGCCCGCCGAGCAGGGCTCAGCGGCGCCGACGGTCGACGCCGGCAGGCGGCGCGGCACCCTGCGCGTGTACATGGGGGCCGCCCCGGGCGTGGGCAAGACCTACGACATGCTCGCCGAGGGCCACAGGCGCCTGGAACGGGGGGCCGACGTGGTGATCGGCTTCGTGGAGACCCACGGCCGGGAGCACACCGCCGACATGGTCGAGGGGCTGGAGCTGGTGCCCCGGCGGGTCATCGAGCATCGGGGGGCGGCGTTCACCGAGATGGACCTGGCCGCCGTCCTGGCCCGCCGACCCGAAGTAGCCCTGGTCGACGAACTGGCGCACACCAACGTCCCCGGCGCCGGGAACGCCAAGCGCCACCAGGACGTGGACGTCCTGCTGGCCGCGGGGATCGACGTGATCACCACGGTGAACATCCAGCACCTGGAATCACTCAACGACGTCGTCGAGTCGATCACCGGCATCCGCCAGCAGGAGACCGTGCCCGACGCCGTCGTCCGCAGCGCCGACCAGATCGAGCTCGTGGACATGAGCCCCCAGGCCCTGCGCCGGCGCCTCGCGCACGGCAACGTGTACAGCGCCGAGAAGATCGACGCCGCCCTGACGAACTTCTTCCGAGTCGGCAACCTGACCGCCCTGCGCGAGCTGGCCCTGCTCTGGGTCGCCGACCGCGTCGACGCCGCCCTGGAGCGCTACCGCGCCGACAACGAGATCACCGACACCTGGCCAGCCCGCGAGCGTGTCGTCGTCGCCCTGACCGGAGGCCCCGAGGGCGAGACCCTGATCCGGCGCGGGGCCCGGATCGCGGACTCCCGGTCAGGTGGTGAGTTGCTGGCCCTGCACATCAGCCTCGGGGACGGACTGGCACACGGCACCCCCGAAGCACTGCTCCGCCAGCGCACCCTGGTCGAATCCCTGGGCGGCACCTTCCACAACATCCTGGGCGAGGACACCGCCGACGCGATCCTGGAGTTCTCCCGCGGCGTGAACGCCAGCCACATCGTGATCGGTGAGACCAGCCGCGGACCGCTGCGCTCCGCCCTACTCCCAGGCGCCAGCCCCGGAGTGATCCGGGGCAGCGGGGACATGGACGTCGTCGTCGTCACCCACCACCAGACCAAGGACACCAGCCTCCGTCGGCGCGCATCCGCGCTGTCCCCCGGACGCAGGATGGCCGGCTGGGTGCTGGCCATCCTCGGGCCACCCCTACTGGCCCTGGCCCTGCTCGACACCGACAACCTGAGCCTCGTCTCGCTGGCCATGCTGGGCCTCACAGTGGGAGTGGCCCTGGTCGGCGGCCTGGCTCCCGCCGTGGCGGCCGCGCTGATCGGCGGGCTGACCCTGAACTACCTGTTCATCGAACCCACCTACACGTGGACCATCAACCAACCGAGCAACGCCGCAGCCCTGCTGCTGATGGTGGCCGTCGCGGTCGCCGTCTCGATCGTGGTCGACAACGCCGCCCGCCGTACCAAGGAAGCCGCCCGGGCCCGCGCAGAAGCAGACACCCTGACCCTGCTGGCCAACTCCGTCCTACGCGGCGAGGACGCGCTGCCCGCAATGCTGGAACGCATCCGCGAGACCTTCACCCTCACCAGCGCATCCCTGCTCCAGCGCGACAACCCTGCCGCGGACTGGCGCCAGATCGCATCCAGCGGCGAGAACCCACCGACCTCCGACCACGAGGGCGTCGGCGTGCCGGTCACCGACCACGTGGTCCTCATGCTGACCGGGCGGGACCTCTCCGCCGAGGACACCCGCGTCCTGTCCGCGGTGTCGGCCCAGATCGGCACCCTGCTCGAACGTGAGCAACTGCGCGGCGAGGCCTCGACCGCCCGGACCGAACGGGCCCGCAGCGACATCCGCTCCTCCCTGCTCGCCGCCGTCAGCCACGACCTACGCAGCCCCCTGGCCGGGATCAAGGCCTGCGTGGGAACCCTGCGCGCGCCCGACCTCGACCTGCCCGAAGCCGACCGGGCCGAGCTGCTCGCCGGGATCGAGACCTCGGCCGACCGGTTGCAGGGCCTCATCGACAACCTGCTCGACATGAGCCGCCTCGACGCCGGCGCCCTCGTGCTGCGCACCGAACCCGTCGCCCTGGACGAGGTGGTGCCACGCGCCCTCACCGGCGTCCCTCCCGAGCGGGTCGACGTCGACGTGCGCGTGACCCTACCGATGGTCGTCGGCGACGCGGGACTCATCGAACGGATCATCGCCAACCTCGTCGAGAACGCCCTGCGCTACTCACCGCCGGACCAACCCGTACGGATCACCGCCGGCACCATCAAGGACAAGGTCGTGCTCCGCGTCGTCGACAAGGGACCCGGAGTCCCCGCAGACAGCCTCGAAGCCATCTTCAGCGCCTTCCAACGCCTCGGCGACGTGCCCGCCGGCCACGGCGTCGGACTCGGCCTGGCCGTCTCACGAGGATTCGCCCAGGCCAACGGCGGGACGCTGGACGCCGAGGAGACCCCCGGCGGCGGCCTCACCATGGTGCTGACCCTCCAACGCGCCGAAGCCTCGACCCCTGACCAGCACCTCGGAGAACTGCCATGACGCGGATCCTCATCATCGAGGACGAACCCGCCCTGGCCCGGGCACTGGCCATCACCCTGCACGCCCGCGGCTACGACACCGACGTCGCCGTCACCGGGGCCGCCGGGCTGGACCTCGCCGCGACCAGCCACCCCGACCTGATCCTGCTCGACCTCGGACTGCCCGACCTCGACGGGATGACGGTCCTGCACGCCGTGCGCGGCTGGAGCCAGATCCCCGTCGTGGTCCTCTCGGCCCGTCAGACCAGCCACGACAAGGTCGCCGCCCTGGACGCCGGTGCCGACGACTACGTCTCCAAACCCTTCGCGATGGACGAACTACTCGCCCGCATCCGCGCCGCCACCCGACGCACTCCCGGCACCGACGCCGACCCGATGGTGGTCACCTCCTCGTTCACCGTCGACCTGGCTGCCCGCGTCGTGACCCGCGACGGGCAACCGGTGCGCCTCACCCCGACCGAATGGCGGCTGCTGGAGATCCTGGCCCGCAACGCCGGACGCATCGTGACCCAGAAGGACCTCCTGCGCGAACTCCGCGGACCCGACCTCGACCGCGAGAGCCACTACCTGCGCGTCTACCTCGCCCAACTACGACGCAAGCTCGAACCCGACCCATCACGACCACGCCACCTCCTGACCGACCCGGGGATCGGCTACCGGCTCGTGACCTGAACACGTCAAGGCCGCGTCAACGTCCCGCCCCCGGCCCACGCCCAGGGAACACACTGAAGACATGACCACCCAGTTGCGCGAAGCCGTCTCCGCACTCATCGCGACCGCGAGGGCCGCGCATCCGACCTGCCCGGGCTGGCAGCTGACGATGAACCCTGAGACGTACCTGCTGTTCGACCCGGAACGAGTGGTCACGGGCATCGCCCATCAGAAGGTGGCCTCCTTCTACGACGGCTGTCGCGTCTGGCCCGAACCCACGTGGGCGAGCACGGTCGTGTGCAGCCCCCTGGTCGACCCCGGCACCTGGGATCTACCCCCGGAGTACTACCTCGACCTCCGCGACAACACCATCTCCACCGACCCACCCCTGTACACCCGAACAATCCGAGCGGCCCAAGGGTCGCTGGGCTGACCCAAGACGTCATAGGGCCTTGAGGCGCACAGCGAAGGGCGCTATCAAGGGTCCCTGCCGCGCCCCCGGTATCTGCGGCTGCCTGGTTGCGGGCACCGCCCCCGCCCGACCCACCCGACACTGCCGGTGGCCAACGGCACGAGGGCAGGGTTCTCCGGCAGCGAGTCCCGGTGTCGCGGGTGGGATCATCGAACGCGATGAGGAGGCAGCGTCATGGAGGCACTGGTCATCACCGGGGGTCGGGCGGAGGTGGTGCCGATCGCGGCCCTGCCTGCTGCCCTGGCTGACCCGGAGGCGATCGTCTGGGTGGACGTGCCCGACCTCGACGAGGAAGCCCTCGGCGTCCTTCGCGACGTCTTCGGGTTCCATCCTGTGACGATCTGGGAGTGCAAGCAGCGCCAGCGGATGCCCAAGTTCCACCCGTACGCCGACCACGTCTTCGTCGTGCTGCACTCCCCGGAGCTCGGGGAGCACGGGCACGTGCACTACGTCGAGCTGGACCAGTTCATCGCAGGCAACTACCTGGTCACCGTCCACGGCCCGACGAACCCGGCCGTGCCCGCGCACGTCCCGGTGCGGGACACGACCCTGGTATGGGACCGCATCCTGGAAGGCCGCCTCCTGCCCCGCTCAGCGACTGAGGTGTCCCACGCGATCGTCGCGTCGATGGTTCGCGGCATGGAGGAGACTCTCGAGGTCGTCACCGAGGACGTGTGGGGCCTCGAGCAGGAAGTGACCCTGGGCACGATGGGCGATCCCGAGGAGTTCCTCGACCGGATGTTCCGCACCCGCCACGCCCTGCTGGCCGTGTCCAACATCGCCGCCACCAGCCTCGAGATCTACGACCGGATGGTCCTGGTCGCCCGCGGGATCACCGACCAGGACCGCACCCTGTTGGGCGACAACATCGACCAGTTCCGCCGGGCGCACCGCCTGGCCGAACTGCAGCGGGAGTACCTGCAGGGGGTGATCGAGTTCTACCGCACCCGCACCGACACCAAGATGACCATCGCCGCCGAACGACTCGCGGTGATCGCCGTCGTCACCCTGCCGATCACCGCCCTGGCCTCGGTCCTCGGGATGAACGTCATCGTGAACACGCGCACCCAACAGGTCCCACTGGTCCTGGCACTGGTGGTCATGATCACGATGTCCGCATTCCTGCTGCGCTGGGCCAAGCATCACGGCTGGTGGTGACCAGCGCCCGACACCTGGCTCACCAGCGACAGGAAGTCAAACGACGGAGTTCGCTGAGCCGCACGTCCGGATGCTGACCATGAGATGCGACACGTGACCGGCCGACCACGGCTGCTCCCATGGAAGTGGTGAAATCCCGCGCCGCCCTGCGCCTCTACGCGGCGGACGGTGGCGGCCCGATCCTGTCAGTGGTCCTGGAGTAGCCACGCGTGGACCTCTGGGACTCGATTGACTGCCAAGGTGAGGTGACCGTCGGTGTCCGAGAGGTGCGCGTCGACGCCGGGGATCCGGGCTGCGAGCCACTGACCATGCTGGAACGGGACGAACTGATCATCGGCACCGTGCCACAGCTGAACTGGGGTCTTGATGTCGGAGACGTCGAAGCCCCACGGCGCTAGGTGAGCGACGCCGTCCTCCCACCAACCCTCGTCACCGGGCGCCAGGCCCGACTGGCCCGAGGCCACCAGTTCGGTCGCGATGTCGAGGGTCAGCGCCGCCGCATCCGTCGGGGACAGAAGGGAGGCCATCAACTCGTGCAGTCCCTCGGGGGTCGTGGCGAGCGTGTCCAAGCGATCCTGGTGGGACTTCTCCCGCGCGGCCTGCGGGTCGTCGAGCATGAGCCGAATGTCGTCGACGTTTGCCTGGCCCATGCCCGTGAAGTAGTCCAGGCCCTCACCGCCGTACGGAGCGAGGGAAGCCAGCGAAGCCACGGCGGTCACCAAGTCGGGCAGAAGCGCGGCGCAGGCCAGAGCGTGGGGACCGCCACCGGAAAAGCCCCATACCGCGAGCCTGTCGATACCGAAGGCCTGCGAGATCGCTCGGACATCCTGCGCGCAGTCAGCCACGCTGCGCCCCGGTTGTGCCGTCGAGCCGCCATAACCCGGACGGTCGTAGCTGATGAGGTGGATCCCGCGCTGCTCGGCATCGCGCAACCACGACGACATCATCAACCGCGAGTTCGGGGTCCCGTCGTGCACCAGGACCGGCCTGCCCGCTGGGTCTCCGCCTGACTCGACGCACAGAGTTCGGCCATCAGGGGTCAGCACGGTGCTGGTACGTGTCATCACCGCTGGCATGCTACGCGGCGACGACACCGGCTGCCCTGTCGGCGTTCGCACGCTGGCATCTGGACCCGCCTCCCACGAATCGCCGTCATTCGATCCAACGAGGGTAGGGGCGCCTAATCTGGGAGGTCAATGAGTCTGGCTGCGGGTCTGGCACCAGCATCTCGGCGCGAGTCGGGCCACTGTGCTCTGCCGGATCGATCGCTCCTGAGAGCCAGGGCGAACGCATCTCCTCCATGTCACAGCAGGGGGCCAGCGGACCCCAGAGAGAGGAGCCGGGGTGGACGACCACCAAGCAACCGCCGACACGCCGCACACTGACGCGCACCCGGGAGCCGTCCGCGGCGACGCGCTGGATGCGTCCTACCAGGTCCACCCCATCGGGTGGATCGAATCCCCGCTCCTCGACACTGCTGAGGCACCGAAGCAAGGCGAGTTGGGCGCCCCGGATGCCTGGCTGGTGCTCAATCCCACCGTCCGCGAAGGGGCCCGTGACCTCGCGGTCGGCTCAGACATCATCGTCCTGACCTGGCTGCACCAGGCCCGCCGCGACGTGTTGGTCACCCACCCCGGCGGCGTTGCGACCCGGCCCGAGCGGGGCGTGTTCAGCACCAGATCACCTGCCCGCCCCAACCCTGTCGGCATCCATCGAGTATCTGTCCTGGCCATCGAGGGCGACCGGCTGCGGGTCGGCCCCATCGAGGCGATCGATGGCACGCCAGTCATCGACATCAAGTCAGCCCTGCCCTCCGACTACCCCTGAGCGACACCGGACGAACGACCGCCATGTGTGCGATAGGCGGAATGGGGTCATCTCGCGGCGTCCACGCAGTGCTCGCACCGCGGCCTCCTCCGGGATCGAGGGCCTGCCCCCGCGCCGCGCAGGAGGGCTGCGCCCGGCGATGAGCTGGCGCGCCCTGCTGGCCCGTCCCGCGCGTCCGCTGTGGCCCAGCGTGACGACCTCGGGACAGGACCAGAGCTGACAGGCCGAATCCGGCGACAGCGAACGGTGCCCGCAGGCGAGGCAGCCGGCGTGCTCCGCCGCCTCGTGCGCTGCGTGGAGAACGCCAGGCTGATCGAAACCCCACTCAGTCAAGGGAACAGGCCGGGCTGAGCTCGCGACGCACGCCAGCACCGGGCGGAGTTCCCTCGTGGAGGATCGCCATACCCTGGGGGGTATATGCTGCGACGAAGGGGCCCGATCTCCCTTGCACAGTCGAGGCGAGTGCCCCGAAATCGAGCCAACGTAGAGCGAGGAGAACCGCAATGACCGAAACCAGCCAGGCCCCCGTCCTGGTGTCCATGCCCCGGATCGGCGACGCAGCGCCAGCCTTCACGGCTGCGACCACCCAAGGGGAGATCAACTTCCCGGATGACTACGCCGGCAAGTGGGTCATCCTGTTCAGCCACCCGGCCGACTTCACCCCCGTGTGCACCACGGAGTTCATGACGTTCGCGACCCTGCAACAACAGTTCCGCGACTTGAACACCGAATTGGTCGGGCTGTCGGTGGATGGGCTGTTCAGCCACATCGCCTGGTTGCGCACCATCAAGGAGAAGATCACGTTCAACGGCATGTCCGACGTGGAGGTGACGTTCCCGCTCATCGAGGACATCACGATGAGCGTCGCCCGGGCCTACGGGATGATCATGCCCGGCGAGGCCTCGACCAAGGCCGTGCGCGCAGTGTTCGTGATCGACCCCAAGGGGACCATCCGCACGATCATCTACTACCCCCTGAGTCTGGGACGCAACTTCGACGAGCTGTTGCGCGTGGTCACCGCCCTACAGACCGCCGACGCCTTCTCCGTGGCGACCCCCGCAGACTGGCGCCCCGGCGATCCGGTCATCGTTCCGGCGGCTGGCTCCTGCGGCGTGGCCAAGGACCGCGTGGACGGCAAGGAGGACGGCGTCACCTGCGTCGACTGGTTCTTCTGCACGCGGGAGATCAGCGCCGAGCAGATCGACACCGCCATCAAGGCCCAATCCGCCTGAGCCGCTTCGAGCGGGCCACCCCGCCGCCGGCTCTGTGACGTTGTCCTCTGGTGCGAGCCCCCGAAGGAGCGCACGATCAGCCTCGTGGAGCGCGCTGCGGTGGTCGAGACCCACATCTCGGTGCTGTTCTTCCTCGGTGACCGGGTCTACAAGGTGCGCAAGCCCGTCGTGACCCCTTTCCTGGACTTCTCGACTCGGGAACTGCGTCTGGCCGACTGCCGGCGCGAGGTGCAGCTCAACCGGCGGCTCGCTCCGGACGTGTACCTCGGTGTTGATGACGTCGTCGACGAGACGGGGGCTCCCGTCGACCACCTTGTGGTGATGCGCCGGCTGCCCGCCAATCGCCGGCTGGCCACGATGATCACCGACCCCGACTTCGACCAGGCCCACCTGGTGGCCGTGGCGAGGCAGCTGGCCGCCTTCCACTCCCGGGCCGCCCGAGCGCCGGCCATCGACCTGGCCGGCTCGGTCGAGCACCTGACCATGCTCTGGTCGACCAACCTCGAGGAGACCGCGGCCTTCGCTGGGCGGTTCCTCGACGGCGACCTGCTCGACCGGATCGGTCGCCAGGCGGTGGCCTACCTCGACGGCCGACACCCGCTGCTGGCCCACCGGGTCGCCGAACGGCGGATCGTCGACGGCCACGGCGACCTGCTCGCCGAGGACATCTTCTGCCTCGATGACGGCCCCCGGATCCTGGACTGCATCGAGTTCGACCCCCGTTTCCGCTGGGGGGATGTGCTCTACGACACCAGCTTCCTGGCCATGGACCTCGAGCACCTGGGTCGGGCCGACCTGGCCCGGCGGTTCCTGGCCGCCTACCGGGAGTACGCCGGCGAGACGCACCCGGACTCCTTCGAGCACTGGTACATCGCCTACCGCGCCCTCGTCCGGGCCAAGATCGCCTGCCTGCGCGCCGGGGGCGGCGAGGCGGGTGCCGCCGGTGAGGCGGCAGCGTTCCTGGCCCAGGCCGGCCGGCACCTCGACGAGGCCGAGATCCACCTGGTCCTCGTCGGCGGCCTGCCCGGAACCGGCAAGACCACCCTCGCGCAGGGGCTGGCCGACCGGCTCGGCTGGGCGGTCCTGCGCACCGATGAGGTGCGCAAGGAACTCGCCGGCCTGAACCCCACGCAGCCCGCCGGCGCCGCCCCGTTCGCCGGAATCTACACCCCCGCGTCCACCGCCGAGGCCTACCGGGAGCTCCTCCACCGGGCGGAGATGGCGCTGGGCTGGGGCGACTGCGTGGTGCTCGACGCGACCTGGCTCGACCCCGAGCAGCGCGACGCCGCCCGAGCGCTCGCCCGGCGGTGCCACGCCCACCTCCACCAGATCTGCTGCGACCTTCCCCTGCACGAGGCCGCCGACCGGATCCTCGCCCGAGCGCAATCCGGTGCCGACGCCTCCGACGCCACACCCGAGGTGCTCGCCCGCCTTGCGCAACGGGCTCGCGAACCCTGGACAGAAGCCCATCACATCGACACCGGCCGACCCCCCGCCGACGTCATCGACGACGCCGTCAGCCTCGTGCGCCCCGACCGCTCATCTGGCGGACCGGTCACCCTGATTGATCAGCAGCGTCCGATCGTCTCTTTGATGCCGGCACCGTAGAGACTCCCCGTGGTGCGACGAACCTGTGGTTGGCGGTGAAGCCGACGCCGGGACGCTCAGCATCACGCCACGTTGCAGCTACTGATCCGCGCCATCGCCGTGGCCGTTGTCCCAACCTGGGCGCGGCCCGGACGCATGTTCGGAGTCCGAGCGCTCCAACGAGGCCAACCGGGCCTCCAACCGTGTGAGGCTTGCCAGGATCGCTTGGCCTGTCGACTCCTCGGCGGCGTCGTGCGGGCCCTCGTCCTCCCGGACGAACATCGCAGCCAGGTAGGCGCTGACCATCGACAACAACACGAAGCCGACAACCATCAGGGCGCCGGCCAGGATGATTCCCTGGTCGGTGCGGGGTGGCTCTCCGACGAATCCGACCGTCGTGATGAGGCTGAGCGCCCAGAACAACCCCCGCCAGTACGTGGCCACCGTTTCGGTCTCGAAGGCGGCCGCTGCCCCAGCCGCGACCACCACGACGGCCAGTGAGCCGATCAAGACCGGCCCGACCCACAGACGAGAGATCCGAAAATGCATGCGTCCAAGCATGTCCCTGTTCTTACCATCGTCGACTCCTTGGCCACGATCGAGGGCTAGCCCGGGGAGCCACACCCCCCGCTTCGACTCCCGCGGGTTACACACCCCTGCGCTGAGCGGCCATGCGAGGCATGGATCACACCGAGCTACAGGCAGCTCGGCCGGCCCCCGTGCTGGGGCAACGGCGCAACGGCGGTCAACTGAGACCAGCGAACCGCATTGCGTCGCCGCACAGAGTCCCACTCGAACCTCTGTGGCCGACGTCTCTGACCACCTCGTCGAAGTCACCCTCGCCGGTCGTCAGGTTGACCTTCACCGTGAACTGGAACATCCCGTCGCCCCCGGGCAGGTGGGCCCTGCGCCAGAACGGCCGGCGCCGGCGGCGTCCGCCGGGCCGCGCGCAGCACCCCGACGACGGCGCCGATGAGCCACAGCGCGAAGGCCACGGATGCCATGCCCCCGCTGAAGAAGCCAGTCAGGCACAGCGCGGAGACGGCGTAGGACACCCAGATGGCCCACCGCGGCAGGGCGCGCGCCTGCTGGGCGATCCGCGTCGTCACGGCGACCAGCACCGCACCACCGGTCAGCCCGGTGAACGCGACCACGAGCCCCGCCGTGCCGAGCACACGGGCGATGTCCGGGTCTGGGGTGAACTCGTCGGCCCATGCCGTGACCGCCGCGGTCGACACGTCCAGCGACACCCCTGTGATCATCAGCCCGCCGAACAGCACCACCGCCGGCACGATCGCGTGCGCGAGCGGGTCGCCGCCGGACAACCGGTCCAGAACCGCCCGCAATCCGACGGCGAACCAGAGCAGCAGCGCGATCCCCGCGGCGAGCATGGGCAGCCCGATGCCGGCGGCTGCCTGTTTGGCGCCGTCGTCGAGCCTGTCGAGAATGGCGGCGTCCGGGTCGCCCGGGGCGTCGACGCCGACCAACGAGCACAGCGCCACCCCGACGACGAGCAGCACGACCGAAGCAGCGCCCGCCCATCCCGCGCGCTGAAGAGCTCGAGACTCGTCCATCCCACCTCCCAAGATCGCGCTACTGTGGGTCGCAGACGGTGCCGGCACCAGGACCCTGGCCGGGCCGCCAGCAAGGGACCGCAACGGACCTCAGCGCCCGGCGTCTCGGCCCGCCCGGCCGGCCCCGGGCCACGTGCGCCCTGACCGGGTTCACCGCGGTGTGGGCCAGCGGCCCGTGCCGGCGGGCCGCCGGCGGGCCGGCCGTCGGTCCCCGGGTCAGGGCACGGGGACCCAGTCGCCGTCGTACCAGACCGGGTCGTCGTCCATCAGGGCGCGGAACTCCTGGTAGCGGGCGTCCTGGTCTGGCGATTCCCCGTTGGCGCGGTAGGTGGCCTGGTCCTGGAAGCGCACGACCATGAGCACGGTGTCGGGGTGGTTGTCGACGACCAGCAGGTCGGTGCCGAGGTAGCCGTCGACGTGCAGGTAGTCCTCGGCGGTGGCCAGGGCCTGCAGCTTCGCGAGGTTCTCAGGGCGGACGTGGCACAACGCGACAGTTCCGTACATAGCGGCTCCTTCGGTGATCCCGGACCTCGGTCGCGCGGCCCGCACTTCGACGGTACTCCGGGGCCGGGCCCCGGCCAATAGGTAAGGCTTACCAACTAGCACGCCCTGGGAGCGTGGCAATGCCGAATCGGAAACAGGAACCGACGCGCCACCAGGCTGGGGACGCGGGCGACGTCAGGGCCATTGAACGCCAGCGCCGTGGGGAGTAGCGTGAGGCCAGCCTCACCTAATTTGATGAGGTAAGTGGCGATCCACCCACGTGTGGAACGGGACGTCGTGGGCCTCCTCGTGACACAGCGGATCGCCGAGGAAAGGAGGCCTGCAATGGCCAGCTTCGAGCTCAAGAACTTCGCCGAACCCGATGAGGTCCGGGAGTTCCCGTTCGGTCGGGGTGAGATCGTCGACATCGGCGGTGGGAAGGTGATGCGGATGACCCTCCAGCCGGGTTGGCGGTGGTCCGAGCACGTCAAGCCGGCGGCAGGGACGGAGCTCTGCCAGGCGCCGCACTTCCAGTACCTGATCTCCGGACGGATCGGGGTTCGGACCGCGGACGGCGCGGAGTTCGAGGCCCGGCCCGGGGACGTGAACTGGCTGCCACCCGGGCACGACGCCTGGGTCGTCGGCGACGACCCTGTCGAGGCGATCGACTGGGGCGGAGCCCACGTCTGGGGCCGGGCAGCGGAATAGCGAGGTCCCATGGCTGATCCGGAACTGAGGGTCCCGCCCCGGGACCTGGACACCGTCGTCGGGCGGCTCGTGGAGGCACTGGCCGGTGCGATGGACCTGTACGCCCTCTACTTGGGCGATGCCCTGGGCCTGTACCGGGCGCTCGACGGCGGGTCGGAGCTGACCGCTGATGAGCTGGCAGGTCGGACCGGGGTGCTCCCCCGGTACGCCCAGGAGTGGTGCGAGGCCCAGGCCGCTGGGGGCTGGTTGGAGTGCCACAACCACCAGGACCCACCCGCTGCACGCAGGTTCTCGATGCCCGCGTCGGTCCGTGAGGCACTGCTCGACCGGGACTCCCTGGCGTTCCTGGCCCCGTCGGTGCGGTGCACAGTGGTCGCCGGGCGAGCGCTGCCGGCGCTGCTGGACACCTACCGCGGTGAGCGGACCTTCGGGTGGGAGGACCACGGCCCCGAGATGCGCCACGGGCAGGCAGAAGCCAACCGACCCATCTTCCGGACCCTACTGGTCGACGACTGGCTCCCGCGGATCCCTGAAGTCGCCCAGCGGCTGGCCGCACCAGGCGCCCGGGTGGCCGACGTGGGCTGCGGCATGGGCTGGGCCGCCATCGCCCTGGCCGAGGGCCTGCCGAACCTTCGGGTCGACGGGTACGACATCGACGCCCCCAGCATCGAGGCGGCCCGCCACCACGCCCAGGAGCACGGCGTCGCCGATCGGGTCGCCTTCCACGTCGCGGACATCGCCGAGCTCGACAAGGACAGAAGGTACGACGCCGTCTTCGCCTTCGAGTGCGTCCACGACATGAGCCGCCCGGTCGAAGCGCTGGCCTCCATGCGGCAGATGGCCAACGGGGGCGAGGTCCTGATCATCGACGAACGCACGCTCGACCAGTTCACCCCCGACGCCCCACTCATGGAACGACTGCTCTACGGGTACTCCCTGACCGTGTGCCTGCCCGACGGCATGTCAGCCAACCCCTCCGAAGCCACCGGCACCGTCATGCGCCGAAACCATATGGAGGACTACGCGAGCCGTGCCGGGTTCAGTGGCGTGCAGACCATCGACCTCGACCATGACCAGTTCCGGATGTACCGGCTCACCTGCTGATCCCGAGATCCTCCGACCAACGACCACGACCCGGGAGGTGCGGTGACGGACGGCGGTCTCCTGCCCACATCGCTGGATGTCGAGCACGCGCAGGCGCGGCTCGCCGCGCCGGTGACCGCCCCACGGCCGGGACCGAGCCCGGATTGCCGCAAGGTCCAGCTCCGAACGGGCGTGACCCTCGCCTTCGCTGAGCAGGGCGACCGGCCCGGCCCAGCGGTGCTCCTCCTGCACGCGTGGCTGGAGTCCCTGCGGTCCTTCGATCGCCTGACCCCGTTGCTGCCGGCGTCCCATCGTGTCCTTGCCTTGGATCAACGAGGCCACGGCGAGGCGGACAAGCCCGCGGATGGCTACGACCTGGACACATTGACCGACGACGTCGTGGCGTTCCTGGACGCCATGGGACTGCCGTCGGTCGTGCTGGCCGGGTCGTCGAGTGGGGGGTATGTGGCCCAACAGGTCGCCATCCGGTATCCGAACCGCGTGGCGGGTCTGGTCCTCATCGGTTCGCCCCGCACCCTGCAGGGCCGCCCACCCTTCGCCGACGAGATCGACCAGCTCACCGACCCTGTCGATCCCGCGTGGGTGACGGAGTTCCTCGCCTGGTTCCCGCTGTGCCACCAGGTGCCCGACTGGTACGTCCAGGACCGTATCCGCGAGGCGGGGAGTATCCCGGCAGCTGTGTGGCAGGCGACCCTCGCGGGGCTCACAACGTCACCACCCCCCACCGCATTGGGCACGATCAGCGCACCCACCTTGATCCTCTGGGGCGACCGCGATGGACTACTGGCTCACGAGGACCAGATCGCCCTGGCCGAGACCATCCCGAACTCCCAGGTCCTCGTCTACCAGGGTGTCGGGCACCTCGTGCTCTGGGAACAACCAGAACGAGTCGCCACCGACATCACACGCTTCCTCCCCAGCGCCGCAGTCTGACGCCACCTGGCCGCGATGATGGGGTGGGGCGGCTTGGCAGGCGTCGCAGGAGACGGGCGAGGGACCGACGGCTGATGCCGGGTCAGCGGTCCTCGCTGGCGGCTTGCAGGATGGACGTGCGCGGCGCCCCGGCGAGGGCGGGGGCGGTGGACGCTGAGGCCCATACGGTGTTCTCCAGGAACGCCAGGAACGTGGCGGCTTCCTCGGTGGTGGCGAAGTCGAGGTCGATGACGATGTAGTGCTGATCGTCGACGGGCTGGGCGATACGGGCGGCGCGCACGCCGCCGTCGGTACGGCGCTGGGCGAAGCCGTCGAACGCGGCACGCCATGTGCGGTAATCGGTGATGGGGTGCTCGATGTGCAGGGTGACCATGCAGCCCACGCTATAGAGACCGCTCAGCACCGGGAATCCCACGTTGTTGGGATCCTCGTCGGGCGTAGCATCCCCCAAGTGGCGGCGCTTGACGGGATCGAGCGGATCTGTGGCCGCGGGCTCGGAGACCGGGCACTGCGGGCCGCGGTCCTGGGTGAACTGCGCCGGGCCGTGCCCTTCGACGCCTACGCCTGGCTTCTGACCGACCCAGAGACCTGCGTGGGCACATCTCCGGTGGCGGACTTCCCCTCCCCGGCCGATCTGCCCACCCTGGTGCGCCTGAAGTACCTGACCGCAACGAACCGGTGGACAGCCCTGGTTCCCGGCACCGCGAGCACCCTGCTGGCCGCGACCGGTGGGGACCCGACTCGCAGCCGGGTCTGGCGCGAGCTGCTGGCCGGCTACGGGATCACCGACATCGCCTCCCTGGTCCTCGCAGACCAGTACGGGTGCTGGGGATGGCTCGACCTGTGGCGCACCGACGGGCCGTTCACCCCCGACGAGCTCGACATGCTCAGCGGCCTGGACCGGGTGGTCACCCCCGCGCTGCGCCGCAGTCTCGCTGCCACGTTCACCGTCAGCCCCTCGGAGGATCATCATGCGGCCGAGCCGGTGGTGCTGATCCTGTCCGACGACCTGCGGCCGGTGACCCAGACCCCGTTGGTCGACACGCACCTTCGTGCACTGCTCCCCACGGACGCCGACCGGGCACCCATTCCGGCCGCCGCGTACAACGTCGCCGCCCAGCTCCTGGCCCGCGAACAGGGCATCGACAATCACGTGCCGTCTGCCAGGACCCACCTGGGTGACGGCGTCTGGGTGACCGTCTCCGCCGCCCGGTTGGGTCGCTCCACCACCGGGACGACCGGGATCGCGGTCAGCATCGAACCGACCTCAGCAACCGGGCGCGCGGAGCTGTTCGCCCGTGTCATCGGGCTCAGTGCACGGGAGGCCGAGCTGTTGGATCACCTGGTGGCCGGCGACGACACTCGACAGCTCGCCCAGCTGATGTTCCTGTCCGAGCACACCGTGCAGGACCACCTCAAGTCCATCTTCGCCAAGGCCGACGTGCACAACCGGCGCCTCCTCGTCGCTCGGGCCACCGGAATGCGATGACCAAGCCGGGCGACATGGGCCCTCCTCGGCGATGGGCCTGCTGCTGGATCGGACTAGACTGCGTGCTCCCAGGACGAGCCGACGAGGTGTGCCATGGCCGTGGATGATCGGGTCCTTGAGTTCCGTCACCTGCACACTGCTGGTTGCTTCGTGATGCCCAACCCGTGGGATGCGGGCACCGCGCGAGCCCTGGAGCAGTTGGGCTTCAAGGCGCTGGCGACCACGAGCGCCGGCTTCGCGTGGACGTTGGGTCGTGCCGACAACCGCGCCGCCACCGTCGATGAGGCGCTCGAGCATCTCCGAACGATTGCCGCCGCGGTGAGCGTGCCAGTGAATGCCGACTTCGAGGGCGGCTTCGCGGTCGACCCGCAGCAGGTCGCCGTGAATGTCACCCGCGCCACCGCCACCGGGATCGCCGGGCTGTCCATCGAAGACGCCACAGGCGATGAGACTGAACCACTGTATGAGTTCGACCTCGCCGTCGAGCGTGTCCGGGCCGCTCGACGAGCCATCGACGACAGCGGCACCGGCGTTCTTCTCACGGGCCGCTCCGAGGGATTCCTCGTGGGACGCCCTGACATCGAGGAGACGATCCGACGGTTGTGCGCGTACGCCGAAGCAGGAGCCGACTGCCTCTACGCCCCACGGATCGACACCGTGGAGCACGTTGCCGCGATCGTCGCCGCCGTGTCACCCAAGCCAGTCAACCTGCTGATCAACGCCCCCTTCATCACCGTTGCCCAGGCAGCCGATCTGGGAGTCCGGCGGATCAGCGTGGGAGGCACCCTCGCGCGCACCGCATGGGCCGGATTCCTCCAGGCCGCCCAGGAGATCGCTGACAGGGGAACGTTCTCCCGATTCGAGCACCTGCCCAACGTCGACGCCCTGTTCCGCACCGAATAGGCCCGAAGCCCGCTACTCACACCCGCAGGCGGCTGGGACCTGCATGCTGGCCATGGCGCCCTGGGCGCCCTCGATGCTGTGATCGGGGATCGCGCCGCGTCCGGCAGGTGTCCCGGCGCCGAGGAGGTTACGTTGCGGTTGTGAAGTCTCCTCGCGATTGTGCTCTCGAGTCCGAGCAGCACCCGCGGCTCCCGCCGGGCACTGAGGAACGCGTCTCGGGTTACGGGGTCATGGGACAGCCGTTCGGGTCAGGCCAGGTGCTGGGGCTGCGCCGGTGGACCGCATCGTCTGTCGGCGAGCAGTTCACCTCGATATGGCATCGCGACCCCGACGGCACATGGCACTTCTACGAGTCCGCCCAGCCGCAGTTCGCCTGTTCTCGCTGGTTCGGCCACGGCGTGAAGGAGTCCACCGTCGTCGACATCGATGTCGCCTGGGAGGCGCCGAACGTTCTGCGCGTCACCTCGCCGCAGCTTGTCGATTGGACACTCACGCTTGACTCCTCGCCGATGACACGGGTCATGAGTACCGTCGGTCACCTTCTGCCGCTTCCGGCCTGGCGGTCTCCTGCGATGCTCAGGGCGATGGGTTCTGTCGCTTCGTCGACGTTGGGCGTGGGGAAGGTCAGCATGACCGGACTGACCGCCAACGGGCTGTCGTTCGACGCCAACCCGATGCGGATCTGGCGGGTCGTCGATGCCAGCGCGACGATCAATGGGCAGGACGCCGGCCGGCCAGCGCCGTTGCCCGAGCAGGCACGCCTTGGAGATTTCTGGATCCCGCAGCAGGGGATCTTCGCGATGGGACGGGTCTTCGTCGGCACCTGAGCGAACGCCCTCAGTCCCAGGCATCGGAGCGCCCTTCGGAACCGGCGACGCCCTTCTGGCGTGCCGGTCCCGTCGGGCAGGGCTTCCGCGTCGGCGTGAGGCCGGCTGGCTACCTCCCGGCACCTCGGCCGAGGGCGATGGCTGCGGTGACGACCTGGTCGGTGGTGGTGTGCCGGCCCAGGGACAGGCGGATCGCCCCGGCGGCGACGTCGTCGGTGATGCCCATGGCGATCAGGACTGCCGAGGGGTTGATCTCGCCGGTGTGGCAGGCGGATCCGGTCGATGCGGCGAGGGTGGGGCTGGCGGCCAGGACGTCGAGTCCGCGTCGCCCTGGGATTGAGATGCTCAGGGTGTTGGGCAGCGCGTGGTGGGGGTCACCCAGGCGGACCGCGGATGGGATCCGGGAGTTCAGCAGCTGCCAGAGATGGTCCCGCAGGGCTCCTACCCGCTCGGACTCGGTGGCCAGGTCGGCCCCCGCCAACGAGCACGCCGTGCCCAGGCCGACGATGCTGGCCACGTTCTCGGTCCCTGGGCGCACCCCGTGTTCCTGCCCGGCCCCGACCAGCACGGGTGCGATCGGGGTGCCGCGCCGGATGAAGAGGGCACCAACACCTTTGGGGGCGTAGCACTTGTGCCCGGCGATGGACAGCAGGTCCACACCCAGGGCGTTCACGTCGACGGGCATCTTGCCGATGGCCTGGGCGGCGTCGGTGTGGACCACGGCCCCGCGGGCGTGCAGCGCCTCGGCCAGCTCGCTGATGGGTTGGAGGGTGCCGACCTCGTTCTGGGCCAGGATGAACGTGCCCAGCCCGACCGGGGTGTCCCCCACTCCGGCGGTCGGGTCGATCCGCCCCCCACCGTCCACGCCCACGGTGGTGACCTGCCAGCCCGCGTCGGCAAGCAGCCGGACCGGTTGGATCGTGGCCGGGTGCTCGACGGCACTGGTGATGACGTGTCGGCGTTCGGTCGGCTGGGTGGCGGCGGTGCCGCGGATGGCCAGGTTGTTGGACTCGGTGCCTCCGGAGGTGAACACGATCTCATCGGGGTGGGCGCCGATCAGGGCGGCGACCTGCTCCCGGGCGGTGTCGACGGCGGCCTTGGCGGCCCGCCCGAAGAGGTGGTCGCTGGACGGGTTGCCGAAGTGGGTGGTCAGGTAGGGCCACATCGCCTCGGCCACTTCGGGGGCGATCGGGGTGGTGGCGTTGTGGTCCAGGTAGATCACATCGCCCCTCAGCGCGGGCCCGGTCATCAGAAGGTCAACACCTTGTCCGCAGCCAAGGTGATCTGCGTCAGCTCATCAAGGGTGGAGCGCACCGCGCCCTCCATGAGGTCGTCCTGGGTCAGGCCGCGGGCGTCCATGCAGGTGCCGCAGACCAGCACCTTCCCACCGCGGCGGATGACGTTGCCCAGCATCTTGTTCACGTTGTAGTAGCCGTTCGGGGTGACCTGACCAGACTTGGCCGCGCTGGCCGCGTCGCCCATCAGGAACACGGTCAGGTCGTGGCCCTCGTCCATGCGCAGCATGTTGCCGGCCAGCCGTAGGCCGTTGTAGACCAGCTCGGTGCCGTACGGGGGGTCGTTCAGGATGAACAGGGTGCTCATGGATTCCTCTGCTGGTTGGGGATGGGTGGGGGGTCAATGGTGCGGGAGGGGTCAGGCGACGCCGCTGTCGACGGGGAGCCCGGCCAGGCGCCACTCGAGCATGCCCTCGTGCAGGCGGCGCGCGCGCCGCCCCGACGCGGTGAGGGCCTGCACCGCGTCGTAGGCCAGCACGCAGTACGCGCCGCGGCAGTAGGCGACGATCTCCACGTCGGCGGGCAGGTCGCCGAGTCGCTGCTCGAGCTCCTCCAGGGGAACCGAGACCGCGCCGGGGATGTGCCCGGCGGTGTACTCCACCGTGGGGCGGACGTCCAGGACGATCACGTCGCCGGCACGAGCCCGTCTCATCAGCTCGTCGCGCTCGACGGCGTCGGTGTCCAGCGGTGGGCGGCCGAGGTAGTCCTCGGCCGCGCGTTCGGCGTCGGCCAGATGCGCGGTGGCGACTGTGCGCAGCCCGGCGAACAGGGCTGCGACATCCTCGCCCGCGAGGCGGTAGTGGATGAACGTGCCCTGGCGGCGGGCGCGCACCAGGCCGGAGTCCTTGAGCGCCTGCAGGTGCATCGACGCGGTCGAGGTGCCCAGGCCCGCGGCGGTGGCCAGGGATTCCACTGAGCGTTCGCCCTGGGCGAGCAGGTCGAGCAGCTCGAGGCGCTTGGGGTTGGCCAGGCCCTTGCCGGCCCTGGCGAACTGCTCGTACATGGCCGTCTTGGCCTCACGCCGGCTCATCAAACTCCTCCCACATCAATTGGGGTGACCGGCACGGGGTCGTGCCGGGTCTCGTACATGCGCACCGCGACCACCACACCGGACGCGGCGGTCAGCACCGCGACCGCCGCGATGGCGGTCCGCACGCCATACAGGTCGGCCAGGACCCCGGCCAGCAGCGCGCCGACGGCGAACCCGCCATCGCGCCACAGCCGGTAGGTGCCGACCGCGCGGGCCCGCCACGCCGGGTGGGCCACGTCACCGACCGAGGCCAGCAGCGTCGGGTACACCATCGCCGTGCCTGCCCCGAGCAGCACCGCGGCCACCGCCCACCAGCCGAACGAGCCGGCGGCAGCCATGATCGCCAGGCCGACGGCCTGGACCCACATTCCTGCGGCGATGAACCACTTGCGGCCCAACCGGTCCGACAGCCCCCCGGTCACCAGCTGCCCCAATCCCCATACCAGCGGGTAGAGCGCGGCGAGGACTCCGATGCGTTCCAGGGACAGCCCCGCGGACACGAACAGCACCGGGAACAGGCCCCACGCCAGGCCGTCGTTGAGGTTGTTCACCAGCCCGGCCTGGCTGGCCGAGGACAGCGCCGGCTCCTTGAACGAGGTCTGGACGAAGACCTGCCCATTGCTCAGGTGGTCACCGAGGTGGTCGTGGCGGCCATCAGCGCGGGCCACATGCGTCGCGGCCTCGAGGCGGGCGAACCCGCGGGTCTCCCGCACGAACACCGTGGAGACCCCCAGCCCGAGCGCGGCGAACGCGATCCCCAACAGGAAAGGTGCTGGGCGAAGCCCGTACGCGGCGGCCAGGTACCCGGTGGCCAGCGCGGTCAGGGCGACCGCGACGTACCCGGCGGCCTCGTTGAACCCCATCGCCAGCCCCCGGCGCGCCGGTCCGACCAGGTCGATCTTCATCACCACGGTCGTCGACCAGGTCAGGCCCTGGCTGACCCCGAGGAGCAGGTTCGCGGCCACGATCCACGCCCACGACGGCGCCCAGATCAGCAGCAGCGGCACCGGGAGCGCCACCACCCAGCCCGCGACCAGGACCGGCTTGCGCCCGAACCTGTCCGACAGCGTGCCGGCGAAGTAGTTGGTGGCCGCCTTGGCCACCCCGAACGCGAGGATGTAGGTCAGCGCGACCGTGTACCCCTCGAATCCCGAACACGTCGCTGGCCAACAGCGGCAGCACGGTGCGCTCCTGGCCCAGCATCCCGCCGACCAGGCCATTGACCGCCACCAGCAAAGAGAACTGCGCCACGTTCTGGCGCAACCCCAGCCGCATAGGGCGCGCGGGCCGATCACTCACGCGCCGGCCACCGCCACCCACGACCCCGCCCGATCCGCGGCAGCATCCAGGCCACGCAGGTCCAGCGAGGGATCCACCACCAGAGCCCGACCATCCCCGAGACTCACCAGATACGCCTGGTTCCCCAACCCCCGGTCCAACACCGGCACCACTGGCACCTCAGCCACGGGGGCCACCTCCGCTCAGGACTCGTAGTCCTATCGTATTCCATGGAGTTCTGGAACATCGGCGCTGGCCCCCAGCGGTGCCCAACCTTCCGGGCGACGAGCTGGTATCTCGCGACGAGGCGATCGAGATCGGCAACGCCGCCGGCCCGACCGCAACTGGGCTCCAGAATGGGCTACGGCTCCGATCCCGTTCCCGAGATCGCCCACCCCATCGCCGTTGCCGCCCCCTCCCCCACCCGGAACTCCTTACCGCGCCCGGCGACTCCGTGCCGCGAAGTCGATGCCGGTCCGTGGTCGGGCGCACCACACGTGCGATCGCGGAACCGAGTGGCCCGGGTACGCGTGCGGTTGGCCGGATTGGGGAGCCGTCTGGTGATCGGTGTTGCGGTTGTCAGTCGAGTGGGTGGTTGCCGCGGATAATCCCATGCGGGTCGACGCGGCCCTTCACTGCGCGCAGCCGGGCTAGGACCGCGTCGTCGTGGGCCGACGAGCGCGGCATGCCGGTGCCCAGGAATGTCAGCGTGCCGCGCCCTGAGACATCGGGGGCAATGGCTGCGGCCAGCGTCTGGATGGATCCGCGGATCGGCTCGACGAGTTGCGGCACCGCGGGGATGCCGAAGGCGAACACCAGGTAGTTGCCCGCTCTCCGGTCGAGCGCACCTTTGGGCCGCTCCCGAAGGCACCCGGCTTGTAACGCAACGGTACGGCGGGACGCCGGGTATTCAGAGCGGCGTGGCACCGTGGTGCGACCGCTCGACGCGCGTCATATCGGCTCCCTTCTGTTGTCAACCGGTGGCTGGGAGGCGATGTGTGAGTTGGGGATGCCTGGGCGCGGCGGTCGGGCGTAGCGTCGTGGGTGCGGGTCCGGGAAGTGGCTGATCCGAAGTGCCGGTAGGCGGGTGTGAGCCGGCCGCGCTGGATTGCAGAGTCGCCCCGCGGTGCCCTCCCGGGCCCGCGCCTACGCAAATCGCGTTCACCGTCCCCTTGGGCCTGCTGGTCGCACTGGCGGTCACCGGCTACCGCCTCGAGTCCCCGCGGGTTCCGACCCGCATGCCGCCAGTAGAACCCCGGCAGTCAGAAGACCGATCCACGGCCTGCCCATGACCAGCCTCCTCACCGCTGCTCACCGGACCGTCACGGTCAGCCGGTAGGTGTCCAGGATGACGCCCGGGTCCGCGGCATCCCTGTACTTCAACTCGATCTCGCTGACCCCGGGGGACATGCCGGTGAACGTGAATTCGTTCAGATACCCCATGTCCTGCGGGCCGGGTCCCTCGCTGATGACCCGGGGTGGGCAGAACGCCCGGACCGCTTCTCCGGCGCTGACCAGCTCCCAGTCCCGACCCAGCGCGTGCTGGCCGACCAGGGTGACGGTGACGAAGCCGTTGCGGCCCACCTCGACGGTGCCACCGTCGTCCTCGGCGTCCGCGCGGACCCCGGCGACCTTCAGCGACGGCAGGGTCGCACCGGGCCCGTCGACGATCCGCAGCGTCACGTCGAACGTGTCGAGGGCGTCCTGCTCGGACCACGCTTCCCCGTCGTAGGGGACGTAGACCATCTTCAGGGGAGCCGTGCCGAGCATCGAGCCGACCTCGAGGACGACCGGTCCCTCGCTGACGGGCCCCCTGGTGGTCTGCGACGTCCACGCCCACGAGTCGGTGGCGCCGCCGCACCGCCCCCACAGTTGCTGCTGCTCATCGATGAGGCCCATGACGTCACCCAGCGCGATCCATCCTGCGTCGGCGCCGTCCGGGTCGGGCAGGGTCACGATCACCTTCCCGCCCCGGAGCACGTCGACGGTCCGGCCCGTGTCGCGCTCCGACAGCTCCAGCACGAACGGGGCACCGGCCAAGGTGGCCGGCTCCGGGGTGATCGCACCGGGGCTGGGAGCCGGATCCACCACGACGGTGGCCCGGAACGCCTCCGCGGCCCGCGAGCCGGACCCGTCGGGGTCGTGTGCCACCACCAGGTCGGCGGGCCCCTCCTGGACCGCAGTCACCTTGATCCGGGACGTCCGCTGGTCGTCGACCTGCTGCGGGTCGAGTACGCAGTACGACACCAGGCGCCCGCCGCTGGCCTGGGCGACCGTGTTGGGATCCGTGATCGACGCCGGTCCGGGCAGCTCGACCAGCACCACCCCGTTGCGTGGCACATGCACCGTGGTGCCCGCATCCTGCGCGCGCAGCAGCACCCCGGCCAGCTGCGTCGACGGCGGCGCGGCCCCCGGGCCGTCGACGATCTCGACCGCGATGTCGAACCGCTGAGGCCCCCCATCACGCACGTAGGCGAGCGTGGTCGTCCCGAGCCGGACCGCCTCGAACACCTCACGGGCACCCTCGGTGGTCCCACCCCCGGACCCGGTCGGGATCGGGCAGTAGGACGCCAACGCGGGATCCGGGTAGTCCGCCGGCTCGTCGTACTCCCACGATGACCCGCCCGGCAGGTCCAGGACCACCTTGCCCCCGAGCAGCACCTGCTCGGCCCGGCCGTCATCAGCCGGACTCAGGTGCACCTCGAACGGAACCGCCGACACACCGGGCTCGGCCGGCGGCTCACCCCCCGACGCGCACCCAGCGAGAGAACCGGCCAACAGGGCCACGGCTGCGACCACCGGAAGCCGACGCCAGGTGCGCGTCATCACACCCACCTCCCGGAGGACGGCACCCAACCCGCCCCCTCACCTCCATGCTCTGCCCCGAACCCCCACCAGCCCAGTGCCGTTCGGCACCCGAACTCAGAGGGCCGGTCCGCAGAATCGATGGCTAGCTCAGCGCACCGCCACGAACAGGACTTGGTGCTCTTGCCCCGGGCCTGGGCCGGATGGGACGGTGAAGGGGTCGGGGGTGCGCCGCGTGGACGCGCTCCGGCGTGGGGGTCGCCATGATCCGTTCTATTGCCGCCCTCGGGGTGGGCATCGTGCTCTGCGCGGTTGGGCTGGGCGGCCCAGCGGCTGCGGTGGCCAGATCCGAGCCCGTGGTCAGCCCCATAGTCAGCAGCGACGAGATCTCCCACGACGGGCGGTACCTGTGGCCGAATGATGATTCCTACCAAGTCGTCGATCGGCTGACAGGGGCGAGGTCGGCTGTGCCCATCTGCACCGGCGACCACTGCTGGTCGGCGGGGTTCGTGCGGGACAACCCGTCCCTGGTCCTCACCTTCGAGTACGGGCCCCGACCTGACCCCAGCGAGGACGGTGACGGCGAGCCGGCGAACGTGGCCCCCCTGCTCGGGGTGTTCCTGACCGACACGGCCGCCGGGGCCCGGCTGCGGATCGACTCCGACTCCTCAGGCGCGCCGCTGGTGCCGACTTGGCGGAACGAGGGGTCGTGCGGAAACGAGTGGTGCGACAACTTCTCCGACTACCCGACCGTGTTCGTCGGCACCCAGTCGGTGTCCCGCAACGGTCAGAAGGTGGCGTTCTGCACCAACTACGCCCAGCCCAAGGTGCCACGTTCTGTTCGTCAAGGATCTGAGCACCGGTCGCCTGACGCGCACCGGCCTGCGCTGCCCGGTCATGGACGCGATGGGCGTTGAGAGCACGTTCACCGCGACTCCCGAGATCTCAGCGGACGGCCGTGTCGTGCACGTCAACGGGGATCTCGTCGGCGACGGTGCCCCCTACTTCCGGTGGACCGCGGACACGCTGTACTTCACCGCCACGGGCAAGGTCCGCAACGTCAGCGGCTGGGGCAGCCTGACCCGCAACGGGGGCACCGTGTTCATGCGCCTGGGTGTCCCGAAGAGGGCCATCGCGAGGTCGAGCATCCGGGTCGGCGCCTACAACGTCAAGACCCGCAAGGTCACGAAGCTGTCGGGCCGTGACACGATCTACGGAACCCCGGTCGCGTGGTTCAACGCCTACGAACAGGCCAGTTACCGCGGACGGTTCGTGGTCGGGATGCAGCCCGTCCTGTCCGAGGGAACCTCGGGCGAGCTGCTCGATGTGCGCGTCTGGGTGGTCGACCGCAGCACGGGCGCGAAAGCCGACATCGGCGCGATCCTCCGCGAACGGGGCCACCGCGCCGCGGACGAGGGCCGGCCGATCATCTCCGGTGACGGTCGGGTGGTCCTCGTACGCGTCATCACAGCCGATCCCGAGCGCACTGAGATGGTCGCGATCACCGGCTGGGAACCGACCGCCCTGGCAACCGTCACGACGAACGCCGCACGGTCGAAGCTGATCGTGAACGTGAACCCCGACAAGGGGTCCGGGTACTGGACGTTCCGGGTGCAGGCCCAGCGAACCGATAGCAGCTGGCGCACGCTCAAGCGGACCTACCGGACACAGGGCAGCCGCGAGACCCGCACCACGACCTGCGCGCCGCGAACCTGGCCTCAGCGAACGTGCGCGCCACCGACCTGTTCGGGGCGGACCTTGCCGCGGCCGAGTTGGCTGGCGCGGACTTGTCCTGCGCGGACTTGACCGACGCCAACCTGACAGATGCGGACCTCGCAGGTGCGAACCTGGGCAGCGCGAAGCTCGCATACGCCGACTTCACCCGCGCGGACCTGACCGGCGCGGACCTGTCGCCGACGATCCTCGCGGGCGCGAACCTGACCGACGCCACCCTCGCCGGAGCCGACCTCAGACGCGCGGACCTCAGGGGCGCGAATCTCAGGGGCGCGAATCTCGACGGGGCGCGGACCTCAATCTCAGGGGCGCGATCTCAGGGGCGCGGACCTCACGGCGACGTGCGGACCGACCTCACGGGTGGACTTCCTGGACTCCCACGTGAGGAGCCCCCCGGCCGGCGACCCGAGCCCGGCAATGGCCCAGGACGGGCTGGGCTCGAGTCCGGGTAACCGGCCCAGAGCCTGATCGACCAGGGGGCGTCGGGATCGCAGTGGGTGGTGCGCACCTCAAGTTCAGGGGCCGACGAGGTCGATCACACCGTCAGGAGGTATCCGATGACGGGGGCGTGGATCGAGACGAACATGCCGACCCTTGCCCGGGTGACCCAGAGGCTCCCGCACCTGGCCCCGTGGGTGCTGGTGCTGGGGGCCACCTACCTGGCGGCAGGGATCGCGGCGGCGGCATCCCGCTGGCGGGTGGGCCAGCTGTGGGGCAACCCGGCGTGGGAGTTCGAGCGCACCGTGTGGCCGCACGCGGCCGCGATGACCCTGGTCGTGGGGCTGACCTTGGCGATCGCCAGTCAGCTGCTGCGCGCCCGGTTGTTCGCTGTGGCGGTCCTGGTGTGCGCGGGGGCCGCGTTCGGCCCGCTGACCCTGGTGGCTACCCCCGTCCTGGGTGACCTGGAGTTCATCGACCAGCAGCCCAGCGCCACCCAGGTCGTCTGGCCGGTCGCGGTGGCCGCCGCCCTCACGGTGCTGCTGATCGTGGTGGCCCGGCGACTGGCGCGGGAGCACTGTCCCAGCGATGTCCCGCGGGGCGCGCTGGTCGGGGTAGCCGGGCTGGTGTGCCTGGCGATCCCGTTGCTGGCCCTACCGGTGATCCCCGGTGCCACCGTCGATCCGGGCCATGAACCGGGGTTGTCGTTCTCCATGGTCACCGGCTGGGGGCTGCTGGCCGGTGGGTTGCTCGCGGCCGGGCTGCTCGGAGTCGGGCCCCCGTCGGCTGCCGGGTGGCGGGTGCTCCTGGCTGCGGCCGCCCCGGCGAGCATGTGGTGGGCCTACCACCGTGACGGTGGTTGGCCTGGAGTCCCTGGGTGGGACTACGGCATGCAGAGCCCGCTGTTCCTGACCGTGCAGATCACCGCCGTCCTGATCGGCTGTGCGGTGCTCGGATGGGTGCTGTCCGCGTCCGGGTTGGGGTACCGGCTGCGCGCCTGGTACGACCACCCCGAGCCGTCGAACACCACCCCGCACCCCGCCCCCGCACACCGGTAGGCAACCCGGTCAAGGGGGGCCGGCCTCACGCGGGGGTTGAGCTCCCGTCACCCAAGGGGGATCACCAATGGCTGCCACGTCGATGCGGGGGCCTCCTGGTGTCCGGGGTCGATGCCCCAGATCAGGCGGTTGCCGATCCGGGCGAGTTCCCGCCTGGTGTCCTGGTCGGCGAGCAGGTGGCCACGATTGATGATGTCCGCGGCACCTGGGTACCAGCGTTCCTGGGACCAACCCCGCACCGTGGTGTGTCCGTGGATCTGATTCAGGTGCGGCGCGTCGGTTGTCTGGTCCCAGGAGCTCAGCAGTTCGGCACCGGCCTGCGCCCACAGTGGTCCGGCACCCAGATCCGTGGTCCCCGTGGTCATCCTGCCCTCCCGCAGGGTGACGGTGGCGGGACCGCGGGCGTCGGCGTTGACCGCGGCCGCGGCCACCGCTGCAGTGGTGGGCCCGCCCAGCTCCTCCCACGCCCCGTGGGTAAGCCCGGCGTGGGTGACCAGGACGTCCCCAGCCGGGCGCACGGACCGCATCCTTCGGGGAAGTACCACCCGGGTCCAGTCGGGGGTGATCGCCGTCGCGGCGTGGGCCAGCCCCTCGGCCCACCATGACCTCAACGTGTTCACGGAGCGCTCGTCGAGTTCCCGCCTGATCACGCATGGTTGGTCGAACAGGTAGGGCTGCTCGTGGTTGCCGATCAGCTGGATCCACCGCTCGGCGTGCGGGCCGCGCAGGAACCGGTCCACCAGGGCGACCACCCCTGCGGAGTCCGGGCCCCGGTGGACCAGGTCACCGGCCTGCACCACCACCAGCCCGTCGGGGATGGTGGCGGTGGCGAGGTCCACTCCTTGGGCGCGCAGCGCCCAGCGCAGGGGATCCAGGTGACCGGCAACATCACCGATCAGCAGAGCCCGCACCGCACGCGGCCCACCGGGCATGTCGGAACCCCCACGGGCGGCCATGCGGCCTAGGCCAGTCGGTCGGGGTTGGCGTGGGACCGCATCCAGCCCAGGAAATGTCGCCCCCTTTGCTTGCGCCGGACTGCAGTCCGGAGCTCGGCCTCGCCCCGCTCGACGCTGGGCGCGGGGCGGGTCGCCTCATCCAGGAGGGCGACGAGGGGCTGGAGGTTCCCTTCTTGGCTCGCAACCCGGCTGGCCTCGTTGTTGGCCGGCTTGGACATCCGCACGAAGTCGACGTACCACCCGGCATGCAGGGCCACTTGCCCCCAGAACAGGCGCTGGGTCCGTCCGTTGCCCTCCCGGAACGGATGGATCTGGTTCAGGCGCGCGTAGTAGTGCGCAAGGCGGGCGATGAACCGTTCGCGGGGTAGGCCCTGCAGCAGGTTCTCGGCTGCGAGTTCTGTGAACAGCTGGTCGATCGCGGCCTCGACCTCCCCGGCCGGTACGAAGTCCGTGCCCTGCTTGTCGATGTCGGACGTGCGGAACTGCCCTGCCCAGTCGAAGACACCGTCGAAGAGGACCCGGTGGATCGCCTGCAGGTGCGCCTTGTCCCCTGTGCACGGGATCGGATCCTTCGCGAGATCGTCGAGCCGCCCGGGTAGGAGTTCGGCGGACGCGCGATCGATCTCCTGCTGGGTGCTGGCGGACACCTCGTTGCGCAGGAATCCGGTGGCCGGGTCCATGTAGGGCGAGGGCGCCCCGTTCGCTGTCTGATCCGGTACCTCAGGGGCCCCATCCACTCCTTGTTTGTAGCACCGTCGCGATCCGCTGTCGACCCGTGAGTGACCGGGGCCGGGCAGCGCACCCGCCGGATCCGTCGCTGCCGAGCCGCCTGGGCCAGCTGCTGCCCGAAGCAGGGAACGCTCGCAGACCCGAAGGGGCGGGTCGCGCAAGCGGCGGTGCCGGTGGCATCAGGGTGGCGACGAGGACTGATTCCACATCACAAAGGAGCGCCCCCGGGCGCGAGTTCCGGTCGCCCCGGTGCAGAATCGAGGTGAACTACCAACCTGGCAGCAGTAGCCAGTCACGTGGCATCGCTCAATTCCAAGAGAGCACGTGGCATCGCCCATTTCCCAGAGAGGAAGCACCCATGGCACATGACATGGCCGGTGGATTGACTGGTTGGGATCTTGAGGGGTTCCACGATGGTGGCGACACCGAGTGCTGGCGGCGCCTCGGGTCCCATGTGGTCACGGTGACCGACGATGAGCGCGGAGAGATCCGGGGCACCCGGTTCGCGGTGTGGGCGCCGAACGCCAGAGCGGTCCGGGTGAACGCTGACTTCAACGGGTGGACCGGGGACGCCATGTCGCTGGTGCCCGGGTCCGGGGTCTGGGCTCTGTTCGTCGAGGGGGTCGGGGAGGGCACGCTGTACAAGTACAACGTCCTGGGTGCCGACGATGTGTGGCACGAGAAGGTCGACCCGATGGCCCGGTTCGCTGAACGAGCCCCGTCGAACGCCTCGATCGTGTACGAGAGCCGGTACGTGTGGGGCGATGACCAGTGGATGACCCGGCGCGCCGCGCATGTGCCGCACGAGTCCCCGGGCTCGATCTACGAGGTACATCTGAGTTCGTGGCGCAAGGGCCGGACGTACCTGGACCTGGCTGAGGAACTCGTGGAGTACGTGACCCGGATGGGGTTCACCCATGTCGAGTTCATGCCCGTGTCCGAACACCCGCTCGAGGCGTCGTGGGGCTACCAGGTGACCAACTACTTCGCCCCGATGTCACGGTTGGGTCGCCCCGACGAGTTGCGCTACCTGGTGGACCGCCTGCACCAGGCCGGAATCGGGGTCATCCTCGACTGGGTCCCCGGCCACTTCCCCAAGGACGCCTGGGCGTTGGGCCGCTTCGACGGCACCGCCCTGTACGAGCACGCCGACCCGCGCCAGGGTGAGCACAAGGAGTGGGGCACCTACATCTTCAACTACGGGCGCAACGAGGTGAAGTCGTTCCTGGTCTCCAACGCCCTGTACTGGGTGCAGCAGTTCCACTTCGATGCGCTGCGCGTCGACGCGGTCGCGTCCATGGTGTACCTCGACTACGGCCGCGAGGACGGCCAGTGGATCCCCAACGAGTACGGCGGCAACCACAACCTGGCGGCCATCGACTTCCTGCGCTACGTCAACCGGCACCTGTACGAGCGGGTACCCGGGGTGGTCATGATCGCTGAGGAGTCCACCGCCTTCACCGGCGTCACCAGTCCGGTGGATCACGGGGGCCTGGGCTTCGGGTTCAAGTGGAACATGGGCTGGATGAACGACTCCCTGGAATACCTGGCTCTCGAGCCGATCCACCGCCAGTACCACCACCACGAGATGACTTTCGCGATGATCTACCAGTACACGGAGAACTTCATCCTGCCGATCAGCCACGACGAGGTCGTCCACGGCAAGGGCTCGATGATCAACAAGGTCCCCCAGGACCCCTGGCGGCAGTTCGCGACCCTGCGCGCGTTCTACTCCTTCATGTGGGCCTTCCCCGGCAAACAGTTGGTCTTCATGGGATGCGAGTTCGGCCAGCGGCCCGAGTGGAACGAGAACGACAGCCTGGAATGGTGGGTCGCCGACCTGGAGGGCCACCACGGCCTGCAGCGGATGTTCCAGGACCTCAACGAGATCTACCGCACGCACCCCGCGCTGTGGAAGCTGGACACCAGTCCCGAGGGCTTCCGGTGGATCGACAGCGACGACGCCGGCGGCAACACGTTCTCCTGGTTGCGCTTCGACGGCGCGGGCGACCAGATCGCGGTCGCGGTCAACTTCTCCTCCGAACCCTGGACCCAGCACCGCGTCGGACTCCCCGAGTCCGGAACCTGGACCGAGATCTTCAACTCCGACCTCGCCCTCTACGACGGCACGGGCACCCACGGGAACAGCGGCCAGATCACCGCACACCCCGAGGAGTACCACGGCTTCCCGGCCAGCGCCACGATCGTGATCCCACCCCTCGGAGCCGTGTTCCTCCGGTACGAACCTGAGACCACCGAACCGCCCCAGAAGAAGAAGACCAAGAAGCAGGAGAAGAAGCCCGGCAAACCCGTTGACGCCCCGAAGGCGAAGGAGAAGGCGAAGGGCCACCGGACGTAGCCACGCAGAGCATCAGGCTGGTGAATGACTGCTGCATCGGGTCGGTTGCCGCTGCCAGGTGCCCCTGCAGTGCCTCCACGGGCACCGACTGCGTCGCGACGGTACGACCGAGGACCTCCTCGAAGATCTCCTTGGCCACCGGAACTCCACGTTGCGCGGTGCCGCGGAACCGTCACCACACCCGTCTCCCGCTGCAGGTCAGGACAGGCGCGCCAGTTCGCGAATGTCGTCGTCGGGGAGCGTGTCCGCGACTGCCGAGACCTCGAGGTTCAGCAGGGTGACGACGCCGCCGTAGGCGCTGAGGAAGGCGGTGTCAGACGCGTCGCGGCCGGTGGCGACCCGCAGCAGCGTTCCCCGCGGGGCCAACGTGGTCGCATCCACGACGTACCAGTCCCCGTCGATGTGGGCCTCGGCCACGGCGTGGAAGTCCATCGGGTCCAGGCCGGGCGCGTAGACGCCGACCACACGTGCGGGAACGTGAAGCGCCCGAAGCAGGGCCACGACCAGATGTGCGTAGTCGCGGCACACCCCCTGGCGCGCGAGCAGGGTCCGCACGGCACCGTCGGTCGGCAGGCTCGAGCCGGGAACGTAGGTCAGGCGGGTCCCGACCCACGAGCTGACCGCGGGCAGCAGGTCCGCACCTGTAAGCCCGTAGAACTCCGCGCGAGCCGTCGGGGCCAGCGAATCGGACTCGCAGTAACGGCTCGGGCGCAAGTACCTCAGCAGGTCCGCCTCGGTCGTGACCTGGCGGGCGCCCGGACCCGTCACCTGGGCCGAGTAGTCCAGGACCATGACCCCGGGCAGCGCTTCGACGATCAGGATCCGGGTGCCGTGCTCAGCTGTCACCCAACGCCCTTCCACTGCGCGACCGGCGACGCTCACCTCAAGGGTTTCGCTCATGACATGGCCCTCAGCGGGGGCGACCTGAAACGCGACCCTTGCGGGTTCCGCGACCTCGACGACGATCCGGGCCGTTGCAGTGCGGTGCATGCACCGATTCTGCTGCCTCGGGCTCCGGGATGGCCCACGACCACGGCGACCATCGCCCTGACCGGTGCCCACCCCCCGAAAGAGGCTCGGTCACCTCAAGGGCGCCCGCCAACCCGCCAAGAGTGTCGTGATCAGCGCAGGAAGACGCCCAGTGCCTCGACGACCAGGGCGTGGTCGTCTGCCTGGGGCAGCCCGGAGACGGTGACCGCCCCGACGACGCCGACGTCGACAACACGGATGGGGAAGCTGCCCCCGTGTGCCGCGTACAGCCCGATCGGTAGGTCGTCACGGCGAGCAGAGAAGGACGACCCGCTGGCAATCGAACGCAGCCCGACCAGGTAGGACGACGCCCCGAATCGCTCCACCACCCGCGCCTTGCGCTGGACCCACTCATCGTTGTCCGCCGTCGTGCCCGGCAGGGCCGCATGGAACAGCTGTTGGGTTCCCCGCCGGATGTCGATCGTCACGCCCAGGACCCGTTCCCGGGCCATATCGACCAACAGACAACCCAGGCGCCACGCGTCGGCGTTGTCGAACCGCGTGAACACCAAGGCACCCTCCTGATCCTCGATCTCGGCGATCAAGCCTAGGACGGTGGTGTCAGGGGCGCTGGTCACCTCGCGATGCTAACTCTCGCGCTGCAAGAAGTGCGCCCCAGAAACGTCCCGTGCCCGAACAGCACGACCGGCAGTGAATCCGCTCCCGCACAGCGCACGTCGAGGTGACAATCCGTGCCCGCAAGAGCGCCACGCGGTCCTCATTGGCAATTCCTGGTCGCAATTCTAGACATGGTGCTAAGATTCAGCACTGATGGAACCCATATAGTGGGGCCCGGTCACAGATCGGAGCACAACCACAGGGGCGAGCGGCTCAGGTGCCGTGACGTGCACGGGTTGAGCGTGCGAGTGCCAATCCTGGCGCAGGCGGGATTGGCCTCTTGAATCCATTCGACGTCCGTGGTCGAGGTCGACGAGGTGACCCCGTGAGTAGCCCGGAATCTGTCGCCCCGGCGCCCTGCGACACGTGCGGTCGCACGTCCCCGGACGCCGCGTGGCGATCGTCCTGGCCGTTCTGCCCGGCCTGTGTCGCACCGCAATTCACCGGGCACCAGACACCTGAACAGGCCCCGCGCGACTCCCCTGCCCCACCTGCACACTCGATTGGAGACTGACCCATTTCCGCCGTGGTGACTGAGTACAGGGACCGGCCGATCACCGGGGCGCACTATGTGGGCACGTTCGATGTGACCCTCGATTTGGCCACAATCGAGGGCCCGGCGTGGGCCGTGACCGGACTCCACCGCCAAGGGTGTGGTCGTCGTCACAGGTCTGGTCGCCGGGTTTGGCGGGGGCTAGTCTTGGATCCCGTCCTCGAGCGTGGGGAGTTGCCTGTGGCCGCCGCGCTCTACTCGCTGGATGAGGCGCGACCGATGTCTCGGGCCGGGCGGCTGACCGCCTGGCTGGGTGGGGCTCTGTACCTGGGCGCATCGCTGGTTGTGTTCTCCCGGGGCAGCGACCCGTGGCCGGCGCTGCTCTGGATCCCGATCGCCCACGCGCTGGTCCTGGTAGTCGTCTGTGGGCTCACCTCACTGCTGCTCTACGGCCAGGCGAGCGCCACCGGGCGCCGCGGGTACGTGTGGTTGGGTGGCACCTACCTCTACGTGGCCGTGCTCCTGCTGTCCTTCCCGCTGTTCTTCCCCGGCGGCTTCGGCGGCCAGGAACCCCTGCTGGGCGGAATGCAGTCAGCCCCGTGGATGTACTTCATCTGGCACCTGGCGTTCGCCGGGGGCCTGATGATGGCCGTGTGGGTGTTCCACATCGACCGGATCCGCCACCGACGTCCCGGCCTGGCCGTGGACATGCGGCCAACAGTGGTCGGCGTCGTCATTGGTGGGCTCCTTTCTGTGGCGTTCGTCGCGGTGCCGGACAACGCGTGGCGGCCCTCGCTGGTGACCCCGGGCGAGGGCCTGACGCCGTTGGGCGTGGCCCTGGACTGGCTGCTGCTGGGATTGTCGTTGGCCGGGGCGGGCCTCGCGCTGTGGTGCCAGCGCGGGGGTGCGCTGATCCAGCGGTGGCTGTCCGCTGTGCTGCTGCTGCAGCTCGGGGCCGCGATCGTGAACCTGAACACCACCAGTTGGTCATTCGGTTGGTACTTCGACCGACTGTTCGGCATGTTCGCGCTGACCAGCCTGCTGGTGTTCCTCGTCTTCAGCCTCGCGCGCGCTGGGCAGGCGACCACCAGGGTGGCCAGCTCCGACACGCTCACACCCAGCGAGAGCCGTGCCACCTTCACCCAGTCGATGGTGCAGGAGATCGCTGCTGCTCGGTTGCAGGGGCAGTCGGTCGCTCTGCTTTGGGTGGACCTCGACGGGTTCAAGGGCGTGAACGACCAGTTCGGTCACCAGGTCGGTGACGACGTGCTGCGCGTGACGGTCGCCCGGATCCTGGGACAGGTGAGGGACGCCGATCACGTGGGTCGACTCGGGGGCGACGAGATCGGGGTCCTGCTCTGCGAAGGAGTGCAGGAGGCGCGGGTCGGGACCGTCGCCGAGCGGATCCTGGCCGCCCTGCGCGAGCCCATGCACGTGGAGGAGCTCCTGATCCACATCACAGGGTCGATCGGGATCGCCACGTTCCCCACGGACGGTGATCGGCCCGACGAGCTGATCACCCGGGCCGACCTGGCCATGTACGCGGCCAAGAACAGCGGCGGGGACCGGTGCCTGCAATTCAGCGCGGAGCTCGGGTCCGAGGCAATGGACCGGGCACAGCTTCGCCACGACCTGGCCCGCGCGGTGCTCGGCGGGGACTTCGAGCTGGCCTACCAACCGATCTTTGACCTCGAGTCCGGTGCCGTGGCCGGCGTGGAGGCCCTGGCCCGGTGGAGGCATCATGGACAACTCGTGCCGGCCGGTCGGTTCATGGCCTTCGCGGAGAGGACCGGCCAGATCGTCGCGATCGGGCGGCTGATCCTCGAGGTCGTGGAGCGCGACCTGCACCAGGTGCTGGCCGCCCTGCCGGCCGACGGGTTCCTCGCAATCAACCTCTCCGCGCGCGAACTGGTCGACGACATCCACCTCGATCGACTCCTGACCGGCCCGCTGCAAGCCTCGGCCGGACGGGTCATCCTTGAGGTCACGGAATCCTCCGAACTGCTGGAGAAGTCCGACATCACCCACCGCCTGCAACGCATACGTACCGCCGGGTATCGACTGGCCGTCGACGACTTCGGGGCGGGCTTCTCGAACTTCACCCGGCTGGAAGCGATGCGCCCGGACCTGCTGAAGATCGATCGCGCGCTTGTCGCGCGCGCCGGCAGCGGAGTCGAGGGAGGTGTGGCGTTTCTCGCCGCTGCCCGCAGCGTCGCCGAAAGCCTGCACTGCCCGGTGGTCGCCGAGGGGATCGAGACAGTCGCGGAGCGCGACGTGGTGCTCGCGACCGGCATCACCCTGGCCCAGGGGTTTCTGCTCGGGCGGCCCGCTCCACTGGACCAACTCGCTGCAGCAGTCACCCCCAGGCTGGCCTTTGAGGCCGCCGCGAACCAACTGGAGGGTGAGGCAGGCCAGCCGATGTAGCGGCACCCCAGTCGGCGGCATCGACCCCCTCAGCCACGCTGGGGTCGGTGAGTTGTACGTCCGGGCTCAGCGTCCGCCCAGCTGGGCTTCCGCTTGCTCGCGCCGCTGGCTTCGGGGGATCAGTGCGACGGGGCGCCGCGCCCGTTGGAGCACCTCTCGCACGACAGTCGCGTGCTCTGGTGCCAGGTTCTGGCGCCAGCCGAGCGCAATGACGTCCACGTCCTCAGTGGCAGCAACGTCCAGCAGCGCGAGGACGGTGGGTCCCGGCCGGGTCTCGAGGCGGATGCCGAGATCGGCGCAGTGCTGCGACAGGAACTCGTCGCGCCACGCGATCTCGTCGGGCACGCCGTCGAGGAACATGGGCACGGTGTGCGGCTCGAAGACGTGGACGGCAATGACCTCGGCCCCCGCCGCGACATAGGCGGCGATCAAGGGCCGTACCGCTGCGCTGACGCCCCGTGTGCCGTCGAGCGGGATGAGCACCCTGCGCGGCGTCAGACGGATGGGCGCATCCGGGGGGACGACGAGGACAGGTTTGGTCAGGTGGGTGGCGACAGCGCGGGCGGTGTGTCCCGGTTCATTGCGGCCAGGCAGGCCATGCAGGGCAAGGACCACGAGATCGACATCCGCATGCTCACCGGCCTCGATGATCTGGACGTCAGGTCGGCCGGGTACCACGAGGAGGGGCATGCCGTACTTCTGGGCGTACTCGGCCGCGTGGCCAGGGGACTCGCCGACGTGGAGCGCCCGCGTGTCGAGGTGCAGCGCCTGGCTGAATGCCTGCGCGGTGGCCAGGACGTAGTCGGCGGCGGGGGTGTTGTCGACGACGGCCAGGACGGTGTTCATTGCCGCCGCCAGCCGTCGGTGATCCGGGTCCACCGCTGCCCTCCGGGGGTGACCTCGGCCGTCCCGGCGCCTGGGACGGTGACGTCGATGGGGGCGTCGCTGGTCACCTGCAGCGTGGTGGACGAGGCCCGCACCTCCAGCTTCCTGCCGTGGTGTTGCAGCCGGAGGCTCAACAGGTCCCACCCGGTGGGGATGTGGGGGTCGATCACCAGGCCTGAGCGCTGCGGTCGGATGCCGGCGAAGCCGAAGACCAGGGCCTGCCACACCCCGCCGAACGTGGCCAGGTGCAGCCCCCAGGCTGTCGTCCCGGTCAGGTTGTCCAGGTCGAGCCGGCATGCCATCCGGAACAGGCGCAGCGCCTCGTCGGGTCTGCCGTCGCGGGCGAGCAGGGCAGCGTGGATGGCCGGGGACAGTGAGCTGCCGTGGGCGCAGCGCGGCTCGTAGAACTCCAGGTTCGGGCGCAGCGAGCCCGGCTCGGTCTCCTCGGGGACGAGGTGGTGCAGCATCAGAACATCGGGCTGCTTGATCACCTGGGAGCCGCTGATCCGGGGGCGGCCGAACAGGAGGTCGGCGGCGACCGGGGTCTCGGCGACGTCGCTGATCATCAGTGGCTCGAGGGCGTAGTACCCGTCGAACTGCTCATACAGTCCAGTATGCGCGTCGTAGTTGTCCACGAGTCTGTCGGCTACATGCCGCCACTGCGCGATCTCGTCGGGGGACACGTCGCCTCCGGCTTCGGCGAGCTCAGCGGCCCGGCGCAGGTTCCAGCGGGCCATCACGTTGGTGAACACGTTGTCGTCCACACGCTCGTGATACTCGTCGGGGCCGATCACGTCACCGATATGGCCCCCCGAGGAGTCCAGCCGTACCCGTGAGGCCCAGTAGCGGGCGGTGTCCAGGACAAGTGGGCGCCCTGGACCACTGAGCAGGGTGTCGTCGCCCGTCCAGTCGGCGTACTGCCACGCGGCCCACGCCACGTCGGCGACGATGTGCTCCTCGTGCTCCCCGGTCAGGATCGGGATGACCGGGCCGTAGAGCGGGCGGTCCTCGCTCGGGGTCACGTCGACGCCGGTCCGCGCGGACTCCCAGGGGAACCGCGCCCCGCGGTACCCCCGCTGGGCCGCCGCCTGCCGTGCGGGCTCGAGGCGACGGATCCGGTACTCGAGCATCGCGCGTGCGGCGGGCGGGCAGGTCGCGGCCAGGAACGGCAGCGTGAACACATCCGCGTCCCAGAACACATGGCCCCGGTAGCTGGGTCCGCTCAGCCCCCGCGGTCCCACCACCGCCTCGCCGGACGTCGGCACGGAGGCCATGAGGTGGAACAGCCCGAACCTGACCGCCAACTCCAGCTCAGGGTCGCCGTCGATGCAGACGAGTGCATCGTCCCAGCGCTGGGCCCACGCCGCACGCTGCTCGGCCAGCAGGGCGTCGAACCCGACACCCGCTGCGCGCTCCAGACCAGCGAACGCCTCCTGCCTGGGTGTCACACCGTCGGGGTCGCCGACGAAGCTGGCCAGCCTGTCGATGATGCGTCGCCCAGCCGCGGTCCGCTCCTGCTGCACGGTCGCGGCCGCGATCGCACCCCCGGCATCCGTGCGCACCTCGGCCGTGGACCTCTCCCCCAGTTGCCGACGCTCGAAGGTGCCATCCGTGGCCGGCGGGATCAGCGCGGTGCCGACGTGCAACCACTCCAGGGCGCCCTCGGCCCGCAACGCGAAGCACCCGGGCCGTTCCAGTGAGGCGAACCGCAGCGACCGCAGCGCGATCGGGGTGGCGGCCTGCTCGCGGTACAGCACCCCGCTGCGCAGATCGAAGGTGCGCCGGTCACGCCGGAGGTCCAAGCGTTGCAGCAGGTGCAACCCCGTCCAGCCCGGCCCCTCGAGAAGCGTCGGGGGCTCAGTCGAGTCGTCGAAGACACCGGCCGCCAGCACCCGGGGCAGGGCACCAAGGCCCTCCTCCTCCCTGATCCCCCTGGTGCCGAACCGGGTGTCTGCCACCGTGAGCAGCGCCTGGTGGGCGCGCCGCTGCGCAGGGTCGTCACCCGACACCGTGATCGTCCAGGCCGGGTCCTCATCGATGCTCGGCACGACGCCGGCGGCCCGCCTGTCGGCCTGATCGGCCAGAAGCGCGACGCAGGCTTCCACGGCACCCCCCATCCAGCGCACCGACGGCGCTGGCCCGGCGGGGCGACTCGGCAGGACCGAGACGACCACCGCGCGCGTGGCGGGCGCCGGAAGCGCGAAATGCCACAGCCAGCCGACGACGAGCACCAGCCCGGCGCCGATGCCGCGCCGACCCAGACGCTGGGTCAGCTGCGCCACTTCCAGCGGCGGGTCGTGTCCGGCCACCACCACGTCGACACCGAGGTCGCGCAGCCGTTGGATGACGTCGTCCAGGGCGGAGCCGTCCATCAGCCCTCGCGCCCCGCCCTGCGGCGGGCACACGACGATGCCCTCAAAGAGGACGTCGGTCAGCCGGCCGGGGCCGGCGAACACCTGCGCCGGGGTCATCCGCAGCAACTCGGTCAGGTCGTCGAGCACCATATCGGCCCCACTGCCTGCCAGAGCCGCGGGCTTCCCGATCCGGTCCACACCGACGACCAGCCCGAAACCACCGGATCGCCCAGCCTGCACCCCCGAGATCGCGTCCTCGAAGACGATCGCATGCGGCGGTGCCACACCCAACAACTCAGCCGCCTTGAGGTACGTGTCAGGCGACGGCTTGCCCGCGAGCCCCCAACGCCGGGCCTCCACCCCGGTCACCCGGACGTCGAAGCGATCCAACAGACCCGCACGACCCAACATCGCCGTGCAGTTCTCACTGGCCGACACCACGGCCAGCCGCTTGCCCGCGGCCCGCAGCGCATCGAGCAGCGCCACCGTGTCGGCGAAGACCTCGACACCGCTCGTGGCCAGCTCCTGGGCGAGGTAGCCGTCCTTCCGGTTGCCCAGCCCGCAGCACGTCAGGCGGTCCGGGGGATCGTCCGGTGTCCCTTGGGCCAGGCGGATCCCCCGGGAGCCCAGGAACGCAGCGACCCCGTCGTAGCGCGGTCGACCGTCCACATGGGCCCGGTAGTCACGATCGATGTCGAAGGGCTCGAAAGAGCCGCCCTCGCCGGTCGCCCAGGCGGCCAGGAACTCGTCGAACAGCCGCTTCCACGCCGCCGCGTGCAGGGTGGCGGTCCGGGTGATCACCCCGTCGAGGTCGAACAGCATGGCCTCGTAGCCCTGCCAGACCAGGCTCCCCGGAGGGCTGTCGGCGGTGCCGAGGTCGGTAGTCATACAGGCACCCCTCCACCAGGAGGAACGGAAGCCCCTAGCCCCGCGGGCTACGCGCATGCTACAACCGAGACGGTAGCGGACGCCACGATCGACCATCCCCGCCCCAGGGACGACGAAAGCCGCCACCGGAGGGTCGAACGATGCGCATCGCCCTTGTCGCAGCACCCTGGTTGCCGGTGCCCCCACCCGCCTACGGTGGCAGTGAGGGCGTCATCGACCGGCTGGCCACCGGGTTCCTGGAGGCAGGGCACGACGTGCTGCTGTTCACGACCGGGGACAGCACCTGCCCCGTGCCCCGAGCGTGGGCCCGGGCGCAGTCGAACCCGGACCTGATGGGGCAGTCGATGATCGAGCTGCACCACCTGATCCACGCCTACGACGAGGTCGCGGACTTCGACATCATCCACGACCACACGATCCTCGGGCCGGTGTACGCGCAAGGCCGATGCCACGGCCAGGTCGTCACCACCAACCACGGGGTGTTCTCACCCGAGGCCAACGACATCTACTCGAGGGTTGTCCCCCAGGTGGCGCTCATCGCGATCTCCCACGACCACGCCGCACGCAGCACCGCGCCGGTGTCCGCGGTCATCCACCACGGCCTGCGACCCGACGAGTTCCCGGTCGGCGCAGGCGATGGCGACTACCTGCTCTTCCTCGGCCGGTTCTCCCCGGACAAGGGAGCCAAGGAGGCGGCGATCGCCGCACATGAGGCCGGCGTCAACCTCGTCCTCGCCGCCAAGATGCGCGAGCCATTGGAGATCGACTACTTCCACACCCAGATCGAGCCCCTGCTCGACTCGTCGGTCCGCTACGTCGGCGAAGTCGGGATGGAGCAGAAGCTGGAGCTGCTCGGGTCCGCGCGCGCGCTGCTCAACCCGATCCACTGGCCCGAGCCCTTCGGGCTGGTCATGATCGAGGCCCTGGCCTGCGGCACACCGGTCCTGACCCTGAGGTGGGGTGCGGCACCGGAGATCGTCGACGATGGAACCACCGGGTTCGTCTGCGACTCGGATGCGGACCTGGTGGCCGCGATCGAGCGAGTCGGGGAACTCGACCGAGCCGACTGCCGGCACGCGGTCGAAACCCGGTTCTCGGCAGACCGCATGGTGCGCGACCACCTCAACCTCTACGAGCGCCTGCTCGGCCGATGACAACGGAGCTCAGCCGACGGATGCGGCTCCCTGCGGTATGCGCCGATCCGGGAGCGACAGAGCGTCCGCGTGTGTCAACCGGCCGGGTCCTGCGGCTGCGGCCCAGGTCGCTGCTGGGCGTTACCTGGGCCGCTCTCCGTCCCGACTATGCGCTCGCGCAGGAGCACCTGCTCGGCCGGATTGCTGGTCAGCGTGAGCCCGATCCGGTCGGCGTCGCGCGCCTCGGCGTCACGGCCGATGCGGCGCAGCAGCTCGGCCCGGGTTGCGTGCCACGGTGCGTACGAATTCAGGCGGCCGACCAGGACGTCCACCTCCCTCAGCGCCTGCTCGGGGCCGAACACCTCCGCGCTGGCGATCGCCCGGTTGAGTCGCGTGACCGGCGAGGGATCCAGGTGCAGCAGCATGTCGTAGAGGATCACGATCTGAAGCCAATCGGTCTCCGGCCAGGTCGGAGCCTCGCAGTGCACCGCGGCGATCGCCGCCTGCAGTTGGAACCGACCGGCGCGCCCGCCGCCCAAGGCCGCTGCCCGTTCGATGAGGCCCACGGCGCGGGTGATGTCAGCGGTGCGGTACAGCGACCTGTCCTGCTCGGGCAGGCGCACCAGCCGTCCGCCGGATGTGCGCGCCTCACGCCGGGCATCCTGCAGGGTCATGAGCGCCAGCAACCCGAGCGCCTCGGGCTCATTGGGGAACGCGGCCGCGATAAGTGTGGCCAGCCAGATCGCATCGGCGGCCAGGGCGCGATCGTCCATCGCGGGACCACTGGAGGTCAGGTAGCCCTCGTTGTACATCAGTGCGCACACGGAGAGCACGTCGCCGAGCCGCGCGGGAAGATCCTCGGGCTCGGGGACCCGCAGGCTGATGCCGGCGCTGACGATCTTCCTCTTCGCACGGGTGATCCGCTGGCCGATCGTGGGCGCGGGGGTGAGGAATGCCCGCGCGATCTGTTCGGTCGTCAGGCCGACCACCGCCCGCAGGGTCAACGGCAGTCGCGACTCCACCGGCAGCGCCGGGTGGCACGCTGCGAACAGCATCGGGATGCGCTCATCGGCGGGTGCCACGCCTGCGGGGGGACTGGCCGCCGTCGCCGACGACTCCAGGCTCAGACCCGCACCGGGTGGTGGTCCGGCCCAGCTCGGCACGTCTGGTGCGTCGACGTGCCCGGAAGCCCAGGTCGGGTCAGCCCCTAGCCGATCGACCAGTCGCTGGGTCCGCTCCCGGCTGCGGAGCCGGTCGATCGCGTTCCGGTGCGCCGCCGTTGCCAGCCATCCGGTCGGGTTGCGCGGCACGCCGGCCATCGGCCAGGTGGCCCACGCGTCAGCGACAGCCTCAGCGACCGCGTCCTCCGCGGTGTCGAAATCGACCACGCGGGCCAGCCGGGCGACCAGCCGGCCCGCGTCCGAGCGGATGACCCGCTCGAGGTCGGGCTGTGCGTCCACCGGGGGCCTACTCCATGTGCCCAGAGTGCTCGACAAGGGGGCGGATCTCCACGGCGACGCCCGGGAGCCTCAACGCTGGCCAGGTCCTGGCCAGGGTGATCGCCGCATCCAGATCGGGCACATCGATGACGCTGAACCCGCCGATGACCTCCTTGGCCTCGCTGAACGGTCCGTCGACGACGACCGAGCCGGCCTCGCCGCGCACCGTCGTGGCGGTGTCCACGGGCTGCAGCTCAGCGCCGGCCTCGGTGATCACCGCGGCGTTGCGCTGGAACCATCCGAAGATCTCGCCGTACACGGCCTCGGCCTGCGCCGGGTCGACGGTGGCATCGTCCTCGGGGCGTGAGGTGTACATCAGGACGTACTTCATTGGTATTCCTCTCGCAGGGGCGGCGGATGTGCCGCTACCAGTGTGTCGCGCGCGCTGGCCCAGTTTCGACAGGTGAGCCAGACGGATGTGCACCAAGCGCCGCGGCGGAATCCACAATGACGGCGAGGGACCTCCGATCCCGACAGGACGCGTGTGACCCCGGAGTTGGGTCCATGACTGGCCAGAGTGCGAGTCGTCGTCCGAGCTAGTCGCGGCCCAAGTTCCCGGGTGCCCCACATCTGGGCCGCCTCGTCGGCATCGTTGTACCCGCAGCCATGCAGTGGGGGATGGAATCCCGTCCGTCCGCGGGGCGCGGGGCACACCGGTCAGGACCGGGTGGTCACCGTTCATGCGCCGCACCCTCGGGACCCGCGCCCGCGCCGTCCTGCCCAGGACGTGGGAAGCGTCGGACGACCGGGAAGGAGGGGGAAGGAGCAGGAAGGGTTCGGGAAGGCCGGGAGCGGATCGTTGGGGACGTCGGACACCCACACTCACCGAAAGGACCCCGACGATGGACCAGACGCACCTCCTCCTGTGGAGCCAGATGATGACGAGCCAGGTCGAGCGCTCACGCGCCGCACACGTCCAGCACCTGCGGGCCGAACAGGCCCGGCAGGCGCGGGGCGCCCAGCCCACGGTCATGACAGTCCTCGCCCGCGCCTGGAAGTCGCTGGCGGGGAGGACCCGCGCGTCAGTAGAGGCGGGCGCGCTGGCCACCGAGCCCTGACAAAGGGGTCGCGCCCGATAGCACCCCTGCACCCGCCCCCGCCCCGCGTCACCTATCAGCTGACGCGGCGCGGGGGCGGTCTCGTCGTGACCGGGCCACCCTGATGTGCGTCCGGGCAAGGCGATCACATGACCGGGGTGAGCTGGCCCTGCCGGCAACGACGGGCGTCGAGCGGCTGTCCGGCGGCCTCGAAGAGCTCAGCTGCGGACTCGAACAAGCGCTCCCCCTCGCGTAGGTCCCGCTGTGCCACCACGAGGTGTGCACGCGCCTCCATCACGGCAGCCGTCCAGGCGCCCACGTTCCAACGCGCGGCCAGCGCCTCCGCCTCCGCCAGCCGGCGACGGGCCCCGTCGACGTCCCCGACGTCCGCACAGGCGATAGTCGCCGGCACTGCGAACATGAGGTCGCAGAAGGCACACCTGTCCGTCTCACCCATCGTGGCCTCCGCCCGGTCGACGACCGCACGCGCCGCCACCGGATCCGGCGCGGCAGCGATCATCGACCCGTAGATCCGCTGCAGCAGGTGCGATCCGATCAGGGACCATCGGGCCAGCGGCAGGGCGCGCTGGAGCAGGCGCTGGGCCTCGGACCGATCACCCTGGAGCAGCCGCACCTCGGCCAGTCGCTGCAGGCAGTTGGCCTCCCCCGCCGGCGCCGCGACGTCACGGTGCAGCGCCACCGCGCGGTCGAGCTCCTGCTCGGCCAGGTCCAGGTCGCCCATGAGCAGCGCCGCCTCCCCCACGAGGGAGGTCGCGAACGCGACGCCGCGCAGGGCACCGAAGCGCTCTGCCCGGTCGCGCAGGCTGCGCGCCATCTCGATCACCTCGGGGAAGGGGACAGGTCCGTAGAGCACGTACTCCGCGACGCACAGGTGTGCGTCGAAGAGTGCCACCGCCAGATCGGGTTCACGCAGCGTCTGGCGCATCTCGAGCCGGAGGCGGTCGAACCACTCGCCGCGGTTGTGCGCGATGAGTCCCTGGAGGGAGACCAGGTCCACGTACTGCCATGGGTCGTTGGTGCCGGACAGGTCGAGCCGTGCACGACTGGCCGCCTCCCAGGCCGCCTCGGTGTCACCGGTGAAGTACGCGAGGTTGCCGCGGGCCACGAGCAGGGGCCCATCCGCGGCGTCGCCCTCGAGGTCCAGTCCCTCGATCGCAGCGGCGGCGGTGTCGAAGTCTCCCGCGAAGCACGCCGCGCGCGACAGCCTCGCCCGGGCCAGCCGGTTCTCGACCCCGGACGTGAGCGGGATCGCGGCTCGGTAGGCCGCCATCGCGTCGGGGCTGCCCATCGCCATGAGCAGGTCACCACGCCGGGCCAGCAGGTCCCCGCGGGCCTCGCCCGTCGCATGGTCGAGCACGGCGTCGATCAGGTCGAGCGCATCCGGGTAGGCACCGAGGGCGCCGAGCGTACCGACGGCCCTGAGCACGTAGGGCACGGCGCCCTGAGGATCCCCACCAAGGATGAGGTGCCGGGCAACCCGGGCGGGTGGGGCCGAGATGGCGTCGAGCTGAAGCGCGACGGCGCGATGCAGCGCCGGGCGTCGGTGCGGCGGCGTTGCCGCGAGCACCGCGTCGCGCACCGCGTCGTGGCGGAAGCGATACCCCGTCTCGCCCGGAACCAGCACCAGCGCGTCGACCGCCGCCTCGAGGTCGGCGAAGGCATGCTCGGCGTCCTCGTCCGCGAGGGCGATGACCTCGTCAGTGCTGACGTCCGTCCCGAGCAGCGCGAGCCGCCGGACGAGAAGCACCGCCGAAGGCGGCAGCGTGGAAACGGCGGACGCCAGGGCGATGCCACCCGGTCCGCCCGTGGCTTCAGCACCCCCCGGGCTGGCGGAGCCGGTCGCCCGCGCCGACTCCAGCAACGTGAACGGCAGCCCTCCGCTGATCGTCCAGAGCCGCTCCGCCGCGCTTCGCCTCAGGTCGGGGTAGCGCTCGGCGAGCAGGTCCATCGCCTGGTCGAGGGTCAGCGGGGCCAGCTCGAGCCGTGAGCCGACCCCACGGGCGAGCAGGCTGGCCAGAGCGGGAGGGATCGCTGAGCCGGCCGCGGCGCGCGCAGTCAGCAGGAGCATGACGGGCGCGTCGACTGCGCACCGCGCCAAGTAGTGGATGAGGCGCAGGGATGCCTCGTCGGCCTCGTGGAGGTCCTCGATGACGAGGAGGAGGCCGTGTCCGGCGGCTGCCAGCCGGACGAGTTCGGCTGCCGCGATGAACAGCCGCTGGTGGGCGCTCTCCCCGCTCCACGGCAGCGCCCGTCCGGACAGTGCACGATCGATCTCGGTCCGGTAGGCGTCGTCGAGGCCGTCGAGGATGGTCGGGTGATGTCGGCACAGGTCCGCCAGGGCTTCGAGCACCGAGGAGTACGCCCACGCCCCCTCGACTGAGGATGCCGCCCCACGTCCGATCCGCCAGTCCTGATCCTGGGCTCTGCGCGCCGCGATGGCCAGGACTGCCGACTTGCCGACACCTGTGGGGCCGGTGACCAGGACGGTGGTGCCGCGCCCGGCCCGCGCCCGGACCATGGCGCGGCCGAGCGCGGTCAGGGCATCCTGCCGTCCGACGAGCGCCCCTCCGGACCCACCTGCGGTGCCTGCATCATGCCCGAGTGCTGCCTGGAGGGAGGAGCGCAGCTTCACGGCCTCCGGTCCGGGAACCGTCCCCAGCTCGGCGCGAAGGGCCCGGTCGAGCCGTTCGAGCTGGCGAAGCCCGCCGCGCACGTCCCCGGCCTGGGCCATGCGTCGGGCGAGGGCCACGTGGGCCTCCTCGTTCGTTGGGTCCTCGTGGAGGAGGAGCTCCCACCGACCAGCCTGGCGCAACAGGTCGGCGCGCAGGATGCGCAGCCCCTCCCGGGACTCCTCGGCCCACGGCTCGTAGAGGTCGTCAGGCAGCAGGTCGCCGCCGTAGGTGCCGGCGACGGCGGCGGCAGAGTCGGCATCGCCAGCCTCGAGCGCGGCCCGGGCGTCCGCGTCGAACCGGACGGCGTCGACTGCGACGTGATCATCGGGCAGGAGCAGGACAATGTCGCCGCGCAGCACGACACCCGATGTCTGCTGCCCAAGGGAACGGCGCGCGAAGTAAGCGGCCTTGTGAAGGCGCGGTCCGGCGTCCCCCACGGCGACCTCGGGCCACAGCGCGTCGATCACCTGCTCGCGGTGCAGGCGGCGGTCCGGCGCAAGCGCCAGCAGCTTGACCAGGGCAGCGGCGCTCCGGCGGCCCCAGGCATCGTCGGCGACGGTGACTCCTCCGACCGACACCCGGAAGCCCCCGAGCAACGTGATGGCCACGTCCATGTGCGCTCCGAGTAGGGTGGTTAGCCTTCCCTCACTTTACAGCGGTGGCGGCGTCCCGACCAGACCGTGGAGCCGCGCCCTGTGCATGGAGTTGCTGCAGGAACTCAACCTCGTCGGTCATCGCCGCGCTGGCCTCACGCAGCAGTCCCGAGACGTCGGCGAGTGTCCACCGGTAGGACGCGATGCGATCGGTGACGTCGAACAACGGGCCCGAGAGGATGTCCCGCTGCCGCTGGTAGTTGGCCAGGGCGTCACACTCGCGAACCTCTGACGACAGGGTGCCGACAACGGCTGCCGAGAGCAGCTCGGCGTCGCGCAGGGCGTCGGTCATGCCATGGGTGGTGATGGGGTCCTTGAAGTAGCCCGCGTCCCCCACGAGGGCCCACCCCCCGCCCCACGAGCGGCGCACGAAGCCGGTCACTCCCGACCACCCGTGGACCGGTCCCGCAGGGGACGACTGGTCAAGGCGGGCCACATGGTCTGGCGCTGCACGGGCGAACAAGCCGCGCAGCGCCATCTCCGCCCCGCGCCTGCGGGCATCCCGGTAATGCTCTGGCGTAGTTCCGGCGAACACACAGGTGAGGCCGTCGTTCGTCGGGATCATGCCGGCGGCGGCGGAGTCTCCATACGCCCACTCGTAGCCGGTGGTCGGCAGGTCGGCACGGTAGGTGTAGAGCACGGCCCCGGCGCGGGTCCCTGATCGCTCCAGTGCGGCCCCCACGGCTGAGGCCACGTCGGAGCGGATCCCGTCGGCACCGATGGTGATGTGGCTGCTGAGGATGCGCTCAATGCCGTCGACACCCCGCACCCGCACCCCGGCGACGCGATCGTCCTCCCGGAGCAGGCCGACCAGCGCGGTGCGGTCCAGGATGTGCGCGCCGGCCTCGGCGGCGGCGTCGAGAATCACTGGGTCCAGCACAGTGCGGCGTGGCGCGTACAGGGCGTCCACGCCCGGGCTCGGCCGGATCGTGACCTGGACGGTCTGGCCCGGGTAGTGGAACAGCGTGCGGTGCACCTGCGGCGTGCCTGCGGCGCGCACGGCGGGAAGGAGCCCCCAGCGGTCCAACTGCATGACCCCGGCACGCATGAGCGCATGTGTGGACACGGTGTCGGAGCCGCGGCGCGCGCGGTCGACGACTGCGACGCGCAGGCCCGCGCGGGCCAGGAGCAGGGCGGTGCCGGCACCGGCAACCCGTGCGCCGACGATTACGACGTCGTAACGGTCGCTCATCACCGGCCCCCCTCAGGGGTGATGCCTGCGCGACTCATGCCCACCGCCGACTCGGTGAGGTGGGCGATGACGTCGGCGGCGTCGTGCCGCGCGCCCGCGATGAGGCCCGAGCTGCGCCGGGTCTGGAACCGCTGGCCGACAGTGAACAGGCCGGGGACCTGCGTGACGCCGTGGTGCTGGCGGATCATGCCCTCGTCATCGAGCACGGGGACCCGCAACCACGGCACGTGGGTGCGGTGGCCGGTGGCCAGGAGCACGGTGGTGACCCCCTCGGCACGAAGATCCACGGTCGTGCGGGCGGCGCGGGGGACGAAGGCGGCGGGCGGGTCCGGTGGGAGGACCTCCCGCTCCAGGCCCGCGGCCGAGATGTGCGCGTCGATGGCGGCCAGCAGGCGACTCATCCTGCGCTGCGACTCCGCGCAGCTGGCCGTGAGGTCGTCGGCGAACTGCACCCTGGCGCCGTCGGCGCCGATCCAGTGGCCGAGCACCTCGACCCCCCGGTCTGTGAGGGCGGCGAGGTCGACGGCATGAGCAGGGTGGCGGCCGACGATCTGCAGCGAGACCTCCCGGCGTGCCGCCTGCGGGTCCGCGACGTCGTCGATCCGACGGTCGAGGCGGCCGGTGCGCTGCAGCCACCAGTAGATGTCCATGCCGCGGTAGGTCCGCGGCACACGGGTGTGCCGACCGGCGGCGACGAGCACCCTGCGTCCGGACCGTGCCAGCTCGTCGGCGATCTGGACGCCGGACGCCGATGCGCCGACCACCAGCACTCCCCCGGGCCGGAGGACCCCGGGGTTGCGGTAGGCAGCAGCCGACACGATGTCCACCTCCGGGGCGAGGTGCGCGACCGGCCCCGGGACGATCGGGCGGCTGCCGGGCCCCGTGGCCAGGACCAGGTTCCGCGCCAGCCAGGTGCTGCCCTCAGCTGACACCCGGAAGCGGTGGGGGCCGGCGTCCACCTGGCGTACATCCAGCACCGGGGTCCGCGCCAGCACGGGGGCCTGCACAGTGGCGGCGTACTCCTTCAACTGGGCCGCGAACTGCTCCGCGGTGAGGAAGGCTTCGGGGGCGTCAGGGGTGACTCCTCCGGGCAACTGGTTCATCCACGCCGGCGTGAGCAGGGTCAGTGACTCCCACCGCGCGCGGTGCCAGCTGTCGCCGATGTCCCCGCGCTCGAGGACGACGTGGTCCAGACCCGCATCCTGCAGGCCTCGGCTCGTGACGAGCCCGGCGTGGCCAGCGCCGATCACCACCGTGTCGATGCTGATCATGGCCCTACCTCCCATCGGTATCGCTGCCGGGCGGCGTCCACCTGATCCGTATGACCAGGCAGACGCCCCGGCATTGGTGACGAACTCAGTTCGTGACCACGTCGATCACGACCGACGTCCCGTTGGTCAGGACGTCGTAGACCGCGGAGCGGCGCCGCGACTGCTCGACGAGGCGGCGCAGGGTCTCGGCATCGGCGTCCCCCTCGACAGAGAGCTGGACCTGGATCTGGCTGTAGCCGTTGCGGACCGACCCATCCGACAGACCGAGGATGCCCAGCAGGTCGATGTCCCCGGAGACCGTGGACGAGACCCGAGTCAGGGTGACCCCGCGGGCGGCAGCGATGTTCGCCATACCGGCGGTGAGGCAGGCGGCGAGCGCGTGCAGCAGGTACTCGACCGGAGTCGGGCCGTGGTCGGCGCCCGTGAGGACCTCCGGGTGGTCGGCGACGAGCACGGTCTGGGACTTGTGCTGCATCTCCTGCATCGCGCCGTAGAAGCCCGAGATCGTCGACTGGCTGTGGGTGCCGCTCACCCACGTGTTGCTCGCGCTGAACCGGAAGGTGGCGATCTCCGGCTGCGCCTTGACGGCGTCGAGCGTGGAGAACAGCGCGGCGGTGTCCACACCATTGCGGACGGCGGGCTCGGTGACTGCGGTCATGGTTTCCTCCTCAAGGTTCCGCCGGGCGGTTCCCGGCGTTGGAAGGAACGTAGGAGCCCGACCTTCCCGCGCCCTTCCCCGCAAATGGCCCAATGCTGGGGATGGGGAAGAAACCCTTGGCGGGCTACGGCGCCAGCGCCCGGATGCTCCGGGCTGTTCTGATCCACAGCGCGGAGCAGCGCGCACCTGCATCGGGTGGATCTGCGGGGGGCAGAGGTGGTCTGACCTCTGGTGGTCCGGCGAGGCCCAGTCGTAGCCTGTGTTTCGTGATACCCGGGCGTAGGTCCGATGCCGTGGGCGTGGTTGTTGGACTGGCCGTGTTCGCCGCCTCGGCCCTCGTCGCATCCCGTGGGATGGCGCCGGGTGAGGCTGCGGTGTTCACGGTGATCAACAGCCTGCCCGATGCCCTGTATCTCGGCATCTGGCCGTTCATGCAGTTCGGCGTGTTCCTGACGATCCCGATTCTGATCGTCGTCGCCCTCGTCATGCGACGGTTTCGTATGGCGGCGGCGATGGCGATCGGCGGGATCGGCGTCTACCTTCTGGCGCGAGCAGCCAAGGGATGGGTCGACCGGGGCCGCCCCCCTGCCCTGCTCGCCGATGTCACCCAGGGTCGGGAGACGTTCGCCGGCGGCAGTCTCGGCTACCCGTCGGGCCATGCCGCCGTCGCTGCAGCCCTCACCGTCATACTCACCCCGTACCTCCCGGCCCGCTGGCGGTGGCTCCCGCTGGTCCTCATCGCAATCGTGATCGTCGGACGGCTGTACGTCGGCGCCCACCTCCCCCTCGACCTGATCGGCGGCGCCGCCCTCGGCGTCGCTGCGGGCAGTGCCGCCAACCTGGTCGTCGGCGTCCCCAACTCCCCCACGGCCGTCCCTCGAGGCGAGACGGCGGCGACGTGACCGAGTACGACGAGACGGCGGGTCGCTCTGCCACGTCCGAGGCCACCGGCAGCGGCGGGCCGGGGACCGAAGGCTCGCCGTCTGCAGCAGGTCGCAAGCACCGCCTCAACCCCGGCATCCGAAAGGTTCTTCAGGTCGTCGTCTCCCTCGTGCTGCTCGTGGCCATCTTCTGGTACGTGTTCCAGCAGGTGGCCGACGTCTCCGCGGTGTGGGCGGCGGTCCAGACCCTCACCTGGGGGGAGATCGGCGTCCTGCTCGTGATGACGGGGATCAACCTCGTCACCTACTGGATCGTGGTCGTGATCGCCACCCCCGGCCTCACCTACCCGCAGGCCGCGGTGCTCACACTGACGACCACGGCCGTGGCGAACTCGGTGCCGGCCGGAGGCGCGATCGCCGTCGGGCTCACGTACACGATCCTCTCCTCCTGGGGCTTCTCCAAGGCGCGGGTGACCGTGTCGATCATCGTCACCGGGATCTGGAACAACTGGCTCAAGCTGGCCGTACCCGTGCTGGCCCTGGCCCTGCTCGCCCTGCAGGGCCAGCCAGGGGGAGGACAGCTCGTGGCCGCCCTGCTGGCCGTCGGCGGTTTGGTCGGCGCCGTCGTCGTCTTCGCCCTGATCCTGCGCAGCGAGCAGTTCGCCGCCAAGGTGGGCGTGGTGACCGGAAGGTGGGCGACGGCCCTTCTCCGCCTGGTCCGGCGGCCCGCCGTCCATGGCTGGGACCTGGCCGTGGTCAAGTTCCGGAACCGGATGATCGGCCTCGTCAGGCACCGGTGGATCAGCCTCACGGCCGCCACCGTCCTCAGCCATGCCGCCCTCTACCTCCTGCTCGTCACCTCGCTGCGCGTCATGGGAGTCTCCGAGGACGAGGTCGGGTGGGCCCAGGTCCTCGCAGTGTTCGCCTTCGCCCGCCTCCTCACCGCCATCCCGCTCACCCCGGGCGGGGTCGGGGTGGTCGAGCTGGCCCTCATCACCGGCCTCACCAGGGCGGGCGGCGACGCCGCGCAGGTGGTTGCCGCCGTGCTGCTCTTCCGACTGCTCACCTACGTCCTCCCGATCCTCCTCGGGGCCTTCGCCTACGTCGTCTGGCGCCGCAGGCGATCGTGGTGGACCGACGCCGCTCCTCCCCTGCCCCCAGAGCTCACCTTCTCCACCGAGGAGTGAAGGATCCCGGCGCCGGCCCCCCAGGGCCCGCGCCCAGCGCCGCCCCGAAGCAGCGCGGCGACCCGTCAGCGCACGTCGTACCCGGCCTCCCGGGCCTCCTGACGCATGGCTTCGGCGTCATAGAGGCCGAGTGCGGCCTTCACATCGTTCTCGATGGTGGCCACACCGCTGCCGTGGGCGTTGAAGGTGTAGGTCACGCAGCCGTTGCGGAACGGGTAGTACCACGTCCCGGTGTAGGTCGCCGGCTTCGTGATGCGGCGCAGGTTGTCGGTGATGTCGGCCAACGCCACGCCCCCGCGCTCGTTGTCCTCGCCGGGCAGGAGGATCGTGACGGTCCTCTCCTCCGAGTCGCGGACGGTGACCAGCAGGACCGTGGCGCCGGCCTGATGCGCAGTCGCGATCCGGGCCGACACCGGAGCCGGGGTCCTGTCGAGGTGGACGGACAGGGTCCGGTCCCCGAGCACGGTCCCGTCGAGCTTCCTGACCAGCGAGGTGGCGTAGCGCGAGACCTCGACGCCCTCGTCGTTGGGCACCACGACGATGTCCACCTCGTCGTCGCTGCGAACGTCGACCAGGAGGGGCGCACCCGGTTCATCGCTCGGGACCGGCTTCGCGCCCGAGGTGTCGCATGTGGGTTCCAGCCGGACGCGGAGGAAGTACATGCCCATGCCCAGCGATCCCAGGGCGAACTCCGCCCTGCCACGCTCCGCCTGCAGGTCCTCATACATCCAGTCGGTCCGCAGCGAGTTGATGCATGGCACGAACGCAGTGCCCGGTAGGGCCTGTGCGGACAGGATCAGCGCCGAGGAGGACTTGTCGCAGACGGGGGTGTTGATCCCCAGTGGGTTGCCACAGCCCGGAAGGGCCAGTGCGGTCCCGAGGACCGCGACCATGGCGGATCGCCGTCTCATATGAACCCGCCTCCCATGATGTTCTCGATGAGGAGGCTGAGGAACAGGATCACCACGAGGAGCGAGGCGATGGCCAGCCCCACCCGGCGCAGGCTCCACCGCTGGATGGAGATCAGCTCACGGTGGGGCGCAAGCTCGCGGAACCGGGCGATCACGTCCGTGCCGTCCTTGCGCTTGCGGGCGGTGAGGAACGACCGCGACTGTGACGGGACGGTGACGCTCCTGGTGGAGGCGAACGCCTCGGCGATGTCATCCGGGGAGAACAGGAGCAGCGCCCGCTCATACACGTGCTCCGGGCTGGAGCGCAGGGCCAGGATGATCATCATGTTGGCCAGGTCCACCGCCTGGCGCCACGGGGAGGGCCGTACCGTGGCGAAGGCGGGGTCGATCAGGACGACGCGGCTGTCTCGCACCATCACGTTGGCCGGCTTGATGTCCCGATGGGCCAGCCCGGCGTCCCACAGCCGACGAACGACCAGCAGGGCGTCATCCATCACCTCGTCGGTGAGCTCCGCCTCGCCCATCTCCTGGGCGTTCAACAGGAACTCGGTGACGATGAGGTACTCCCGCTCCGGGGTGAGCTCGACGAAGCCGTAGGGATCCGGCGAGGGCAGGCCCGCGTCCTTGAGCTTGAGCAGGATGTAGTCCTCGTACTCGACGAGCCGACGGACCGAGGTGAAGCGGACCTCGTCCTCCAGGGAGCCGTAGAGGACGGTCCGGGCGATCTTGTAGAGGCTGTCGGCGCGCAGGTGGTTCTGCGCATAGAGCTTGCCGAAGATGGTGCGAGGTGGGTCGCCGGCGACCTCGATCTTCAGCGGCGTGGAGCCCCCGGAGCCGGCGAGGCCGAAGGGCTCGACGGACAGGACCTCGATGCCCATCTGCTCCTCCAGGGCACGTCGGATCGCCTCGCCACGGCGTCCGGTCACATCGAGATGGGCGCTGCGACCGCGGTGGAAGGAGACCGGGAACACCGACTCGGGGGCGATGATGCGGAACACGATGACGCCGATGACCGGTCCCAGCACGGCGCCGATGACGACGTCCGAGGGGTTGTCCACGCCCAGGTACATGCGGGCCACACCCAGCAGGCTGACCAGCACGCAGGCCCCGATGAACCAGAAGCGGCGCAGCTGGCCCTTGGGGATGAGGCTCAGGCCGATCACGACGAGGGTGACGGCCAACGCGGCCACGGGGCGGGAGGGATGTGCGTAGCCGGTCCAGTCCCCGATGATCTCCACGAAGGGCCGGGGTCGGTGCACCGCTTGGGCGACGGCGCTGACGACCATGCCCTCGATCATGAACGCGATCAGCACGCCGGCCAGGATCCGCCATTTCCGGTAGACCAGCAGCACGATGATGGCGGCCCATCGCATTGGCCGGATGAACCACGCCGACCCGAGGGCGTGCAGCCCGAGCATGACGGTGGTCAGGGTCGGCGCGCGGAGGTCGACCAACCAGGTCAGGAGCCGGTTGTCGCTCCTCCCCCACCAGTCGCCGGTGCCGGGGACGGCGAAGAGCAACGTCCAGATCAGGACGCTGACCAACCCGGCAGCCAGCCAGATCCTCCCGCTGGTGCCGAGCTCGCGGGGGAGGGGCGGCTTGTCACCGGAGGGACGGCGCCGACGTCCTGACAGCTTGATCCCCGCGACCCGCATCGTCCGCCGGCACCCGACCTCGCCGAGCGCGGATTCGTAGGGACCGGTCGCGACGCGGGCCAGTGCAGGGGGCACTGGCTGTCGCTGACCGGGAGCAGAGCTCCCCATTCCGCCTCCTACGATCACTCACCCGGCCTACCTGAGCCGAAGGCCAAGGGCGGGACTGACGATCTCCCTGAATCTGTCATGTTCGGTTGGTGCTGCGCGGCGGGCCTGGAGCCGGCCGACGACGGAGAAAGAGTTCGAGGACAACTCCCAGCGCCGTCGCCATCGTGCGTGTCACGGGGCAGGGCCGCCTCTCACACGGAGCCTGTGCGCATCCGCCCGTCCCCACCCCGCGGGGGCGCATCCGTGGGGGACTCCGACTGCGAGGTTGAGCAGCGAGCCGATCACCACGCCCACGGCGATGCCGCCGACGACGTCGAGAGGGTTGTGCGCCCCGAGGTACACCCGGGCGAGGGCCACTCCGAGGGCGATCAGGACGACCGCGGACCCCCATCGCCGCGAGACGTAGGGCAGCACGAGAAAGGCCACGGCACCGGCGATGATCGCGTGTCCGGATACGAATGCCGGTCCGTACAACGGGACGTCCCGGAATTGCCCGCACGAGGGGTCCCCGGCGCACACCGACTGGAAGGGTCTTGCCCGGTCGACTGTCTGCTTCACCAGGCCATACTCCACGGCGTACTTGAGCACCGGGAGGACAGCGAGGGCCAACGCCAGCCGCCAGCGGTGCAGTACGGCGGCAACAACAGCGAACACGAAAGGGACCACGACCACGCCGACCAGCTGCACCGGGTAGCCGATCCACCGCAGCCAGTCCGGCCACCCGTTGATCAGGTGGAACAGGTGCTGCTCCAGTGCGGGTACGGCACCAGATGACGCCACGATCGCGCACATGAGGTAGACGCCCAGACCAACCCCGGCCGCGATGAGGTCACCACGACGGCGGATGACCGGCCCCCCGGGTGCCGGCGCCCTACCGGTCGCCACGACGCTGCCCGACGCTGGAGACCAACCCGACTCGCAGGACAGCGAGATTCGTGCCGACGGGCTGGACGACACATTCGCGGGAAGCGTGCCCCGGGGAACGCGGACACGGCGGGGCACTGGCACCTACTATCGGGCGGTGTCGGGCATCACTTCGCGGGCAGAGGTGAGCGTTGCAGCTTTCCTCGCCAAACGGCGTCTGCACTGAGTTGGCACCCCCCTGAACGCCCAAAGCCGACGATCGACCGTGTGGTCGACTCCAATCTTCATGGGACCTCCTGCATACTCGGCGAATCCCCCGGCGGGACCGCAGGCTCATGCGCTCGGCCTCTACCCGCGGCCTTCCGTGGCATACCGAGGCTGCGGCTCCAACACTGAACTGAACTCCTGGCTGAGTGCTTCGCTCGCGATCGAGTGGACGCCCCGGCCTCGGTGGCGGCTCAATGCGTGACGGGAACCCGCACGCCACTGGCATCGTCCGCGCGACCTCTTCCGAATCCCCATGACCGGGTGAGAGTCTGTGCCACCTCAGGCAGGCAACCGACACAGACAGACGGGAGCACCCCTCATGAACAGAGGCAGGACCGCGGGCTGGGCAGCATCAGTGCTCCTGGTGCTCGCCGGTTGCGGGAGCGGCGAGTCCGGGGCCGACCAGGACCCGACACAGGCGGAACCGACCCCGCAACAGACGCTCGCCCCGACCGAGCTCGCGGTCGCCAACCTCCTGCTGGCCGACGACGTCCCCCCGGCACCCCCTGGGACGGTCGTGGAGACCACCGGCCCAGTCATGACCAAGGGCGTGATCGGCGAGCCGTCCCGCCAGGTCATGACCTGCACCCCACTCGAACCTACCGGGGCCGACGATCCCGGCCCTGCCGAGCCGGACGCGACCGGGGCGGCGGCGTCGAGCTCCGTGGTAGGAGTGGCCCAGCTCGACCAGTACGTCGTGGTCTACACCGATGTCACGGCCGCGCAGCGCGCAGTGGAGCGAGCCCGGGAGCGAGCAGACAACTGCGACCAGGCGTTCGCGGTCCACTCCCCCGACGCCGCGGCGCAGAGCACCATCACTGCGGCACCGAGCACTGTCGACGGGTTCCGGGTCCACGCGACCTACACCTACGGGGACTCCGGGACGACGTCCGACGAGACCAGTGCCGTCCTGCGTTCCGGGCCTACCGTGCTCTACCTTCGCGCCAGCGAGACCGGCTCCGGCCAGAACACCGGCGAGGACGTCGACGGCACCCTTGACCCCACCTGGGCAGACCAGCTGATCGCGACAGCGGCGGCGCACCTCGCCGAGTGACGGCACGCCGAGGACCGCTCGGCCGGACGCGGCCCTGCCTGATCTGCACGGAAGTGCGGTGCGTCGCGGTTGGGCACAGCCTGACCAGCTGCGACGCTCGGGTCAGTGCGCCGGGGGCGGTGGGGCGAAGGCGCGGCGGTAGTTGGTGGGGGTCGTGCCGCGGATGCGGACGAAGTGCTGGCGCAGGACCGCGGCTGACCCGAACCCGCACGTCTGGGCGACCTGCTCCACGCTCAGGCCGCCACGCTCGAGCAGGGTGTCTGCCATCGCCACGCGCTGGCGGACGAGCCATTGGTGGGGGGTGGTACCCGTCTCGTCGCGGAACCGCCGCGCGAACGTCCGGTCGCTCATCCGCGCCCTGCGCGCCAGCCTGGCCACGTCCAGGGGTTCGCCGAGGTGGGACAGTGCCCAGTCGAGTACCGGGGCCAGGGAGTCGGCGGTCACAGGGCGCACCGGAGTCGCGACGAACTGTGCTTGGCCCCCGTCGCGCTGGGGCGGCACGACCATTCGCCGGGCAACGGCCACAGCGGCCTGGGACCCGAATGCCGCCCGGATCAGGTAGAGGCTGCCGTCGATCCCGGCGGCCGTACCAGCGCACGTCAGGATCGGGCCGTCGTGCACGTAGAGCACGTCGGGGATCAGCTCGACATCGGGGTACCTGGTGCGCATCAGGTCGGTGTACTTCCAGTGGGTGGTCGCCCGCCGTCCACGCAGGAGTCCTGCCTCAGCCAGGACGAAGGCCCCGCTGCACAGGCTCATCACCGTGGCACCACGCTCGACGCCGTCGTGCAGGGCGCGGGCAAGCTCGGGGCTGACTCGGTAGTCGAGCCCGAACGCGGGGACCACGATCAGCTCGGCGTCGGCCAGGGCGGCCAGGCCGTGGTGCGCTGTGATGTCGAACCCAGCCGAAGCCCGAACAGGCCCGGGAACCGGCGAGGCGACCATGAAGTCGAACTCGAGCCCCGCATCGGTCCGGTCCAGGCCGAACACTTCGCAGGGGATCGCGAACTCGAAGGCCGACACACCGTGGTCCACGAGCACCACCACCCGCCGGAATGGGTCGACCACGGGCGGGGACGGGGCCGGGCGATCGGCACCGCCGGTCGTCCCCCCTGCCACAGCCTGCCTCACGGGTCCCTTCATATGGTCATGATGGACCATTGGCAGGAATCTGTCTATACATGTCAGATCAGCCACTGGTGGCGGGATTCGGAGGGAGCAGATGATTACTGCCATGGAAACCATCCTGATCCTGACACTCCTGGTCCTCCTGGCACTCCTCGCCCCGATCCTGGGCACCGACTCGCGTGGCCTGCATGACCCGCTGGACGCCCAGGAGCCACGCTCCGGGCTGTTCTGATCCACAGCGCGGAGCAGCCGAAAGTGGGGCTTGGAGCCCGGGCACCCAGTTCGACCAGGTGACCACCCACTACGCGCACCCGGCGATGGTGGGAGGGATCACCACGCACATCCCTGGTGCAGGCGGCCTCCGCAGAGCGGGGGTACGGGCGAGGCACCCGGCGGGCGTACTGTGTGAGCGTTTGGGGGTCGCGGGGGGTTCTGGTCTTCGCTCGTCGATTCCTTCGTTTCTGACGAGGGTGGTTGATCGTATGAACATTCTTCGTAACCGTGCGCTCGCGATCTGCGTGGTGGTTGCCGCCGGTGTCGCGGGGGTCGTCCCGGCAATGTCCGCGGGCGCGTCGCCGGTCCCGGCGTCGGTGTCGGATGTCCTGTCCAGTGGTGTCCGCTCCGCGCAGCTGGCAACAGTCGTCGAGTTGACCGACGCGCACGGCGAACGGTCCTCGGCCGCTGTTGAGGGCTTGCAGGGCACGGCCCCCGGGCGTGACCGGGGGCGGCTGCCCACGCCGGGCGGGCCGGCGGACGCCCCAGGAAGGACCGCGGTGCTCAGCGGGCCGATCGTGACCGGGACGTTCCGGGTCGCGGGTCTCACCTGGGACCGAGACGCGGAACTCGCACCTGGGAGCGAGATCCACATGCGGGTTCGGGAGAACGGCGTGTGGTCGGCCTGGCTTTCCACCCCGGACGAGCGGGCCTCGGACAGCCGCGGACGCCACGGCACCGCCCCGTTCGTGACCGGCGGCGCCGACGCGGTGCAGGTTCACATCTCGGGCAACCCTGCCGACCTGCCCACGGGCCTGGATCTGGATGTCATCCAGGGGGGCACCGGGGCCAACCTGCCCGGCAGCACATCAGTGTCGCAGGTGGCGCGGGCGGTGTTCGTTCAGCCTGCGATCGCCCGCCAAGCTGCTGTGGTGACCTCGGCTGCTTCGACGGTGGTGCCGCAGCCCGCGATCGTTGACCGGGCCGGGTGGGGTGCCGACGAGTCGCTGCGCGATGGCTGGGTGGCCACCACGGCAGAGTTGCGTGCGGCGGTGGTCCACCACACGGCGGGCACCAACTCATACACCCAAGCCCAGTCACCCCAGATCGTGCGGGACATCTACTACTACCACGCGATCACGAACGGCTGGGGTGACCTCGGCTACAACTTCCTGGTCGACAAGTACGGGACCGTGTTCGAGGGCCGGTACGGGTCAATTGCAGCGCCGGACGGGACGATGCGGGTCGGGGCACACGCACAGGGATACAACACCTACTCGATGGCCATCTCGGCGATGGGCGACTACTCCAGCATCTCCGCGGAGCAGTTGATCCTGGACCGCATGCGCGACGTGATCGCGTGGCGGTTCGCCAGCACCCCGACCCTCGACATGACGACCCAAGCGCTGTTCCCCGCCAACGCCTACCACTCGACGGACCGGTACCTTCCCCGGATCTTCGGGCACCGCGACGTCCTGGCCACGGTCTGCCCGGGCAACGACATCGAGGGCCGTATCCCGGCGCTGATCACCGCGGTGAACACGGCCATGGGCGGCGCACCGCTGCCGGCGCCCAACACAGCGCCCGTGGCCAACGCCGGGGCGGACAGGACCGTGAGGGTCGGATCAACGGTCACCCTCACGGGGACGGGCACCGACACCGACCCGCTGACCTACAGGTGGACGCAGACCGGCGGTTCCCCGGCGGTGACGCTGACCAACTCCGGGACCCCCGCCACGTCGTTCACAGCACCCCCCGTACCGTCGGGGAAGAAATCCATCTCGTTGACGTTCACGTTGACGGTCACCGACACCAATGAGGCGACCGGGACCGACACCGTCGTGGTGAAGGTGGTCAAGAGGTAGGCCCCGAACCGGGGCACGAGAGCTACCGGTCGAGTCGCACCGACGACAGCGGTGGCCCGACTGACCGATCGCGCGTGTGAGGTGCTGACCCCGGTTGGCCCACAGGATGACGAAGCTCCGCGATCTTCCTCCGCGGGTCCGTCGGGTGGGTCATTCGTTGGCGTTCGGCCCTTGTGGCAGGTTGGCCCCGTCGTCTGCCGGCTCGGGCACATCATCCGATGGTCTGCCCTCGACGATGACCGTGGAACCGGCCGACCGCGTGTGCTCGTCCTCGAGGCCGTCTGGCCTCGCGGCCCGCCCCGGTGTGCCGGATTGAGGAGTGCTGCTCACCCACGACATCGGACAGGTCACCGCGAACAGGTCTATCGTGGAAACGCGGGAGGAGGCGATGATGAGACCAGATGACCACGACGGATCTGTGGGCTCCGATGAGCTAGCCGACGAGGTCTGGGAGGACGAATCCCCCGCGGCCGCCCCGGGGAAGCCCCCCGAGGCCGATGCCGGCACCGAAACCCCAGAACACTCCTGACACCTTCTCGGAACTCCGGCCCTGGATACAGCTGGGCAGGTCTATCGCCCCGACCTCATGTGGGAGGTGATCACCACGCATATCCCTGGTGCACACGGCCTGCGCAGAGCATGGCGCGAGGTCTCGTACTGGATTCAGCTCGCGCTGCTCAGCGTCCTGGGGCCAGCGCAGTTGGACGATGAGCACGATCCGATCGAGCAGCTCAAACGCGCCCACCACCGCCCGCCCAGCCGCTGACCAGTGGGCCGCATGGCCCACCACCGCTGCCAACCGTGTCCGGGCCCCGGCCAACCCGTCAGGTGCTGGCGCCGGGCACGAGACCGGCAAGGTCGACGGTGGGATCGGCCAGGTGCTCGGGGCTGGGTGTGGCACCGGAGCGCAGAAGGGCGTCCAGGGCGTCGCCCTGGTCCCAGATGTTGGCGTTCATCGCCGCGAGGACACGACCCTGGTGCAGCCAGAACGCGAGGAACTCCCGGGATGCCGGGTCCCCGCGGAACACCACCTGGTCCCAGGTGGTGGCATGCCCCCGGTACTCCATGCCGAACTCGTACTGGTCGGAGTAGAAGAACGGCAACTGAGTGAATGCCGTCGGAGTGCCGAGCATGGTGCCGGCCACCGCCAGGCCCTGCTTGATGGCGTTGTCCCAGTGCTCCACCCGCAACCGGGCACCCAGCAGCGGATGCCACGCGTTGGCCACATCACCAGCGGCGAAGATCCTCGGATCGCTGGTCGTCAGGAACTCGTCGACCAGGATCCCGTTGTCCACCGCGAGGCCTGCCTCTCGGGCCAGCTCATCGCGGGGCACAGCACCGACCCCGATCACGATCAGGTCCCCCGCGATCGTCTCACCGTCGGTGGTGCGTACCCCCTGCGCCCGATCGGTGCCCACGACCTCCTCAACCCCGGTACCCACGCGCAGGTCAACACCATGCTCGGCGTGCAGGTCGGCGAACACCGCCCCGACCTCCGGGCCGAGGACCCGCACCAGCGGGAACGGATCCGGGGTGAGCATCGTCACCTCGGCGCCGAGCATCCGCGCACACGCGGCCACCTCACAGCCGATCCACCCCGCCCCGACCACCACGACCTGACCCGCGCGAGGAATGAGCTCACGCAGCGCCTCTGCGTCCGCCACCGTGCGCAGCGACACCACACCCGGCAGGCCCGCGCCGGGGACGTCCAGCCGCCTGGGCGCGGCACCGGTCGTGAGCAGTAGCCGGTCGTACGCCAGCGACTCGCCGCCAGAGATCTGCACCTGGCTGGTGGCCCGGTCGATCCTGGTCACCGTCGTGGCGGTCCTCACCTCGATGTCGTGCTCGGCATAGAACACCGCGGGGTGGACCAGCATGTCGGCCATCGCCTTGCCGCCCAACAGGAAGCCCTTGGACAGCTCAGGGCGCGCATAGGGCAGCGCGAGTTCCTCCCCGATCAGCACTACCCGGCCGTCGAAACCGGCCTCCCGCAGGCCCTGCGCCGCCTTCGCCCCCGCCAGCGAGGCACCCACGATCACGAACACCCGATCCGCCATGACAACTCCCAACACAGGGCACGGAACCCAACCACCTCAACGATGCTGACACACCCACGCCCCACCCGGAAGAGCCAGACACCCCGACTCGGCGAACGACTCCTCGTCGCTGGAGCAGCCGGCACAGGCCGATCCCGTCACTGTCGGGCAGGCCAGGGTCCAGCAGCACCGGGTCCGGTTGCCGGGTCAGGTCGTCGGGCGACACTCGTGGCGGATTCCGCCAAATCCCACCAACCCGTGCCATGGGCCCCCTATGGTCTGGCTCACCCAACTGAGGAGCCACGATGGCACGCACCCCACTGGCCCGCCGACTGCAGGCGGTCGCGCACGCCCACCAGACCGCCGACGCGACCGGGGTTCCCGCTGACGAGGTGTTGGGCGCTCAGCTGAGCCGGCGACGGTTCCTGACCGGCGCAGCGGCGTTGGCCGGTGCGACCGCCCTGACCGGCATGGCTCAAGGGCGCGCGTCGGCCGCTTCGACGCCGCGTCTGCAGCCACGCATCGCGGTGGTCGGTGCCGGCATCGCGGGGATGACGGCGGCCATGCGTCTGACCGATCTGGGGTTCACCAAGGTCGGGGTGTACGAGGCGAACCCCGACCGCATCGGAGGGCGCGTGTGGACCGACCACTCCGGGTTCTGGAACGACGGCCAGATCGCCGAGTGGGGTGGTGAGCTGATCGACTCGAACCACAAGACGGTCCTGGGTCTCGCCCAGCGGTTCGGCATCCCCACCTTCGACACCCAGCAGAACCAGGCTGAGGACATCTACTACTTCGACGGCGGCTACTACCCCGCCTCGGCCGTCCTTGACGACTTCAAGGCCGTGAACGCTGCGATCACCAAGGACATGCAGAGCTTCACGTGGCCGATCGCCTACAACACCACCAACACCGCGGCCGGGATCGCACTGTCGAACATGACGCTCTACGACTGGATCGAGACCCGGGTCCCCGGAGGGCACGCGTCACGGATGGGCCAGCTGCTCGATGTCGCGTACAACATCGAGTACGGCGAGGAGACAACGCGCCAGAGCGCTTTGAACCTGCTCGGGCTGCTGGGGTGGAAGGCCTCACCGGGGAACTTCAGCATGTACGGCCTGTCCGACGAGCGCTGGAAACTGCTCGGAGGCAATGACCAGATCATCACCGGACAGGTCGGCGTGGTCGGCAGGGACCGGATCAGCACCGGATGGTCCCTGGAACGGGTCACCCGCAACAGTGACGGATCGCTGACCCTGAGCTTCCGCGTAGGAAGCACGACCAGGACCGTGACAGCCGACAAGGTCATCCTCGCGCTGCCCATCGCCATCCTGCGCCAGCTCGAGGCAGCCGGCGCGTTCGCCGGCGCCGGGTTGGACCCGCTCATGGTCGGGGTCTTCCGCAACTACCCGATGGGCGCCAACGCCAAGGTGCAGCTGCAGTTCACCGACCGGCTCTGGAACCAGTCAGGCCCATGGGGCGGGCCGAGCAACGGCGAATCGTTCTCCGACCAGGGCTACCAGCTCTACTGGGACGTCACCCGCGGCCAGGCCGGCACCTCAGGGATCCTGGTCAACTACACCGGCGGTGACGTGACCCGGGCGCTGACCGCCTCGGCTCCCTTCGCCACCACCGCCAGCCCCGGCACACTGGGCAGGTCGATCTCGACCATGGCCAGGACCTTCCTGGGCCAGGTCGAGCCCGTCGTGCCCGGACTCAGCTCACGGTGGAACGGCAAGGCCGCCGCCAGCCTCTGGCACCTGAACCCCTACACGCGGGGCGCCTACTCCTACTGGAGCCCCGGCTACTGCCAGCAGTACTCCGGATACGAATCCATCCCGCAGGGCAACCTGCACTTCGCAGGCGAGTACATCTCCAACGACTACCAGGGCTACATCGAAGGCGGAGCCGTCGAAGGCCTCCGCGCCGCGAACGAGATCTACACCTACGCCAAATAGCCAGGCGGGGCCAAGCCGCTGGCCCGGACCAGGGCAGTCCGGCCGAGTGCACGGCCGTTGCCACTCAGCCCGGCCGGGTCAGGGCCACGTTGCGGTCGAGGGGCGGTCAGTCGCTCAGGTCCCAGGCTGCGACCATCTTCCCGTCTTCGCCTGTGGACCCGACGAGCATGAACGACTCGGAGGGGACGTCCAGCTCGTGGACCCCCGCAGCCAGTTCGGCCGGGGTTCTCCGAGCTGACCCCCCTTAGGCTTCGCGCGCATCCTCTCGCTGGGCTGCGTGCCGGCGCTCGATCTCGACCAGCTCGGCGTCCGAGGCGGACTCCAGCTTCATGAGCCGGTCGTCGGCCTTGGGTAGCGCGTGCAGGACCTCGTCCAGTTTGTGGTGCAGAGCTTCCTGCTGTCGGGTCTGGGTGTGCTTGGAGGACGATCGCTGCCCTTGTCACCTCAGCCGGCTCGCCCATGAGTGATCCCTCCGTCGTCCGTAGGTCAACAGCGTAGACCTACGGTGCTTGACATGCAGCCCCCCGAGGCGTGTACTGAAACCCACGAACCGAAGGGACACACCGTGAACACCCTCTCCGACTTCGCGGCCCGTGAACGGAAGGGGTCGACATGACCAGCGTTGCTGTGATCGCACACTCGGGCAAGACGTTCGGCGGAGGGCTCGGGGAGCTCCGCCAGGTCCTCGACGCCGCAGGTTTCGGGCAGCCGCTGTGGTACGAGGTGGCCAAGAGCCGACAGGCGCCCGACTGCGCGCGCGAGGCCATCGAGGCAGGTGCGGATCTGCTGTTCGTCTGGGGAGGTGACGGCACGGTGCAGCGCTGCATCGACACCGTCGCCGGGACCGGGACGACCATCGCGATCCTCCCGGCGGGGACGGCCAACCTGCTGGCCAAGAATCTCGGCGTCCCGCAGGACATCGCGGCCGCGGTGGAGATCGGCCTGCACGGCGACCGTCGTCCCCTGGACACCGGCACCGTCAACGGTGAGCACTTCGCCGTGATGGCCGGCGCCGGGCTCGACGCGTTGATGATCCGCGATGCAGACGCCGGGCTCAAGGACCGCGTCGGCAGAGCGGCCTATCTGTGGACCGGGGCGAAGAACCTCGGTGCGAGCCCGGTCCGGGCCAAGGTCGATGTGGAGGGCCGACGGTTCTTCAAGGGCACCATCACCTGCGTGCTGGTGGGCAACGTGAAGGACGTGTTCGCCGGCATCGAGGTCTTCGACGGGTCCCGGCCCGACGACGGCCTGATGGAGATCGGCGTCGTCACCGCCAAGAGCCGCACCCAGTGGGCGCGGACCATCGGTCGCGTCGTTCTCGGCCGGGCCGAGAGCTCGCCCTGAATTGGTGGAGGACAAGAGGACGGGGGAGAGAAACGGAAGGATGGTCGGTGCCCCCGGTGCTGGACCAGGACACTGACGACCCCGTTCCGCTCTCCTCGAACCAGCCGACCCGGATGTGCCCGGCGGGCGAGTTCGACGAACGCGAGATCTTCATCTCGAAGCTGCCCTGCGCGACCAGGACATTCTGTGTTGGGAATCCTTCGATATCGGGCTGGTTGTTCGGCTCACTCACGGTCGACTCCTCGTCGCTCGTCACTCACTTGTCGTGCAACGCGTCCTTGGCCTTGTCGGCCACGTCCTCGGCCTTGTCCTTGACGTGATCGACGAATCCCGAAACCGCGTCCTTGACGTCGTCGACCTTCTCCTCGGCCTCGCCGGTCTGCCGGTCGGCCTTGCCCTGGGCTTCCAGGTCCTTGTCACCGGTGACGATCCCCGCGACCTCCTTGGCCTGACCCTGGACCTTGTCTGATGTGGCACCCATGGTGCGTTCCCTCCTGTGACTCGCGTCGCCGTCCCGGATGGACGCCGACCGAACGTGTGTGCCCGATCGGGCCGTGGCCCGGCGGGATGGACCGTCAGCTGAAGATGCTGACCCCACCGGGGCCGACGAGCAGCCCGGCGATGATCAACACGGCTCCCCACAGCACCTGCTTGCGGAGAAGTGCGAATACGCCGGAAACGACGAGCACCACGGCGATGATCCACAAGATCGTGGTCATCAGAATCACCCTGCCTTCACTTGGATCGTCCTGCTGATGGCGCGGCCAGCTGAATGGGGAGGGCTGGCCAGTGTGAGCGTCCCGCCAACTCGGCGGTTGGTGTGGGTGAGGGGTCATGGTCAGTCCCTCGTGTTCGGAGCGGCTGGTGGGTCCGCGGTGGTTGAGGACTCGGCCCGCGCCTGCTCCGTGTGTTCGTCGTCGAGCTGTTGGGTGAGCCGGTCACGGTCGGTGCGCAGCGCCTGGGACTCCTTCTGGGACCCCTTGAGCGCCCGGCGTGACTTTCGCGAGGCCATGCGCTTGTTGAAGACCCCGAGCAGCAAGCTCAACCCCAGCATCCCCAGGACCCCGATGATGATCCCGTAGAGGAACAACTGCCCGGTCGTCAGCCCGCTGAGCTGCAACCCGAGGACGGTGAAGTCCTGGCCGAGCAGGTGCTCGCTGCCGCTGTTGGCCAGGACACCGGACAGCCCGACACCGACGGCGGCCAGCAACATGAGCAATCCGACGATGACCATGAAGTCGGGCCTCCGAGCGCCTCGGTGAGGGAAGCCCCTCGACGCCCTGAGAATCAGCGGCGGCGGTCCATCGACTGGCGCTGACCGCCCGCCATACCTGGGACACCTCCAGTGAACCGCGGACCTGCCAGCATTGTCAATGGATGTAGACCTACGCTGTATGCCGCCATTGGAGTCCCTCATCTCGTACCGTGTGGCACAGTGACCAGTCGACCCCCAGGAGAGCCCGATGACCATCGAGATCGATCCACCGGATGTCCGGTGACCCGCAGCCCGCCCCGCTGAGCCGGGCGCTGGTCCTACGGACCGCACTGGACATCATCGATCGCGACGGCGTGGCGGGGCTGTCGATGCGCCGACTCGGTGGCGCCCTGAACCGCGACCCGATGTCGCTCTACCGCTACGCGGCGAACAAGGCCGCCCTGCTCGACGGGGTCGCCGAGCTGGTCCTCGAGCAACTCACCGTCGACACCACCGATGACGACTGGGAGTCCCAGCTGCGCACGGTGGCCCGCACCTACCGGGACCTGGCCCTGGCCCACCCCCACGTGGTGCCCCTGCTGGTCACCCGCCCCCTGGCCACCCCCCTGGCCCTGCGCCCCGTGGGCACCCTGCGCCCCCTGGAACACGTCCTGGAACTGCTGACCCGCGCCGGATTCAGCACCGTCGACGCGCTGCACATCTACCGCTCCCTCTTCGGGTTCCTGCACGGCCACGTCCTCAACGAGCTCCAGGAACTGGTCGACAACCCCGAGGAGACCGACGACCTGCTCCGCCTCGGCCTGCACCGCCTGCCCCTCAAGGAGTTCCCCCTGCTGCGCAGCCTCGCCCGCGACCTGGCCAACTACGACGGCGCCGCCGAACTCGAACGCGGCCTCGACATCCTGCTCACCGGAGTGCGCATCACCTACCCGCGCATCCCCGGGTAAAGCCACGAGCGCCTTCCGGACCAGACCCGTTGGGAAGAGGGTACCGGCGAGGTCCTCGAGCAGCTGCGCCGCGGTTGCCGGGCCGCCGAGCTCGTCGTAGACGCGGACTGTCGCGCGGTCCTGGCGGAACACCGATCGAGCCCCCAGGCATGGGAAGTCGGGGTGACGGATCATCGCGTGAAGGGACTCGATGAGTTCCGCCTCGCCTGCGGTGGCCGGATCGGCCACCTGCGGGCCGAGATGGTCCATGTCGTTCTCCCTCCACGGCTGTGCCCGCGTCGGCCCGCCCCCGCAGGGGGTTGGGCTGACACGGGCACCGACGATCACTTGCCGGGCAGCTTGTCCTTGGCCGTGTCGGCCAGGTCCGCGGCCTTGTCCGTGACGTCGCCGAGGACGTCCTTCAACTTGGCCTTAGCCTCGTCCATCTTCTCCTCGGCCTCGCCCACCTTGCGGTCGGACTTGCCCTGGGCTTCAAGGTCCTCGTCACCGGTGACGATTCCTGTGACCTCCTTGGCCTGTCCCTGGATCTTGTCTGATGTGGCACCCATGGTGATCTCCTTCTGGGTCACTCGCGGCGCCGCCCCGGATGAGCGGCGAACGAACTGCTGTGCCCCGATTGGGGCGCTGGCCCTGTCGCGGCGAATGGTCGCCGCGACAGCACGACCGGTCAGCTGAAGATGCTGACCCCGCCGGGCCCGACGAGCAGGCCGGCGATGATCAACACGGCGCCCCACAGCATTTCCTTACGGATCAACGCGAACACGCCGGAAACGACGAGCACCACGGCGATGATCCACAGGATTGTGGTCATCAGAATCACCCTGCCTTCACTTCGATCGTCTTGCTGGTGGCCGACCGGCAGACGCCGGTCGGTTGAGTTGCTCCCGCCCTCGATCACGAGCAATCGGCGGTACACCTCCAGTGAACCTCGGACCCTCAGGGTTGTCAATTCAGCGTAGGTCTACGTTGTCAGCCGTCATTGTAGTAAGGTGGTCGTCGCGATACCGGAAGGACCGGTAGACCTTGAGGAGGGCCTCATGCGCAAGGAGATCGATCCGCATCCAACCCCCTTGAGTCGGGAGCTGGTCCTGAGCACCGCGCTGGACATCGTGGATCGGGACGGCGTCGCCGGTCTGTCGATGCGCCGGCTCGGCAGCGCCCTGGACCGCGACCCGATGTCGATCTACCGATACGCGGCGAGCAAGTCCGCCCTGCTCGACGGGGTCGCCGAGCTGGTCCTCGAGAAGCTCTTCATCGACCCCACCGACGACGAATGGGAGTCCCAGCTGCGCACGATGGCCCGCACCTACCGGGACCTGGCCCTGGCCCACCCGCAGGTGGTGCCCCTGCTGGTCACCCGACCCCTGGCCACCCCACTGGCCCTGCGGCCCTTAGGCACCCTGCGGCCCCTGGAACACGTCCTGCAACTGCTGACCCACGCCGGATTCAGCACCGTCAGTGCGCTGCACATCTACCGCTCCCTCATCGGACTCCTGCAAGGCCACATCCTCAACGAGCTCCAGGAACTGGTCGACAACCCCGAGGAGACCGACGACCTGCTCCGCCTCGGCCTGCACCGCCTGCCCCTCAAAGACTTCCCCCTGCTGCGCAGCCTCGCCCCGCACCTGGCGGACTACGACGGGGAGGCCGAGCTCGAGCGAGGCATGGACAGCCTGCTCACCGGCGTACGCGTCACCTACCCACACCACGCCGACGCCGACCCGCCTGAGCCCGAGGGGATCCCCGCCTGAGCCGCACCCATGAACCGATCTGGAACCACAGCCCGACCCCGGTCGTCGAGAGCGACCCGCTGGACACCGCGGCGGCGGCGGCCTGATGCCTCGTGCGCTGGAACACCTGGGAGCAGTCCTGGGACTGCCCCTGCCACGGGTCACGATTCGCCCCCGACGGCAGCGTCCTGCACGGCCCCGCATCACAACCACTCGCCCACGAAACCCCCTCACCCGACGACACCTGAACCCCAACCCCGCGGGCCGGCAGCCCGCGTTCACCGAACCAGGGAGCAGCTATGACGAACAGCCCAGTGCCGATGGAGCCGGTCGACGACCCCGTCGCGGACATCACGGAGATCACCGACCACACGCCGACCACGGCTGAGGAGGCCATGGACGCCGACCACGACGTCGAGGGCTTCGTCAACGAATCGGCCTACGCCCCGACCGACAGCTGACCCACACCCCCAGCGGGCTTCCACAAGGGTTGCCCGCCCCGTCCGACTTACCAGGAGAGACCCCCATGACCGAATCCGACTCCGACGCCACGTGGACCGCGTCCCAGTGGCTGGGCAAGACCCTGATCGATCGGGACGGTGAACGCATCGGAAAGCTGCAGGACGTCTACGTCGACGTGGAGACCGATGAACCCCAGTTCGCCACCGTCAAGGAGGGATTCCTCGACCGCCACCTCACCTTCGTCCCCCTGGCCGGAGTCGAGGTCGGCCCCGAAGAACTGCGGGTGACTGTGGCCAAGGAACAGGTCCGCTCCGCGCCGGACCTCGACCTGCATGGACAGGAGATGTCCCAGGCCGACGAGTCCGCGCTCTACCACCACTTCCAGATGAACTACACCCCGATCGCCACGGAGAGCGGCCGACGCCTCGCCCGACGCTGAATCACCCGAGGTCGCACCCCAGGACAGACCGTCGAGGCCATCGCGGTCGATGGCGCCCTTGCCGGTGACGGCACCCGTGTGCCCAGCCCCGTCACCTCACTCGGCTCGCCCAGAGAGTACGAGCCACCAGAGTCACGAACCGAAGGACACACCATGAACACCCAGTCCGACCAGGTCCAGGGCTACGCCCAGTCCAGTCAGCAGTATCGTCGCCGGCAATGACGGCCAGCAAGCCGAACTCGCTGCCGGGATGGTGGCAATCGCAGGCGTTCATGCGGTGTTGGCCCCGTTCGCCTACCCGCAGGAGCAGATCACCCGAGAGATGGGGGCGATGCTGTCCCCAGACGGCGCCCACGTCGAGCTGGTGGACAAGATCCATGCCGCCACGGGTGTCCGCAGCCGGAACCTGGCCCTCGAGCTGGCGGAGTACCCCGATCTCGACGACTTCGGCGCCGCGAACGATGTGTTCATCCGGGTGGGCCTGGACCTGGGTGAGCAGGCCATCCGAGGGGCCCTGGACAAAGCGGGCCTGAGCGCCGAGGACGTCGACCTGGTCGTGTCCACCTCGGTGACCGGGATCGCCGCACCGTCGTTGGAGGCACGTCTGGTACCGCGCCTGGGGTTGCGCGCGGACGTCAAGCGCCTGCCGATCTTCGGCCTCGGGTGCGTGGCCGGGGTGGCCGGGATCGCCCGGGTCCGTGACTACCTGCTGGGCGATCCTGACGGCGTTGCTGTGCTGCTCTCGGTCGAGCTGTGCTCGCTGACCCTGCAGAAGGCGGACGTGTCGATGGCCAACGTCGTGGCCAGCGGCTTGTTCGGTGACGGGGCGGCCGCGGTCGTGATGGTGGGAGCGGCCCGGGCCCAGCGGATGGGGATCACCGGACCACGAGTGCTCGCCTCACGGGCCCGGATGTATCCCGACACCCAGCAGACCATGGGCTGGGACGTCGGTGCCAGCGGGTTCCGGATCGTGCTGTCACCTGACGTGCCCGCGGTGGTGGCCCAGTACCTCGAGGCCGACGTCATCGACTTCCTGTCCGACCAGCACCTGAAGGTCGGCGACATCGCACGGTTTGTCGCTCACCCAGGTGGACCGAAGGTCCTCGAGGCCATGCAGGACGCCCTGGGCCTGGATGACGGTGAGCTCGCGGTCACGTGGCGCTCGTTGGCCCGGATCGGGAACCTGTCCTCGGCCTCTGTGCTCCATGTGCTGGCCGACACCATGGACGGACGCGACGGTGCCCCGACTCCCGAGCCGGGGACACCGGGCCTGATGATCGCAATGGGCCCGGGCTTCTGCGCCGAACTCGTCCTGCTGAGCTGGTGACCCGATGAGCGCCACCACACTGTTCACGGTGCTGATCGTGCTCGTGGCCCTCGAGCGGGTCGCCGAACTGATCGTCTCCCAACGCAACCTGCGCTGGAGCTCGGAACGCGGCGGGCAGGAGTTCGGCCGGGGGCACTACCCGGTGATGGTCGTCCTGCACCTGGCCCTGCTGGTGGGCGCCCTGGTCGAAGTCCACCTGGCCGGTCGCCCCATGATCCCGGCGCTGGCGGTGCCGATGCTGGTGCTGGTGCTGGGTGCCCAAGCGCTGCGGTGGTGGTGCATCACCTCGCTGGGACCACGGTGGAACACCCGGGTGGTCATCGTCCCCGGCCTGCCGCGGGTGACCGGCGGGCCCTACGCCTGGCTGTCGCACCCCAACTACGTGGCGGTGGTGGTCGAGGGGGTCGCCCTGCCGCTGGTCGGCTCAGCGTGGGTCACGGCCCTGGTGTTCACAGTCCTGAACGCTGCCCTGCTCACCGTGCGGATCCGCACCGAGGATGCGGCGCTGAGCCTGCTGCCGGCCGGTGCGAGGTGATCGACCTGATCGTGGCCGGC
>CAVOXR010000002.1:0-39587 GCA_963700475.1 uncultured Actinomycetes bacterium
ATCGAGCCCGCGATCCGGGCCACGCCGGCAGCGTCGAGTGCGTCGCACCCGACGAACCCGCCGCCGCCGACCGTGGTCGGAACGACATCGTCACCGCGCAGGGTGTCGTCCAGGTTCCCGCCGGAGAGGGCCTCGACCTCGTTGAACTTGTCACGCACACCTGGCGCGATCACGCCGCCGACGACGAACACCTGGGCGAGGTCCATGTCCTGGGCGAACGGATCGCCCTGGCCGATCTGCCAGTCGAAGCCAGCCGCACCGGCGGTCTTCTCGACACCTGGACCGGCGACACCGATGTCGTCGCCGCCCTCGTGGTCGTAGTCGTCGTCGCCGCCCTGACCGATCAGGATGTCGTGACCGGGCGAGGTTGTGGTCGTCGAAGAAGAAGCTGGAGCTGTCACCGATCAGCAGGTCGGGCTGATCGCCGCCCTCCTGCCAGTCGTCTCCGCTGTCGCCGAAGACCGCGTCCATCCCCTCACCGGCGATGACGAAGTCGTCACCTTGACCGCCGAAGGTCTCGTTGGTGTTGGCGCCACCGTTCATGAAGTCCTTCCCATCGCCACCCATCAGGATGTCGAGTCCGGGCCCGCCGTCGATCGCGTCGTTGCCGGGACCGCCCTTGGGGACGTCGTCGCCGGCGAGGTCGGTGATGATGTCGTTGCCCTCACCGCCGAGGGCGACGTCTGCGCCGTCGCCACCCTCGATGATGTCGTTGGCCTCGCGACCCCAGAAGGTGTCGTTGTCAGCGCCACCCCAGATGCGGTCGACCACGGCGCCGCGCTTGCCGTCGTAGACGGCCTGGGCGTTGATGCCCGAGGGCATGGCCGTGTTGGTCATGCGGTAGCGGATCGTGCCGTCGGCCATCCGCAGCAGGTGCTCGTTCTCGTCGCACTCCGAGTTCGGGTCATCCTGCACGGAGCCCGGGCCGGTGATGAGCGTGCCGGAGCTGCCCGACAGTCGTGGCCGGCCAGGTGATGAACTCGAGGTCGAACTTGCAGTCCGCCGTGGCGAACGGATCGGCCTTGAGGTTGCGGGCGTCCGTGTTGCGCATGACCAGCTCGGAGAACGAGTTGCCCTCGAGCTGTGCGCGCAGGTTCATGCCCGGGGTGCGGGCGAGGTAGTAGAACCTGTCGCCGTTCTGGAGGTCGGTCAGCTGCTTCTCGAACACGTAGTTGAACGTGCTGCCCAGCAGGCCACCGAACAGGTTCGTCCGCTCAGCCAGGCCACCGACCCACAGGTCGATGTCGTCCACGCCGGTCACGGTCTCACCGTTGGCGTTCGCGAAGGCCGCGGTACCGAACATGAAGTCGCCGGAGTCAGCCGGCGGGTTGATGTTGTCAACGGTCTCGTCGCAACCCTCGGGAACGTTGGCAGACTCGCACGCGACGATGGGCTCGACCGGCAGAGCGGCGCCAGGGTCGGAGAGCGCGTCCGTCGGGTCCCGGCAGGATCGTGCCGTTGACGATCCGGTCGGCTGCCTCGCGGCGCCCTGCCAGGGTGGTCTCGCTCGTGATCGCCTCATGCGTGCCGTAGGCGGCCACGAAGTTGACCAGTGACTCCGGGTGCTTGAGCTGCTGGCCGAAGTCGACCCAGTCGGTGTAGGGCTTCATCGCGCCGTCGTTCGTGGCCGCGTTGATCTGCCTGCGCACCTCGTTCAGCGGCGGGATGCCCTCGCTCCTGGCCCGCGCCATGTTGATCGCGGGCAGGTCCAGTGGGAGGCCCAGCAGGTTGTTGCGCAGGGTGTCGACGACGAACTCGTCGATCTCCTGGCCGGTCTGGTCCGAGAGGCCCATGAGGATGGCGCCGGCAGCAGCCTTGGGTGACCGGCCTCCGTCGCCGTATGCCGCCGGGTTGAGGAACCCGTCCAGGAGCGGGATGTCGAAATGGTCCCCGGTGGCAACATCGACCCTCGGGATCGTGTCGGTGAGCATCGAGTGCCCGAAGCGGTACACGGCGTGGGCGAACTCAGCCGTGATCGCCGGGTTGATGTCCGTCTGGCCGAACGCGAAGGGCTCGAACGGGTTGATCCCTGGCTGCACCTTGCGCGCGAACTCCTCGAAGACGAGGTGCTGGTACTGCATCTCGGTGACGAAGCGTGCGGCCTGGAACAGTCGCTCGCCGTAGCCCCAGCCGGAGTCCGGGACGCCGGCGACGGGGTCCGGAGAACCCGGCTCGCGGGCATCGAGGGTCCAGTCAGGATCCGGCGTGGCGCCGAGCGTGTTCTTGATGTCGTCGATCAGGCGATCGTGCTCGTTGTGGAAGATCTGGTGCACGGCCTGCAGGGCGATGTTCTCGTTGCACCGGCCGTCGCCGCAGATCGCGTGGAGGTCGAGCAGCTCGTTGTCGTACGAACCCGCGGGCACAGGTGTGTCCAGGCTTCCCCCGGCAGTGGTGTCATCGTCGGGGCCGCCGGGCGTCGGCGCGGCGCTGTGGGCGATGTCGTTGAGGAACGCCGTGCCGATGCGGAGCACGTTGCCCGGGACGGCGACCGGAGCACTCGTGTCCCCTTCAACGAGAGTGTTCGCGGTCGTCACGAACTGCGGGAGCCCGCGGGCCGGTCCCGGGATGAACCGACCGTAGGCGTCCGCCGCGATCATCGGGATGTCGCCCACATCGGAGTCACTGAGCTGCAGGCCGAGGACGTTCGCCGCCTGCGCCTTGATCATCGCCCAGGTGGCCAAGCCCTCGCCGTCGGGCGTGCTGAGGAACTTGCCGGTCGAGACCGGCCCGCTCGGGGTTGCCTCGTACTCACGCAGGAACACCTGGTGCGACGGGTGCGAGGTGTAGGTCTGGCTCTGGTCCACGAACGGGGTGTCCGTGTTGGGCGCATTGCGGAACCCGTCCTCGCCCTCCACGATCGTGCCGCGTGTGACGACCATGAACGCCTGGTTGGCGGGCACCGCGTCGGGTGTGCTGGGGTCACCGTCCGGACCCACCGTGCGCAGCGGGTCGTCAGCCTTGAGCGGCACGAACACCGTGCCGTTGCCGCCGTTGGTGATCTTGTCCAGGCCATGGTCGAAGAACTGCCCGAAGATCGTGAACAGCGAGTTGAACGGCGGGGAGAGGCCGACGTCGGTGGTCACGTTCGGGATGTCCAGCGTCCCCTCGGGGGCAGCGCAGTCTGCGGGGTCAGAAGGGGCTCCGGTGCAGAGGACGAGCGCGCCGGCTCTGGGACCGAACTGGGTTCAGCGCGGCTGCGATGGCCGCGGGGTTGTTCAAGGTCTGGTCGACGATCAGGTTGCTGACCGTGCGGGGCTCGGAGTCGGCCACTGCTCCGGTCGTCTGCGCGTAGGAGGAGGCTGCCGGCCCGCCAAATGCGGTTGCGTCCTCGGCCGCGTTGAACTCCGGCGTCGTCAGACGCGGGAAGGTCTGGTCAGATGCGCCGTACAGGTCGTACTTCTCCTGCGCCGTGCGCTTCTGCAGGTTGTTGCAGGTCCCGTCCACGGTGCGCAGGCCCAGCGTGAGCAGGGGGCTCTCGATCTGGTTGGGACCCGTGCCGATCATGGCCTGACAGTTCACCGGGTCGGTCGCAGCCGGGCCGGGGCCAGCGGCGACATGCGCCTCGGCGATCTTGATCTGCTTGAGGATGAAGGCCAGGTCCGCCGGCGTGACGCTGAAGCCCTGCCCCACGATGGCGCCCTGGGCGGGCGAGAACAGGCCCAAGGGCAGCAGGGCAGCCATCATGGCAAGGGCGATCGCCGCCGCGAGGCTCCGGATCCGGGTGGTCACGGGCCGCCGATGAGGCGCGCCGCCGCTGGGGATTCGTGTGCTTCTTGCGCTTCATGATGCCTCGCCTTCCACATGGATCCGGGTGGTCGCAGGGCACCGATCGGAGCCCGTGCGTGTGGGATGGGTGCTGGTGGTGCGCTTCATCGACTCCGCCTTTCACGGGGTGAGGTGAGGCGTACCTTTATGGACTGCTCTTCGAAGAACCTTTTGGGAACCTTCGGGGAATCAAGCCGCCTCCGTGATCGTCAGAGGCGGAGGGCCACCCGCCCGACCAGGTCGTCCTCGCGGATCGCCCCGTACGTCCGGGAGTCGATGGACTCGCCACGGTTGTCGCCCATCACGAACACCGATCCGACGGGCACGGTGACCGGCCCGAAGTAGACCGAGTCGACGCCGCGGAGGTCGACTGACGGCTCATCCCGGGCAACGCCGTCGACATGGAGCAGGCCGTCCTCGAGCGCGACTGTCTGCCCGCCCAGGGCCACGACCCGCTTGACCGCCAGACTCCCGACCTCGGGCTCGGGGAACACCACGAGGTCGCCGATCGCAGGAGGACGCCACCGGCCGGTGAACTTGTCGATGATGATGTGGTCCCCGGAGACGAGTGTTGGGCTCATGCTCCCGGACGTGACCCGCATCGGCTCCGCAACGACTGCGAGCAGGGCGATCACGACCACCAGCGCGAGCATCAGCGCCACAGCCCACCGCCGCTGGTCGCCGGCCCGCGCGCTCATCGGGGCACTGCGCCAGCGCCCCACGGACCCGAGCGCTCGATGCGGACGACGGGCTGCCTCGTTCTGGCCATCCGGAGTCAGAGCTCCGGCGCGGGCAGCGGCCTGCTCGGGGCCGTCGTGATCGGGTCGGGACCGCCCTCCCCGATCGTGATCTGGCCCATCATGTCGTGGTCCTCATGGACGACGTTGTGGCAGTGGACCATGTAGCGACCGGCGTGCGGCCCGAACCTGACGACCACGCGAACCCGTTCGTTCTCCCCGAGGCTGACCGTGTCCTTCGGGCCCAGCTCGTGGGGTCGCGGTGGCAGGCGGACGCCATTGCGGTCGACCTCGCGGTCCAGGACGCGGAAGTCGACCAGGTGGATGTGCACGGGGTGGTTCCAGCCACCCGAGTCGTTGCGGAGCTCCCAGACCTCCGTCGACCCGAGGGCAGGGCTCGCCAGGGAGCGCTGGAAGCCGCTGGCGATCACCTCGTCCCAGGTCTGGCGGTTGATGGTCCATTCGCCCCCGGAGCGCACCAGCGCCAGCGTGGTGGTGGCGGGGCCTGTCGGCGGGGTGAGCGCCATGACCTCGTTGTCCGGGTTCAGGACCTCGGGTACGGAGTTCCCGCTCGTGGTGCTCGGCGCGTCGACGACGTCGAAGGCCATCACCTTGCCGGTGTTCCGGTAGTTGATGTTGTTCTTCGGGCTGACGTTGCGCAGCACCACTCGCCGCCCGATCTCGTACTTCGCGAAGTCGATGATCACCTCGTAGCGCTCGCCACTGACGTGTCGCAGGCCCGTGACGGGCTGCGGGACAGGCATCAGGCCGGCGTCGGTGGCGACGACTGTGAGGGGCTCGCCGCTGTCGAGCTGCCACCGGTAGGACCGCGCGATCGAGGCGTTGAGGATCCGGAATCGGTACTTGCGCCGCTCGACCTTCATCACCGGCCAGGGCCGGCCGTTCACGAGGATCACGTCCCCGTAGACCCCGGACTCGTCGTTGTCGTCGTAGAGGAGCTGGCCCGAGGCGTCGAACATCGCGTCGCTGACCACCAGCGGCACGTCGTACTCGCCCTGCGGGATGGGTAGGGACATCTCGAGGTCGTCGTGCATCCGGTACATCCCGGCGAGCCCCATGTAGACGTTCGAGGCCGTGTGGTGCGCGCTGTGGTCGTGGTACCAGAGGGTCCGGGCGTCCTGATCGTTCTGGTAGTGGTAGTCCTTGTAGCTGCCCGGGAACGTGAGGTCGTTGGCGTAGCCGTCGAACTGCGGAAGCGATGCCGCCCCGTGCAGGTGGACCGAGGTGTAGGGCGTGTACCTGAGGGTCGGATGGCTCGGGGGGAGCTGGTTGACCTGGCGCACCACGACGGGGCGGCCCCGCTGCACGTCGAACGTCGGGCCGGGGAAGGTCCCGTCGTAGCCCCAGATACGGGTCTGGAAGCCGGGGAGGATCTCAGCGGTCTGCTCGCGCATCGTGAGCCGGTAGAAGTCCCGGGTGTCATCCCAGCGGACCGGACGGGCGATCGGGGGGATGGCGAACGGGATCGTGAACGGCAGCGGCAGTTGGCTCTCCGCGATGCGGTTCGCCGTGGCTGCCCGCACCCCCCGCTCGAGGGGCAGGAGCAGCGCTCCGCCGGCAAGGAAGCCCACCTTGAGGACATCTCGTCTGCTCAGCCCCGTACCCTCACCCCTGGTCAACTCCATGACCTCGCCTCTCGTTGGTAGGGCGCAGCGACGGCCTGGGGGCCGACGCCGAGATTCAGCCCAGGGCGCCTGAGACGCGCAGGCCCCAGAGCGCCACGCCGACGAACAGCAGGACGTTGCAGGTGGCGGTACGAAGTCGACCCGGCAGGAGGCTGACCAGCAACGCGATCAGCACCAACTCGGCCGCGGTGGTTGCGAGGTCCAGCGCACCCACGGCCTCGGTGAAGCCGCCCTCGGCGGCCTGCCCTCCATGCCCGCCAGCAGCCTCCGCGACCTCGCCCCCGTGCCCACCAGCCGCCTCTGCGTCATCCTCTGGCGGGGAGATCGGCAGGCCGACCGTCCTGCTCGCCACGTACGTCAGGACGATGGCCAGGTTCACGACGATGCCACCAAGGACCACCTGCCACGTCGGGCGCCACAGGACCAGCCCGGCGTATCCGACCTGGAAGAGCCCGACGGCCAGGAAGAACGCACCGAAGACCCACCAATGCTCCACGTGCTCAGGTGCCAGGGCCAGGTGGACGGCACCGACGCCCACCGACAGGGTCGCGGCGACCGTCGTCGTGGGCAGTCGCCGGTCCTCGACCGTCGCGGCCGACGTCTCCGGCAAGGTGGTCGTGTTCGGCTCGATGGTTGTCACCGCACTCAGAGCTCCCCGGCCGGAAGCGCCTGGCAGGGTGCCCCGGTGACCGGGTCCCAGCCACCCGATCCGACGGTGAACTGGCCCATCATGTCGTGGTCCTCGTGGACGAGGTTGTGGCAGTGGATCATGTACTTGCCGGGGTTCGGCCCGTACTGGGCGATCACGCGGACGCGCTCGTTCTCCCCGACGTGGACCACGTCCTTGGGGCCGAGCTCGTGTGGACGCGGGGCGACGTGGATCCCGTTGCGATCGAACTCGCGGTCCAGGATGCGGAAGTCGATCAGGTGGATGTGCAAGGGGTGGTGCCAGCCACCCGAGTCGTTCTGGATCTCCCAGACCTCCACGGAGTTGAGCGCCGGGTTCGCCAGGGCGAGCTGGAAGCCGCTCGCCTCGACGTCGGCCCAGGTCTGGCCGTTGATGGTCCACTGGCCCCCGGAGCGCACCAGGGCCATGGTCCTCGGTGGAGCGGTGCCGGTCGGACTCAGCGCCATCGTCGGATTGGCCCGGTTGAGGACCGACGGGATGGAGTTCCACTTGGTCGTGCTGGGCTTGGCCGACACGTCGAAGGCCATGACCTTGTCCGTGTGGGTGTAGTCGATGTTGTTCTTCGGGCTGATGTTGCGCAGGGTGACGCGCTGACCGATCCGGTACTTTGAGAAGTCGATGATCACCTCGTAGCGCTCGGCGTTGCCGTGCAGGAGGCGCTTCACCGGCTGCGGCGCCGGCATGAGCCCGCCATCGGTGCCGATCACGACCAGCGGGTCACCGGTGCTGAGCTGCCATTCGTAGGTCCTCGTGACCGACGCATTGAGGATCCGGAACCGGTACTTGCGGCGCTCGACCTTCATCACCGGCCAGGGCCGGCCGTTGACCAGGATGACGTCGCCGAACACCCCGGACCGGTCGTTGTCGTCGTAGAGCAGCTCCCCGGACGCGTCGAACATGGCGTCGCTGATGACCAGTGGGACGTCGTAGTACCCCTGTGGGATGGGCAGGGACTGCTCGAGCGGATCGTGCATCCGATACATGCCGGCGAGCCCCATGTACACGTTGGAAGCGGTGTGGTGCACGCCGTGGTCGTGGTACCAGAGGGTCCGGGCGTCCTGGAAGTTCGGGTAGTGGTAGTCCTTGTAGTACCCGGGGTACGTCACGTCACTGGCGTACCCGTCGAAGTGGGGCAGGGATCCCGAGCCGTGCAGGTGGACGGACGTGTACGGGGTGTACCCGAGCGTGGGATGGCTCGGCGGGAGCTGGTTGACCTGGCGCACCACGACAGGGCGACCCCGCTGGACGTCGAGCGTCGGGCCGGGGAAGGTCCCGTTGTAGCCCCAGATCTTTGGTCCGGTAGCCCGGGATGATCTCCGTGGCCTGCTCGCGCATCGTCAGCCAGTAGTAGTCCGTCGTGGCGTCCGAGCGCATCGGACTGGCCACGGGCGGGATGGCGAACGGGACCGAGAACGGCAGTGGGAGCTGGCTCTCCGCGATCCGGTTCGCCGCGGCCGCCCGTACCCCCCGCACCCCCCGCTCGAGGGGCAGCAGCAGCGCCCCTCCGGCAAGAACACCAACCTTCAGCAGATCACGCCTCGTCAGTGACATCTGGAAAGCCCCTCTCGATCGGAATCTGCCGCACCGTAGGGGGCCCTCCTTTGGGACTCCTTTTGACGTTCTTATAACCCCCAAATTTGAGGATGTTCACAGCGCTCGCGGATGTGGTTTCGTGGCCCCAATCAAGCCCGATCAGCGGAGGCGAGCCGCATGGAGATCTCGATGTTCGGCCCCCTGGTGGTGCGAGACGGGGAACGGGTCCTGGGTTCCGGGGACCTCGGCGGCGTGAAGCCACGTCAGGTGCTGGAGCTCCTGCTCCTCGCTCGTGGGCACCTCGTCTGCACCGACGTGATCGCCGACGCCCTCTGGCCCGAGGGCGAGGAGCCGAGGAACGTGGTCGCGACGCTGAACACCTACGTGTGCGTCCTACGACAGAACATGTTCCTGGACCGGGCCCGGTCCCGACGGGTGATCGTGACCGGGTCAGGTGCCTATCGGCTCGCGCTCGATGAGGTCAGTGTCGACCTCGACCGCTTCGATGACCTCGTGGTCAGGGCCGAACGCGCGACCCGACCCGACCGGCTGCGCCTGCTCACGGAGGCGGTGGCGCTGTCCTCAGGGGCTGTCCTCGAGCATGCCCGATATGACGAGTGGGTTCAGGAGGAGAGACTGGTCTACAACGACCGCACCACCCGGGCGCACCTGGACCTGGCGCGCGACTGGCTCACGGAGGGTGAGCTGGCGCCCGGGCTGCGTCACGCGGAGCGTGCACTGAGCCTCGCCCCGTACTCGGAGGAGGCCTTCCGACTGATCATGCTGGCGAACTACGGGCTCGGGCACCACGACCTCGTGCGCCGCACGTACGACCGCTGCCGGGCCACTCTCGGCCGCGACCTGGGAGTCGGCCCCGGCCCCGAGACAGAGGAGATGACTGACGCAATCGAGGCACGGATCCCCGTGGCCGAGATCCTTGGCACGCTCTATGCGCCGTCGATCGACCGGAACCGCACTGCACGCGACCGGTCCGTGGCCTGACACCCTGCCCGATGGGGTGGATCGCCCCGCGGATGCGTGGTCGCGCCACCCAACGGTGGGACGGCTCAGGGCTCGGACGGCGTCAGCCCGCAACCACGGATCGGATGCCGGCCACGATCGTTGCGGGGTCACCGTCCTTGCCCAGGAACCCAGAGGCACCGGCATCCTGCGCGGCCCGCCTGTGCATGGCGTCAGCGAAGCTGGTCAGCACGAGCACTCGAACGGCTGGATGGTCTCGGGTGATGTACTCGGTGGCCGTCAACCCGTCGACCCCGGGCATCACGAGATCCATCAGGACGACATCAGGTCGAGTGCCGACCACCTGGTCGATCGCCTCGGCCCCGTCCCAGGCCTCGCCCACCCACTCGATGTCAGGCACATCCTCAAGCAGGGTCCGGATCGAATCGCGGAGCAGGGCGTTGTCATCCACGACCAGGACGCGGATCGGACTTTGTCGCGTGCTGCCACCCTGCCAGGCTCGACCCCCGCGATCGCCGGGCGGAATTGGAGTCATGAGTGCCCCTTCCGACCATCCGGTCTGCACTGGGCCCAACCGAGGCGGTGGTCATCACACCGGTCGCGTCCATTGCTGCGTACTCGAAGTGTTGCACGTCTGACCGAAAGCGCCATCCCCAAGCTTGGGGATCACGTCCGGAGCAGGGGCTCGCAGTGGTCCCCTCGGCCGCTGGCTCGGCGGACCGGACTTCCACCTACCGGTCACAGCGGCAGCACGCACCGAACGGCGGTACCCGCCCCCGGGGAGGAATCGACGGACAGGGTGCCACCAGAATCCTCGACCATCTCGGTGATCAGATGCAGGCCGAGGTGGCCCTCTGGGCTGCCCAGCGAGGGATCGAATCCAACGCCGTCGTCGACGACCTCCAAGCGAAGGAACCCGTCCTGCTGGCCCAGCCTCACAACGACCGATGAGGCATGCGAATGCTTGGCCGCGTTGCCCACGGCCTCCCGGATCGCCCGGTACGCCAACCTCTCCGACATGGGGTGCGGCTTCAGCGGCTCGTCGACCTCGAGTCGCAGCGAATCCGGACCGAGGTCGTAGACGTTCCCCAGATCACGGATCGCCTCAGCCAGGCCCTTCTCCTCGAGGTCCGGGGGGTGGATCTCGGTCATGAGCGTCCGCAGCGCGACCAGGTCGCGGCGCAGGATGTCGCCCGCCTCCTCGATGCGCTGTTGCTGCAACCCACCGGCGGGTAGGTGGCGCGCCTCCGATGCCAGGGCATACCCGACGCCCGCCAGGTCCTGGATCACCCCGTCATGCAGGTCATGGGCTATCCGACGGCGCTCGAGGTCCCAGAACTCGACCGCGTTGGCCAGCAGCCGATGCATCTGCTGCTGCCCCCGGTCGACTCTGTGGGCCAGCGACACGGCCAGCGGAAGGGTGGCCAGGGAGAGGACGAACAGCCCGGCCAGGGGAAGCGGTAGGACCACAGCGATGAGTTCCTTCATGCTCTGGGTGAGACCGGCCATGGAGATGTACACCTCGAACACGAGGGGAATCCCTGCTGAGTCGCGGGTCCCGGCGTACACCTCGACGAGCTGACCGGCGGAGCGCTCGAGCAGGTTCTCCTCCTTCTGGAGATCGGAGACTCCGGACACCATGTCCCACGTGCCGAAGAGGGCGTACTCCTCATCGCCCATGTCGAAGGTCTGGCCGACCAGAGGGTTCTGGCTGGCCCACAGGAGCGTGGCGCGCCCGTCACCTGCATCCCCCCACACCTTGATGTGGGTGATGGATCCGTCGCGGGACCGATACTCCAGGGCTTCGGTCATCCTCGCCAGTGCCGCGGGGTCCCGGGCATGGAAGCCCTCATCAGCAAGAGGGACCACGAGCGCATCGGCAACGGCACGAGCGGTGTGCTCGGCGTCCCTGAGCGCCTCGTGGCGGGCGATGACACCGCTGAAGAGCACGACCGCGGCCACCACCACGACGAGGGCGACGAGGTTCCACACCAGGTACCACTTGAGCGCCGCGCGCAGGGCGTCGCGGGGAGCTGTCTGTTCCCCGACTGACGGTCGAGGGCCCATGCCGTCCTTGCCGCGGCCGCCCCCGGCCACGCTACTGCCCGAACCGGATGAGACCTGACCTGGTGGCCAGGACCACCGCCTCCAACTGGGAATGAACGCCCAACTTGGCCCGGATGTTCTTCACGTACCCCCGACAGGTGTAGAGGCTCACGCCCAGCTCCCTTGCGATGGCCCGGGGGTCACGGCCGTCGCCGAGCAGGCGAAGGACCTCGAGCTCACGGGGAGTGAGGCCCCACTCCGGCATCGTCCGGTCGAGACCGGCATGGGGTGCGATCGCGGCCAACACGCCGTCCGGCAGGATGAGGCTCCCTCGACGTGCCGTGCGCAGCGCGTCGAGGACCTCGCACAGGGATCCATCCTTGGCCAGGAAGCCAGCAGCACCGGCGGATCCTGCACGCGATACTTCTGCCTGGCTCGCATGCGCGGTGAGGATCAGCACCTTCAGGTGGGGGAAGTCCCGGGTGAGCTCGGCCGTCGTGCTGATCCCGTCCCGATCAGGCAGCTTCACGTCCATGAGCACCACATCCGGCATGAGGCGGGGCACTGCGGCCAGCGCCTCGAAAGAGCCGCTGGCATGACCCACGCACTCCAGGTCCGGCTCAGCGTCGAGGGCCCGGGAGAGCAACTCGGCGAAGGTGCGATGGTCATCCACGACGAGCACCTTCGTGATCGGCACCGGCATCCGCCGCGGCTCTGCGGTGATCACGGAATGGAGGGGATTCACGTCGCACCCCTGCACATCGTCAGGGACCGACCCAGGTCATTGGCACCAACTCCGCGGGCATCAGGTGACCCTCCGGTGCCCCTGACAGGGGCGTGTCCCGGCATCGCACGAGGACACGCTCGAGCCTGGCGCCGTCGCAGGGAATGCGGGCGGCTCGATGGACCCCGTCAGGACAGAACTCATACCCAGGACCCCGTCACGACAGAACTCATACCCACTACTACCCGCGCGCAGGCGTTCGAGACACGAGGCCGTCGACAACCTGCTGGGCACTCCGGCAGATCAAGGCGTAGCCGTGGGCGGCGCGAGCTTCAGAGGCCGACGACGAACCTCAACCTCTCGAGGAGCTCCATGCGTGCCCGCTCGGTGCCACCGGCGACGTCACGCATCCGCCACGCCTGCGTGATGCGCAGGGGTGGGTGCCACTCCACGCGCTCGAGCCCCGACATCCGGTCGGTGCGCCGGGGTCCGGCGAAGGCACCGGCAAGGCGGTCGACGTGCGTCCCCAGGATTCGCATGTCCCTGACGGTCGGGGGCCTGCTCCCCGAGCACCTGGCGGACAAGGGCGAGCCCCGGCCGCGGAAGGTCGAGGCAAGAAGGACGAGAGTCTCCTCCCAGGGGTCCGACCGACCTGTGGGGTCGGGAGTCAGCGCAGGCACCGGCCCGAGGTCCTGACCGGGGAGGCGCATCGACCGGTCGGCCGCGACCGCATCCGCCTCACCCCGGTCACCACCGCAGGTGCACAGGACCACGTCGCTGCGCGTCAGGCAGGAGCCCCTGTGGGCGAGCATCGTGACGTCCTCGAGCAAGTGTGCCGTGAACCGGGCCCGTCGCCACTGGAGCCACTCCTGCGTCGTCACGCCCCGTTCCACGGCCGCGCGCTGGAAGAGCTCCTCCACCGAGTCCCGCGGCAGGAGCCCACCGACCGGCCCGACGATCGCGCCGACGAGCGGGCCGAGGACGTGCTCGGCACAGGCTGCAGCGCGGGGTGGCTGCCCGCGCTCCATCCCACGGGCGAGGAAGGCCAGGCTCTCCAGGACCGGGGAGACCTTGAGCGCAGTCCACGCCCGCGAGGCCCGAACCAGTGGCGCAGCGGGTCCGGCATCAGGACTCGTCGCGACGGGACTCACGCCGCGGACGAGCGTGGTCCCGAGTTCGAGAAGCTGAAACCCCACGTGAGACGACTACCCCTCCGCACTCGGTCCATGCCCCGGGCGAGCCGGCTGCGGAGCGGGCGGATGTGGCCGGGATTCTCCAGCGTCAGGGTCCGGGGTCCTGTCTGGGAGCAGATCCGGGGCGCGCCCCGCCCCGGCACCGCGCGCACAGCGCACCCACCACGAGGATCGGACCGTAGGCGATGAACAGGTCCCGGGCAGCGAACTGGTCCAGACGCCCCCCGCAGTCGAAGCAGGCAGCATTGACGGGGTCGTCGGTCGCCCCGGAGCTCACCCGGCTCCAGTAGCAGCCCTCCCAGCACGCCAGGATCCCGCGCGCGGCGTCAAGCACAAGCGGCCGAGGTGCCCGGTCGAAGGCGCCCTGTCGGGCGTGCGGGCACACCCGGTCGTCGTCGGCGTGGCGCATCAACACTCGCTCGAGCAAGGCCTCGATCCGTACATGAGTGCCCTCGTCGATCCTGCTCCACTGCTCACGCTGCCGCGCGATCGCTCCCAGGATGTCGACCACATCCGCTTGCGCCGCCCGCACCTGGTCGTGGCGCGCGCCTCGAGCAGCCTCGCCGAGCTCCATCTTCCACCACCCCTGCCCCTGGGACCCTGCCGCGGATCCAACGCCGTACCTGCCTGCTTCATGCAGGTACCCGTCGCGCGACGATCGATGCGCCGTTGGGTCGCCACGAGGCGAGAGGGGTGCGGATCCGGCACGGCGTCACATCAGCGTGACCGCCGGCTCGCTCCTTCGGGGCGCCCACGGCCCCTTCCGCGCCCGTGGGCGCCAGTCACCGGACCGCTCTGGGGGCCCCGGAGACATCGACGTGGGTGACCATGGCCCCGTCGGCCCCGGCGGGAGCCACGAGCATCACGAACCAGCGCTCGTGCTGCGGCGAGTGGCATGGGTACTCCAGGGAGAACGCAGGGATCTCCCGCCTCAGGACGCGACTGATCCCCTCCAGCGCGCGGACGGCGAAGTCCCCATCGACGATCTCGTCGATGGCACAGGAGTCGAAGTAGTTGGTCCCTGGCCCTGTGTGCCCCCCGCCGGGGTCGCCGTTCTCGGCCGCGAACCGGACCCAGCCCGCATTCACCAGCTCGATGGTGCCGTCACGGTCCAGGACAACCACATTGGCGTTCAGCCCGTCAATGACCGACTGCAGGCTGGCAGGCGCCTCGCGGTCCTCCGTGTGGCTGTCCATGGCCTCCACCACCCGCCGGGCGGTCAATCCGGACCGCAACGTCCACAATCTCGTGTCAGGCACTGAGTCTAGCTCGGGGGCCATCCCTGAGCCTGCCTAGCTGCCGGCCCATGGGATCGGGACGACCCGGGTCGGTACTGCCTCGGGAGCCAGTGCTCCCCGGAGTGCCGAGGACCAGGCCAGCGCGAGGGCTGCAGAGAGGTAGGCACCGGGCCCGAACACGCGCAGGAGGGAGGAGACCATGCTCCCCTGTACCCGTGCACGCCCGTTCCATACCCCCGCAGGGTCTCAGCGGGCGGCGGCACTGCCAGCGCTCAGATCGTGCCGGGTCGCCACACGAGCACGATGAGTCGACCCAGCCGAACCGCCCGGATGCGGCTTCCTGGAGAGCCCCAGGGGCCGTCCGAGCCGATGGCCACGGTCATGGTCCAGGATCCCCCGGCACGGGCCAGGTCCGACAAGGCCTGCCCCATTCCATCCGCGGCCGCGGACGGCCACAGCTCCAGGAGTCGGCGCCCTATCCACTCCTCGGAGTGAACCAGCTGCGCGGAGGCGTCCTGGACGACGAAGTCCCGGACCACCGCATCGGAGTTCGGAATCGCCTCCAGCAGCAGCCAGGGGTCCAGGTGCAGGCTCAACACGGTGTGGAGCCACTGGAGCTCAGGATCCGTCTGGGCAGCGTTGCGCAGCAGGAGGTGTGCGATCTGCTGCACCAGCGCAACGAGCGTCGACTTCCTCTCAGCGCTGAACGACTGGCGCGTCGTCCACATCAGGCCCACGATCCCCACGGCCGAGTCCCCGTCATGAATCGGGATCGTGGCCGTGGCATCGAAGGCTGAGGTCGTCGAGGCCACCGAGGGGAACTGAGTCGTACGAGCGGCGCGGTCCTCCCAGAAGAACGCCCGGTCCTCCACCATGGAGCGCACGTACGGGATGTCCCGCGACGGCGGGATGCTCTGCCACGAGCTGATGAGGTCCCCGGGAACACCGGCCTGCCCCACCAACCGCAGCGAGCCATCGGCAGCCAATCGGTACAGGGTCACTGCGCGGACTTCCTGTGCCGCCAGGAGGTCACTGAGCAGCTGGGCCGCCTCGTCCCCCTGGCTGGGCCCCCCGGCCACCGAGTCGATGAGTGCCGTGACGACGCCAGCTCGAACGTCGGGCTGCTGCGCCAGGGCTCTCCACGTCGGTGAAGCTCCGGTTGACGTGGGCATGCGACCCCGCAGCACCTCCTCCCAGGGCTCGGAGATGCTCGCCGCGCCCTGGGGCACGCTCACTCCCACCACCGTGGCGGCCACCTCGACCAGTCGCACGTTGTGCTCCTGCGACATTGCGCGCAACCTGTCGAATGCCTCGTCCTGCGAGATGTGGTGGCGCTCCACCAGCACGCCCTTGGCCTGCTCGATGATCGCACGCAGCTGGGAAGCCGACCGCAGGCCCTGGAGCTCGTCGCGCAGTGCCACCACGGTGTCCGCCAGACTGGCCTCTGCTCCCGCCGCCGTTGCGCTTGGGTCCGCACGTCGCCTCGTCAAGACCGTCAGCCTCCCCACGTCACGTCCGCCGCCGCATTCAGGCTAGCCTCCCCGCAGTGGGGTGATCAACCCCTCGACGCCGCGCCCTGCCCCTGCACCAACGGGGCGCGCCGTGGAGCGGGGATGTGTGTCGGCTCCGGCTGTTCCCAGGTCGTCGGCAGCGGGACGTCGTAGAGCACGTGGTCGCGCACCGCTGACAGGGTCCGCGAGAGCACCCGGGAGACGTGGACCTGGGAGATCCCCAGCCGCTCGGCAATCTCCAACTGGGTCCGCTCACCGTAGAACCTCAGGAGCAGTATCTGCTTCTCCCGTTCGGGCAGCCGCCTCAGGACGGCCCTCACGTCTCGGCGCATCTCGACGAGATCCAACCTGGGGTCCAGATCGCCAACAACGTCGGCCACGGTGGCGTCATCGCCGATGGGGTGGTCCAACGAGTGCGACGACCTGGCCTCCCCATCAGCCCGTTGGGCGAGCAGGACCTCCTCCTCGACCATGCCGAGGGCGTCGGCCAGATCGGCCAGCGTCGCATCGTGACCGAGTGTCTGGCGCAGCTCGTCGGTCGCCCGCTGCACGTGGAGGGTGTTCTCCTGGAGGGTGCGCGGGACCCGCACGGCCCATGCGTGATCGCGGAAATGCCTGCGCAACTCGCCGAGGATCGTCGGGATGGCGAACGAGTGGAACTCCTTGCCGTGCGAGGGGTCGAAGCGCCCGGCCGCGCGCACAAGCCCCAGCGAGGCCACCTGCTCGAGGTCATCGGCGCTCTGCCCCCGACCGGAGTACCACCGGGCCAGTTGCCGCGCCAGGGGGAGATGCTCCAGTGCGAGGGCGTTGCGGGCCTCGGTGTCCAGGCGCGACGGCACCTGGCAGTGGGCGCACGACTCAAGGCACCCGGCACACGTCGCGGCCGACGCCTGGCAGCCGGCCGGGCTCTGCGGCGATGAGATCACCTCCTGGAACATCGCCACAAGGCGCCGCCCAGCGAGGTCCGGGGAGTGCAACGAGCGGAGTCGCACCAGCGCGGAGATGCCGAGGGCCCGGACCCCGAAGGAGTCACCCATCACCGAGGCGACCACCTGCCCCAGGCCACGTGCGTCGATGGTGGCCCCGACCAGGATCCCGGTGGTCCCGGGGACGACGTGGTCCAGGTGGGCGTCCTGCGCCACAGCGATGCTCGGGACACCATGGGCAGCTGCCTCCAGCACGTGCCCGCCGTGCCGCGACCCGTCGAGTCCGGCGACCACCACGGAGGCCCCGTCCCACATGGCGTCGCGGTCGGCTCCTCGCAGGCCGGGGCGGTAGTCGATCCGGTCGCGAACCCCCACCTCCTCGGCCATTCGGCGAAGCTCGGCCAGCCGGGCCGGCGACATCCTTGCGCCCATCACGAGTCGCATCGGCGCCCACATCGGCATGGAGGCGACCAGGGCATCCAGGATGCCGTCGCTCGACAGGCTGATGACATCGCCATCGGGCTTGGCGCAGGAGTCGATGTCGGGTATGGGCATGGGCACGGGGAGGACCCCGGCCGACATCGTGGTGATCCCGTGGCTGCGCCAGCGTTCCCGCTCGGCCCGTGAGAGCGGGATCACGGCGTCGACAAGGCGGGACAGTTCCTGCTCCAGCGACGAACTGGCCGGGCTCTCGTCGAAGGTGGCCACGATAGGGGCGCTTCTGCCTGCCTTGATCGCTGCCATCGTTGCGGCGATTCCCAAGGTGTGGACCACGTCGGGGGGGCGCTCGGCCCAGCGCTCGCGCAGTTCGAGGGCTCCGGCGGTGAGCGCGGAGTCGACGTCGCTGCTGGGGATCGTCCACACATCCTCGATCACGAGGGCGCCGGCGGCGCACAGGGCGTCGGCGATGCGTGCGACACCGCTGCGTGGCATGTGGGATACATGGGTGAGCGGACGGGAGATCAGGTGAACCAGCATCGAAGGACCTCACATGCTGCGTGACGGACAACGGCATGTACGTGGCCTGCTGGCTGAAGCGCACGTGACAATTGCGGTGGATCACCCCAAGTCAGGCGGTCTGATGCCTAGGGGGAGCTGTAGCTCTGATGCGCGATGGAATGAGGGCGCGCGCCGCGCTGCTGGACGCGAGTGGAGAGTAGCAGCCGGACACCTACCGCCGCCAGTGCACATTTCACGGGCATCTTGACGTGAGGCACTTCGATGCGCCGGGCTAACCCGCGGTCGGGATGCCGTGGTCGCGTCGGCCCTCCCACCGTGCCACGGCTTCCTGCAGCTGGGCCTGGTTCATCGTCGACCGATGCTCCACGCCGGCCCGCCGGGCGAGTTCGTAGAGCTCAGTCTGCGAGCGCTGCCTGTTGTGCCGCGATTGATCGGCGCGCAGGACAGCGTCGCGGCGCATCCGAAAGACCTTGCCCGCACGCCTCCGCTCGGCAATCGGCACCTGCGCGACAAGGGCAAGCATGACGTCGGACCGCTCCGCTTCCACCAGGCCCCGCACCACCTGGGCCAACTCCTCCCGGCCGACCGACTCGTCCGCCAGGGCGGCGCCAACCAGCCCGACCGCGTGCCGGAGGTCGCCCAGATCCGCGGTGGGCAATGACCGCAGGACGGGGGATACCCCCACGTCGACGGCGGCCAGGTGCGCCTGCAACCGGCCGCGCAGGTCGGCCACGGGGTCATGGAAGCCCCTGCTCATCCGTCCGCACTGGTCAGCGAGGATCAGCAGGTCCCTGTGCTCCGATCTGAGGACGAGAACGATGTCACTTGCCATGACTGCTCCTACCCGAGGGCGCTCGATCGATACGTCGTAGGTGGTCGCGAGCGTTCCGGGCGACGCCCACGGTGACACCCGCCCGACCGATGGGCCCGGGAGGGGTACTGGCATGCGGTCTGAACCGTCGCCTCCACGTCACGTATGGCACCGCGCGCACGGGGTAGGCGCTGGTTGAGAGGGTTCGCTCCCCGCCGCCCTGAAGCCGGACCCGCTTCTGGCGGACGTGGATGGCCGAAGAGGAGGAGATTGCGGTGGCCAGTGCGGAGATCAAGAACTTCGAGACGCCGGACGAGGTGCTCGAGTTCCCGCGAGGACGGGGGGAGGTCGTCAACATCGGGGGTGGGAAGGTGCTGCGGCTCACTCTCCAGCCGGGATGGCGGTGGTCGGACCATGTGGTCGGCGACGAGCCCGTCGAGTCGGTCGACTGGGGCGGAGCGCACGTCTGGGGCCGGGCATCGCAGTAGCAGGCAGCCGGCTGCTGCCGGGCGACGATGCGGGCTCCGGCTCCGCGCTGGCCGACGGGGTCCCCGAGTTGCTGGAGACCGGCGCGGTCCGCCCCGGCGATCCCATCGCCCTCGTGATCGTCCCCAGCCAGTCGTACGACGCGGCATTGCTGTCCACGGTGGTCGGTGTCCACCACTACGAGGAGCGGCTCCTGGCCCTGTTGCTCGGCCTCGACGACCCGAACCTGCGCATCGTCTTCTGCTCGAGCCTGCCCATTCCACCGGAGGTGGTGGACCACTACCTGGGACTCATCCCCGGCGTGCCACTGGCCACATCCCGGCCACGCGTGACCCTGGTGAGTTGCGACGACGATTCGATGCGCCCCCTGACGGAGAAGCTCCTGAGCAGTCCAGCCCGACTCGAGCCCATCCGATCTGTCACAAGGAGCGTCAAGGTGACGGGCCTTGTCTGTGCCACCACCACGGAACTGGAGCGTCGGCTCAGTGCCGAGTTGGGGATCCCCTTGCTCGGGAACCCGCCGGAGATGGGCTTCCTGGGCTCCAAGAGCAGCAGTCGGGAGGTCTTCAGGGAGTCTGGGGTACTGCTGCCCGACGGATTCGAGCGGCTGCGCGACATGGACGACGTCGCCGAGGCGCTGGGGGCCCTGAGGGCTCGCCGATCAGGGCTTCAGCGGGCAGTGGTGAAGCTGGACGAGGGCTTCTCCGGGGCGGGAAACGCTGTGTTCGACTACCGGGTGGCCGATCACGACCCGATCGCTGCAAGCCTGCCCCGGGCCCTGCGCTATCAGGCCCCCGACGAGTCCTTCGAGAGCTACTCGGCCCGGTTCCAGTCGATGGGCGGGATCGTCGAGGAGTTCCTGCCTGATGTGACCGCATCCCCATCCGGCCAGGCCTACATCGGTTCTCCCCTCGACGTCCGGCTCCTGTCGACCCACGACCAGGTCCTTGACGGGCCCGACCTGCAACGCTTCCACGGCTCCCACTTCCCTGCGGCGCCGCGCTATCGACAGCAGGTCCAGGCTTCCACGTCGGCGGTGGGTCAGGGCCTCGCGGCCCGTGGGGCCCGTGGACGCTTCTCCGTGGACTTCGTTGAGTCCCGAGGAGTGATCCACGCGATAGAGATCAACCTGCGCCGCGGGGGTACCACGCACCCCCAGTACACCCTGGCCAAGGTCACCAATGGTACCTACGACGTGCGCTCGGCGAGCCTGGTCAGCAGCCGGGGGCGGGCCAAGGCCTACTACTCGACGGACAACCTGCAGTCCCGGAACTACGTCGGACTGCGACCCAGTGACCTCCTGCAGCACGCGACGGTGGCTGGGTTCACCTACGACGCAGCCGACGAACGCGGTTGCATCTTCCACATGCTCGGTGCCCTTCCCGAGTTCGGGAAGGTCGGCGTGACCTGCATCGCCGACACCCGGCGGGAGGCCCTCGAGGACTTCGACGCGCTGGTGGCGTCGATGGACGAGCTGGGCCGACGCTGACCCACCACATCGTCGCGGAGTGAGCGCGGAGTGGTTCGAAGCTCGACCCCCGCGACCGGCTGAGGGTCCTCACAGGACACCCCGGGCACATCGTCACGGCCGCCGAGCGAATCGCTTCTGACCGGCGCAGCATGGCGGTGCCCCCGCCGTGGGGAGAGTGGAACGGCGGGGGCACCGACATCTACAAGTGGGCGGGGTCGGGCATCACTTCGCGGGGTAGAGGTGAGCGTTGCAGCCCTCCTCGCCAAAGGGCGTCTGCACGGAGTTGGCACCTCCAGTCAGCCCCAACGCTTGTTTCACGTGGCCCCAGTTCTGCACCGTGCCCGGATCTACGTGAACGCCCCCGGGGGGCTGAGTCGCCAGACTCGCCCAATCCTCCAAGCCGGAGAACGCGCACAACGACTTCCCGTTCATGCTGATCACCTTGCCATTGCCGGTGACTTCTCCGGCGACCGCGGCGCCGACGCCACCTGTGAGCATCATTGCCGCACACAGTCCGGCGCCGACGACCGACCGTGTAGTCAGTTTCCTCTTCATGCGACCTCCTCCATACTCGCGAATCCCCCAACGAGACCCGCAGCCTCAGTCGCTGGCACCTACCCGCGGCCCTGCGTGGCATACGTCGGGTGCGTGTCGCTTCGACGGCCGCCGCAGGGTGCGGGTCGGAGGCGGCCTGCAGACCCCAACTGCCGGCTACGTCACCCGCGGCCCGGGCGGATCATCCGGACGCTGAAGCAGCACACAGCGGCCTCGGCAAGGGACGCACGGGGCTTCGGGGTGGCCATCACCGCACAGGTTCGCTGTTCGGGGCCGTATCGCGTGGCTCCGGGGCCACGACCTTGGGGTCCGGCTGCCTGGCCCCTGGCCCGGGGCCAAGCGAACAGGACAGCTCGCCACGCAGCCGGACGACCAACGCCCAGGCCAGGGCAACCAGGCCCGCGGCAGCCAGGTAGGGCTGCACCGGGGCGAAGATGCGAACCGCGCCGGTCGCGCCGAGCGCGATGAGGACGACCTTGTTGCACACCGGGCATCCGATGGCGAGATAGGTCAGCAGCCCGCCGACGGCGCCCCTGCGGGCGTTGCGCGGGTCAGGGACCACGTCGGGGACGCTGCGAGAACGGATCAGGGCCGGCCCGTCGTTGCGAACATAGGTGGCGGTCAGGAGCCCCGCCAGGATGCTGGTCGCGATCAGGACGTTCATCGCCCACGGCGTGGGCGCGATGGTCCGGCCGAACACGGGGTTGGCGATGACCGCCGTCGGCAGGCCGAGCACCAGGATTGTGCTCAGACTCACCGCGACGACGACCAACCAGCGCCGTACCGACCACGTCAGCAGCGTGCCGAGGAAACAGTTCTGGCCCATGACCGGAGTATATACCCCTAGGGGTATGTCATCTTCAGGCTGGACTCCCTTCACCGCGTGCATGTTCGTGCGCCAAGGGGCGAAGGTTCGAGCCTGACGTGTCACGCCACATGCGCACGGGGCCATTCATGGCCCGGTGACTCCGTTCGAGCGCTCAGCACCTTGCTTACCTGTCCCGGACCGGACCTGCAGGAGATCGCCTGCTCTCGTCCACGGGGCCTGCAGGCTCAGTCGTCATCGTGGAGGTGAGAAGAGGTCCGACGACTCGGCGCCCGCCGGTCCGCGTGGACCTCGACCCGCAGACCACCTGGAAGGGGTGAGCTCAGATGAGCAGGAGGACAGCAGCGGCCGCAGCGATCGCCGCGGTGGGTGTGATCGGGGTGGCAGGAGCCGCGGTGGCGGCCAGCGGCCCGGGGCTGGGATACGGCAACGGATACGGGAACGGGAGCGGGAACGGCCAGGGCACGGCAGTTGGCTCGCCGTTGCACGACGGATCTCGTGGCCCATTCGGAGGCTGGGGGAGCGCTGGCGGCTCAGCGGGTCGCGGGGCCGGCGGCCAGGGGTTGGGAGCCCGAGGTCAGGGGTCGGGCATGGCGATCCATGGGAGTGACGTCCCGGCAGCTGTTCCGAACGCGACGATCAGCACTGACGTGGCTGACATGCTCACCTTCATGGTCCAGGAGGAGAAGCTCGCCCGGGACGTCTACGCCCTGGCGATCGACGAGTACGGCGACCGGGTGTTCACCAACATCAACCGTGCGGAGTCGAACCACATGGCCGAGCTGCAGGTGCTCCTCGACCGGTACGACGTTGCCGACCCGACCGCGAATGCCGCGCCCGGGGGAGTACGCCGAGGACGAGCTGACGGGGATGTACGCCGATCTGGCGGCACAGGTGGGCAGCGACCGCGCAGGGGCGGTCGACGCGGGCATCGCCGTGGAGACCGCCGACATCGCGGACCTGAAGGACGCCCTGGAGCTGACGGCGCCCGCAGATGTGACCGCCGTGCTCGAGAACCTGCTCGCCGGCAGCGAGCGGCACCTGGCCGCGTTCCAGCGCAACGCCTGATCGCGGGGCCTGCGTCCGCCCGGGGCCTACTCGGACGGATCTCCCGCCGCGGGGAGCGCCACCCAGAAGGTGGCTCCCCGCCCGGGGGGCTCTCGACCCCGACTGTGCCGCCGTGCGCGTGCACGATCGCGGAGGCGATGGCCAGCCCCAGCCCGCTGCCCCCTGAGGCGCGGGCCCGGGCGACATCGGCCCGGTAGAAGCGGTCGAACACCTTGGGCAGATCATCCGGGGCGATGCCCGACCCGTGGTCGGTGACCTCGACTCGCACTGTGGCGAGGTCCCGGCTGACTCGCAGGTCGATGGCGGTGCCCGGAGGCGTGTGGCGCAGGGCGTTGGTCGTCAGGCCGGCGAACACCTGGGTGAGGCGATCCCGGTCACCTGTCACGATCGCCGACTGCGGCATGTCCACCGACACGACCCGCTCGGGGTCGATCACCTGCAGGTCGCCGGCCAGGTCGGTCATGATCTCGACGACATCCACTGGGCTCGTGGCCTGGAGCGGGCCCTGGTCCATCTCGGTCAGCAGGAGCAGGTCCTCGACCAGGCGGCCCATGCGGTTGGCCTCCTGCTTGATCCGGCGCATCGCGTCGTCGGTGCTCGCCTCGTCGGCCAGCCCCCCGGCGCCGTGGAGCGCGGCGTACCCCTTCAGCGTCACCAGCGGGGTTCGCAGCTCGTGGGAGGCGTCGGCGACGAACTGGCGCAGCCGTGCCTGGGTGGCCTCGTTCGTCTCGACGAGCTGGTTGAACGCAGTGCCGAGGTCATGGGCCTCCGTGCCCACGGGGAACGCTTCGACGCGTTGGCTGGTGTCCCCCGAGCTGATCGACCGAGCCACCCTCGTGACGCGCAGGATGGGATCCAGGCCGAGTCGGCGCATCCACCAGAACACGAGCGCGATGACGGCGAGCAGGACGGCGCCGACGATCAGCAACGTGGTGCGCAGACCGGTCAGCGCGGCGTCGATGTCGGCCATCGAGCGGCCCAGGACGAGAGTGTCGCCCGAGGGCAGGGCTGGTGGTGAGGATCCGCATCCGCTCCGCCTCGCCGCCGGTCGCGGGGACCGTGGCCGGCGAGGAAGGCGGGTCGGCCGTATCGAGCACCGGGGTCAGCCCGGGATCGGTGGCGGGGGTGTCCAGCGTTGTCAGCCCGTTGGGCGTCAGGAGACCCAGGTACAGGTCCGCCATTCCACGGGCCCTGCGCGGCTGTCCCGCCTCCCCCTGGGCACCGGTGCCGCCGGAGACCGCCGCAGTGGCGTTGACGACCTGCCGGCCCATCCGCTCGTCGAGCTGACTGACGAGGAAGCCCTGCTGGATGTTGAGGATCAGCAGGCCCGGCGAGCGACCAGCAGGCCCGCGATGATCGCCAGGCCCGCGAGCATCCGGGCCCGCAGCGACATCACGGCTCCCGGATGCTGTAGCCCACGCCGCGGACGGTGTGGATCAGCTTCGGCTCGGTGAAGTCGACCTTCCTGCGCAGGTTGCGGATGAACGACTCGATGATGCTGGACTCGCCGTTGAAGTCGTACTGCCACACCGAGTCGAGGATCTGTTCGCGGGTCACGACCCGGCCCGCGTTGGCCATCAGCACGCGCAGCAGGTTGAACTCGGTCGCGGTCAGGTGCGCCTCAACCTCACCGCGCCAGACCCGCCGGGAGTCCAGGTCCAGTGCCAGGTCGGCGACCGTCATCCGGGAAGCCGATCCACCCAGCCCGGCGCGGCGCAGCGCCACCTGCACCCGGGCCACGAGCTCCTCGAGCTCGAACGGCTTGACGATGTAGTCATCGCCACCGCTGGTCAGGCCGCGGACCCGGTCGGTGGTGGCCTGACGGGCCGTGACGAACAGCACCGGGGTCGTGGCACCCCCGGATCGGATCCGGCGCAGGACCTCGAACCCGTCGATGTCGGGAAGCATGATGTCCAGGACGATCACGTGCGGCGCGAACCGGCCGACCTCCTCGACGGCCTGCGTGCCCGAGGTCGCGATCAGCGTCTCGTAGCCGGCCAGCCGCAGGGCAGAGGAGATCAGGAACGCCACGTTGTCCTCATCGTCGACGACGAGGACCTTGGGCGCGGGCTGAGAAGGGCGCATGGTGCGCCCAGCCTGCCACACCGGCCAGCCGCCCCCAACGGTCGCGCGCGCCCGTCCGTGGGGCCTTACACGTCCTTGAGCTGATCTCCAGCAAACCGCCCGAAAGCGTCCCTTTCACCTGCAGCCACCCCGGGCAGCATGACTGGTGGACGACATCCACCCCCACGAGAAGGAGCACACCATGAGAATCCGCCAGATCGCGGCCACCGGGGTCGCTGGCCTCGCCGCCGCAGCGATGCTGACCCTCGGAGCGGGGACGGCCAACGCGGCCACCACCGAACCGTGCCCGGGTACCGGACCGGCAGCCTCCCTGACGGACGCTGACCACGACGCGTTCCTGAAGAAGATGACCACGCTGAAGAACCAGCGTGACGCGATCATGAAGAAGTACGGCAAGACGCCGCCCACCTCCGGTCAGGGTCAGGGTCAGGGCCAGCGTGCCCGCGGCCAGGGCCGTGGGACCACCGCGAGGCTGACCACCACGCAGCGCACGGCCATGCAGGCCGAGCTGGCCAAGTGGCGGGTGACCCGCGACAAGCTGTTCGCCGAGTACGGCATCACCGCCCGCAGCCAGGGCCGCAGCGCCTGACCTGCCATGCGGCCCGGGTGGGGACCCAACGTCCTCACCCGGGTCCGCAGCCCGGCCTCGCGTGACTCCGCAAGCCCAGTCGATGCTCGAACGCCCCAGGAGGAATGACCATGTCCATGCGGATGGTGCCCCGTCGCAGCCCCGCCTCCATCCGTGGCATCCGCTGGACGCGGCACGCCCTGCAGACCTCGGTCGTGGCGTTCATCGCCTACACCGTCTGGGCCAAGGCCACCGGTGGCCCCGGGGCGCCGTCCGGTGAGGCCTTCTGCCCCTTCGGGGGCTTCGAGACGCTCTTCACCTGGGTGACGACCGGTCGCACCGTGTCCCACGTCCACACGGCGAACCTCGTGCTCGCCGGCGCCGTGGTACTGCTGACCCTTGCGGCCCGCGGGGCGTTCTGCGGCTGGCTCTGCCCGTTCGGGGCGATCCAGGAAGCGATCCACGGCGTCGGTGACGCAGTGACCAACCGCATCCCCCCGCTGCGCCGGGCGCGGCGTCGGATCTCCGCCAACGCCACCTGGCTGGCTCGCGTCGACCACGTCGCCCGTTACGGCCGCTACGTGGTGCTCGTCTGGGCCGTGGTCGGAGCCGCGGTCACGGGCGTGATGGTCTTCCGCGAGTACGACCCATGGAGCGCGCTGCTGTCCGTGGTCGAGTTCGAGGTGACCACCGCCTTCGTCATCCTGATCGCCATGCTCGCGATGGCCCTGGTCGTCGAGCGACCCTTCTGCCGGTATGCCTGCCCCCTCGGAGCCGTCATCGGGATCGTCGGCAAGGCGAGCCCCGTCGCCGTCCAGCGCGACGCCTCCTCCTGCATCGGCTGTGACCTGTGCAACCGCGCCTGCCCGATGGGCCTGGCGGTCAACTCCGTCACCCGCGTCACCGACGCGCAGTGCATCGGGTGCCTCGAGTGCGTGGCTGCCTGCCCGAGCCGCGATGCACTGGCCGTCACGGTGAGCCTTCCCTTCCCGGCAGTCCGAGTGGCGACGAGCCCCCCGGCCGAGGCAGCTGTCCCGACCGGCACCGCGCAAGGAGTCCTGCGATGACCGAGCAGCAGACCACCGACATCCCGATGCTGCGCATCCCGCGCAGCGCCCACCCCGTGCCCACGACGCCGCGGCTGCGCAGCGCACAGCTGTCGTTCTGGGCCTACGCGATGGTCATCGTCGCCGTCTTCGCCGGGAGCATCCTGGTCGGCCGTGATCTTGGCTGGTTCGCGACGACCGGGCGCGGCACCACGTCGCTGGGCGCCGCCGTGCCCGGCTCCCCAACCGCATCGGGAACCGGCGCGGGCCAGGGCGCTGAGTCCGGGGAGCGGGTGGCGCCCACTGCTGGAGCGGTCCCGGAGGATGTCAAGGGCTGGATGACGGTCCAGCAGGTGCTCGACGCCTTCCCGGTGACCAAGGCTGCGCTCTACCAGCGCTTCGGCATCCCCGCGGACACGCCCACCGCCACCACCCTGTCGAGCCTCAAGGAGGCTGGCGACCTCAGCGGATTCGACATCCCGACCCTGCGCACCTGGCTCGGCGAGCAGGCCACTGGGTAGACCAGACCTGATCGGTGTGAAGGGCAGCCACCCGCGCGTCGCTGGTGCCGGTCATCCCCTCCACGGCGGCCGCGGACTGGAGGTGCCGGACCAACTGCGCACTCGCCCGGACGGCCCGGGCAGAACTGGCGAACGCTCCCCGCACCACCCCGCAACACCCACGCGAGGATGACCGGTGCGGTCAGGCAAAGCCCCCAGTGCGCACCGGAAGTCCAGCAGTACGCCACGCGGACGTTCCGCCGATGACCGTGCGGGCATCGAGGCCGTGCTCCGCGAGGTACCGTGCTGCGAGTCCGGAGCGATTCCCGGACTCGCAGACCAGGTAGACCGGTTGGTGCCGCGGCAACTCCCCGACGATGCCGGGAACACGCGCCACCGGAACCGACTGTGCCCCGGGCACGTGACCTGCGTGGTACTCGTGGGGCTCCCGCACGTCCACAATCCGGCACCCGCGCTGGGACGCCACCATCAACTGCCGCACATCGACGTTCTCAACCACAATGCCACCTTCCTGGGCTCACCTGAAGTATACCCCCCGGGGTATATTACCGGAAACCAGCAGCACCGTGCGGGCCTCGGCATCGGCGAGCGAACCCGACTCGAACGGCTTGACCACATAGTCATCGGCGCCCACGCGCAGGCCCGCGATCCGGTCGTTGACACTCGTGAGGTTCGTCCATCCCCGGTCGATGTCCGCGCCGGGACGAAGTCCTCAAGGGCTCAGGATCAGGGAGCGAGCGGCTTCACGTCGTCCTTCGTGGTGAGGGTCTTCTTCGGATCGATGTTGATGATCTTCACGCACTCACGGGCGGGCTTGACGTTGCCGATGTTCAGCCGCTCGCGGGTCTGGGTGGACCAGTTCCAGCCGTTGGGGTAGGTGTACCCCGTCACGTCAGCGGTCGAGATGCAGAGGTAGGCCCTCTTCGACGTGGCCAGCGCAGCCTTCATCGCCAAGGCCTCCGCGTCGGTGAATGGGTGGGTGGCCTGGTAGTACGTGTTCACCGTCGACCCTGTGAGTTTCGGCTCGAGCGTCACCTTCGTGATCGAGCCCTTTGGGGTCAGGTCGGTCCCCCAGACCTTCGTCGAGTAGACGTCGAGCGTGACGCTGATCGTGGGCAACGGGGGGGTCATCGCCTTGTACCTGACGGTCGCCCGGAGGGTGAGGGGACGGACGCTCATCGTCGTCAAGTCCAAGGTGCTCACGTCGAAGACGTTCAGCGGGCTATGGCCCACGATGTTCACCACCTGCAGCACGGGCTTGTCATTGGACTTGCCACCAGGAGCAGCTGTAGCACCGGCGACTGAGCCGAGCACCAACGCGCCCGCAGCAGCAGCCACGAGCAGTGTGCGCATTCCTTTCCCGGTTGTGTTCATACCTTCACGGTACGACCGCGGAAATGCCCGTCGGTAGGGCCAGACGTCCGCGCGCAACCCCACAGGTCACTAAGGAACGACTAGGTACCCACTAAGCGAGACTCAACCGCGTCTCGACGCAGGCCGAGAACGCGACGTCCCCCTTCGAGGGGGCATCCTCGTCCCGCTCATCCCAACCACGGCGACGGGGACGTCACCACCGTCACTCACCGTCTGACATATACCCTGTGGGGTATACTGGTGACCTTCCAGCATCGAGCCAAGCGACGAGGTGAACCGATGCCCGCCCCAACCCCGAAGTGCGTCCTGGACCGGGGACGGCCGTGCAACTCGTGCGTGGCCGACGGCCCGGCCACCTGCCCGTACCCGTACCTGCTCGGCGAATCCCAGGCAGCATGACGGAGCTCCTGCCCATCGTCGAGGAGCGGCTCGGTGAGGTTGGCGTGCGACTGACGGCCACAACCGGCGGTCAGGCGTTGTGTCGCCTCGATGGGCACATGGCCTCCGCCAAGGAGCTGGAGGGCCGTATGGCTGTGTTGCTGGAGTTGCGCCGCGCCCTTCGCAAGGACCCGCAGGCCGACGTCTCGGGGATCGCTGACAGGTGGCGGGCGGACCTCGAACGGCGACGGGCCGCCGGGGACTCCGTCTCCTGGCTGGCCTACCTGGCCGGCGGACTGGCCGAGGCGGACCAGGTGCTCGCCCGCAACTGACACCCCCAAGCCCCTCGGCACCCACTCAGGCGCCCTTCCCCGATTCCCGCTTCCGCATGCCGCTCACCCCCGCAACCGGGGGTCGTCGCCACTACCGTCGAACCACGGGACGAGGACGGGAGAAGGTATGAAGCTGGTCGTGGTCGGAGGAGTTGCAGCGGGCGCATCGGTGGCGGCGAGGACCCGACGCCTCGACGAGTTCGCCGAGATCATCGTGTTCGAGAAGTCCGGCAACGTGTCGTTCGCCAACTGCGGCCTGCCCTACCACATCGGCGGGACGATCAAGGATCGCTCGCGGCTGCTCCTGCAGACCCCGCAGAGCCTGCGCGAGACCCTGGACATCGACGTGCGGGTCACCACGGAGGTGACCGCGATCGACCCGGTCGCCCGAACGGTCACCGCACGCGACCTGATCACCGGCGAGGAGTACACCGAGGCGTGGGACAAGCTCGCGCTGTGCCCGGGGTCCTCCCCGTTCCGCCCGCCGCTTCCCGGGCTTGACCACCCGGACATCCACGTCCTGCGCAACATCGAGGACATGGACGACATCAAGGCCAAGGTCGACGCCATCGCCGCCGACCCCGCGGGCCTCAAGCACGTCGTCGTCATCGGCGCCGGGTACATCGGCCTGGAGATGGCCGAGAACCTGCACGAGCGCGGGCTGGCTGTGGAGATCGTGGAGATGGCCGACCAGATCATGCCGCCGCTGGACAAGGAGCTCTCCACCCCGATGGAGAACTACCTGCGCGCCCACGGGATCGCCCTGCACCTGTCCACCGCGGCCGCGGCGTTCACGACGGACAAGGCCGGGCAGCTCACCGTGGAGCTCACCAGCGGCCGGTTCCTGAAGACGTCGCTGGTCATCATGTCCGCCGGGGTACGGCCCAACACACAGCTGGCCGCTGAGGCTGGCATCGAGCTCGGCCCGCGTGGGGGAATCAAGGTTGACCGACACATGCGCACGTCGAACCCGGACATCTGGGCAGCCGGTGACGCGGTGGAGGTCGAGCACACCGTTCTGCCCGGGTCGTGGATCATCCCGCTTGCCGGACCGGCGAACCGGCAGGCCCGTGTGGCAGCGGAGAGCATCTGCGGTCGGGACACCGAGTACGAATCCACCCAGGGCACCTCGATCGTGAAGGTGTTCGACATGGTCGCCGGTGGGACCGGCGCGACCGAGAAGCAGCTCAAGGCCGCAGGCATCCCCTTCCTGCGGGCACACGCGCACCCCTCCGGGCACGCCGGCTACTACCCCGGCACCGCGCAGATGGACATCAAGTGCCTGTTCGCGCCTGACGACGGCCGGGTCCTGGGTGCCCAGATCACCGGCTTCGACGGCGTCGACAAGCGCCTCGACGTGTTCGCCACGGCCATCCGCCTGGGCGCGACCGTGTACGACCTGGAGAAGCTCGAGCTGGCCTATGCACCGCCGTTCGGGTCGGCCAAGGACCCGGTCAACATGATCGGGTTCGTGGCCTCGAACATCCTGCGCGGCGACCTCGTCCCCTGGTACTCCACGGACTACCCGGACAACTGCCAGGGCGCGCGGATCATCGACGTGCGCGGCCCCAGCGAGTTCGACATCTGGCACGTGCCCGGTGCCGAGAACGTGCCGCTGAACACCCTGCGCGTGGCCCAGTCCGACTGGGACCGCGAGACCCCGATCCGGCTGTACTGCGCCGTCGGGTTCCGCAGCTTCCTGGCCTACCGGATCCTGGCCCAGCGCGGCTTCACCGACGTCGCGATGCTGGTCGGGGGCATCCAGACCTTCCGCGCATGGCACACCGTGGCCCCAGAAGACGTCCCGGACCCGCTGGTCCCGGTCACGTCCTACGCCGAGGAGGAGTCGCTGCGCGCGGGCGGCGTCCTCCCGGCCGCCCCTATGGTCGGAACCGGGGTCGAGGTGGACCTCGACTGCACAGGCCTGGCCTGCCCGGGGCCGATCATGGCGCTGCAGAAGAAGATGGGCGAGCTCAATCCCGGCGACGAGGTCGTCGCGCACGTCTCGGACATCGGGTTCCGGCTCGACGCCCCGGCGTGGGCCGCCAAGAACGGCCACGAGGTCCTCGACATCAAGCCCGAGGGCCCAGGGATCGTGGCCCGCATCCGCAAGGGCGGGGCAGTGGTCGGCGCCGGCGGAGCGACCATGAACCCAGTCGCCGCCCGGCTGAAGGACAAGAAGTCGTTCGTCGTCTTCTCCGGGGACTTCGACAAGGTCCTGGCCGCGTTCATCATCGCCAACGGCGCGGTGGCCATGGGCGACGAGGTCTCGATGTTCTTCACGTTCTGGGGCCTCAACGCCCTGCGCCGCCCCGACGCCCCCGACGTGGACAAGTCCCTGCTGGACAAGGCCTTCGCCACGATGATGCCCGCCGGACCGGACAAGATGAAGCTGTCCCAGATGCACATGCTCGGCGGCGGCACGGCCATGATCAAGAAGATCATGAAGGACAACAAGGTCCCCAGCCTGCCCGAGCTGATCCAGTCCGCTCAGGACGCCGGGGTCCGCCTTGTCGCGTGCACGATGACGATGGACCTGCTCGGGCTGCACGAGGACGAGCTGATCGACGGCGTCGAGTTCGGTGGCGTGGCCATGTACCTCGGCGAGGCCAACGAGTCCAACGGCCGGTTCTTCATCTGACAGGTGCTTGTCGGTGGGCACGTCCGGGCGCGGACGCCGTGGCCGGCTCCGCGCTGCGTGCGAGCGTCCTGAATGCGGTGCGCAGGTCGACCCGCGACTCCCGCGTCATGCCCATGCCGGAGCGATCGAGCACGCGGAAGCAGCGGGGGCAGCCGAACCCGGTTCCCACGATCGAGCCGACCCTGGTCGTGAAGACCGTGTGCTCGTACCCCGTCATGGTGCCGCCTCAGTGCGCCCAGATCGAGCCCGATCGGATGCCAAGCACCGTACGGGTCGCCACGATACCCCCAGAGCCCCAGCAGGGCCACTGTGGCCACCATGCCCACCGCGCTCACCAGACCCGAGTCCCAGGCTTGCCCGAGCACGATGGTCGCGATCGTCCAGGCGGCCAGCGGGAACGTGAAGCCCCACCAGGACAGTGAGAACGGAAGGCGGGCGTAACCGCGGCGCAGGACCACCAGGGCCGCGACCATCCACCACAGGCCGAACCCCCACATCATCGTGGCCGCCGGCAGCATGCTGCTCACCAGGCTCGGATCGGCGATCCCGGCGGTCACCGACACCTGGGACAGCCGGATCATGTCCAGGCCCATGAGGCCCGCCGGGCCCATGCCGATGAAGAGCGTCGGCGCCAGCCCTGCCGGAGGCAGGGGGTGGCTGATGCTGCGCATGAACAGGGTGGCAGTCACCACCAGGTAGAGAACTGCCCCCATCCCGAGGAAGGCCCACGCCACCGCCACAAGGTCGGCGGCCGCACCGGGGTGCGCGGAGATGATCGGCAGCAGCGCCAGCGGGACGATGATCGTGACCACGGGCGGGACGAACCATGCCCCGGACATCTGAACGAGCGCCGCGTCCTGGGAGGTGAACATCTCGGCGAGGAACTCCCACCCGATCAGCAGCGCCAGCAGTGCGCCCATCGCGGCCAGCACGGTCACGGTAGGCAGGATGATCGGCTCCGGGAGGAAGCCCGGACCCACCTTCCCGATGGCGACCGCCAGGGTGAGAAGCGCGCCCGCAGCCGTCGCAGTCATCCCGCCCTTGACGGGGTGGCGCAGGTCCGCCAGGGCCACGGTCCGGAACGTCACCCAGCGGGCGGCCGTCGCCCCCAGGACCAGCACCCCCATGACCAGGGCGATCACCAGGATCACGCGCGCCGCGACCTCGGTCGCCGCCAGCCAGCGACGTGCCCTCGCCCACGGCGAGCAGGGCGACGGACAGTGCGGAGGTCCCCATCACCGACGCCCCCCAACTGGGAGCGAAGGACTTCAGGTCGAACCCGCCGCGGGCTGCCGATGGCTCGCGGGCCGCAGCCTTGCTGGTGGTCATGGCTCTCCTCTGGAATCCGGCTCATGCTGACCTGAACCAGTATACCCCTAGGGGTATTCCGTCCAGCTGGCAGGATCATGGAGTGGCACACCCGCAGCTCCGCAGGACCGAAGGGCCGAGGGCTTGCCGACGCCCCGATTGAGGCGGCTCAACCCGTTGGCTCGTCACCACGACGCGCCATTGCCAGCATCGCGGCCCGGGCGTCCCCCTGGACCCCCTCGCGCAGTTCGACGCCCATGCTCGACAGCATCCGGCGCATCCCGTCGCCGACGTGATCGACGAGAACCATCTCGACGCCATGGGCCTGCAGGAACGTGACCACCCGGGCGTGGTGTGCCCCCGGGGTCCCCTCGTCATGGAGCAGGTCCCAGGCGACCTCGTAGGGGCGCCAGTCGACAATCGCGTCCGCCTCGACGGTTGCGACGACCACCGACCGCGCCTTGCCCCAGGAGTGCCCGAGGCTCCCGTCCGGTTGCACTGCTGCTGCGATGATCACGACACGGCTCCTGCCTCAAGGACTCTCCCAGCCTATGCCCCTCGGGCCTCGTCCCGGATACCCCCGAAGTGAAACCCCCGGGGGTACCGGGCTAGGCTCGATGACAGCGCTCAACGAAGGAGTCCGGCATGGCACGCGTCGTCATCCTCGGGGCCGGGATCTCCGGTCACACTGCCGCCCTGCACCTGCGCCGCAAGCTGGGCAAGGAGCATGTGGTCGTGGTCGTGGCCCCGAACGCGAAGTGGAACTGGATCCCGTCGAACATCTGGGTCGGCGTCGGTCGGATGACCGCCGAGCAGGTCACGTTCCCACTCGCGCCGATCTACCAGCGCAAGGGCATCGAGTTCCACCAGGCCCTGGGCACCGCCATCCACCCAGAGGGCGACTCCGAGCACGCCAAGCCCTTCGTCGACATCACCTACACCGATCCCTCCCGGGCAGGGCAGACGGCGACGCTGGAGTACGACTACCTGATCAACGCCACCGGTCCGAAGCTCAACTTCGCGCGCCACCGAGGGCCTCGGTCCCGACGGGAACAGCCTCTCGGTGTGCACCGCGGGCCATGCCATCGAGGCAGCCGATCGCCTGGCCCAGGCGATCGAGAAGATGCGGGCTGGTCAGCGCCAGACCATCGTCGTCGGAACCGGGCACGGCACGTGCACCTGCGAGGGCGCGGCCTTCGAGTACGCGTTCAACGTCGAGCACGAGCTGCGCCAGGCCGGCGTTCGCGACATGGCCGACCTCGTGTACCTGACCAACGAGTACGAGCTCGGCGACTTCGGCGTCGGCGGGATGGTCTTCACCCAGAAGGGGTTCCAGACCACCAGCAAGACCTGGACCGAGTCGCTGTTCCGCGAGCGCGGGATGCGCGCGATCCTCGGCGCCCACGTGGAGAAGGTCGAGCCCGGCGTCATCAACTACGAGCAGCTCGACGGGACCCGCCACACCCTGGACTTCGACTTCGCGATGCTGCTCCCCCCGTTCCGGGGCGCGGACCTGAAGGCCTACGACGCCCAGGGCGAGGACATCACCGCGAGCCTGTTCGCCCCGAGCGGGCTCATGAAGGTCGACGCCGACTACACCGCGAAGCCCTTCGAGGACTGGCGCGCCGAGGACTGGCCGCAGACCTACCAGACCCCCTCGTACGCCAACGTGTTCGCCGTGGGCATCGCGTTCGCCCCGCCGCACCAGATCTCCCGGCCGCGCACGAGCGCCAACGGCACGCTGATCGCCCCCTCACCCCCGCGAACCGGGATGCCCTCGGGAGTGATGGGCAAGGTCGTGGCGGAGAACATCGTCGAGATGATCGGCAGCGGATCCACGACTCCGAAGCACACTGCCTCGATGGCCCGGATGGGTGCGGCGTGCATCGCCTCGGCGGGTGCCGGCCTGCGCAAGGGCACCGCTGCGGCCATGACCATGTACCCGATCGTGCCCGACTACCAGAAGTACCCGGGGATCGGTCGCAGCCCGAAGGACACCTACGGCGAGATCGGCCTGGGCGCGCACTGGATCAAGGCAGTTCTGCACTACATGTTCATCTACAAGGCCAAGGCCAAGCCGGGCTGGTTCCTGATCCCCGAGTGACCTCGCCCTCGAGTCGCCCCTGACAACCGCGAAGGACACCCCAATGGACACCGCAGAGACCAGCATCGCCCAAGCCCCCCTGCCCACCGAGAAGACCGTGAAGAGCCGAACCAACCTGGCCATCCAGGCCTGGCGCTTCGCCGCCATCAACATCCGCATGGTCAAGATGATCCGCAAGGGCCACAGCTGACCCACGGGTCAGCGCGACAACCGCAGAACCCCACCTCCGACATTGCATTTGCATACCCCTGGGGGTATAGTCGCACTCCTCGGGGTCGCGCCTCGCACCCCCAAACCTGGAGGCCAGATCATGTGCAGTCCCGCAACATGCCGACTCTGCGGCAAGGTCACCTACTCAGGCTGCGGCAACCACGTTGCCCAGGTCCTGGCCGGCGTTCCCGCCACCCAGCGATGCACGTGCCGGTGACGCTCGCATGAGCAAACCCACCTCCGCACCCCCGAGCGGGACCCTTCCCGGGGCGGGCAGGATCGAACCCGATGACCTGCGCCCGATCCTGAACCGGTTGCGCCGGGCGGAGGGGCAACTGGCAGGTGTGATCCGCATGCTCGAGGACGGCCGCGACTGCAGCGACGTCCTCCCGCAGCTGTCCGCGGTCTCCAAGGCCCTGTCCAAGGCCGGGTTCGCGATCGTGGCCAGCAGCCTGCGCGAGTGCCTGGCCCACCCTTCCGGCGACGGCGCCACCGACGTGGCCAGCCTGGAGAAGCTCTTCCTGACCCTGGCCTGACCCTTGCCCACCGAGCCCCGAAGCGAGAATGGAACCATCCGACCAGCCGCCGACCGTGACCCCGCCTGCGCCCCAGACGTGAACCTCCTTGCCTTCCTGGCCATCGGGATCGCCCTGGGCATGGCGCTGGGCCTCTTCGGCGGCGGCGGCGGGATCCTGGCGATCCCCCTGCTGGTCGCCGCTGGGCTGCCCGCCGACGAAGCCGGAACCACGTCGCTGATTGTGGTCGGGATCGGGGCCATCGGCGGGTTGATCCCCCACGCCCGCGCCGGGAGGGTCGCCTGGGGCCAGGGCGCCACCTTCGGTGCACTGGGGATCATCGGGGCGCTCGCCGGCTCCACACTCGCTCTGGCCACCAATGACGCGGTGCAGCTATGGGGCTTCTCCGTGGTCCTGGTCGTCGCCGGAACCCTGATGATGCGCAAAGCCCTGCGCGATCCACCGTCCGCGACCCCGCCGGAGCCCGACCGCGACCGACGTTCGTGGGCCCTGATCGTGGTCACCGCCGGAGCGGTCGGGCTGTTCACCGGGTTCTTCGGGGTAGGGGGCGGGTTCCTCGTCGTCCCCGCGCTGGCGCTGGTGATGGGCATGAGCATGCACCGGGCCACCGCCACAGCGCTACTGGTCATCGTCATCAACTCCGCCGCCGCGTTCCTCCCACGCGCCGGGGAGGCGTTGGACGTCCAGATCGCCGGGATCGTGGCGGTCAGCGTTCTGGTGGCCGCCGGGCTCGCGGCCCGGTGGTCGAACAGGTGGTCGGAGAGATCCCTCGGGCTCGGCTTCGCCATCCTGGTGCTCAGCATGTCGGTGCTCACAGTCGGCCAGGCGATGAATGCCTAGGCTGGTTTGGCCCCTTGTATACCCCTAGGGGTATACTCCAACGACACGACGATCCAAGCACCTGACGCGATTGGAACGATGACAATGTGCCATCAGACGACCTGCCGGGCCTGCAAGAAGCGCACCTGGGCCGGCTGCGGTCAGCACAAGCAGCAGGTCATGCGCGGCGTGCCCAAGGACCAGCGCTGCAACTGCACGGCGGCCGAGAAGGCAGCAGCCAACAGGGGATTCTTCGCGCGGCTCTTCGGCGCCTGACCGGAGGCAACATTCCGCTCCGGCGTGGTCGAAACGCCTCCGCGCTTCCCCTGTCAGCGGTTGCGCAGCAGGTCGTCGATCCTGGCGGCGAGATCGTCCGGGATCACCGTGTCCGGGTCCTGCCGGGCGTGGTCGTGGGCCAGTGCGCCACGAGTGCCGACCAGGGCGGCGTACAGGGGCGGACAGGTTGCGCACCCCGACAGGTGTGCCTCCAGGGCACGCGCCGGCCCGGCTCCCAGAGCCCCGTCGAGGTAGTCACTGACCTGTGACCTGGCCTCCCAGCAACGCATCGGAACTCCCTTCTGCTCCCGCGGGGTGTCGTCGGCCAGGGTGCTGACCAGCATCATCCGACCGCGCCGCAGCCGCTGCTTCGCTGCGGGGACACTGATGGCCGCGATCTCCGCGATCTCCGCGACGGTCAAACCCTCGGCGTCGTGAAGGACCACCGCAGTGCGGTAGATCGTGGGCAGGTGGGCAAGGGCGTCGAGTAGGTCGTCGCGGGTCTCGGCCCGTTCGACGACAGTGACGGCGTCCACCGTGTAGGTGTCATCGCGCCACCGGGCCTCGACCAGCTCGGCCACCTCGTCGCTCGGTGCCTCCCGGCCTGACCGGAGCGCATCCACCCACAGGTTGTGCATGAGGCGGCGAAGCCAGGTCGTCAGCGCAGACCTCCCATCGAAGCGGTCGGCAGCCTGCAGGGCGCGCAGCAAGGTGTCCTGGACCAAGTCAGCAGCGTCGTGCTCATTGCCGGTGAGAAGGAGCGCGTACCGCAGGAGTGCCGGCACTGTGCCCGGCAACTCCGCCCGCACCTGCTCGGTGTCCATGGTCGCGAGGGTAGTTGCCGGGCCGGGGTGCATCTACTCCTTGTCGGCCCGAGCAGTGCTCAGTCCGAGGATCCGGTAGAGCGGGCAGAACCCGACTGCTGCGGTCACGACCAGGATCCCGCCCACCACGACCAGCAGGATGCCACCCACGGATCCCATCCCCACGACGACCGCCACGATGAGGGCGATGGCGCCCACGATCCCGCGGATGATCCGGTCGAGCGTGCTTTCGTTGGTTGTCATCGATCTCTCCCTGCATCGCGCCCCAACCCATTGCCGGAGCTACGTGACTCAGACGGAACACGCACCCAAATGGATACCGGGAGGGGTATGTGACTCCCATCACAGGTCGACCATGCCCCCACACCTACCGCCCGGCCGTCACCTGTTCGACGTTCACGGACGTCCTGTGCCCCTTCTCACATCGTGATGACGATCTTCCCGGCGAACGCTCCGCTGAGGTAGTAGCCCATGGCCTCGCGACCCTCGTCCAGGGAGAACACCCGATCGATCACCGGCTTCACCGAGCCCAGGCTCATCAGGCGCACCAACCCGTCCATCGCCCTGGGCCGGTTGGCCCGGTACAGCACCAGGCTGACGCGCCGGCCTGCGGACAGTCGCAGGGCCTGCCCCAGCGCGGCCGCCCCGACCAGCCGCCCCGTGCTCCCGCCGACGACGCCACACGTGCCGCCCGGGCGCAGCGCGCGCCGGTAGTCGGCAACCGATCGCCGGCACACCACGTCCAGGATCAGGTCGTACTGGTCGCCGCTGCGTGTGAAGTCCTCTGCAGTGAAGTCGATCACGTGGTCGGCGCCGAGCTCGCGCATCACGTCGAGCTTGCCGGGACCGTCGACCCCGGTCACCTCGACGCCGGACGCCTTCGCGATCTGGATGGCGAACGTGCCCACCCCGCCCCCGCCACCGTTCATCAGGAGGCGCTGGCCCGCGCGCAGCGATCCGCCCTTCGCAAGCCCCGCGACGGCCAGCCCACCTGCCTGGGGCACGGCCGCCGCCTGCTCGAACGTCAGGAACCCCGGCATGGCCGTCAACGCGGACTCAGCCGCCCGGGCGTACTGCGCGAACGCGCCGAACCCGCACCCGGACAGGTCACCGAACACCGCATCCCCGGGGCGGAACCGGGTGACCGAACCTCCCACCGCCTCGACCACACCGGCGATGTCTGAACCGAGGGTCCGGCGCCTGGGTCGGCGCAGCCCGCTCGTCCGGTTCACGATCGGGGTGCCGCGCATCAGGCCCTGATCCCACTCGTTGATGGAGGCCGCATGCACCCTGACGAGCACCTCGCCAGGGCCGGGGTGCGGGACCGGCACCTCCGCGACCTGCAAGGCCTCCAGGCCGCCGTACTCCTCCTGCACGAGGGCCCTCACCGGGTCTCTCCA
>CAVOXR010000003.1:0-56176 GCA_963700475.1 uncultured Actinomycetes bacterium
GGCTAGGGTGCAACGACCTGCCAACTTGCACGGAGGAGGAGCACATGCACGCTCTGGCCAACTCGTTGGGCAAGGCAGAGAAGGACCTGCTGCGCGAGGCCGAGCCGAAGCGGATGGCCAAGCTCACCGAAGACGAACTGATCGATCTGCACAAGCGGATCCGCCGCGCCCGCAACAAGTACGCCGGCATCTACCGCCGGCAGGGCAGCGCCAAGGTACGCAAGAAGGGCGGACGCGGGCTGGCCAAGGAGAAGAACTCCCGCAACGCTGGCCGGTCCGAGGTGTTCGAGGACGCCCTGGCCCGCGTCAGCGCCCAGCTTGCGCAGGTGGCCGCAGCCAGCGCCGAGCAGCTCAAGGCAGACCGGCTCGCCAAAGCAACCCCGCCGGGGACCTGGCCTGGGACACAAGGCGCGGCTCAGGCAGACGACGAACAGGCGGCCCCGCAGGTCACCGACCGCACGCCAAAGGGCCCCGGGCGCAAGAAACGCAACGCCTCCAGCCAAGCCAAGGGAGCCCGCCGACAAGCCAAGCGCGACAACCGCTGACCCTCCCCTGTCGGGTGCAGAATCCCCGTGGGACCAAACATCGGCCGCGAAACGCGCAGGCGTGGGCATCGAACTCCGAGGTGCGTGACATCCGACGGGCCGTTCGACAGGCAAGCCACTTGTCGCAGCGCAGGATCCCGTGCCCGGACATCGACTGGTATTGCGCCCATCGCACCCGCGGCACATCGCCGCGAAACGCGGGCGAGACCATGCCCCGGGCAAGCGTGCGGTCGCGCCGAGTTCCGAGCGTCCCTCAGCGCGGCAGAGGGTTCGGGCCGGTCGCGGTCACGAGCCGCTGGGGCATCCAGTTGTCGACGTGATGGAACCCATCGCTGATCGGGCCTGCATGGAGCTCGACCGACGCTCTCAGTGAAAGTCGATAGAACTTCACGTGGGTGAAGTCCTCGAACAAGATGTAGACGGGGTCGGGGGTGCTGTTCGGGCCCTGGAATTGCTGTCCGGTCAGGACGGGCTTGTGGGCTCCTACGAAGGCGTCGAACGTGTCGCCGATCACGACGCCGAGGTGCTCCAGCCCCATCTTGTAGATGCGCTGGTGCACCGGCGGGATGAGCTCGATCAGCGGGACGGCCTTGCCGTCGAGGACTTCGAGCGGCTCGGCGGGCACGATCAAGGAGATGGGGCGCCCGTTCCACACGTTCTCGCGATTGGCGACAGCATGGCGTTCGAGCAGGGTCCGTACGTGGGCGTACTGGTCCCACTCCGGCACGCGGAAGGCAAGGTGGCTGAGCGGGAAGGGGCGGATGTCGATGCCGCGGGCGAGAAGGCGTTCTTGCTGCTGGGCGGCGAATGCCCGGTAGTCCCCGATGATGTCGCCCACTGGATCGGCCATCGCCGCCTCCTTCCGACCGCCACCATACGACGTTGGGTGCGCCGGACGCATCGGCCTGACGCAGCGGACTAGGTAGCGGACTTCTTCGTCGGTGCCGCGTAGCGGGCGTGCCCCGGCGCAGGCTGGGCGGGTGTGGATGCACCGGGGTGGTTGCCCACGACGAATGCGGGCGGGACCAGGGATGCTTCGCCCTGAGTCGAGGAGTGCAGATACCACTGGCGGACTCGATTCCACTCGGCGTACCCCGGGCGTGCGGAGACCGAGGCGCGCTCGCGGGCCGCGAGGTCAGTGGGGTGCGGCGCCCATCTGGGCCATCGCCCCAGCCATGTCCATCACGCCCCAGTGGGCGACGGCTTTGTCACCGCGGACCTCGATGATGTCGATGACGCTCCACTCGATGTGGTTGCCGCTGGCCGGAATCCCCATGAACTCGCCCTGGTGGGTGCCGCTGAAGGTCACCCGGGCCACCACCTTGTCCCCGTCCTGCAGGAGCTCGTGGACAGTTGCCCGGAAGTCGGGGAATGCGTGCAGCATCATCGTGAAGAGTTGCTTGGGGGTGTCGCGGGTGTTGTCCATCCCGGGGATGGCCTCGTGCTCGACGAAGTCGTCGGCCATGAAGCGGTCGATCATGGAGGCGACGTCGACGTCGCCGGTCATGGAGTCGAACATCTCCTGCACGAGAGCCTTGGGGTCGGGCATGTCGTCGTCCCTTCATTCGTCGGCTGGGCATCACCTAAGGTTAGGCTGGCCTACTGGAATCTACTCGCCCCACCACACCCCGACAAGGCCCCAGGTGCCCCGGCTCCCCGGCCAGCTTCCCGAGGGGCGAAGCAAGGTCGGGCCCAGTTCCGGACGCCGAGAGACGGGCACCCAGTGCGGTGCTGGCGCGGCCGCGCCCAGCCTGACCCACGTGAAGGTCGGGCACGGCGTCGCACGTCGCGATCCACGCGGGGGTGTGGCAGAGATCGCGCGCCGACCGCGGCATGTCCCCACCAGTCCGGCTCCTGCCTCACCCCCCGCACCCGTGCGCGAGGCATTGACAGTGACCAGCCCAGCTCGCTAGCTTCGCCAGCGGAGCATCATCGGGTCAGCGGCTCTCGCTGGCCGGGGGTCGGGGCCGATCCCAAGGAGCCACCCATGCCGGTCGTCGAGGAAACCGTCGTCATCAGCAAGCCGCGCGCCGAGGTCTTTGCCTACGCAGCAGACTCGGCGAACTTCCTGGACTGGTCATCGAACGTCATCGAGTACGAGGCAACTCCACCTGGACCTGTGCAGGCGGACACGACTGCCAAGGGCGTCACCAGGGTTGCGGGCCGGAACGTCGAATGGACCGCCAGAGTGACCGAACTCGAGGACGGTGTGATGTTCGGCTACCAGAGTGTGGAGTCGCCGATGGCGTTCACCTACACCTACCGATTCGAGGACGTCGCCGATGGCACCCGCGTGTCCTTCCGTCAGGACGTCCCGACGATCGGCGGGTTCTTCGGCAAACTCGCCGACCCGATCGTCACCCGCATGTACGCGCGCAGCGTGTCGACGAATCTGGCGAACCTCAAGGAGATGCTCGAAGCCTGATCCAGAGCCTGCGTTGGCGGACGGCAGGGATGGCACAGCTACTGCTAACACGCGCACGCACCTGCGTTCGCCGTCCTACGACCCGCAGCTGCACATCGTCGTCTTCGTGCCGCCGGCCAGGGGGTGGAGGTTGTCCACGTCGCCACTGGGGGCAGCAGATGCCGGCCACCTGGACGGCTCCCGGGGCTTCGAGCACTACGCCACCCAGACAGCGTGGCGCAAGGTCCTCGGTAGCGTGAGCCCATGAGCGTGCAACAGCGACCCCGGACCCTCTTGCAGATTCGTGACGCGGTGCCGCCGATCCCGCGGCTCGCGGACTGCACCGTGCTGCTGATCGACTGGCAGGAGGAGTACCGGTCCGGCGACCTGGTCCTGCATGACGTGGAGGCGGCCATCAGCCGCGCGGCGGAGGTCCTTGCCCGGGCGCGGGCGTCGGGTGCCCGCATCGTCCATGTTGCCCACGCCGGGGCGCCGGGCGAGATGTTCGACCGCACGGCGCCCCGCGGCGGGTTCGTCGCCGAGCTCGCACCTCAGCCAGGGGAGGCCGTGGTCGAGAAGACCGCGCCCTCGGCGTTCACCAGCACGAACCTGGCGGAGGTCCTCGACGCCAGCGGGCGGCGCCCACTCGTCGTGATGGGCGCGATGACCCACATGTGTGTCTCCTCCACCCTGCGCGTCGCGGCCGAGCTCGGTCACCGGAGTTGCGTCGTCGCCGACGCGTGCGCCACGCGGGACCTCCCCGGGCCCAACGGCGACGTCGTCCCAGCCGATCAGGTCCACGCCGCCAACCTCGCCGCCCTCGGCGACCGGTTCGCCCGAGTCGTGCACGCCAACGAGTTGCGCTGAGCCACGTCGACCCGGGTGGTGCGGCTCCTGCTCAGTCCTGAGGTGTCCATCCGGTCTCGATCAGGCGTCGTAAGGTGCCGAAGTCTGGGAGGACGACGTCGGGGGTAGCGGTGATCGGGTTGGTTCCGAAAAGCGCGGCAGCCAGCCCGGCCGCGTGCGCGGCGAGGATGTCGATGTCTCGGTCGCCGACGGCGAGCGTCTCGCTGCGGGGCAGTTGGTGGCGTTCGATGAGGGTGTTGAATGCGTCCGGGTCGGGTTTGCGTGGGTATCCGTCGTCGTGGCTGATGATGTCGGTGAAGTGGTCAGCCAGCCCGTGGGTCGTCAGCAGCTGGTCCAGTCCGGCACGGCGGCGATGGGTGACGATCAGGTTGAGCCCACCCCGTGAGTGGATGAGTTGGCACACCTCCGCGGCTCCGTCGAAGGGAGGCTGGTCCTCGGGGGGCACTTGCTGGTATCGCCGCGCGAAGTCCGCGCCCAGCATGTCCAAGGAGAGGTCGTAGGTCGCGGAGAGCGTTGCGAGGCAGTGGTCGATCTCGACCAGCGCGAGGTCGTGGGTCTCCCCGTAGGTGGCGGGCGCACCGAGGTCCACGGCAGCGGCGTGCAGGCTACCCACGATGGCCGGGTAGGTGTCGAACAGGGTCCCATCAACGTCCCAGATCAGGTGCCGGATCACGTCTCTCCCTTCGTGGGCCTCGGCATCGAGTCTGGCACCGGAGGCTGGCTGTGCGCTCGTCATGCCGCAGAGTCCCGACGCACCGCCGTGGCTCCTGGGTGCGTCGCACGGTGTGTGTCTGGCTGGCCCTCCGGGCACGCCCGTGGGCCAGTATGGGTGCGTGGGTCGTCTGCTTCTGGTGGAGGGAATCCCGGGGTCGGGGAAGACGTCGACTGCCCGGTCGGCGGCTCGCTGGCTGGCACGGGCCGGCGCCCGGGTCGCTGTCTACTGCGAGGGGGACCCCCAGCCGGCGGACCTGGCGTGGCAGTGGTGGCTGGCGCCGGCGGAGTTCGATGCCGTGTGCCGGGCCCACGCGGGAGCGGAGGCCGAGTTGCTGCGCTGTGCTTGGGTCGGTGCGGCCGGCGTGGCCGTGGCCTACACCAAGGTCGACGTCGATCGGTGCGGCGGGCAGTGGCCCGACGTGGAGGCCGCGATGCAGGGCCGGGAGCCTTTCAACGGGGGCGTCCCTGCGGCCACGTTCATCGACATCCTCACCGAACGGTGGGCCGAGTTCGGGGCCACGGAAGGGAGCCCGGACGCGGCCGATGTCGTGGTGTTCGATGGGGCGTTCCTGCAGAACACCCTGGTTGAGCTGGTGCTGTTCGCGCAGCGGGACGCGACTGAGATCACGGGCGACCTGTGTCGTCTCGCCGAGTCCGTGGCCCGCTGGCGACCGCTCCTGCTGCGCCTGGTCCCGATCGACCCCGCTGCGGCGCTCGATGCGGTGGGACGTGAGCGGGTCGACCAAGAGGGCCATCCCCGGTGGCGGGAATCCGCGGAGGCGTACACCGCCGACACTCCATGGGCCCGCGCCCGGGGGTTGTCCGCCCCGGCTGCCCTGCAGGCCTACTTGGCCATTCGGCAGCGGCTCGAGACGGAGATCCTTCCCCTCCTCCCACTCGAGTGGGTCGACCTGGTGACCCCGGTGGGGACGTCCGCGCCATGGGGACCGTTCGAGGAGCACCTCACGGCGGCCCTGGCCGGCCTGGTCCGATCGGGTCCGTGAGCCGGTTGCCTGCCCTAGGGGCGGCTGCAGAGCATCTGGTCGGCGAGTGCCGGCAGCCGTGGGTCCTCTCCGCTGCGCAGGTTGAGCGCGATCACGACCCCGTCGGTGGCGTCGGGGGAGACCATCGCGATCGATGCGGTGCCGTTCACCCCGCCCTCGTGACCATGGAAGACGCCGCACGACAGGTTGTACATTGCCAGGCCAAGACCGTAGAAATCGCGTGTCGGCTCCTTCATCTGCGCGGTCAGGCCTGCCGGGAGCAGCTGCCCGCCGACGATTGCCTGCATCGTGGTCAGCAGCTCGTCGGCGGTCGAGATGATCCCGCCGTTGGCGCCGTTGCCGAACAGGCTGAGGTCGTCGGTCACGTCTACCAGCGAGCCGTCCTCGCTGCTGCTGCCGTAGCCGCGGAGCTCGGGGGATGCGGTGTCCGGAGGGGCCAGCGTCGTGCGGTGCAGGTCCAGCGGCTCGACGACTCGCTGCTCGAGGAGGTTGTTCAGGGGACGTCCGGTCGCTTCCTCGAGGACCATGCCGGCCAACTGGTAGCCCGTGTTGCTGTAGTGGTGTCCGCTGCCCGGGGGGAAGTAGCGGTCGTGGACCTCGGCCAGGGCCACGTGAACCCTGGCCGGGGCGATCACCTGCTGGCCGGCCAGCGAGCCGTCGAGTGCGGCCTGCGCCTGAGCGCGTATCTGCTCGTCCGGCAGGCTGTCGATGTCGGCCTGCAGGGCCTCAGCGGTCGTCAGCTCGTTGGTGATGTCGACGACGCCGCTTGTGTGGTCCAGCAGTTGGCGCACCGTGATCGGCGGTTCCGCGCGGACCGTCCCCGGGAGGACGTCGCCGACCACGTCGTCAAGGGCAACCTCGCCCCGGTCGACTGCGTCGAGGACGAGGGCGGCCACGATCGGCTTGGTGATGCTGGCGATCCGGAACCGGGTCGACTCGGTGATCGGGGTGCCGACTGTGTCTGCGGTGCCCGAGCTGGCGAACCACCGGCGCTCGCCACGGGCTAACAGGGCCAGCGCTCCCGGCGCGCCGTAGGCATCGCGGCGGGCATCCAGGACGGACTGGATGTCCGGGCTCGGCGCCGCGGCCGGGCTTGTCCCCTCGGTGCAAGCGGTGACTGTGAGCAGGGCGGCGGCTGCGAGAGCCGCAGACAGGTGCGTCCATCTCACCCTGTGATGCTCGCCCTGTGACGAACCGTGGCGTAGGGGCCATTGGCCCATCCGCCTGGGCCGAAAGGCCCGCCGGGGGAGGCTTCCGGGAGGGGTCGCGACTTCGCGCTGGCTACGATTGGGTCTGTCGAGGTCCACGGTTGGTCCGAGGAGTCTGCAGTGTCGGGATACCTGTCGGCGTTCACGTCGCCGGAGGGGGAGCGCGCGACGCTCGCGGCCTACGAGGCGGTGCTCGCCTCTTGGACCGCTGACTACGAGGAGTTCGACGTGCCCACCCGGTTCGGGATGACGCACGTGATCGCCAGCGGCCCGACCGACGCACCGGTCCTGGTCCTGCTGCACGCCTACTTCGCCACTGCCATGTCGTGGTACCGGGCCGTCGGCCCGCTGAGCGCATCGTTCCGGGTCCTGGCCGTGGATGTCCTGGGCGATGCGAACAAGAGCCGTCCGACGCGCCCGATCGCCTCCCTCGACGACTCGGCGGCCTGGTTCACCGACCTGCTCGACGGCCTGGGAGCGCAGTCGGTTCACCTGGTCGGGAACTCCTTCGGCGGCTTCATCGCCGTCGAGTACGCCCGACGCCTACCTGGCCGGGTCGAGTCACTGACCCTGATCGGACCGGCCGCCACGTTCCACGGGATGCGGCCGTTCTACACGCACATGTTCGCCCCGAAAGCGGCCTACTTGATGATGCCCTGGCTGCCGGGCCAGACCCGGGCCATGGACCACGCGGTGAACTGGATGCGCGCGGGACTGCCGCCCGATCCGGCATGGGAGGACCTGTTCCGCTCTGTGATGACGCACGGCCGAAGCGGGATCAGGATCTTCCCCCGCGTCTACACAGCAAGGGAACTGGCACAGGTCAAGGCCCGCACCCTGCTCATCCTCGGCGATCACGAGCGGGTCTACCCGCCCGATCAGGCGGCACAAGCGGCACGTCGGCTGATGCCGGGCATCGACGTGCAGCTCGTCGCCGACGCCCACCACATCACCGCCTTGTCCCAGCCGGAGCGGGTGAGCGAGATCCTGCTGCGTTTCATGGCCGATCACGCGAACTGAGACGTGGCCATGTAGGGCAGACGGTCCCCGGCTCGCCCACCGGCGGGTAGTGCTAGAGGAACGCTGCGACGACTCTCTCGCGGTCGAAGGTGGCGATGATCCATCGCATCATGAGGATGTCGAGGGTGACCAGGACGAGGCCGAGCACAGCGAAGAGCATGGGACCCAGCAGCATCACGCCTGTGGCTTGGCCGACCACCAGGAGGACCAGCGGCAGGATGGCGAATCCGGCGATGGAGTTGGCGGACTGGTAGGAGCTGACCCGGGCTGAGACCCAGACGACGCATGCCGTGACGAACACGGACACGGCCGGGACTACGAGCAGCATCAGCACCCACCAGTTCAGGGTGGGGAAGTAGAGGTGCCCGATGAGGGGGTTGCCCAGGAGGTTGACGAGGATCGCGTAGACGACGAAGCACACCCAGGACACGACCACAGCAGGCAGGACAGCGCCGAGGATCTTGCCCAGGACGAGTTCGGTGTCGCTGACAGGGGTGTAGAGGACGCCCTCGAGGGTGTGGCGCTCCTTCTCGCCGGCGAAGCTGTTCGCCGCCAGCACCGTGGCGACCATGGTGGGGATGATCAGGAAGAACCCGGCGAACAGGTAGACCGTGGCGATGTAGGCGGCTTGGCCCTGCACGGTCAGCTCCGCGGCTCCCGGGAAGGCTGAGGTGGGGATCTTGGAGATGAGCTCCTGGGCGTCGGCCGGGCTCGCGTAGCGCAGGGCGAGCAGCAGCCCGACCGGGTAGAGCACGACGAACACGAACGGCACGATCACCACCGGTGCCAGGACCTGGCTGGTCGCCGAGCTCTCGCGCAGGTCCTTGGCCGCGATCGTCCAGATCGCGCGGCCCGTCATCGGACACCTGCCAGGGTCCGGGCCTGGTCCTGGTGCACGAGTCGCAGGTAGGCCTCCTCGAGGGTGGGTGGTTCCTCCGCAACGCCGAGCAGGTCGACCGGCATGGCCGCGATCTGGCGCACCACGGCGGGGATCACCTCCCGGGAGGTCAGCTCGACGATCGCCCCGTCGCCCACCGGCGTCACCCCCACGACCCCGGCGAGCGCGGCGATCCCGTGCACGTCGAGCTCCGTGCCGGGCGGGGCGGTGACTCGGACTCGCACTTCGGGAACGAGGGCGCGGGCGACCTCGGCAGGGGCTCCTTGGGCCGCGACCCGCCCGCCGGCGAGCACGCCCACCTTCGTGCAGACCGTTTCCATCTCCTCGAGCCGGTGCGAGGTGATGAAGAACGTACGGCCCTGCTCACTGGACACGTCGCGGATGTAGGTCATCAGCTCGTGGGCCGCCTCCGGGTCCAGCCCCGCGGTCGGCTCGTCGAGGAACACGATCTGTGGATCGGCGATCAGGGCGCGGGCGATAAGGGTCTTCTGCTTCATCCCCTTGGAGTACGTCGCCACACGATCGGCCCGCCGGTCCCCCAGGCCGAACCTCTCCAGCAGGGCGGTCGCCGATCGGGTGGCCTCATCGCGGGTCATCCCGTAGAGCCTTGCGAAGAAGGTGAGGTTGTCCAGCCCGGTGAGCCGCTCGTACAGGGCGGTGTCGGTCTGCACCCCGATGTGCGGGCGGACCTCGGCGATGTGGTCCGGCAGGTCGTAGCCCAGGACACGCACGCAACCTGCCCGGTCGGGGCGAAGCACTCCGGTCAGGATCCGCACGGTCGTTGTCTTGCCTGCACCGTTGGGGCCCAGCAGGCCGAACACGCCACCGGATTCGAGGGCGAGCTCCACCCCGTCGAGCACCACGGTGCTGCCGAAGGACCGCACGAGGCCGGCAACCTCGATGGCCAGGTCTGCTCTCGGTGCCTGTGGCCCCTGATGTCATGAGTCCTCCGACCCGTAGTCCGCACCGAGCAGTCCGAAGAGCAGCTCGTTGGTGATCGACCCGTCGCTGTGGCGGTGCGCGTCGCGCATCAAGCCTTCGAGGACGAATCCGCAGCGCTGCGCCACGAGCTGGCTGCGGGTATTCGTCCCGTCGGTGCGCAGGCTGATGCGGTGAGCTCCCATGTGGTCGAACGCCATGCCCAGGATCGCGGTCACGGCCTCGGTCACGTATCCCTTGCCCTCGTGCTGGCAGTCCGCCACATACCCGACCTCGAACGCCGGAAGGTCCCAGTCGACAGGTCCCAAGTACACCTGGCCCACGAAGTCGCCCGTCTCGTGCAGGAACGCCCCCGCGAAGAACGCGTCCCGGGACACCCACCGGGCGTGCAGCTCGCGGGCGAGGACCTCACCCCGTTCGTCGGTATCAGCGGTCAGCAGGATGTTGCCTGACTCGAACCTCGCCAGGTGCGTCCGGTTCCTGATCGCGGCCGCGTGGAGGATCGGACCATCGCCAGCGCGGTAGCACCGGACCGACAGCCGCGAGGTGAGTACCTCCAGGGGCACATCCACCAGCATCCGGTCCATGCCACCATCCTCACCCAGGTGATGGCTGGCGCGACGGCCGATCGGCAACTTCCCGGCCCTTCCTACTGCGGGCGGGTGCCCAGTCGGTAGTGCACGGTCCACTGGGCCTGCCGGAACAAGGGCCATCGGGCGAAGGGGCGCATCCATCCCAGCCTCGGCTCGTCCTCGTCGAAGTAGGCCCAGTCATCGAGCAGCACCAGGCCGGGGGCCCAGGCTTCCATGTCGTGGCTGTCCTGGAGGCCGAACTGGTACGCGACGTCGCCGGAGGTCCCGAACTGGCGGCGGAACTTCCCCCGTCCCAGTCGTCCGCGCATGATCCGCACGATCCTGCTGTGGGCGACCTCGGCCACCAGCTCGGCGCCGGGGAAGCGGTCGTGCAACGCCGTCACCAGGGCCCGGACGCCCTGGGGCGGCAGGTACATGAACAGTCCCTCGGCGACGAACAGGAACCGGTTGCCGGGTTCGTCGGGCAGGGCGTCCAGCCAGCCGAGGTCCAGCACCGAGCAGGCCAGGAACTGCATGCGATCGGTCTCCGGCAGGTAGGCGCGCCGCAGGGCGATCACCTCGGGCAGGTCCAGGTCGAACCACCGGACCCGGCCGTTGTCGACGCGCCGCCGTCGGTCGTCCAGTCCGCACCCGAGGTTGACCACGACCCCGTCGGGCTCGCGGACCAGGAAGTCAGCGACGTACTGGTCGTAGCGCCGGATGCGCAGCGCCATCGTGGTCACCAGGGTGGCCGGCAGGTCACCGACGACCAGCTTGCGGTGCAGCCGGAGGTCGGATCCGGCGAGCGACCGGTTGAGCTCGCGGGCAAGCGCGACAGCACCCGGATCGTCGACGATCGGATCAGATCGCTGCGAGTCCAGCGCCAATGCGTACAGGGGCAGGAACAGCGTCTCGGACACCGCGTCCACCCGAACCACCGAATTCATGAAACCTCCACCGCTCGTTGGGTCAGTCGTAGTGCTGGAAGGTGGGCCACAGGTCATCCCAGGTGCTTTCTGGTCCGCGGCACACCAGGACCGAGCGCTGCTGTTCCTCGTTGGGGATGTCGACGCCGTTGTCCAGCTGTACCGCGAACCGGCACGAGTCGAAGACCCCGTCCAGACTGGCCATGGAGAAGCCGACCGCGATCACCACGTCGGCGTTCTCGGGCGGCTGGCCCCGGAACCACAGCTCGTTGTGTCCACTGAAGACCGGCGGCAGGTCGTAGGGCGCGCCGAAGCGGTCGAGTGCCCCGGCCTCCCCGTAGTTGGCCGTGATGATCACCGCACGCGCTGCCTGGTCCGGCGGCAGGCCGCGGTGGACCTCGGCGACCTGCTGCACGTACGTCGGCCAGCCGATCTGGTCGCTGGTCGCCTGGTTGATGTCCGCGATCGGAGTCATCGCGAGCGCGGTCACCGGCAGCGCAGGCAGGGCCACGAGACCCGAGAGGATCGCGCTGGCGCCGAACGCTGCGCCGAGCGCGAGTCGTCGCCCCGGCCGACCAGATGCCCACCGGACGGTCGGGATGCTGCCGGCGGCGAAGAGGGCCAGAACCAGGCCCGTCGTGTAGTAGGGCTGGCCACCGGTCACCAGCACGAGCGCACAGAGCACGGGATAGGCCACAGCGAGAGCCCGAACGGGCCGCAATGCGGGGGTACGCAGCAGGTGCACGGCGCCGGCAACCCAGATCGGGGTCAGGAACACGCCCACCAGGGCAACCTGCAGGGGGACGAACAGGATCCGCGACTCGTCGCCCTTGTTGCGCTCGATCGCCCGTGCCATCTCCAGCTGTGGCCAGTCGTTTGCGATCTGGTAGGCAAGGTTCGGGACGCCGACGATCAGCGCGAGACAAACGCCGGCGAGGAGCCACCGCGACCACAGGACCTGCCTGGGCCCGACCAGCGCAACCCCGATGCCGATCGAAGCCAGAGTCAGCACGATCAGGTTCTTGTTGTACAGCGACAGGCCGGCGAGGAGCCCGACGGCAAGCCACCAGCGTGCGTCGCGGAGCAGGGCCCGGGCAACGCAGAGCAGGATCCCGGAGGTCAGGACCAGGTCCAGGGTGGCCGTGAGCAGGACGTGGCCGAAGATCAGGGGGAACAGGGTCACGCTCGCTGCGGCGGCCAGTACCTGCGCACCTCGCCCGCCGCCCAGCTCGCGGCCAAGCAGGGCAGTGAGGATCGCCGTGCCCACGAGGGCCAACGCGCCGGGCAGCCGCAGCGCCCACAGGTGATCGCCCAGGAGCTCGACCGTCAACCGGGCGAGCAGCGGGGTCGCCGGCGGCTGGTCGACGTAGCCCCACGCAGGCTCCTGGCCCAGCAGGCGGAAGTACAGCTCGTCGCGGTGGTACCCGTAACGCGTGGAGGTGACGACCAACAGAACACCCACAGCAATCGCCAGCGAGGTGACTGGGACCCACGCGGCGGGTGGCCGGCGAACGCGTCCAGGCGTCAACGTCCCCGTCCCGCCGCGCCCGTTCTCCGATCAGCCCTCGGGCACCGTTCGGTCTCATGTGCGATCGGCCAGTGTCGTGGTTCCGGTCAGGACGTCCTCGGTGAGGATCTGCAGGGTTCGATCGGGTTCCTCGAAGGCCGGGCTGTGCGCTGAGCGGTCGAACGTGTAGAAGCCGACCTGGGGTGCGACGAGCTGACCGGCGTAGGCCTTCGCCAGGTCGTAGGAGACGGTGCGGTCGTGACGGCCGTGAAGGAAATGGGCGGGGACCTCAAGCCGGGTGATCACCGTGGTCAGGTCGGTTGCCAGCATCTGGTCCCAGAGCCCGAACCGGCGGGAGAACCGCCGGCCGCGCCACAGGCCCACCTTCTCGGCCGGGGTGTAGTCCCGGCCCACCCAGGAGGGCAGGAAGATCCCGGTGACCACGGATCGCATGTCGCGGGTGGTGCCGACCCCGAGGCGATGCATGGCCGGGTCGCGGAGGATCTCGTAGCCGCGGGGGAGCGGGATCGCGCCGGTGACGGGGGATCGCTCGAGTCGGCGGACCATCCGATGGTCGCCCCGTTCGCGGTAGGCCTCGAGCATGAAGGAGTAGGCCTCCTGCTCGGAGGCGATCTGGTGGGTGGCCTGGGCCATGCCGATGTAGGAGTGGAACAGTTCCGGAGCCCGGGCGGCGGCCTGCAGCCCGATGAAGCTGCCCCACGAATGGGCCATCAGGTGGACCTTCTCGACCCCGAACCGCTGGCACAGGTGGCGGGCGACGGCGATCGTGTCCTCGATGAACCGCTCCACGGTCATCGACTCGGGGGGGATGTCGGGACGATAGGACAGCCCGGCACCCCGCTGCTCCCACCAGGCCACAGTGAACGCCTCGTGCAGCCGGGTGGGGTGACGCCGGGTCAGCCAGAACTCCGGCATCCCCGGTCCCCCGTGCAGGAACAGCAGCACCGGGCTGCCCGGGTCCCGGACCTGCAGGAAGATGCCCTGATCGACCCCGTTGATGGGCACGCGCACCTTCATCACGCGGCGGGCCTCGACGCTCATCCCTGGGGACCGGCGGACATCGCCTTGACAACCCCTGCCACCCCGATCCCGATCAGGACCAGGGCGAACACCCAGAGCCACGGGATGTCGATGTTGGTCAGCAAGGCGATCGCCACCGGGATGGCCAAGAAGATCCCCAGCACCAGGATCGCCTCGCGCGTGGAACCAGACAGCCAACGCTCCACGGCCAGGGCGACGCCGATCACGACCATGATGCCCGGCCACCACCACCCCGTGATCAGCAGCACTCCGATCCCGATGAGGATCAGACCTCCGGCCACACCGCTGCGCTCCTTGCGCATCACCTCGGACATGGTGAACCTCCGATCGTCGACGACGTTACGTCCTGGCGGACCCAGCCCGGTAGGGCCCAAAGTCCAGTGCCGACGGAGTTCTCGCGCCGGCACCTCCGGGAGCGACTCATCAGGCGCCATCCCTCTGCGGGTAGGTCTGGGGCAGGACGACGTCGGCCAGGTAGTTGGCGAAGCGCCCGGGCTCGTGCAGGTGCGGGGTGTGCCCGGAGCTCTCGAAGGTGACCAGCTCCTTGCTGGGCGCTGACAGCTGCTCGAACCAGTCGATTGCCAGCACCGAGCGGCCGGGAGCCTCGTGCTCGCCCTCGACGAGGAAGACCGGAACGTCGAGGCGGGGGACGTCACGGCGGAAGTCGACGTCCTGGAGCTGCGGGTACACAAGCGCGAAGGTGTCGATCAGCGCGGCGGCCGAGCGGACCTGCTCGGTCAGGGTGTACTCCTCGACGAGCAGGTTCGCCGGGTAGGTCGAGCGGGCGTCGTGGTCGGGGCCGTACTCGAAGTCGTGCCACTCGGGATTCGATGCAATCGCAACGGGGTAGGCGAGCATGTCGGTGTAGGGCGGCGGCCCGATAGCGCGCAGCTGTTCGGCGAATCCGGTGTCGCCGACCCGCTCGGCGTACGCAACACTCTCGGCATACATGAGCTTGTCGGTCTCCTGCTGGTCGACCATCTGCCCAGAGCCGATGTAGGCGTGGAACAGGTCGGGGCGCGCCTGGACGGCCAGCGTGCCGAGGGTGGTTCCCCAGGAGCTGCCGAGCAAGTAGATGCGCTTCTCGTCGAACCGGTCGCGCAGGTAGTCGGTCACCTCGATCGTGTCGGCGACGGCCTGGGCAACGGTGAGGGTGTCCAGCGGCTCGAGGGCGCTGGCGGACTTGCCTGTGCCGCGCTGGTCCCAGGTAGCCACCATGAAGTGCTCCTCAAGCTGCTGGCCCGCGTAACGCATCGAGCCCAGTGCGGTCCCGCCCGGTCCGCCTTCCAGGAACAGCAGAACCGGCGCGTCGACGTCGTGGCCGCGCAGCATGATCGATTGGTCGTGCCCGCCGATGCGAACGGTGGTCAGCTCGGCGATGCTGCCCGGGACGGGGGCGCCGTCCGCGTCGAGGATGGGGGCGGTACGGGCCGGGCGGGCCAGAGCGGCTCCCAGGCCCACGACGATCACGGTGGCCAGCATCAGGGAGGTCCCCCTGGCTGCGCGCCAGAACGCCGAGCCCCTGGCCGCGACGGGCAGTCCGTCGCCGGGGCCAGTTGCTTCGTCGCGGCTGTGCCGCCGGGCGAGGGCTGCCCCCCAGAACGCCCCCACGACCATGGGCAGGCCGATGACCAGGACGTCGAACCCGCGCCCGACCACCAGGGCGAGGACGCCGTAGAAGCCGTCGAGGCGGATCGCGTCGACGGTGGGGCCGACGGCCCCGATCCGCCCGATCTCGAAGGCCGCCCCGAACGCGGCGGGCGCGAGCAGGGCCGCCCACCGGCTGGCCATCAGCCACCCGGCGAGGACGCCCACGCCCACGCCGAGGACGAGGACAGCGAGGGACTCAGCCGAGCTCATCGGGCCGCGGGGCATCGCCCACGCGAGGGCCAGGCCGGCAAGGCCAGCGGTGAGGAGGGCAATGGCGGTCCGCGTCGACCTGTGGGCCTTCCTGGTATTCGTGCGGTCGTGGCTGATCTGGGTTGTGGTCACGGTCGGCTCCTGCGCTGGTCGTGGATCCAGGTGGCCAGCGCGAGGCCGATCCCTGCCAGGAGGACCACAACCCCGACGGCGGTGGGCACCGCCACGGTCCGGATGACCTCGGGGGCCATGTCATCGCCAACCGCGAGAGTGGAGGACTGGTCGGCCGCGACCGCCTGGGTGCCCACCCGGTAGGTGCCGGTGCGATCGGCCTCGAAGACGGCCACAGCGGTTCCCACCTGGCCTGGCGCACCGGGGACGTCGTAGCGCAGGTCCAGTTCGTAGGGGCGGACCTCCACAAAGGTGCCCTGCGGGCCTATCACGGTCAGATCGGCCGCAGCGAGGTCCACGGACCCGCTGCCCTCCACATAGACGACGTGCGACCCGGTCTGGGTGATCCCAACGGACGCGATGCCGGGCACCTCGCTGCGCGCGAACTGCTCGGGGTGCTGGATCTGGTCCATGAAGCCGGTGATCGCCCACAGGGCGGCGGCTGTCGCACCGACGACAGCAACCAGGACTGCCAAGCCGTAGCCGCGTCGACCGTCACGTGCCCGGGGGTACCGCAATGCAGCGGCTCCTGGGCTGAGGGGGTTCGGAGGGGTGCTGGGGCGATCCATGGTGACTCCTGGCTTGTGTGGTCGTTCCACTCAAGAATCGACCCCTCGGATCACGCGGGCATCGGTCCCTGGAGCCAACTTCCCGGCCCCTCCGCGGGGGTACGGCGGGCGGCCGACTCCGTCTGCGGGTGAACGCGGCAAGTAGTCCCCAGACGGAGGCCTCCCACTGGTCACGCGCAGTAGCGTCAGGATCGTGAACGAGGCAGTGACGAGGCTTCGCAGGCTCGACGCGCAGCGACCCTGGGTCCTGGACGGCATCCTGGCCGTGGTGATCTTCCTCGCCGCCGCTGTGTCGGCAGCGACTCCCGCCCCGCAGTACCGACCCCCGGACGTGACCGTCTATGTCTTGATCGCCCTCGGCGCGGCACCGTATGCCGTGCGTCGGCTGTGGCCCGTGCCCGTGCTGGTGCTGGCCTCCATTCCTGTGCTCGCGCTGCTCGCGCTGGGATACAGCTCCGCGGTGATCGGTGCCGCGCTGTTCCTCGCCGCCTACACCGTCGCCGCGTACTCAGACCGGCTCGGTACCGCCCTGGGAGTGGGGTACGCGATTGTTGTGATGGTGATCGTTGCCGTGGTGGCTCCGGATGCGATGGGGACCGCTGCCGTGGTCACCAACGCCGCGCTGTTCACCGGGGCGTTCGCCCTGGGACGCAGTGCTCACGTCCGCCGGGAGAACGTCGTCCTGCTCGAGGAGCGGGCGCAGCTGGCCGAGCAGGCGCGCGCTGAGGAGGCCCGGCACGCGGTCGCCGACGAGCGGCTGCGGATCGCGCAGGAGCTCCATGACGTGCTGGGGCACTCGTTGGGCGTGATCGCGTTGCAGGCCGGTGTCGGGGCCCACGTGATCGACGTCGATCCCGCGGAGGCAAAGGCCTCACTCGAGGCGATCTCCCAGACCAGCCGCTCCTCGCTGGCCGAGGTCCGTCGGATCCTCGGGGCCCTGCGCACCGACTCCGGGGTGACCGGCTACCACCCGCCGCTGGGCCTGGACGCCCTTGACGCCCTTGCGGCCGAGCTGACCGAGGCGGGGCTCCCCGTCACCGTTCAGGTCCGCGGAACCCCCCAGGACGTGCCCCCAGCGCTCGGGCTGACCGCGTACCGGGTCGTCCAGGAGGCGCTCACCAACGTCCTCAGGCACGCCGGGCCTTCGGCCCGGGCCGATGTCAGCGTGCGCTACGACGACAGGCAGGTCACCATCCAGGTGGACGACGACGGTCACCCGGCACCCGCGCCCCGCACCAGCCCCCGGACCGGGCACGGTCAGCTCGGCATGCGCGAGCGGGTCTCCGTGTGGGGTGGCACGCTGCAGGTCGGACCGCGAGCGGAAGGCGGCTACCGAGTGATCGCCACCCTGCCCTACGAGCCCCAGGAGAGACGATGATCCGAGTGGCGGTTGTCGATGACGAGGCCCTCGTCCGCCGCGGCCTCACGGTCCTGCTCCGCCTCGAACCCGGCCTCGACGTCGTCGGCGAAGCCGAGGATGGGGCAGGGGCGATCGAGCTGGTGCGCCGGGAACACCCCGACGTGGTGCTCATGGACATCCGCATGCCCGGAACCGATGGACTGGCCGCCACCCGGGCGCTCATGTCAGACCCGGACACAATGGCCACCCGGGTGATCATCCTGACCACGTTCGACCTCGATGAGTACGTGTTCGGCGCGATCCGGGCCGGTGCCAGCGGATTCCTTCCCAAGGACACCACACCCGAGGACCTCCTCACCGCCATCCGAGTGGTGGCAGACGGAGACTCCCTGCTCGCCCCCAATGCCACCCGACGCCTCATCGCCGAGTTCGTCCGGCAGTCACCGGTCCCCGAGCCCACCCGACCGCCAGGCCTGGCCCAACTCACCGACCGCGAGATCGAGGTTCTGCGCGCCGTGGCCCACGGCCACTCCAACGTCGAGATCGCCGACGAGCTCGTCATCAGCTACGCGACCGCCAAGTCCCACGTCAGCAGCCTGCTGGCCAAGCTCCAGGTCCGCGACCGGGCGCAACTGGTGATGCTCGCCTATGAGCACGGCATCGTCACCCCCAGGCGGACCCCATGACGGTCCAGCGCGGGAGTCTGGACGCCGACATCGGCGTCGTGGGGGCAGGCCCGGCCGGGTCGCTCTTGGCGATCGAACCAGCGGGCACCCCTGGGCTCGGCGAAGTGGGCCGAAGGCTCGCCGGCGAGAGTCGTGGGGCTCGGTGGCTCTACCCTGATTGGCGGGAGAGAGACCATGGTTGACTCGTTGGCCAGTGACCGTCGGCGCATGATCGCGTGGGCGGGCTGGGTGGTTCTGGCCCTGTGCGCCCTGCCGTTCCTGGCCGGGTGGGCCTACCTTGCGGTGGTGGCCGGGAGCGCCCTGATCCTGGTCGGCGTCCCGGGGGCACGACCTCAGCTGTCAGGTGCGGGGGTGGATCGACCGGTCCTCGGGGTGATCGGGATCCTGTATCTGGCGGTGATCGGGCTGATGCGTCTGGCGTTCGTCGGGTTCGGGGTCGACCAGACGTTGGGATTGTTCCTCGCATTCGGGGCGGCGCTCCTGCTGGGGACGGTCGGGCCGGTGGTGCATGCGGTGCGGCAGCAGCGCCGATCGTTGAGTTCGTTGGGGCTGCGCACGGACAACCTGCGCGTGACCGTGATCCTGGGGTTGGTCTTTGCCCTGGTCCAGTTCTCGCTGACGCTGTGGGGATACGACCTGCCGGCGCCCGTTGATTGGGTTCCGCTGCTGGTCATGGCACTGGTCGTCGGGATGTTCGAGTCAGTGTTCTTCCGTGGGTTCATCCAGAACCGGTTGACCGAGCAGTTCGGACCCGTGATCGGGGTCTCGGGTGCCGCGATCGCCTACGGCCTCTACCACGTGGGTTACGGCATGGGCGCAACCGAGATCGGCTTCCTGACCGGCTTGGGCGTGGTGTACTCGGTGGCGTTCTCAATCACCCGCAACGTCCTCGTGCTGTGGCCGCTGCTCACCCCGCTCGGGTCGTTCTACGCCAACGTGACCGCCGGTGACATCGACCTGCCGTGGGCGTCGATCCTTGGCTTCGTCGACATCGCGGCGCTGATGCTGGCCTCGTTCTGGCTGGCTGCCCGCACCCATCGCCGCCGCCTCTCCCGCGAGACTGCGGGCGGGGTCAACCGCAACGTCCGGGCCTGATCCCACGGGTCGGGGAACGTCGCGGTGGGCACCCATCGCGGGTGCAGGGCTGGGAGGATCAGCCGACACGTCTCACGAGCCGAGGAGTTCCCATGAGCCCGACCACGACCGCTGCCCGCTCGTCCTGGCCGTTGCGTGCCGACACCGGGATTGCGGCGTTGGATGCCTCCGTGCTGGAGCGCGTCCATGGCTGGTGGCGGGCGGCGAACTACCTGTCGGTGGGCCAGATCTACCTGCTTGACAACCCGTTGCTGCGCACGCCGCTGCACCGCGACCACGTGAAGCCGCGCCTGCTCGGGCACTGGGGGACCACGCCGGGGCTGAACTTCCTGTACGCGCACATGAACCGCGCGATCGGGGAGCGGGAGCTCTGCGCGATGTATGTGACAGGTCCCGGGCATGGCGGTCCCGGGTTGGTGGCCAACACCTACCTGGAGGGCACCTACACCGAGACGTACCCGGACATCACGCAGGATGAGGAGGGGCTGCGTCGGTTGTTCAAGCAGTTCTCCTTCCCCGGTGGCATCCCCTCGCACGTCGCCCCGGAGACCCCGGGCTCGATCCACGAGGGTGGGGAGCTGGGCTACGCCCTGTCGCACGCGTACGGTGCGGCGTTCGACAACCCTGATCTCCTGGTGCTGGCGGTCGTCGGTGACGGTGAGGCGGAGACGGGACCGCTGGCGACGTCGTGGCATTCCAACAAGTTCGTGAACCCGGCCCGGGACGGTGTCGTCCTGCCGGTGCTGCACCTCAACGGGTACAAGATCGCCAACCCCACCGTGCTGGCCCGGATCCCTGAGTCGGAGCTCGCAGACCTGATGCGCGGCTATGGGCACACCCCGCACTTCTTCACCGGCGGCTTCGACGGCGAGGATCCGGCCGAGTTCCACCGACGGTTCGCCGAGCTGTTGGACGTGGTCCTCGATGAGATCGCCAGGATCAAGGCCATCGCCGCAGCGACACCGGAGGATGAGTTGGAGCGCCCGCTGTGGCCGATGATCGTGATGAAGACGCCCAAGGGCTGGACCGGGCCGAAGGAGATCGACGGCAAGCGCACCGAGGACTCCTGGCGCTCCCACCAGGTGCCGCTGGCCAACGCGCGGGACACCGAGGGGCACCTGCGCGACCTCGAGGACTGGCTGCGCAGCTACGACGCGGAGGAGTTGTTCGACGCCGCGGGCGCCCTGGACGCGGAGATCGCGGCCCTGGCCCCGTCAGGCGACCTGCGGATGAGCGCGAACCCGGTCACCAACGGTGGGCTCCTGCTCAAGGACCTGCGCCTGCCGGACTGGCGCGACTTCGCGGTGGACGTTCCGACCCCGGGCGCGCCCATGACCGAGGCCACGCGCGTGCTGGGCGTGTACCTGACCGAGGTCATCCGGCTGAACCCGGACAACTTCCGGATCTTCGGGCCCGACGAGACGGCGTCCAACCGCCTGCAGGAGGTGTACGCCGCCACCGACAAGCAATGGAACGCCAGCTACCTGCCGACCGATGACGACGATCACCTCGCCCGGGCGGGTCGCGTGATGGAGATGCTCTCGGAGCACCAGTGCGAGGGCTGGCTCGAGGGCTACCTGCTCACCGGCCGGCACGGCCTGATGAGCTCCTACGAGGCGTTCATCCATGTGGTGGACTCCATGTTCAACCAGCACGCGAAATGGCTGAAGGTCACCAACCACATCCCCTGGCGCCGGCCGATCGCCTCGCTGAACTACCTGCTCTCCTCGCACGTCTGGCGCCAGGACCACAACGGGTTCTCGCATCAGGACCCGGGGTTCATCGACCACGTGGTCAACAAGAAGGCCGAGATCATCCGCGTCTACCTGCCGGCTGACACCAACACACTGCTGGCCACCTACGACCATGTCCTGCGCTCCAAGCAGCTGGTCAACGTCGTCGTGGCGGGCAAGCAGCCAGCGCCGAACTTCCTGAGCGCCGACAGAGGCGACCAAGCACACGATCCGCGGCCTGGGCATCTGGGAGTGGGCAGGCACCGAGGTCACTGGTCAGGAACCCGACGTCGTCCTCGGCTGCGCCGGCGACGTGCCCACCCTCGAGGTCCTCGCGGCCGCGGACCTTCTGCGCCGGCACGTCCCGGACCTCAAGGTCCGCGTGGTCAACGTCGTGGACCTGATGCGCCTGCAGGACTCGGGCGAGCACCCGCACGGACTGTCGGACCGGGAGTTCGACACCATCTTCACCACGGACAAGCCGGTCGTGTTCGCCTACCACGGCTACCCGTGGCTGATCCATCGCCTGACCTACCGGCGCAACGGTCACCCGAACATCCACGTGCGCGGCTTCAAGGAGGAGGGCACGACCACCACACCGTTCGACATGGTCATGCGCAACGACCTCGACCGGTACCACCTGGTCATGGACGTCCTGGACCGAGTCCCCGGGCTGGGCAACCGGTACGCCGGGCTGCGCCAGGCCATGATCGACGCGCGCCTCGAAGCGCGGGCCTACACCGAGGACCGCGGTGAGGACATCCCCGCCGTGGCCGACTGGGTGTGGCCAGGAGTCGGCGAGGCTGCGCTCGGCACGGGCCCGAGCGCCACGCTGTTCACCGGCGGCGACAACGAGTAGGACGTGGGCGGCCGGGCCCACGGTCGCCACATTCCGCCTGGAGCCCTCGCCCCTCCCTCGACCTCTGCCGCTCAACACCGAACATGGATCGGATGCGGCACACTCCAGGACATGAGCGCTTCGACCGAGCAACAACCCTCACGCGTGGTGCTGGTCACCGGCGCCTCGGCGGGCATCGGCCTGGCCACCGCCAATCTGCTCGCCTCCAGGGGGTGGACCGTGGTCGGTGCCAGCCGGCGCGGCGCCGGGGGCGAGGGCTGGACCGGTCTGGTGATGGACGTCGACAGCGACGAGTCCGTTCGCGCCGGAGTGCAGGCCGTGCTCGGCGAACACGGCCACGTCGAGGCGCTCGTCGCCTGCGCCGGCTGGGGGCTGGCCGGTCCCGTGGAGACCACCACCATGGAGGAGGCGCGAACCCAGGTCGAGACCAACTTCTGGGGGTGCGTGCGGGTCACCGCCGAGCTGCTGCCGGCCATGCGCACCCAGGGTTCCGGCCGGATCGTGCTGATGAGCAGCATCGGCGGGCTGATCGCCATCCCGTTCCAGGCGTACTACAGCGCCAGCAAGTTCGCGCTCGAGGGCTGGGCCGAGGCCACCGCCTACGAGGTGGCTCCGTTCGGGGTGCACGTCACGCTCGTCGAACCGGGGAACGTCAGGACCGACTTCACCGAGAACCGACGCCACGTGGTGGCGCGGCCCGGGCCCTACGACCGGGCAGTGCACCGTGCGATCGAGGTGATGGAACGTGACGAGCGCGACGGTGCCGACCCGGTGGACGTCGCCCGCGCCGTGGCCAGGGTTCTCGACGCCGAGCGCCCGCGCCGACGGGTGTCGGTGGGCAAGGCCGGCGAGCGGGTGGGGCTGGTGGCCAAGCGGGTGCTCCCGCACCGGTGGTTCGAGACGGCCGCGAAGCGCTCCCTCGGCGTGGAGCCCAGCTGAGCACGCTGTTCGCGGCGAAGCATCGGCCCTGATTGGGCGCCGGCTACGTCTCCCGTGGCGCCACGAGCTTGTCGGTGAGCTCGGGGATGCCCAGGAGTGGGCCGAGGGTGTCGTAGATGTACGTCGGGGTGAGGCGCCCGGGACCCCGATTGGCCTTCGGGGCCGGCATGGTCCACGATTGCTCAATGCGCGTTGTGCTTGTTGGATCGGTGACGGCCGGGACATCGGTATGCGCGAGGGTGCGACGGGAGCGCCAACGATGACCTTGGCCCCGGTGGTTCGCCGGGTTCTGGCCGAGTACCTGGGGGCGATGATCCTTGTTGCCGCAGTCGTCGGCTCGGGGATCATGGCCACCAACCTCACCGACGATGTCGGTGTGCAGCTGCTGATGAACATGCTGGCCACGGTCATGGTCCTCGGCCTTCTGATCTGGACCCTGGGGCCGATCTCCGGGGCGCACTTCAATCCCGCGGTGACCGGCGTGGCGCTCGCCCGGCGCGAGATCCCCGGCAAGGAGGGTGCTGCCTACATCCCGGCCCAGGTTGCCGGGGCGATCACCGGCGCGATCCTGGCCAACCTGATGTTCGACCTGCCTGCCCTGGAGATCTCCACCACGGACCGCGGAGGCCGGGGAGTGCTCCTCGGGGAGGTGGTGGCAACCGCCGGGTTGCTGTGGATCATCGGGGCGCTGACCCGCACCGGCAACGGGCGCCTCGGGCCGGTCCTTGTCCCGGCGTGGATCGGGTCGGCGTACTTCTTCACGTCATCGACCTCGTTCGCCAACCCCGCGGTCACGATAGGCCGGATGTTCACCGACACCTTCGCCGGGATCGCCCCCGCGTCGGTGCCGGCGTTCATCGTCGCCCAGCTCGTGGGTGCGGCGATCGGTGCCGCGCAGACGGAGTTGCTCCACCCGCGGCCCGGGGTCACGCCCGAGCCGCTCGACCTGCCAGGCCCCGTGCACGACCGCACCTGACCACACCAAACCTGACCACACCAACCAAGCCCGAACCGCCCCAGGAGGAACCCATGTCCGACAAGCCCAGCGTCCTGTTCGTCTGCATCCACAACGCCGGCCGCTCCCAGATGGCCGCCGCCTACCTGACCCACCTGGCCGGGGACCGGGTCGAGGTCCGCTCCGCCGGGTCCGCACCGGGCAACGCGGTGAACCCCGCGGCGGTCGCGGCCATGCTCGAGGAGGGCATCGACATGTCCGCCGAGACCCCCAAGATCCTCACCGACGAAGCCGTGCGCGCCTCCGACGTGGTCATCACGATGGGCTGCGGGGACACCTGCCCGATCTACCCCGGCAAGCGCTACGAGGACTGGGTCCTCGACGACCCCGCCGGCCAGGGCGTCGAGGCTGTCCGCCCGATCCGCGACGAGATCCGCCGGCGGATCGAAGCTCTGATCGCCGAGATCGCCCCCGCCTGACCAGGGCCACCCTCGGCCGGCGCGTCAGCGTGGCCGGTCCTGTGCAGCCTGCACCCAGCCGTCGATCCTGTTGGTGAGATCGGCCATGGTGCGCTCGAAGGCGGCCGTCGTCCCGACCGGGACCGGGTCCGGGATCGACCAATGCGTGTGCCCGACCTGCACCTCGCGATCGGCGGAGTCGCACACCGTGATGATCGCGTCCTCAGGCGTGACGACCTCGGCCGTCGATGCCGGCCGGTCGGCCAGCAGTCGCAGCCCGTGGGCCCGGGCGGCTCGCACCGTGCCCGGGTGGATCCGGGAAGAGGGGTGCGTCCCCGCGGACGAGGCCGCGCGTCCCGTGCGAGTGGCCCAGAGCGCGGCCGCCAGCTGCGAGCGCGCCGAGTTTCCCGAGCACACGAACACGACCCGCGCCTCCGGGAGGGCGGGGACGGGGAACCGACCCAGCGCCGCCAACGCCTCGGGAACCAGGCGCACGTACGTTCGCCGGCCGTCGGACTCCGAAGGAAGCCGGCGTACCAGACCGGCCGCCTCCAGCACCTTCAGGTGGTGGGCCAGCAGGTTCGAGGACATGCCCAAGGCGGCCGCGAGGTCTCGCGGGCTGACGTCACCGACCTCGATCGAGTCGATCACCCGCAACCGCCCCACATCCGACAGCGCGGCGTGCCCGGCGGCGCGCCACTCGAGTGGCTGCACCTCCCAGGACTCAGTGGACATTGAGCAAGCGTGACCTCAGCGGGCGTCGCAGTCAAGCGCGGCGCCACCGGCGGCCACCATCGCCGCAGGTGCGGTCACCCGGGCGATGGGTCAGGTGCCAGGGACTTCCGTCGGTGGGCAAGTCGTTGCGGGTCGGCCAGCCAACCCCGGGCGCCAGGCGCGGTGCACGAGTCTGCGGCGATGCGCGCAGCCCAGGCCAGCCCGTCCGACTGGTCGCCCGTTGCACGTACCGCCAACCAGGCCGCCAGTGCCCCGTGCAGGACGTCGCCGGCGCCCAGGGTGTCGACGACCTCGACGTGCGGAACCGGGACCTCGGTGCGGCCGGTGCCGGTGAGCAGCTCGATCGGCAGTGGACCACGCGACCGCGCGACCACTGACGGCCCGAGGGAGCGGACCTGGCCCAGCACGTCATCACCTGGGCGGCCAGTGACCTCCTCCAGGTCGGCGGGAACGCTGAAGACTGCGGAGATGACGGCGATGTCGACACGTGCGAGAAGCTGCTCGAGTCCGGGCTTCCATGACCCGCCGTCGAGCAGCACGGGGACGCCCGCGGACCGGGCCGCCTCGGCCAGGGGGAGCGCCAGGTCGAGGTGGTGGCCATCGAGGAGGACCACGTCCACGCCCTGCACGAGCGCCCGCGCCCAGCCCGCTTCGTCCGGGGCACTCCCCGCAGGCGTGGCCAGGTGCTGCGACGCGTTGACCGAGACGACAGCGCGTTGCCCGGTGCTGCGCGTCACCAGAACGGTGGAGACGGCGGGTCGATCACGCGGACCGGCGCGGTCAACCACGTCGACACCGTGTGCGCCCAGGTCGGCGCTGATCAGTGTGCCCAGGGGTGACTCGCCGATCCTGGTGACCAGACGGGCAGCGACCCCCAGCGCGACGGCGGTCACCGCCGCGTTGGCAGCCGGGCCGCCGGAGGCGACCAGCAGGTCGGTGGCCACCAGCTTCTCGTCTGGGCCCGGGAGACGATCAACCGTCTGCTGCACATCGAGCACCGCGACACCACACGCGAGCACCAGGGACACGCCCCGCAGGCTAGCGGAGCCGCGAGGGCTGGTCTCATGTCCGGGCGATGCAGCCAACGGCTGGCTGGCGGCTGCCGAGACGTGCTGACTCAACCGGTCACGGCTGACCAGTGGGACCCGGCGCAGATGGGGCCGGCACTAGTCCTGCACCCAGAAGCCGCGGCCGCCGAACCAGTCGCTGTACCTGCCGTACTCCCCAGCCCTGCCGTGCCGGGAGCCCAGGTAGGAGCCGACCACCGCGGCACCGAGGTCGTCGAGCTCAGGAGCCAGCACACGGCCGTCGACTCTGCGGGCCATGGAGTCGACGAACCGCGCGAGCCCGGGGTCGTCGCCCAGCCGGAAGAAGGTGACCTGGGCGCCGAGCCGGCCCGCAGCCTCCAGCTCCTCGATCGTGCGACGGATCGTCATGGGATCGGGTGGGTAGTTGAACAGCGCCCTGCCGTCGGCCTCGAGGTGCGCGGTCGGCTCGCCATCGGTCACGACCAGCAGGATCGGCTGGTCGGCTGGGTGCTTGCGGAACCACCGGTTGGCCAGCAGCAGTGCGTGGTGCAGGTTGGTGCCCGTCACCGACCTCGGCTCGAGTGCGGTGAGCCGCTCGATGTCCATGACCGACGCGTGCCGTCCGAAGCCGATCAGCTGCAGGTGGTCGCCGCGGAAGCGCGTGCCGACGAGGTGGTGCAGGGCGAGCGCCGTCCGCTTCATCGGCACCCATCGCCCGTCCATGGCCATCGAGAACGAGGTGTCGACGAGCAGCGCGACCACGGCGCGAGTGCGTGCCTCGGTCTCGGTCACCTCGATGTCGCCCATGCGGATCCGCACGCCCTGGCGGGGATCCTCGCCCTCGCTCGCCGTCCGTTGGATCGCGCGCGTCAGGGTGCGCGTGACGTCCCAGGGCTCGACGTCCCCGAACGCCCACTCGCGGGTCGCACCACTGCGCTCGCCGGCCGCCCCGGCCTGGCGGACGTCGCGCTGGCCCGGGTCGGGCACCCAACCGGGTGGCCACGTCGCGCAGCAGCGCCCGGCCAAGCTCGCGCATCGCCTTGGGCGACAGGCGCTGCGAGCCATCCGAGGTCCGGCGCAGGTACCCGCGCTCGGCGAGCTCGCGCGCGAGCTCCTGGAGGGTGCGGGCCTCGACGGCCGCCTCGTCGCCGAGCTGACGGCTCAGCGCGTCGAGGTCGATGTCGTCCATCCGCGCGCCCGCATACTGCTGGCTCAGCTGCTCGCCGAGGGCGTCGAGCTCGGCGAGGTCCTGCAGGACGCCGGTGCCGTCGCCGAGGCCGAGTCCCTGATCGCCGCGGAACGACTGGCCACCGTCCCAGTCCTCGTCCGGTCGCAGTGCCCGCAGGGTGGCGTCGAGGCGAGCCATCGACTGCTGCAGGGAGGGGGATCCGAACGCCTGTTGCGCCATCGCCATGAGCTCGTCGCGCTGCTCCTGGCTCATCGAGTTGAGCATGCGCTGGGCGGCCGCGGCGCGCTTGGCCAGGGCGTCGATGAGCTCGTCGACGTTCCGGGGGTTCTCAGGGAAGAGGTCGCCGTGCTTGTCCATGAACTCCGCGAACTGCTCGGGGGTGTCCTCGCCCCGGGCGTGCGCCTCGAGCAGGTCGTTGAGGTCCTCGAGCATGGCGTTGACGCGCTGGCGGTCTTCGTCCGTGGCCCCCTCCAGCGCCTGCTTCATGCCGGCGAACCGCTGGTCGAGCAGCTCGCGGCCGAGCAGGTCCTTGATGCGCTCGTAGTCCTCCTTGGCCTCGGAGCTGCGCCACTGGTAGTCGGACAGCTCGGTCACCGCCGACGCGGTGGAGGCCGGCAGGTTCTCGATGCGCATCTCGGCGAACCGGGCGTCGTCGTCGAGGTCGCGGGCCAGCTGCTTGCGCTCGGCCAGCACGGCGCGATCGAGCAGCTCGCGGACCTCCTCGAGGGTGCCGTCCAGCCGGTGCCGGTCGAGCAGGTCGCGCCGCCGCCGCTGGACGAGCCGTCGCAGGTCGTCCAGGCCGCGCTGCTCCCGGCCACCGCGGCGCAGGAACTCCCGCATCGCCCATGCGGGCGAGTGCCCGGCCATGACGTCCTCGCCGATCGCCTCGAGGGCCTCGGCGAGATCCACCGGGGGTGCCAGCGGGTCGCCACCGGCGTACCGGGCGTACCGGGCCAGGTGCGCGGGGCGGTGCTGGGCGTCGCTCATCGCCGTGCCACCGAGGTCGGGATCACCCTGCGCACCACGGGATCACCCGTAGACCGTCTGGCCGTCGACCTGTTCCTTGCCCACCTTGCGCGCGAGGTACAGCCCCTCGAGCGCCAACTCGATGGCCCCTGCCTGCTCGCCGTCGTTCCCGGCATCCAGGCGCTCGATGATGCGGTCGTATGTGTCCGCCCCGCCGAGGGAGGGGAGCCCCTCGAGGAAGGCCCGTGCAGCCACCTGCTCGCCGGTCGTGACCCCGGCGCCACTGTCGAGGGCGACCACCAGGGGACCCATGTCGATGCCTCGGAACCGCTCGCGCACCGTCTCGGCGGTGGCCGAGCGCAGCAGGTGCACGAGGACGTCGCGCTCGCGGCCCTCCTCGCCGGTCTCGAACTCGACCTTGCCGCCGAGCACATCGACGATGGTGTCGAGGTCGACCGGGCGGGCCACCGGGGTCGGCTCGCCCTGGGCCGTGGCCCGGTGCAGGGCGGCAGCGGCGAGGGTCTCGGCCGCGGCGATCGACAGCCGGGCCGAGACGCCTGAGCGCTGGTCGATGCTGGTCGAGGCACGCAGTGCGCGGGCGAACCGCGCGAGGATCTCGAGCAGGTGGTCGGGCACCTCGGCGACCAGGTGCGACTCCTGCCGGATGACCGCGATCTCGTCGGCGAGCTCCACCGGGTAGTGGGTGCGGATCTCGGCACCGAACCGGTCCTTGAGCGGCGTGATGATGCGGCCGCGGTTGGTGTAGTCCTCGGGATTCGCGCTGGCGACGACCAGCACGTCGAGGGGCAGCCGCAGCACGTAGCCGCGGATCTGGATGTCGCGCTCCTCCATCACGTTGAGCATTGCCACCTGGATCCGCTCGGCGAGGTCCGGCAGCTCGTTGATGGCCACGATCCCGCGGTGGCTGCGCGGGATGAGCCCGAAGTGGATGGTCTCCGGGTCGCCGAGGCTGCGACCCTCCGCCACCTTCATGGGGTCCACGTCGCCGATGAGGTCCGCGACGCTGGTGTCCGGAGTGGCCAGCTTCTCGGCGTAGCGCTCGGACCGGTGCCGCCAGGCCACCGGCAGGTCGTCCCCGAGCTCGGCCGCGCGGCGCCGTGACGCCGCCGTGATCGGCTCGTACGGATGCTCCGGCAGCTCGGAGCCCTCGATGACCGGGGTCCACTCGTCCAGAAGCCCGACGAGGCTGCGCAGCAGGCGGGTCTTGCCCTGGCCCCGCTCGCCGAGCAGCACCACATCGTGCCCGGCGAGCAGTGCCCTCTCGAGCTGCGGGATCACCGTGGAGTCGAATCCGTGGATGCCTGGCCACGGGTCGCGGCCCTCCTGCAGCGCCGCCAGGAGGTTCGCGCGCAGCTCCTGGCGCAGGTGCAGCTGCCGGTGTCCTGAGGACCGCAGCTCGGCGAGCGTCCCGATGGTCGGGGCCGGTGCGGACGCGCCAGGCGTCAGCTCGGGAGGGCTCGGCTCGATCGGTTCCATGGGCCTCACGGTACGTCCGGCCGGCGTTCCGGGCGACCGCTGCGCCGATGCGGCCCGCCTCTGCGTCGACGGGGCTGGTGGGTGCTCCTATGCTGCAGGTACTCCCGGGTGAGCAGCAGCGGACCGGCGGAAACTACGGAGGCCAGGATGCCTGAGGACGCGCCCCGCAACGGCGTTCAGCTGATCACGTATGCCGACCGTTTGGGGGGCACGCTCCCGGGGCTGAAGGACCTCCTGGACGGTCCCCTCAAGGGGGTGTTCGACGGGGTGCACATCCTGCCGTTCTTCACCCCGTTCGACGGGGCGGACGCCGGGTTCGACCCTGTGGACCACACCGAGGTGGATCCGCGGTTGGGGACGTGGGACGACGTGCGGGCGATCGGTGCGGACCACGCCCTGATGGTCGACATGATCGTGAACCACGTCTCCGCGGACTCCCCGGAGTTCCGCGATGTGGTCGCGCGCGGGTCCGAGTCCCCCCACCTGGGGCTGTTCCTGACGATGTCGGACGTCTACCCCTCCGGCGCTGACGAGCAGGAGCTCGTCGGCATCTACCGTCCGCGCCCCGGCCTGCCGTTCACGCCGATGACCCTCGGGTCCGACAAGCGGTTGGTCTGGGCGACGTTCACGCCGCAGCAGATCGACATCAACGTCGACGATCCCGCCGGGGAGGCCTACCTCGACCGCGTCCTCGGCGCGTTGGCCCGCGGCGGGGTCTCGATGATCCGCCTGGATGCGGCCGGGTACGCGGTGAAGCGAGCCGGGACGTCGTGCTTCATGACTCCCCAGACTTTCGAGTTCATCGACCGGCTGACCGCCAAGGCGCGCGCCCTGGGCATGACGGTGCTGGTGGAGATCCACGCCCACTTCGAGCGGCAGGTCGCCATCGGGGCACGGGTGGACCGCGTCTACGACTTCGCGCTTCCGCCGCTGCTGCTGCACGCGCTGTACACGGGCCGGGGCGATGCGCTTCGACGCTGGCTGGACGTCCGCCCGACGAACGCGGTCACCGTGCTCGACACGCATGACGGCATCGGGGTCATCGACGTCGGGGCCGACCAGATGGGCGAGCGCCGCCCAGGACTGCTCACCCCTGAGGACATCGACGCCCTCGTCGAGGGCATCCATTCCCATTCCGGGGACCAGTCACGCAAAGCCAGTGGGTGGGCGGCTTCGAACGTGGACGTCTACCAGGTCAACTGCACCTACTACGACGCACTCGGCTGCGACGACGCCGCCTACCTCCTGGCCAGGGCCGTCCAGTTCTTCATCCCGGGGATCCCGCAGGTCTACTACATGGGCCTGCTTGCCGGGACCAATGACATGGAACTCCTGGCACGCACGGGCGTCGGCCGCGACATCAACCGGCACCACTACACACGCGAGGAGATCGATCGGGACCTGTCCCGGCCGGTGGTCCGCGCGCTGCTCGACCTGATCCACCTGCGCAACACACATCCAGCTTTCGGAGGGACCTTCGAGGCCGGCGGGAACGGATCGAGCATCGTCCTCACCTGGACGCACGGGGAGGCCTCCGCGGTCCTGGAAGCCGACCTCGACACCCGGACCGCGCGCCTCACCGCGAGTGATGCCGCGGGCGGAACCGTCACGTGTGAGGACCTGCTGACCGGCACGGACGTCCTCCGCTCGCGGTGACCTGCCAACTGATGCGATGGCGTCCGCTCGCGAGGTAGCGCTCAACCGGCTCCCGCCTGTCGTCGATAACTGGAGCGAGGCCCCGCCTGTCTCCCTGCCTCCGGCTTTGGCAGGGTCACCGACGGGGCCCGCCCATGGTCGATCACGTCGGGTTTCGGCTGATCGTGTTCGTCGAGGTCCGACGGGATCGGCTCTCTGGCCGAGCAAACCCGACGCGATCCTCCGTGGGTGGACAGGTGACGGCCGTGGGGTCCACCCGTTCCTACACTGGGCTCGTTCCGTGATCCGGCGCGTGGATCCGGTGGTACCCGAAAGAAGGACCCGTGATGGGCAGCAACGAGGTGGGGGACGGCTCGGCCCGGACAGGGCGGCTTTCGTCCACCGGCTGGGGGATCCGGAGCGGTGGGCGCAGGGCGCTCGCGCTGGCTGCCGTCGGCATCCTCGGGCTGGCCGTGGCCGGATGCAGCAGCGACCCGACCCAGATCGCCGTCACAGCAGCCCAGGCCAACGTCTCTGCCAAGGAGCAGGCACTCGCCGAGGCCGAGTCCGCGGCTGCCGACGCCGCCACGGCGTTCTGCGGCGAGGCTGAGGAGTACATCGTCGCCCTCGACCGGTACGGCGACGTCCTGAATGAGACCGATGTCACCGTGGGCGATGTGCGGGACGCGGGCGCCGACCTCGCGGAGCCCCGTGACGAGACGGAGGCAGCCGGTGAGGCTGCCGTGGAGGCGCGGGACGCCGTGGCCGGGGCGGAGCAGGACCTGGCCCAGGCGCAGGCGAAGCTGGCCGAGGCCGAGGCTGCAGCCGCGGGGGAGGAACCACCCGAGGCCGAGCCGAGCGGGGAGCCCAGCGACGCTGCGGAGCCGCCGGCCAGCCTGTCACGGGTGCAGCGGGCTGAGCAGGAGTTCGAGGACGCCCGGGCGGGGATCAGCGACGACACCCCGCTCGTGGAGGCAGCCGCGGAGTTCAACGCCGCGGCCGTGGCCCTGGAGATGGCCTGGTTGCAGCTGTTCGCGGACCTCGGGTGCCTGACGGACGACCAGCAGGAGCAGGCTGCGTCGGCCGTCCGCGAGTACACGCTCGCCCTGCAGCAGGACCTCGCCGATGCCGGGTACTTCGAGGGCGAGGTCGACGGGGTCTACGGGCCGGAGACGGTCGAAGCAGTCAAGGACCTCCAGGAGGCCAACGGGCTGCCGCAGACCGGGGCCATGGACAAGGCGACCGAGGCGGCGCTGCGCTCGGAGCTCGCCGAGGCCGGCGGTGCGGCAGCCCAGGAGTCCGTGGCCTCGACGGCGGCCGTCCAGCAGACGCTGGCCCTCGCCGGGTACTGGGACGGCCCGATCGACGGGGAGTGGAGCGACGAGCTCACCGACGCCCTGAAGGAGTTCCAGACCGACCTCGGCGTCGAGCCGACCGGCACCGTGGACGCCGCGACGGTCGCGGCCTTCCAGAAGGCCCTGGAGACCGCCCAGCAGACCCCGTCCCCGAGCGCCTCCCCGGATCCGGGGGGGCAGTCGCCCGAACCGACGGAGACCGACGCCGACCCGTCCGGATCTGCGGCCCCCTGACCCGTCGGTCGGACGCCGCGGAGATGGATGGCCAGGCGATCAGGTCGGTGAGCCCGGGCGGGCAGCGGCTCAGTCAGGTCGAGGGCGCTGCCTTGGCCTCGGCCTTCTTCTGCTGCTTGAAGGCGCGCACCTTCTGAAGCGAGTCGGCGTCCACGACATCGGCCACGGACCGGTAGCCGACCAAGGCGTAGTCGCCCGCGGCCTTCTCCCACCCCTCGGGACGGACGTCCAGTTGCTTGGCAAGAAGGGCGACGAAGATCTGGGCCTTCTGCCGTCCGAATCCCGGAAGCGCCTGGATCCGCCTGAGCAGCTCGCCACCGGTGGATGCCTCGGTCCACAGCCGTGAGGCGTCGCCGGCGTAGTCGGCCTCCACCAGGGCCGCGAGCTCCTGCAGTCGCACGGCCATGGCCTTCGGGTACCGATGGATCGCCGGGGGCTGGCTGCACATCGCCGTGAACTGCTCCGGATCGGCCGCTGCAATCGCCCCGGGATCGAGGGTGCCGAACCGGTCGAGGACCTTCCACCCACCGCGGAACGCGTGCTCCATGCCGTACTGCTGGTCGAGCATCATCCCGACGAGAACAGCGAACGGGTACTCGTCGAGGACCTGGTCAGCCGCAGGCTCGCCTGTCAGGTGGAACGCCATCGCGCGATCGTCTCACGCTCCCCGGTGGCACACCTGGTGGACGGCCGTCGCACAGCGCGTGCGTGCTCCCGGCGGCGCCCTCCCTGACGTTCGGCTACTGTCGCGATGTGGTCAGTGCAGCGTGGATCGTCAGACTCGGCTCCGCCTCCGAAGAGGCTGTGCTCGCCCTGCGGGCGCATCTGGCCGCCGCGGGGATCTCGGACTCCGGCCAGCCCGGCGATGCCGCCGAGCTGGCCGAGGCCGATGTCGTCATCGTGTGGGCCGATCGCCCCCTGGAGCCCGACCTCGTCAAGGCCCTGGCCGACCCGGGGGTACGCGTCCTGCTGGCGGGTACGACTCTCGCCCAGGCCGATCACGACGGCGTGCTGTCCGACGCCGCCGGGGTCGATCTGGGACCGGTCTCCCCGGAGCATGACGTCCGCCTGCGCATGGGCCCCGATGGTCAGCACCTGTACTCCGCCTTCCACACGCACGGCGACCACGCCCACCACGACGAGCACGAGCACCTCACCGGCCGGGTCGCGACCGTGGAACGGCTCGCTGACGACGTGCGCGTCCTGCGCACGGCCCGCCTCGGGCTCACCGACCATCCGGTGCTGACGTGGCGCCCCTCGACAGCGACCGCGGTCTGGACCATGGGAACCACACCCGCCGCGATCGCTGATCGCGACGCGACGCGGCTCCTGGTTCAGCTGGTGCGGGAGATGTGCGAGCAGGCTGCGCCCAAGCCCGTTCGCGTGGGCCTGCTCGGCTACGGGGCCATCGGTCACGAGCACAGCCGCGCGGTTCGCGCAGTCGACGGGCTGGCCCTCGCGGCTGTGTGCGACACGTCCCAGGAGCGCCTCGACCACGCATCTGGGGCGGCCTCCGGGGTTGCCACGACGACGTCGGCCGAGGCCCTTCTGGAACGTGACGACGTCGACGTCGTGGTGGTCTCCACGCCACCGAGCTCGCATGCGAGCTGGGCGCTGCGCGCGATCGCGGCCGGCAAGCACGTCGTCCTCGAGAAGCCGTTCGCCATCCGGACCGCGGAGGCCGATGAGGTGCTGGCGGCGGCCGACAGGGCGGGCCTGCTCGCGGTCGTCTACCAGAACCGGCGGTTCGACCCGGATCACCTTGCGGTGCGTCGGATCATCGAACGCGGCGACATCGGGGAGGTCTTCCACATCGAGACGTTCGTCGGCGGCTACGGGCACCCGTGCAACCTGTGGCACTCCGACGAGGGGGTGTCAGGTGGGGCGTTCTACGACTGGGGCTCGCACCTCCTCGACCAGGTGCTTGACCTGCTTCCAGCTCCGATCGACTACGTGACAGCTGCGGCGCACAAGCGCCAGTGGTTCGACGTGACGAACGCCGACCACTCGCGGGTGACCATCCGGTTCGCCGATGGGGTCGAGGCCGAGTTCACGCACTCGGACCTCGCGGCTGCGCTCAAGCCCCGGTGGTATGTCCTGGGGACCCGCGGGGCCATCGTGGGCCAGTGGCGTTCCGAGAAGATCGTTGCCCGGAACGACATCGGGACCCTGATCGAGGACCACCTGGCGCCTGCGGACTCACCTCCCGCGCTGGAGCTCCACTCCGCCGACGGCAGCGTCACCCACGTGGCAACCCCGGCGGGCCCCGCGTACCCGTTCCACCGTGAGCTGGCCGACAGGCTCCTGTTCGGGCTGCCCATGACCGTCACAGGTGAGCAGTCGCGCCGCGTCCTGTCGGTCATGGAGGCCGCCTCGATGTCCGCCGCCGACGACGGGCGCCCGGTGGTCCCGCTGTGAGTGGCCCCGTGCCGATCCGATGGGGCTTCCTCGGGGCCGGCTTCGTGGCGTCGAAGGGCATGGCCCCCGCCGTGCACGCAGCCGCTGGGGCAGTGCTCCAGGCGGTGGGCGCGCGGGACGCAGGGCGGGCAGCTGCGCTGGAACCTGCCGCGTCGGTCGGGTCGTACGCGGAGATCTGCGCCCGCGACGACGTCGACGCGGTCTACGTGTCGCTTCCGAACAACGACCACCTGCACTGGGTCCAGGTCGCACTGGAGGCAGGCAAGCACGTCCTGTGCGAGAAGCCCCTGGGGATGGGCGCCGCCGAGGTCGCCATCATGCGGTCCGCCGCCGACCGGTCCGACCGCCTGCTCGTCGAGGCCGCATGGAACCGCTGGCACCCGCGAACCCAGCGGCTCGACGAGCTGGTCGCGCCGATCACGGGTCCGCGACAGGTCAGCGCCTGGTTCACGTTCTCGGGCATACCCGCCGACAACTACCGCCTGGACCCCACTCGAGGTGGCGGGGCGCTGCTGGATGTGGGCTGCTACACGGTGGCAGCCTCGATGGCGGCGCTGGGCGCGGGTGCCGTCGATGTCTCCGGGGTCGAGCGCCACCTCGGCCCCACCGGGGTGGACCTGACCACCGCAGCCGTCCTGACCCACGCGAATGGCTCGGCCACGATCACGGCGTCCTTCGAGCGCCCCGAGGCCCAGGGGCTCACCATCGAGGCCCCGGGGCTGTCCGTCGAGTTCGGTGGCCAGGCCTTCACCACCTGGCGCGAGCCATGCGTCCTGCGGGTGGTCCAGGACGGCGCCGCCCGCGAGGAGGAGTTCGCCGCCTGCGACCCCTACCAGCTCATGGTCGAGGCCGTGTCGGCGCGAATCCGCGGCGAGGACGCCTGGGTCCTGCCGCTGGACACCTCCGAGGCGGTCGCGTCGACGCTCGACGTCATCGCGTCGACCGCCGCCGCGTCGCGCTGAGACCCTTCCTCTGCCCCTGAGCGGCCGATCGCACGGTCGGTGCTGGCCCACCTCAAGCGGCCCCCGCGCCCCGCCGATTGTTGAACCATGGTTCTCGCGACCACACCTCAACGACGCGTGCGTGCACTCTGGGTGGTGCAGCTCCTCGTCGGGATGGCGGCTGTGGCGGCGTACTACTTCCTCGTGCCCGCGCAACTGGTCGACCCCGTGGGCGTCGTCATCGGCGCGTTCGGGGTGCTGTCCATCCTCGTGGGGGTGCATCTGTGGCGGCCCGAGTCGAGGGCGCCGTGGTACCTGCTGGCTGCGGGAGTGGCGTTCTACGTGCTCGGCGACTTCATCTACATGAAGTTGACCGAGCAGTACGGGTCCGAGCCGCCCTTCCCGTCGGTGGCCGACATCGCCTACTACGCGCTGTACCCCCTGCTCGGTGCCTCGCTGTTCCTCACGCTGAGGCGGCAGATGCCGGGTCGCGACCGGGCGGGACTCGTCGATGCGGCACTCATCACCGTCGCCGCCGCCGTCCTCCTGTGGACCTTCCTGATGGCCCCCTACGCCAGCGACCCCACCCTCCCGCTGTCCGAGAAGCTGGCCTCGATCGGGTACCCGCTCGGTGACCTGATGCTGATCGCGCTCCTCGTCCGCATGCTCCTCACCCCGGGCGCGCGGGTGGTCACCTTCCGCCTGCTTGTGGCCGCACTCGTGGTCAACCTGGTCGCCGACATCGTCTACTTCTCCCAGCTCCTGGCCGGTACCTATCAGTCCGGCGGCCTCGTCGATGTCGGGTGGCTCACGGCCTACGTGCTCTTCGGCACCGCAGCGCTGCACCCCTCCATGCGCCGGTACGGCCAGCGGGTCGAGTCTGCTCCGCCGCCGTCCAACCGCCGCCTGGCCGTGATGGCAGCTGCCGCGCTGACCGCACCTGCCCTCATCGCGGCACGGGCCTGGCGCGGCAACTACGACGAGATCGTCATCATCGCTGCGGGCTGCATGGTGATGTTCGTGCTGGTGCTGGTCCGGATGAGCGGCCTGCTGGACGAGGTCGAGTCGCAGCACGACCAGCTTCAGACGGCCTTCTCGGACCTGGAACAGGCGCAGTCCGAGCGCAAGCTCCTGCTCGACAGGACAGTCCACGCCGCCGAGGAGGAACGGATCCGTTTGGCGGCCAACCTGCACGATGGTCCGATCCAGCGGCTCGCCTCGGTGTCCCTGACGCTGGATCGCGCGATGCTGCGCCTCGATCGCGGTGACCCGGTCGTGGCCGGGGACCTGCTCGAGCGGGGTCACGACGAGCTTCGGGCCGAGGTCGACGCACTGCGCCGGATGATGACCGAGCTGCGTCCGCCGATCCTGGACGAGGCCGGGTTCGTGGCCGGCGTCCGGGACCTGGTGGACGATTTCGCCGAGCGCACCCACGTGGTCGGTCGGGTCAGCGGAGCCCTGCTCGCGCCGCTGCCCCCAGACACCGAGACGGCGCTGTACCGGGTCGTCCAGGAGGCCCTGTGGAACGTGGCCAAGCATGCGAACGCCACAGCCGTGGAGGTCGAGCTGCGTGACCTCGGAGGAGTCGTCGAGCTGACGGTGGCCGATGACGGGCAGGGATTCCGCCCCGAGTCGTCGACATCGCTGCTGCGTGACGGGCACTACGGGCTGGTTGGCATGCGGGAGCGAATCGAGTCCACCGGAGGCCTGCTCGTGGTCGAGTCGGATCCGGGCGCAGGCACGCGGCTCACCGCGAGGATTCCGCGGACTTCGGAACTGGACCACGAGCTGCTGACCCTGGAGGGGGCAGCATGATCGCGGCACTTCAGGAGCGTCGGGCAACGCACCTCCAGGTCGGGCTGCGCCCCGTGGAGATGCCCTGGACGATGGACCAGATCCCGATCCCCGCGTCGAACCGGTTGCCGCTGACTGCCCCGGCGGCAGAGGCACGAGCCGCTGCGACCGCGCGGCTGGTCCTGGTCGATGACGACGCTGCGCTGCGCCTCGCCCTGCACGAACTGCTGGTGGACGCTGGATATGACGTGGTGGGCGAAGCCGGGGACGGAGCAGCGGGCCTTGCCGTGATCTCCGAGGTCAGGCCCGACGTGGTCCTGCTCGACCTGAGGATGCCCGGCGTGGGCGGTGTCGATGTTGCGCGCCAGCTTCGCCAACGCTCCCCGAACGTCCGGATCATCATGTTCTCCGCGTACGCAGACCTCGGCCTGCAGAGCATCCTGTCCGACCTCGGGGTCTCGGCGTACCTGATCAAGGGCTGCCCCTATCGACGGATCGTGGGCGCGATCGAGTCTGCCCTCGCTGACGACCGGAGGGCCTCGTGACCCCCGCCACCCGGATCCTCGTGGTCGACGACGATGCCGGGCTGCGCAAGGAGCTCAGGCAGTTGCTGGTGGACGGGGGGTACGACGTCGTGGCCGAGGCCTCGAACGGCTTCCAGGGGGTCGCCCTCGCGCGGCTCGCCCTTCCGGATGTGGTCATCAGCGACCTGCGCATGCCCGGCGACATCGGAGGCCTGGACCTGGCCGCGCAGCTCCAGGGGGAGATCCCGGTGATCATCCTGTCCGCCTACGACGATGCCGGCCTGCAGGCGCGCGTGCGTGATGTGGGTGCCACGTTCCTGGTCAAGGGTTGCCGCTCGCGGATGATCTTCGCCGCTGTCGAGCAGGCCGTGATCGCGGGCGAGGGTGTCCCAGCATGACCCGCGCCGGGTTGCCGCCCCTTGTCCCGTTCGCAGCCGGCGCTCTCGCTGCGCTCATCGGGTCGAGCATGGCCAGGGCCCGCACATCCCCTGGGCCGGAGGCGGAGGAGGGCCACGGAGCACAGGTTGCCGCCCCCTCTGACTCGGTTGCGGGTGCGTCGCCTGAGGTCTCCGAACGGCGCAGCCTGGAGAAGCAGCTGCACCTGCTGGAGCACACCGACCCCCTCACCGGCGCGGCCAACCGGGTCCGACTGCGCGACCGGCTCGCCGAGATCCTCGCTGAGGACCAGATGGCCGGGGCCCTGCTGATCCTCGATCTCGACGACTTCAGGCTGGTGAACGAGCTGTACGGCCATACCCACGGCGACGTCCTGCTGGTCGAGGCCACCCGCCGTCTGGAGATCGTGGCCCGCCAGTTCGAGGGTGCGTGCCTCTCCCGGCTCGGCGGTGACGAGTTCGCCCTGCTTCTGCCCGACGTCTCGCTCGCTGAGATGCGCTGGGTGTGCGCGGGACTGCTCAACCGGCTCCGTCAGCCGGTGTCCCTCGGGCCCGCCGAGATCGAGGTGGGGACCAGCATCGGCCTGGTCATGCTGGACGCACAGCGCCGCGATGTCGACGACGCCCTGCGTGACGGGGACCTCGCCATGTACGCCGCGAAGGCGGCCGGCAAGAACCGATGGAAGCAGTTCGCCCCGGCCATGCACGAGGACCTCGTCGCGCGCCTCACGTTGGAGGGGGAGCTCGCGGTCGCCATCGACGAGGACAAGCTCGATGTGCACTACCAGCCACTGGTCCAACTCGATGGTCAGCGGATCATCGGAGTCGAGGCCCTGGTCCGATGGACCCACCCGACGCGCGGCCCCATACCCCCGGAGGAGTTCCTCGTGGCGGCCGAGCGCGGCCCGCTGATCCACCGGCTGGGGGCCTGGATCCTGCGGGCAGCGTGCCAGCAGCTGGTGGACTGGTCCGCGGAGCTGGGTCCTGATGCGCTGCATGAGGTCGCCGTCAACGTCAGCCCGCGCCAACTGCTGGATCCGCACTTCGCGGAGACGGTCGCCGAGGCGCTGGCCGTGACCGGTCTCGATCCCGCGCGGCTCGTCCTGGAGATCACCGAGAGCACCGCCATGGCCCCGAACAGCCAGGAGCAGCTGCAGGCCCTGCGGGCGACGGGCGTGCGACTGGCAATCGACGACTTCGGCACCGGGCACTCGTCGCTGTCCCGGCTCGCGGTGCTCCCGGTCAACACGCTCAAGGTCGACCGGTCCTTCGTCCGGGACATCCCCGCCGTCGGGGATGCTCCCCTGGTGCGGGCGATGATCGCCATGGCCCACAGCCTCGGGCTGACGGTCGTTGCCGAGGGCATCGAGAACGAGCGCCAGAGGGACTACCTGACCGATCTCGGGTGCGAGCACGGCCAGGGCTACCTGTTCTCGCGGCCGGTCCCGGCTGCCGAAATGGCCACTCTCCTGGTCCGAACCGTCGTGTGACCGCCGGGGCCGTACGGCCCACGGGGGGTCGCACTCCGTCCGCCCCTGCCGAGTGGAACTGTGCTGGCGGGGTTGTCGGATGGGTGGGCTACCGTCGTGGCGTGCCGAGGCTTCCCTCCGTCGTCGCCGCGTGCCGGCCCATGCGCGCCGACCTCTCCGTGTCGCGGGCATGACCGCGCTCCGGTGTGTCACCGCCCTGGTCCTCTCCCTCGGGCTGCTCGGGGGGTGCGCGCCCGACCCCGGCTCGACGGCTCCAGACAGCCCGCCCACGTCCGACGACGCGGTGCCGGGATCATCGACCGCCCTGGCCGAGCCACCGGATGAGACCCGGACCGGGACCGTGACCAACGTCGTGGACGGCGACACCGTGGACGTCGAGGGTGTGGGCCGGATCCGTGTCATCGGCATCGACACCCCCGAGCGCGGAGCATGTGGGTACGAGTCAGCGACCCAGGCGATGTCGGTCCTGGTCCTCGGCCGTCGGGTGTCGCTGGTACCCGGGGCGACGGAGGATTCCGACCGGTACGGCCGGCTCCTGCGCTACGTGGACGTCGGGTCCCGGGACGCTGGGCTGTCGTTGATCTCCGACGGGTGGGCGATCGCGCGCTACGACAGCCGCGACGGCTACGGACGGCACCCGCGACAGGACGAGTACGTCAGCGCGGACGTGGCGTCCGAGGATCGTGGCTGCTACCCCGACGACGAGCCCTGATCCCGGAGGATCACTGGACGGGCGGGACTGGGAGATCGCGGTCACCGACGCGACCTTCGACCTCGCACGTCGGGGGACAGGCCGCGTCGCTCGGGCTCCCGACCTCCGGCCAGGGCGGCGCCGGAGCCTTCACGAGAACCGCGACCAGGTCCGAGGGTGCGCCCCTGCCCAAGCTGCTGGACGCGCGGACCCGCAGGTACTTCGTGGACCCCTCGGCCAGGCCCACCCAGATGTGCTGCGTCGCGTCAGGGCTGAGTTCCACGGGGGATCCGGGCAGCGGCACGGTGGCGTCCGGATCGTCGAAGATCTCCACCTGGTACCCCGTGACCGGCTCGCCGCCGTCGTTCTCCGGTGCCTTCCACTCGAGGGTCACCACTCCGGAGATCAGGCTGACGGCCTGCGGATCGCGCGGAGGGGACGGGGGACCGACCGGGGTCACGGCCGTCGAGTTCCAATCGCCCGTCGGGCTCTCCCCGGCGCGGTTCACCGCAGCCACGGTGACGTAGTGCGCGCTGGTGTTGGTCAGGCCGGTGATCACGGACTCGACGGCATCGGCGGGGGCGTCGACGGTCGCCACCGGCTCGCCAGCGGGGTCGGTACGCACACGGATCCGGTACGCGGTGATCGGCGCGCCCTCCTCGGCCAGGGCTGGCGCCCAGCGCACGGTCACCTGCCGGTCGCCGCCCACCACTGATTCGACGAGCGGCTGGGAGGGGACCCCCGGCAGGTGGCGTCGGGGAGTCAGCGAACGCGACGGTGCCCTCCCCGGGGACGCCCACGGCGTCCTTGCCGAGGTCCTGACCGACCAGGTTGGACCGGAGCGCGTCGAGGTTCTCGTCGGTCACCTCGTTGGGTGCCGTCCTTCCGTTCTCCCCCCGGCAGTTGCGGAACACGACTGCAGCTGCGGAATCGTCGAACGTGTTGCCGCTGATCGTCGGGTTCGTGGTCCCGCAGGCGCGGATGCCCACCGAGTCCGCCGCTGGAGCTGATCGTGTTCCCGGTGAAGCACCGGGTTGGCCCAGTTCATGATGTGGATGGCGTCGTCGGAGTTGCCGGTGATCGTGTTCCCGGTGACAACGATGTCGGTGTGGTAGGCCCGGGCGGTGAAGTTGTGTGTGCCGAGCGCGCGTTCCAGCCCATCGAACCGGTTGCTCGAGATGGTGACCCGCTCGTTGGGGGTGCCGTCCTGGTCGCTCCACACGGACCCGAACCCGTGGGTCTTCGGGTCGGGGGTGTCGAGGTTGATCGCCTCAGCCGTCTGACGGGTGCCGCCCGCAGCGTCGAGGAACTCGTTGCCGGTGATCGTGCAGTCGGCGCAGGCATCCATCTCGATGAAGTGGTTGTTGTTCATCCGCTGGAACGTGATCCCCGAGATGGTCACGTCCCGGTTGTGGCCGGCGATGATCGCCAGCGAGTTGCGCACGTCTGCCAGGTCGATCACGGAGCGCCCTTCGCCCGCGCCCGCGATGGTGATGCCCGAGGCCCCGTCATGGCCTCCGACGGCGCCCTTCTTCTTGCCCCGTGAAGGTTCGATCAGCATGAACATCGAGTTCGAGGCCGAGAACTTCTTCGTGCCCGTCTTCGTGCCCTTCACCAAGGTCGTGCCCTCGGACAGCCGGATGGTGGTGTTGCTGGGGACGTAGATCGTCGACGAGATCACGTACCGGCCGGGCGCCAGGACAAGCGTCCCCCCACCGGCAGCTTCGAACTTCTGCATGTAGGACCGGATCAGGTAGTAGGCCCGCGTGTGCTTGTTGACGGACTTGTACCGGGCCAGCTTCCCCTGGATCCTCGACGACGGCGACACCCAATAGGTGGCACCCGGCGAGGGGGCCGGTTCGGGCGCGGAGGAGACCTCGACCCATGGGCTCGCAGTGAGCTTCGGCGTGGCCCTGGCGCGCGCCCGGATCGCCGACGACCCGGGGGGCAGGGTGAACTGCGCCTGGCCCTCGCGGACCTTCTCCGTGGCGCTGCGCCCCGTGTCGTCTGCATCCCGGTACTTGACCTGGATGGACCTCGCGTTCGAGGTGGCCACCAGGGTCACCTCGCCCGATCCGGACGCCGACGACGTCACCGACAGCGTGGCCGTCTGCTTCGGGGTCAAAGCGGGGGCCTGCGTGGTCGTGGTGGGGCTGGGCCCCGTCGCGGCCGGGAGTGGGCGATCCGGCGGGAGAGGCTCCCGAGTTCGTCGCTTCCGCGGGGAGGCCGGCCAGCAGCAGGGCGCCCGTCAGCGCGATCGCCGCCACGATCCGCTTCGAGCGCACGCGCACCTCCCCCATGCCTCAACGCAAGGGGTCGTTCCTGACCTCTTGCCGTGATTCCTACTGTACGCGCGGCGTGCTGGCCGGGCCATGCCCAGTTCTGGGGGTGGGGCGTTTGTGGAGGTACCCGTCGGAGGTGTGAGGCGAGGGGGGGTTGACTTCGGCTCCCTCAGGTGGCGATCGCGTGGAAACGGAGGCGGCAGTAGTCCGCGACCCATCCATCGTCGAGGTGCAGACCCAGGCGCTCGGCGTGGACGTCAACGGCACGCTCCAGGGCCGGATGCGAGGTCGAGGGGATCGCGTCCCACACCGCGGTGCGGAACTGCCGGGTCCATCCGGCCGCCGTCGTCCCCGGATGCAGCGGGGTGGGCCGGGGGAACCACATGGCGTGCTCCACGCGGAACCCGGCGGCTTCCAGGAGCGTCGACTGCTGGCCCACTGTCGGGAAGTGGTTGGCCGGGATCGGGATCTCGCCGAGACCGAGGTCGTCCAGAGCCGATCTCAGGGACTCGTCGAGTGCCGCGATGTTGCCTGCGCCCCCCATCTCGGCGACGAAGGGCGCCCCGGACCGGAGCACCGCACGGACGTTGCGCAGCACGGACGCCTGGTCGGTCATCCAGTGCAGGGCGGCGTTGCTCAGGCACCCGTCGAACGGTCGCTGGGCGCCGAGGGTCCCGAGATCGAACAGCGTGGCGTCCGCGTCGACGAACGTGACCTCCGGGTGCTCGATCCGGGCCCTCGCGAGCATCGCGGGGTCGGCGTCCATGCCCACCACCTGGGCACCCCGGGCGGTCATGGCCGCGGCATGCCGTCCGGTTCCGCAGCCGAGGTCGAGGATCAGCTGGCCCGGGCTCGGGTCGAGATCATCGACGAGGTCGTCCCCGTAGCGGGCCACGAAACCGAAGCGATCGTCATAGGCGTCGGCGTCCCAGGAGTTGGCGTTCATGGCCGCATCCTTGCCGACGGGCGAGCGTCAGGCCGTGGCGTCGATGCGGTGGACCACGGCGAACGGCCCGGGCCAGCGCAGGCGACTGGAGTCGATGTCGCGCAAGCCCCCGGCCGTCGCGACCTCGACGAGGGCTGGGGCATGGGTCTCGAACCTGCCCCACCAGTCCGGGAGGTCGTAGATGATCGCCCGACCTCCGGGGCGGAGGATGCGGTGGACCTCGGTGAACCCTGCTGCCGCGTCCGGCCAGTGGTGCACCGAGAAGGAGCTGGTCACGAGGTCCACCGAGCTGTCCGGGAGCGGCAGGGCAGCGACGTCGCCGACGCACACGTCCACCCGCTCGTCGATGCCCTCGCGGGCCATCCGGGCCGCCGCCAGGGACGCCATGCGCGCGTCGACGTCGACCGTGGTGATCCGGCCCTCGGGGAATGCCTCCGCGAGGGCCACCGCGAGGCCGCCAGGGCCGGCCCCGATGTCCACGATGTGCAGGGCGGGCTGCCCGACGAGCGTGGCGGACAGGTCGGTCGCGATCGCGCGGTACAGCCCCGTCAGGAGCCGGCCGAAGGTCGCCTCGTAGGCCCGCGCACCCGGCGCCGAGCACGTGGCCCAGCCCGCCTCAGGGGGTGCGCCGGATGGTTCGTCAGCCGCCGGACGACTCCGCAGCGCTCGAGCTGCTCCCGCCCCCGCCACTGCTGCCGATCCGGCCACACCCCCGAGGATCCACCACCGCGTTCGCACCCTCACAGCATGCTCCACCCCGGGCATCGAGGTCCACGGGGACGGACCGCCGGTGTGCCACACTCGCCCCGGGGCAGCCGAGGAGGGCGCGTGGAGGGCGGGATCGCGAGTCGAGTGGGGGCCCGGGCGGAGGACCGGTACGGACTGGTCATCGTCCTGGTGATCCTGTCGTACGGGATCGCCGCGGCGTACGGAGGCAGTGACATCGGACGGATGGTCATGATCCTCGTCCAGCTGGTCACGGTGTGGCTCGTGTTCACGGTCAGCGAGGCCCGACGTGCGCAGCGCCTGGCCGCTGGGATGGTCCTGGTCGTCCTGGGTCTCCTCGCGTTGGCGGTCCTCGGTTCGCTGTCGGTACGGGAGGCTCGGTGGGCCACCGCCCTTTCCGAGGGGCCCCTGCTCCTGGTCCTGGTCGCGCTCTACGCGCTGACGCCGGTGGTGATCGTCGCGCACGTGATCCGTCGTCCCGGTGTTGACCGAGAGGCGTTCTTCGGTGGGGTGGCCGCGTACCTGCTCATCGGGATGACCTACGCATTCGCGTACGTTGCCCTGGGTGAGTTCCCGGGCTCCGCTCCCTTCTTCGGAGCCGAGGGTGACGGAACCACGGCCCAGTGCCTGTTCTTCAGCTTCACGACCCTCACCACCACCGGGTACGGCGACCTGGTCCCGGCTGGCAACCCGGGCCAGTCGCTGGCCATCTCCGAAGCCGTGCTCGGACAGCTGTTCCTGGTGACGGCGCTGGGCAAGATCGTGTCGAACCTCCCCGGCCGCGCCCGCGGGGACGGGGCGGCGGCCGCTGCGGAGTGACGCTGCTCGCCTCGCGGGCTGCCGCGTCGGCGGGGGTGGCTCAGCTGAGGTCCACGCCCCAGTCGAGGATCACCTTGCCCGAGTTCCCGCTGGCCGTGACCGCGAACGCCTCCGCGAAGTCGTCGATCCCGAAGCGGTGGGTGATCACCGGCGAGAGGTCCATCCCCGCCTGCAGCAGGGAGGCCATCTTGTACCAGGTCTCGAACATCTCCCGGCCGTAGACGCCCTTGATCCGCAGCCCCTTGAAGATGACCTGGTCCCAGTCGATCGCCACCGGGTCGGTGAAGATCCCGAGCATGGCGATCCGGCCGCCATGGGCCATCGTGTCGAGCATCTGGCGGAACGCCGCGGGGTTGCCGCTCATCTCCAGGCCCACGTCGAACCCCTCGGTCATGCCCTGCTCGACCATCACCTGGCGGAGGTCGTCGTGCGCGACGTCCACCACGCGGGTCGCGCCCATGACCCGCGCCAGCTCGAGGCGGTAGGGGTTGACGTCGGTGACGATCACGTTGCGGGCGCCCACGTGCCCAGCGATCGCCACGGCCATCACGCCGATCGGCCCGGCGCCGGTGATCAGGACGTCCTCGCCGACCATGTCGAAGCTCAGCGCCGTGTGCGTGGCGTTGCCGTACGGGTCGAAGATCGTGGCGATCTCGTCGGGGACGGCCGCGGGCACCCGGAAGAGGTTGCTCGCCGGCAGGGCGAGGTACTCGGCGAAGGAGCCGGGGCGGCTGACGCCGACGCCGATGGTCTCCTTGCACAGGTGCCGCTGCCCGGCCCGGCAGCGCCGGCAGTGCCCGCAGACGATGTGCCCCTCGCCGGTGACCCGCTCACCGACCTCGTAGCCGGTGACCGCCGAACCGAGGGCGGCGATCCGCCCGACGTACTCGTGGCCCACGTGCATCCCCAGGGCGATGTGCTGCTGCGCCCAGTGGTCCCAGTTCCAGATGTGCACGTCGGTGCCGCAGATCGACGACTTGACGATCCGGATGAGCACGTCGTTGGGTCCGATCCCGGGAACCGGGACCTCCTGCATCCACAGCCCCACCTCGGGCCGGGCCTTCACGAGCGCGCGCATGGTGGCGGGGATCGGCTCGGGCGCGGACACAGGGGCAGGCTGGGAGCCCGTCATGCGATCACCCCGAGCGTGCGTCCGACGCGGGCGAAGGCCGCCATCGCCATGTCGAGGTCCTCGGTCGAGTGGGCGGCGGACATCTGGGTGCGGATCCGGGCCTGGCCGCGGGGCACGACGGGGAACGAGAACGCGGTCACGTAGACGCCCTCGTCGAGCAGGCCGGCGGCCAGCTCCCCGGCCAACCGGGCGTCGCCGAGCATGACCGGGATGATCGGGTGCTCGCCGGGGAGCAGGTCGAACCCCAGGTCCTGCATGCCTGCGCGGAAGTGCACCGCGTTGGCCCGCAGCTGCGCGCGGAGGTCGTCGCCGTCGGCCAGCATGTCCAGCACCCGGAGGCTGGCCGTCACGACGGCCGGGGAGACCGAGTTGGAGAACAGGTAGGGCCGTGAGCGCTGTCGCAGCAGGTCGATGACCTCCTGGCGGGAGGACACGTACCCGCCGCTGGCGCCCCCGAGGGCCTTGCCGAGCGTGCCGGTGAGGATGTCGACACGGTCCATCACGCCGTGGTGCTCGGGCGTCCCGCGGCCGTGCTCGCCGACGAACCCGACGGCGTGGCTGTCGTCGACCATCACCATCGCCGAGTGCGCCTCGGCCAGGTCGCAGATCGCCGGGAGGTCGGCGATGTGGCCGTCCATGCTGAACACCCCATCGGTGACGATCAGGATGAAGCGCGCCCCGCCCTCGCGGGCTGCGACCAGCTGGCGCTCGAGGTCGGCCATGTCGTTGTTCGCGTACCGGAAGCGGCGGGCCTTGCACAGCCGAACCCCGTCGATGATCGAGGCGTGGTTCAGGGCGTCGGAGATGATCGCGTCATCCTCGCCGAGGAGCGGCTCGAACACCCCGCCATTCGCGTCGAAGCAGGAGGAGTAGAGCTGCGTCGCCTCCGTGCCCAGGAACCGACTGATCCGGGCCTCGAGCTCTGTGTGGATGTCCTGGGTGCCACAGATGAACCGCACGCTGGACAGGCCGAACCCGTGGGTGCTCAGGCCCGCGCTGGCGGCCGCCACGACGTCGGGGTGGTTGGACAGCCCGAGGTAGTTGTTGGCGCACAGGTTGATCACGCGACGGCCGTCGGCGTCCACCCAGGCGCCCTGCGCCGTGGTGATCACCCGCTCGCGCTTGTACAGCCCCTGCTCGGTGATCTCGGCGAGCTGGCCACGGACATGGTCGAGGAAGGTGGGGTCCACGGGGACCCATCCTGCTGCATCCGAGCCGTGCCGCGCCCAGCGGCGCCTGATGCCGCGAGCGGCGCTCTCGCTGCCGCGGCACAATCAGGCCCGTGACGAGCCCCGGATCGGCGGATCCCCAGCCCGCCCACGCTCGTAGCGCCCACCTGGCCGGCGCTCCCCCTACGCGTGGCCGGCGCTCCGCGAGGATTGCTCCCAGTCCGACGATCTGCTCCCGTCGTGATGGGAGCAGATCGGTGACCCGGGATCAGATGGCCGGGCGACGGTACGTGGCGTGGATCCTGGCCGCGGCGGTGTGCCTCGTGGTCGGCGTCGTGGTCCTGCTCGGGTCCAGCGGGGACGTGGAGCGCCGCACGGCGATGGCGGGCACGACGCCGATCCGCATCGTCGAGCCCGTCGGCGAGGTCCGGGCACCCGCGATCGTCCTGGCCCATGGCTTCTCCGGCAGCGCGGCGATGATGGATCCGATGGCCTCCGCCCTGGCCCGGGCAGGCCACGTGGTCGTGATGCCGGACCTCCCGGGCCACGGCAGCAATGCGGCCCCGTTGGAGGACGGGTCGCTGGATGTCGCCGTCGGCGAGGCCGTGGCGGCTGCGACCGAGTTGACCGGCCTGCCTGCCGCGGTGGTCGGTCACTCGATGGGCGCCGGGGCCGTGACGTCGTGGGCGGCGAACAACCCGACCGAGGCGACGGTGGCGATCAGCCTGCCCGGCGCCGAGGACCTCCCCGACGATCCGGCCAGTCCGCGCAACCTGCTGATCCTCTGGGGGTCGGCGGAGTCCTCCCGGTTCTCCGACGCGGCGATCGAAGCGCTGCGGGTGGGCTACCCGGATGCCCAGCCGGGACGGACGTACGGCGATCCAGGGCAGGGCACCGGACGTCGGGCGATCGAGATCGCCGGCGCGGAGCACATCTCGGTGATCTACCGGCAGCAGTCCTTCGACGAGGTGGCTGCCTGGCTCGGCGGTGGCCAGCCACGTGGCGACGCCCGCATCATCGGTGTGCTGCTGATCCTCGTCGGCGGCGTTCTGGCTGCCCGGCCGCTTCTCGCCCGCGCCGGGACATCCGGCCCCACCGCCGATGCCGCGCCGAGTCCTGCGAGAGTCGGTCGCACCCTGGTGGTCCTCGTCGCGGCGGCGGTCGCCGCAGGGCTGGGTGCGGCCATCCTGCAGGCCCTGACCGATCGTCTCCCCGTGGCCGTCACCGGGTATCTCCTGGGGTGGTTCGCCGTCGGCGCCCTTGTGCTCGGCGTGGTCGCGGGACGCCGCCGCGCCGCGGCAGGCACACTGCGTGGCTTGGGCTGGGGAGCGGTGGCCGGGGGCGTCCTGGCGCTGGCCATGGCGCTGCCCGCTCGGTTGACCTGGGCGGGCTACGCGCTGGTCGGCTCGCGTCCGTGGGTGCTGGCCGTGCTCCTTGTGGTGCTCGGGGCGTGGTTCTGGGCTGAGTCCCGCGTCATCTCCGGGACCCGTGGGTGGCGCCGTGCGCTCGTCCTCGTCGCGAGCCGGCTGATCGTCGTCGCGGCCCTGCTCGCCGCGGTCGTTCTCCTCGGGGCGCCGGGCTTCCTGGCCCTGACCGTCCCCCTGGTGGTGCCGATCCTGCTGCTGTTGGCGATCCTCGGCGGATGGGCCCATGACCCAGCCGCAGCCGCGACTGCGCAGGCGGTCCCGCTGGCCCTGGCGATGGCCACGACCTTCCCGCTCATCGGTTGAATCGGGGCGTTCCGGGCGTGCGTGCACGACACGCCCAGCCCGACGTTTCGGTCGATGTCAGGGCCCTCGCCTACACTCGAGGCAGATCGCACGAAGGTGCTCGGGAGCTGGTCGGGGGTGTGGAGGCAATGGTCATGGAGTCTGGCGTCGACGTCGCAGCGGCCTCATCGCTGCCCCTCGGCGAGGCTTCCGGCCTCAGCGATCGCGACCTTCGGATCCTTGAGTTCGAGCGCCAGTGGTGGCGCTACGCCGGGGCCAAGGAGCAGGCGATCCGCGAGCTCTTCGAGTGCTCGACGACCCGCTACTACCAGATGCTCAACACCCTCATCGACGACCCGGCCGCGCTCAAGGCCGACCCGATGCTGGTCAAGCGGCTGCGCCGGATGCGCTCGACCCGTCAGCGTGCCCGCTCAGCCCGCCGCCTCGGCATCGAACTCTGACGCATCCTCCTGAGCCCGGGCGCCCGGCCAGCTGAGGCCCGCCCGGTGGCTGGCTCGGCTGGGCTCGTCCCGGAAGCCGGCCCGTCGCCGGCCCCGCCCGCCCGCCCTCGCTCCTCCTCCACCTGCCAGTTCGTCCGCTATTGCGCGGCCCAATCGCCATTTCGTCCGGATCTGCGACGGCGAACGCTCGCGTATCCGGACGAGTTGCGGGGAGGGTGGACGGCACGACGTGACCGGGGCGCGGAGGGCCAACGCGGAGGGGCGGCGGGGGGCGACGGCGGCGCGGCGCCCCGGCCGGTTCAGCCGCCGGCGACGGCGGGGATGATCGAGACCTGGGCGCCGTCGGGGGTGGCGGCGTCCAGCCCGCCCTCGAAGCGGACGTCCTCGTCATTGACGTACACGTTCACGAACCGGCGCAGGGCGCCCTGGTCGTCAAGCACGCGCGCCGACAGGCCGGGGTAGGCCGATTCGAGGGCGGTGATCGTCGACGACAGCGTGGGCTCACTGGGCTCGACGCTGACCTCGGCGACGCCCGCGGTGTAGCTGCGCAGGATGGTGGGGATGCGGACTGCAACGGACATCGGGGGCTCCTCGTCGTGCGGGGCGGGGGAGTCGGATCGGGAGTTCCTCAGCCACCGAGGGCGGCGCGGAACTCGTCGATGCTTGGGGGAATGGTAGCCGTTGGACCGACCTGGTCGGCCACGGCGTCGAGCGTCTTGAGCCCGTCACCGGTGTTGTAGACCACGGTCTCGGCATCGGGATCCAGCTGCCCGGAGGCCAGGAGCTGGCGCAGCGTGGCCACGGTGACGCCGCCCGCGGTCTCGGCGAAGATCCCCTCGGTCTGGGCCAGGAGCCGGATCCCCGCGACGATCTCCTCATCGGAGACGTCGGCGATCGCCCCGCCGGTCCGGCGGGCCACGTCCAGGGCGTACGGGCCGTCGGCCGGGTTGCCGATCGCCAGTGACTTGGCGATGGTGTTCGGCTTCACCGGGCGGATCACGTCGATCCCGGCCCGGTACGCCTGCGCCACCGGGGAGCACCCGGTGGCCTGGGCACCGAAGACCCGGTACGGGGTCGGCTCGATCAGTCCGAGCCTGCCGAGCTCGCCGAAGGCCTTGTCGACCTTCGTCAGCAGCGAGCCGGACGCGACCGGGATGACGACCTGCTGCGGAAGCCGCCAGCCGAGCTGCTCGGCCACCTCGAAGCCCAGCGACTTCGAGCCCTCGGCGTAGTACGGCCGCAGGTTGACGTTCACGAAGCCCCAGGTGGAGGTCAGCGGGTCGCCGACCAGCTCCGAGCAGAGGCGGTTCACGTCGTCGTAGTTGCCGTCGACGGCGATGAGGGTCCCGCCGTACACGGCGGTCGTGATGACCTTGCCGGCCTCGAGGTTCGCCGGGATCACCACGACGTGCCCCATACCCGCGCGGGACGCCGCCGCGGCCACGGCGTTCGCGAGGTTGCCGGTGGATGCGCACGACAGGGTCTGCAGGCCCAGCTGCCGGGCGGCGGACAGGGCCACGGCCACCACGCGGTCCTTGAAGGAGTGCGTCGGGTTTCCGGTGTCGTCCTTGACCCAGAGTCGGCGCATGCCCAGCACGCGGGCGAGGTTGTCGGCTCGCACGAGCTTGGTGAAGCCGGGGTTCAGGCCGGGCAGCTCGGCGATGTTCTCCGGGACGGGGAGCAGCGCGCGGTAGCGCCAGATGTTCGGCGGTCCGGCGGCGATGTCCTCCCGGGTGGGCGCGACGATCTGGTAGCCGACCTCCAGTGGCCCGAAGCACTCCATGCACGCGTACGCGGCACCCAGGGGGTACTGCTCACCGCAGGCACGGCAGGTCAGGTGGGTGGCCGGCCCGAAGTCCAGCGTGGTCGCGGTCGTCACAGGAACTCCTCGTTCGCTCATCTTCCCCGCGGACCATGCGGCCAGCGGGACGGACGTAGCACCTGGGCCGAGCTGGCCTGGTTGCCGGGGCTTCGGCGGGCCGTGTCCCTCCACCCCTCTGGATGAGTGCATCCTTGCCTTGCACGGCCAACTGTAGCGGCTCGTCGGACATGGGCAGGAGGGTCACGTGCGTGCAGCTCACCGGGTGAGGTCAGCGGCGAACTGGGTGAACCTGTCCACCCCCTCCGGACTGCTTCTCGCCCACATCGCGGCTGGGCGGCCGCGGCGGGCGCGCAACGGGATCTGGCTGGCCCACGGGTACCGACTGCCCGTCCCACCGGCTCCGGCTTTCACGTTCGGCAGCGTCGTCTTCCTCAGGGCCGGGCTGCCCGGAGCCCGCCGCGATCCGGTGGGCTCGGTGTCGCGGCGGTTGCTCGACCACGAGGAGCGCCACGTCACCCAGTACGCCTGGTGCGGTGGGGTCCTCATGCCCGTCGCGTACGTGGCTGCCGCGGGCTGGTCGTGGCTGCGCACGGGTGACTTCGCCTCCCGCAACGTCTTCGAGCGACGCGCGGGGCTGGCCGACGGCGGGTACCGCGAGGCGCCGGTTCGGGGCCCGAGATCGCACAGGTGAGGACACCCGGGCTCCCAGCGGGGATTGTCACAGGTGTGACACGCGTGTCTGAAGTCCAAATCCAACCGACGAGCCTACTCTCAGCACCACCGGGGCCATGAGGGACCCGACGTGCTGGTGGAGGTGGTTCTTGATGGACGACAACGGATTGTTCGATGGGATCGGATTCTTCTTCGGTCTGCTGTGGCTCATCCTCATCCTGGTCGCCGGATGGAAGATGTACGTCAAGGGCGGCCAGCACGGCTGGGTCTGCCTGATCCCCATCATCAACATCCTTGGCCTGCTGAAGATCGTCCACCGTCCCTGGTGGTGGCTGCTGCTCATGCTCATCCCGTTCGTGAACTTCGTGGTCTGGATCATCATCGCCCTGGACCTCGCCAAGGCGTTCGGTCATGGAATCGGGATGGCCCTTGTGCTGATCTTCCTGACGCCCATCGGCTACCTGGTACTGGGCTTCGGCGGCTCGCAGTACCAGCTGGAAGAGGATCGCCTGTTCGGCTGATTCAGCCACGCGCAACGCGAACTCGAGGGGGCGGTCCTGGCGGGCCGCCCCCTCCGCTTTGACCGGGTCCCTCCGCGCGCACGAGGATGCCCACCATGGATCCCGCTGCGCTGCTCGAGGCCTACGACACCCAGCTGCGCGAGGAGGCCGAGGTGGCGCGGGCCCTCTCGGTGGTGCGCCACCCGCCGCTGCTCTGGGCGGTCTTCGGCGAGGGTGGGATGGTCACCTACCGGTCCCTGGCGGGGGCTGAGGGCCAGGCCCTGGACGAGTTGATCGCCGCGAGTCTCGCCCACTTCCGCGACGGGACGGACGTCGGCAGCGCCGAGTGGAAGACACGCGGTCACGATGCACCCGACGACCTCGGGGCGCGCCTGACGACGCACGGCTTCGTCGCGCAGGACCTGGAGACCGTGATGGTCGGGCCGGCCGCGGAGCTGGCGGTCGAGGTCGCCATCCCGTCCGACGTGACGATCCGCCGGGTCGAGGTCGGGCCCCACCTGCTCGAGGACGTTGCGCGCGCCCACGTCATGCAGTCGGAGGTGTTCGGTTCAGACGCCGGGCGGGACCCGGAGAGGGTCGCCGAGCACATGGCAGCCGACCCCGACCATCTCCAGCTGTGGGTGGCCGAGTCCGGTGGCGAGGTGGTCGCAGCCGGCACGCTGGATGTCGTCCGGGGCACGGAGTTCGCCGGGTTGTGGGGTGGCGCCGTGCAGGCGCCCTGGCGCGGCCGCGGCATCTACCGGGCTCTCGTCGCAGCCAGGGCCCGTGCCTCGATGGAGCTGGGTGTCAGGTTCATGCACAGCGACTGCAGTGCGATGTCGCGGCCGATCCTCGAGCGCAGCGGGCTGATCGCCGTGACGACCACGACGCCCTATGTCTGGCGGCGACCGAAGGCTGGGGACGATCTGCCGACAGCCTGAGGGCCAGCCGGGACCCAGTCACTACGGCGTCGGCGTCCCGTGATCACCGTGGTCCTGGTGGCGCAGGTGGTAGGACAGCCAGCCCAGCCTCCGGTACTCGTGGTTGACCAGGACGACCACGACCAACGTGACAGCAACGAGCAGTGCCATGGTCGGGACGAACGGCGCCGCCACTGCCAGGCCCATGCACACGGCAGCCGCCACCGCGCGAGGACGGGACCACGAGTGGTCCATGCGTGCCCGGAACAGCATGTGCCCCAGGAGGTAGAGGGCAACGCCCCCGGCCAGTGAGATGGCGGCCAGCGGCTTGATGTGGCCCGCGAGCTCGAACGGCTCGGTGCCGACCATCGTCACCGTCTTCTTCACCCCGAGCGCGAGCAGGACGATGCCGGCGATCATCGGCCAGTGCATGACGCTGTAGGCGTCCCGGGCGGCCCGGTTGCGGGCGGCTCCGGTCAGGGCGCTCAGGTTCCGCTCCGCGGCCAGCGCCGTGATGTCGAAGTAGACCCACCACAGGCACGCGGCGATGGTCAGTCCGAGCAGGGCGGTCACGCTGATCGCCAGGGACAGGGGCAGGGCGGACGCGCCGGCGCCGATCGCCACGATGGACTCACCGAGGGCGATGATGACGATGAGGCCGTGCCGCTCGGCGAAGTGCGCGGGGTTCAGGGCCCACCCAGCGCCACCGCCCCAGTAGGCGCCGGCGATGTCCATGACGACAGCTGCTGAGTAGAGCACGATCTGGGCCCAGCCACCGAGGTAGGAGCCGACGAGCAGGAGGGTCATCGCCAGGACCACCGGTCCACCGAACCTGCGGACCGCCGCGGCCATCTCCGGGTCCTCCCGCCCGGCGAGGGCGAACAGGCCCAGGTGCAGGAACCGGACGACCGCGTAGGCCAGGACCACCACGGTCGGGGTCGACAACCAGCCGTCGAAGCCGCCGGGCGCATCCCCGAACGCCTCGGGCAGCCCGATGGAGATGATGAGCATCATGCCCATGGCCGTGAACAGCAGGACCCGGACCAGGCCCTCGTCGAAGCGGATCGTCGTGCCCAGCCAGGCGTAGGCGACCCACGCCCACCAGATGAGCGCGAGCAGGATCAACCCCTCGAGCATGCCCACCGGGGTGAGGTGCTCGGCGATGTACCCGGTGACCTGGGTGATGGCGAACACGAACACGAGGTCGAAGAACAGCTCGAGGGTCGTGACCCGGTGACCCTCGGAGGCCACCTCCAGGACGGGCTGGTGGTTGTGGTCGTCGGAGGCGTTGCTGGACATGGCCGGAGGTTACCGGCGATCTGCCGGTGGGGCGCGGGGCATGCAACGAGGTACCCTCCGTCGCCCGCTGATGGAGATCAGCCACAACGACAGCGACCTGCTCGCAGTCGCCGCGATGATCTCGGCATGGGAGCACCGAGCCAGTCCTGGCGGGTGGGGTCCGGCCCTGGCCCTGGGCACCCATCGCACATGGAATCGGCACTTACAGCCTTGTGCGAGACGCCCTGTGACTTCAACGCACATGAAGTGGGCGGAATCGCCGTCCTGCAGGGCGGGTTTCCGCCCACTTCATGTGCGTGGTGCACAGGTGGCCAGCCCGTGATGTCGCTATCGGTCGAATTCGTGTGCGGACGTGCGAGAGGGCGGCCCCGTCTGGGACCGCCCTCTCGTTTCGTGCGTGCACCTCTTGACGCTTCCGCGATCGGAGGGCTGTTCTGCTGGGACTTCCTCGCTGCGGTGCTCGGCTTCGGCGAGTG
>CAVOXR010000004.1:0-96118 GCA_963700475.1 uncultured Actinomycetes bacterium
ATGGCCTGGACGCAATGACGGCGCTCGGTGTCCCGGTGGAACGGGTCCTGCTCATCGGCGGTGGGGCTCGCTCGGAGGCGGTGCGCATGCTCGCCCCCGCAGTGTTCGGCAAGCCCGTGACTGTCCCCCCGGCGGGGGAGTATGTCGCCGACGGCGCGGCGCGCCAGGCTGCGTGGGCACTCGCCGGCTCTGTCGAGCCGCCGGCCTGGGCAGTGGCCGACGTCAGGACCTACGCGGCGGATCCCGCCCCCATGGTCCGGGAGCAGTACGCCGCGGTGCGGGAGCTCACCACTTCACGGATCCGTTGATGTACACACCGGCCGCCTCTGACCGCCCACCGCCCTCTCCCTCAGCCCAGCACGCGCTCCGACCCGCGCAGGATCACGTGTGTGGGCAGGACCACCTGCTCGGCGAGCCCCATGGGGTCGACCATCCGGCGCAGTGTGAGCTCCGCGGCAACCTCGCCCATCCGCTCAGGCTGGTGAGCCACCACGCTCACGCCGAGGAACCCGGCGAGCTCGAAGTCATCGAAGCCGAGAAGACCGACGTGGGCGCCCCGCTGCCGGATTCCCTGCAGCGTTCCGATGGTCGCCCGGTTGTTGCCGGCGAACACCGCTGTCGGCGGCGCATCGGAGTCCAGCAGCGCCGACACCGACGCGGCCGCCGAGGCGATGTCCGGGGCGTCCATGCGGATGAGGGCCGGATCGGAGCCGACACCTCGAGCCTCCAGGGCGTCGCGGTAGCCGAGCAGGCGCTCGTGGTGGGTGTAGAGCGAGTCGGCGCTCCCGACGAACGCCACCCGGGTATGCCCCGCGTCCAGGAGCGCGAGCACCCCAGCCCGTGCACCCGCACGGTTGTCCAGGACGACGCTGTCGCTGGTGGCATTCGACAGGGGCCGGTCGACCGCCACGATCGGCGTGCCGAAATGCCGCTCGCCGTCCAGGTAGCTGTGGTCGGCGGCGATGGGCACGAGCAGCAGCCCCCGGATCCGCCGGTCGAGCATGGCCGAGACCACAGTGGGCTCCAGGCGCGACTCGTCGTCCGAGGCGGCGATGACCAGGGTCATCCCCTCCCGAGCCAGGACTCGCTCGACGCCCGCGGCGACCAGTGAGTAGAACGGGTTGGTCAGGTCCCCGATGACGAAGCCCACCGTGGTGGTGACGCCACCTGTGCGCAGCTCGCGCGCCAGGGCGTTGGGGCGGAACCGCAGGGTGGCCGCCGCATGCTCGATGCGGGCGCGGGTCTCGGAGTCGACGTTGGGCGAGCCGGAAAGGGCGCGTGACACGGTCTTGGTGCTCACCTCGGCCAGTCGCGCAACATCGGCGAGCGTCGCCCGGCCCGAGGGTGGAGGTGTGCCCCGGCTCACACCCATGTCCATCGATGTCATGGAATTACTGTAGCGCCTCGTTCGTCGGGAGAGCGATTGCCAGACGTGCGAAGTGGCGGTCCCCACTTTCGTTATCAACTCGTTACCTTTGGTGCTTGACAACGTAGGACACGATCGAAAGGGTCATCAGTTGTGACATTCCTGAGACATGTCCGGCGCGGCGCGTTGACCCGGCCCCCGGCAGTCGTGACGATCCGTGATCATGGTGGTGCATGCAGTGAGTGAAGCGCCCCTCCTGGAGATGCGCAGCATCACCAAGGAGTTCCCCGGTGTGAAGGCCCTGTCCGAAGTCTCACTGACCGTGGGACGTCCGGAGATCCATTCGATCTGCGGCGAGAACGGCGCGGGCAAGTCGACGCTGATGAAGGTGCTGTCCGGCGTCTACCCGTATGGGTCCTACGAAGGCGACATCGTCTACAAGGGCGAATTGGTCAAGTTCCGCAACATCGGTGAGTCCGAGGCCGTCGGCATCGTGATCATCCACCAGGAGCTCGCGCTGATCCCTGAGCTGTCGATCATGGAGAACATGTTCCTGGGCAACGAGCCCCGCCGACTGGGCGGTACCGCGATCGACTGGACCACCGCCCGCCGACGCTGCATCGAGCTGATGGAGCGGGTCGGCCTCGACGAGCGCCCGGACATGCAGATCAAGAACATCGGCGTGGGCAAGCAGCAGCTCGTCGAGATCGCCAAGGCCCTGAGCAAGGACGTCGAGCTGCTGATCCTCGACGAGCCCACCGCGGCGCTCAACGACAGGGACTCCCAGCACCTCCTCGGACTGATGCAGGGACTCAAGGACTCCGGCGTGAGCTGCATCATGATCTCGCACAAGCTCAACGAGATCGAGCAGATCTCGGACAAGATCACGATCATCCGCGACGGCAAGACCATCGAGACCCTCGACGCCGAGGGCGCCAACGAGGACCGGATCATCAGGGGCATGGTCGGCCGCGAGATGAACAGTCGGTACCCGACCCGGGAGAGGAACATCGGGGACGTCTTCTTCGAGGTTCGGGACATCTGGGTCAAGCACCCGATCGCCGACGACCGCTACGTCTGCAAGGGCTCGAGCCTCAAGGTCCGCCACGGCGAGGTCGTCGGGATCGCGGGCCTCATGGGTGCCGGGCGCACAGAGCTGGCGATGAGCATCTTCGGACGCAGCTACGGCATCTGGGAATCTGGCACCATCATCAAGGACGGCCAGGAGATCCAGCTGCGCCACGTGCGCGATGCCATCGGCCACGGCATCTCCTACGTGAGTGAGGACCGCAAGACCCTCGGTCTGAACCTGCTGGATGACATCAAGACCGCAACGGTCCAGGCCAAGTGGAGCAAGGTGAGCACGCGCGGCGTGATCGACAAGCACAAGGTGTTCGTCGCCGCCGAGGACTACCGCAAGCGGCTGCGCACCAAGACGCCCTCGGTCAATGAGGGCGTGGACAAGCTCTCGGGCGGCAACCAGCAGAAGGTCGTGCTGAGCAAGTGGATGTTCACCGACTCCGACCTGCTCATCCTCGATGAGCCCACGCGCGGCATCGACGTCGGCGCCAAGTACGAGATCTACGAGGTCATCTTCGAGTTGGCCCGCCAGGGCAAGGGCGTCATCGTCATCTCCTCCGAGCTGCCCGAGGTCATCGGCATCTCCGACCGCATCTACACAGTGTTCGAGGGGCAGGTCACGGCCGATGTCCCCGTCGAGGAAGCCACACAGGAATCACTGATGAAGTCCATGACGTCCGCACGAGTGAGGACCACAGCATGAGCAAGATGAAGGAGATCCGGCAGGGCGTGTTCGGCAACGCCGATGTGCGCCAGTACGGCATGGTCTTCAGCCTGGTCGCGATCATCACCCTGTTCTACTTCACCACCGATGGGGTGGTGCTCAGCTCGGTGAACCTGATCAACGTCGTGGCCCAGTACTCGTACATCCTGATCCTGGCGATCGGGATGGTGATGGTGATCATCGCCGGGCACATCGACCTCTCGGTCGGCTCGGTGGCGGCCTTCGTGGGCATCGTGGTGGCCACGGCCATGGCTGACTGGGGCTTCGGCTGGGGTCTGGGCATCGTCGTGGGCATCGCCGCGGGAATCCTCGTTGGCATGTGGCAGGGATTCTGGGTGTCCCGGGTGATGGTCCCCGCCTTCATCGTGACGCTGGCGGGCATGCTCATATTCCGCGGCCTGAACCAGGTGATCGGCCAGTCGCAGACCGTGCCCGTCCCCGAGGGCTTCAAGGTGATCGGTCGGGGCTACATCCCGCAGGTCGGGCCGAACCTCATCCTGGCCAACGGCTCGAAGGTCGTGAACACCCCCACGCTCATCCTTGGGCTGGCGGCGGTGATCGCGCTGATCCTTCTGGAGCTCCGCAAGCGCGCCAAGGCCAAGTCCGTCGGTGACGAGGTGCCGCCAATGTGGACAGCGGCCATCAAGCTGTTCCTGCTCGGCCTTGTGATCATGTTCTTCGCCTTCAAGTTCGCCACCGGCAACGAGGGGACCGGCTTCCCGGTCTCGGGTCTGATCCTGCTGTCCCTGGTGTTCATCTACTCCTTCATCATGGGCAACACCACGTTCGGTCGCCACATCTACGCCGTCGGCGGCAACAAGCGCGCCGCTGCGCTCTCCGGGGTGAACGTGCCGCGCGTCAACTTCCTTGTCATAGCAAACATGTCGATGCTCGCCGCGGTGGCCGGCATGGTCTACCTGGCCCGTGCTGGCGCAGCGGGCCCCGCGGACGGCGTGGGCTGGGAGCTCGACGCGATCGCCGCCGTGTTCATCGGCGGGGCGGCCGTCACCGGCGGTGTCGGGACCGTCGTGGGATCCATGGTCGGTGGTCTGGTGATGGCCTTCCTCAACAACGGACTGTCCCTCATGGGTGTCGAGCAGTCCTGGGTGTCGGTGATCAAGGGCCTGGTCCTCCTGGCCGCCGTCGCCTTCGACCTCCTGAGCAAGCAGACGGATCGCCCGCCGCTGTTCCCATCCCTGAGTCGCCGGAAGCGCAAGCCAGCGGAGCACGCAGCCGCCGAGCCTGCTGCTGCCTCCGCAACCGCCGCCAACTAGGCGGCGCCAGGCGCGGTTGTCGCGCCTCCCCCAGATCTCCACCCCAACCAAAAGGAGAAACACAGATATGAGGAAGTCCATGGTCGCCATTGCGGCGGCATGCAGCTCGCTGCTCATCCTGAGCGGCTGTTCCACCGAGTCCGAGACCGCGACTGAGACCGCTGCCCCCGCTGCCAGTGGGTCTGCGGCGGCCGCGGGTACTCAGACCACCACGACGTGCGCCCCCGGCGACCGCATCGGCGTCGCCCTGCCTGCCCAGACGTCCGAGAACTGGACGCTGGCCAAGCAGCTGTTCGAGGAGCAGATCACGGCAGCCGGGTTCACCCCCGACGTGCAGTTCGCTGACTCCGGATCGTCGGCCGTCGCATCGCAGCAGGCGAACGCCGACAACATGCTGACCCAGCAGGCCAAGGTGCTCGTCATCGGCGCCGAGAACGGCCAGCAGCTCGGCAGCCAGGCTGAGGCCGCCGAGGCCGCAGGCGTCCCGCTCATCGCCTACGACCGTCCCATCGACGCCAAGGCGACCGACTACTACGTCGCGTTCGACAACTTCAAGGTCGGCCAGCTCCAGGGCACCGCCCTTCTGGAGGGCATGGAGAAGAACCAGGGCGCGTCCCCGTGGAACATCGAGCTGTTCGCCGGTGCCGCCACCGACGCCAACGCCCCGGTGTTCTTCAACGGCGCCATGGACGTCCTTCAGCCGAAGATCGATGACGGCACCCTGAAGGTCACCTCCGGCCAGACCAGCTTCGACCAGGTGTCGACAGAGGGCTGGAAGAAGGAGAACGCCCAGAAGCGCATGGAGAACCTCATCACGCAGTACTACAACGATGGCACCCCGCTGCACGGCGTCCTCTCGCCGAACGACCAGCTGGCTGAGGGCATCCTCAACGCCACGAGCGCTGCGAAGCTGACCCCGACCGTCACCGGTCAGGACTCGGAGGTCGTCGCGGTCACACGCGTCGCCGCCGCCGAGCAGTACTCGACGATCTACAAGGACACCCGCAAGCTGGTGGCCGAGACCGTCAAGCTGATCACGGCTGTCTGCGCCGGCGAGGTCTACCCGACGGCAGCCAAGTTCGCGATGGCCGATGTCGGCTCCGACAGTGGCGTCGTGATCCCCGCGGACTACCTCGAGCCGCTGATCGTCACTGCTGAGAACGGCGAAGAGGTCTACGCCGACAACGAGGAGCTGCTCGCGGCGTTCAAGGCTGGTCAGTGATCCACAGCAAGCCCCGACGGGCTGACGGTCCTCGTGGCCTGACGTCCTGATCTGCACCACCCGCTGGGGTGGGGTCCTCCACACGGAGGGCTCCACCCCAGTAGCATTCCCGGTCACCGAGCCTTGGAGAGGACCTCACATGACGCCCGAGCGCGCTGGTGGATCATCTCGATCCGCTGATCTGGCTGAACGGATCGCCGCCTACCGGGCAGCCACGGAGCAGTTCCTCGCGGTCGCGTCGGCGCTGTCCGGGGCCGACCTGGACCGTCAGCCCGACGAGCCCGACGGCTGGACCCCGCGGATGGTGATCCACCACGTGGCCGACTCCGAGACGAACTCCTACGTCCGGCTGCGCCGGCTGTTGGCCGAGCCCGATGGAACGACGATCCAGGGCTATGACGAGGCGCAGTGGGCGCGGGTCCTGCACTACGACCGTCCGGTGGCGCAGTCGCTGGCCGTATTCCGCGCTGTCCGCGACTCGAGTGCCGAGCTGCTGGACCTGATCACGCCCGATGACCTCGCGCGTTTCGGCGTCCACAGCGAGTCCGGGCCCTACACCCTGGCTGACTGGCTGGACACCTACGTCGCCCACGCCCGCGACCACGCCGAGCAGATCCGCGCCGCATTGGGCTGAGCCCGGACCAGACCGCGCATTGTGGGCCGACCTGCGACCCGGGCGACCCGGGCGAGTGGTCGTCCCGACTACGCGCCCACCGCTTCGATCCGGCCTGCCAGCTCGGTCGCGGCTGACGCGCGCCGGGCATCGCCGAGCGTGTGGATCCCGCGCTCGCGCAGCAGGGGGATCATCCGGACCAGCACCTCGGCCGTGGCCAGGGCGTCCCCGAGGGCGGTGTGCCTGCCGATGACCTCCACGCCGAACCGGGCACAGACGCCGTCGAGACCGTGCCGGGCGTCCGGGTCGGGGTCCAGCACAGCCGAGAGGAGCATGGTGTCCAGGCTCAGGGGTTCGAGGGTGACCCCCGCCTCGGCTGCGGGGGGCTCCAGGAACCCGAGGTCGAAGGCCAAGTGGTGGCCGACGAGCACGGAGTCTGCGGCGTAGTCGGCGAAGTCGGTGAGCACCGCGGCCCCGGTCGGCGCGTCGGCCACGAGCTCGTCGCTGATCCCGTGGAACCTCGTCGACGACTCCGGGATGTGCCGCCCGGGGTTCACCAAGGCGTCGAAGGTGTCGTCGGCGCGCACGTCGGCCCCATCGATGCGCACAGCCCCCAGCGCGATCAGGCGGTCGCCGGCCTCCGAGTGCAGGCCGGTCGTCTCGCAGTCCAGCACGGTGAACACGATCTGGTCCAGGGGCGTGGCCAGCCATTCCTCACGGGTGACCGCCGGCCGGCTCGGTCGGGCGAGGTCCACCGACAGGCCGACCACCGGCCCGGCGGGGTCCTCCCCGGGCTCGCCGATGATCAGGACCATGCCGGGCTCGTCGGGCCCGGTGATGCGGGCCAGGCGGATCGGGGTGCCGGCGACCACAGCCGACGGCCGCTCGCCGCCCAGGGCCCGGGTCAGCAGCGGGGTCAGGTCCTCGGCGTCGAACACCCCGAAGATGCTGCGGCCCGCCGCGATCCGTGAGCGGGAGACGAGCATCCGCCGGGCGGCGGGGTTCACCAGGAGGATCCGGCCGCTGTCGTCCACGACCCCCACCGGGACGTCGAGTCCGGTGAGCACGGCGAACAGGACGTCGCGCTCGCGGGTCAGCTCGGCGTGGGCGCTGTCCAGCTGCTCGGTGAGGCGGTCCTCGGCGGTGGCGTGCCGCTCGGCCAGGACGTTGACGGCGCGCTCCACGGCGGTCACCCCGGCGAGGCGGTGGGCGGGGTTGACGTTGGCGATGATCTCGATGTCGGCGGCCTGCCGCGCATCCTGACGTTGCTCGGAGCGCCAGGTGCTCCACGCCACCCATCCGATCCCCGCCACGAGCACCACGAGGCCCAGGGCGAGCACGAGCCACTGCGAGCCCAGGGAGTCAAGGAGCGCACGTCGGGACCCCGGTGGGAGGTCGGCGAGGACCACAGCGACGGTGAGGGCTGGGACGAGGGTGGCGATCGCGATGAGCGCCAGGACACGCCACCTGGTCACGATCCACCTCCGGCGAGCGCAGTCGCCGGCCGGGTCACAGCCCGGTCCTGAACGTCACGGACGTCACCGACTGCGTGGCGCGCACCGCGCGGAAGGCATCCCGCAGCGCGTGCTGGTCCCCCTCGGCCAGGTCGTCGACGACCATCACGTCCGACAGGGGGAGCCCGGCTCGCACCTGGGCGACCTGGGCGGCCAGGCGAAGCCGGGAGAGGGCTTCGAACCCGTCGAAGAGCCGGCCGACGAGATCCTCGGACAGCAGCCCGGCGGCGGCGGTGGCACCCAGCCGGTCCCGCGTGCTGACGGCGCTCGACCGGGCGGACAGCCCGTACAGGCGGGCAAGCAGGACCAGGGGGGCCAGGCCCGTGCGCTTGAGGTCGACGGGTCCGTGCGGCAGCCGCCCGAAGGGATTCAGGGCCGTGGGGAACGACGTCGCGGCGATGGCCAGCCCGTGCAGCAGGCGTGGGGAGTCCGCCCCCCCGAGCAGGATGTCGACGGCGGGGGCGATGTCGAGGTCACCGACGAGTCGGCGCAGGTCGAGGAACACATCGGCCTCGACGACGGCCTCGGGGGTCGGCGCGTCCATGCGGTGCCGTGCCTGTGTGACCCAGTCGCCCAGGCTCAGCGACCAGCGGTCGGCCATGTACCCGCCGTCGCAGGGTCGCATCCCGAACTCGGCCAGGCCGGCGATCACGTCGGCGGCCAGGTCGTCCGCGTAGCTGCTGGCGGCGGCACGGTCGGTGTCCCAGAGCAGGGCGTGGTCCTGGTCGCTGGCGCAGTGCAGCTCGCCGCGTGCGTGCGAGCCCAGGGCGACCCACGCGAACCGACCGGGCGGTGGCCCCGCCTGGTGGACGAAGCCGTCGACCAGGTCCCGGGTGCGCAGGTCGGCTGCGCGTGCCAGGGCGGCGCCGAGGTCCGTTCCGTGGGCACCCGCGCCGTCCGCTGAGGCAAGGGCGACGGCGACAAGGTCGCTCACGGGTTCGACCCGGCCCGCCGTCGGCGACGCAGGGGAGGAGGTCCGGTCGGTCATCGGCGTCCCCTCGCGGTCCAGGCCGGGTGCAGCCGGGCGGTCTCGGGTGTGTGCAGCCGGATCATCATCCGGTCCACGCCCGGGTGCAGCCGACGGCGGGTCGCCCTCGACGCGAGCACCATGGTCGCCAGTGCCAGCGGCATCGCCCATGCGGCCGGCTGCGAGAGCAGGGCGTCGGGCCAGCCCGTGAGGTCCGGCATCGCTGTCGACGCCATGATCGCACCGACCGCCAGAGTTCCCCCGAGCACGAGCCCGGCGGCAGCCCCGACGTCGGTCAGCCGCGGCCACCAGATGCCCAGCAGGAGCAGCGGGCAGAACGTCGCGGCGGCCACGGTGAACGCGAGCGCGACGGCCTGCGCCAGGGGCAGGGCGCTCGCCAGGAGGCTGAGGACCAGGGGGGCGAGCACGGCTGCCACCGCGGCGACGCGGAACGACCTGATCGGGTCGTGCACCCAGCGGCTGACGACGTCCTGGGAGAGCACCCCGGCGACGGTGACCGTCAGGCCAGTGGCGGTCGCGAGGAACGCCGCCGCTGCCCCGGCGCACACCAGGGCTGTGAGAGCCTGCCCGAGCGTGCCGCCGACCAGCGCCTGGGGCAGCAGCAGGACCACGGCGTCGGCCTGCCCGGTCATCAGCAGCTCGGGGGTGTAGACCCGTCCGAGCATCCCGAAGACGGAAGGGGACAGGTAGAACAGCCCGACCAGGCCGATCACGATGAGCGCCGTCCGCCGGGCCTGGCGTCCGTCGGGGTTCGTGTAGAACCGCACCAGCACGTGTGGCAGGCCCATGGTCCCCAGGAACAGCGCGATCATCAGGGCGTAGGTGCGGTACATCGGGTGGGACTGGCCGCCCTGCAGGGGCTGTCCCCAGGCGGTGCCGGTCGTCGCCGGAGTGGTCGCCAGGTGCGGGACTGCGGCCCCGGCGGGGAAGGTGATCGTCGTGCCCGAGTCGATGCTGTGCGTCCCCGCAGCGAGGTCCAGCCGGCCAGTCACGGGCGAGCCGTCGATCGTCCCGTCGGCCCGGACGGTCACCGGCTCGACCACGGTGATGACGATGTCCGTCCCCACCGACACTGCCGTGGCCTCGGGGAACGACGGGACGTCGTCGACCAGTGCCGAGGGGCCGCCATCCAGTCGCCACGCCGTCAGGAGGAACAGCGCGGGCACCATGATCGCCACCAGCTTGAGCCAGTACTGGAAGCCCTGGACCATCGTCACGCTGCGCATCCCGCCGCCGACGATCACGACCAGCACCGTCAGCGCGACCAGCACCCCGCCCAGCCAGATCGGTGTGCCCAGGATGGTCTGGAGGGCGCGCCCGGCCCCCTGCAGCTGAGGTACGACGTAGAGCCAACCGATCACCACCACCAACACGCTCGCGGCCAGGCGGACCGTCGAGGAGCGCAACCGGGCCTCGCAGAAGTCGGGCAGGGTGTACGCACCGGATCGGCGCAGGGGAGCCGCGACCAGGGCCAGGAGCAGCACGTAGCCCACGGCGTAGCCGACCGGGAACCAGACGGCGTCGGCCCCTCCGACCATGATCAGCCCAGCCACCCCGAGGAACGAGGCCGCCGACAGGTACTCCCCGGAGATCGCCGAGGCATTCCACCAGGCAGGCACCGAGCGGGCTGCGACGTAGAAGTCGCCGGTGGTGCGGGCGACCCGGGAGCTGAAGCCGGCCAGGGCGATGGTCGCCACGACGGTGGCGGTCATGCCAGCGATCACGGCGGCGCTGCTCATCGGCCCTCCACGAGGTCGGTGAACTGCTCCTCGTTGTGCTCGGCATGGCGGATGTACCACCAGCCGACCCCGAGGATCGCCGGGTAGACCAGGAACCCCAGCAGCAGCCACCACAGCGGCAGGGGCCCCGCCTGCAGGGCGCGCACTCCCGGAACGAGGCCGAAGAGCAGGGGCAGCGCGGCCAGCGGCACGACCACCACGGCCACGGTCGACAGGCCCAGGAGCAGCTGGGTCCGGATGAGTGCACGCACGTAGACCACGCCCACGCGTGTCTGCTGGTCGATGTCCTCGACCGCCGAGCGGCGGGTTCGTCGGCGCACGTCGCGACGCGGCCCGGTGATGACCTCGCGACGAGGTCGTTGCCCGTCGGTCATGGTGCGAGGTCCTCGCCCAGTGCCCGGTCGACGCGGTGGCGCTGCACCAGCGCCGCGCGCACCTCCGGTGTGAACCGTCGGCTCACGGGGACGGACTGGCCGGCACCGAGGTCCACCGACACTCGACCGGCTGCGGTGCGCAGCGCCTCGACGAACGCGGAGTTGACCAGGAACCGACGATGGACGCGGAGGAAGCCTGCCGGCTCCCAGCGTTCCTCGAGGTTGGCCAGGGGGACCCGCACGAGGTGCCCGCCGGAGCGGGTGCACAGGCGGACGTAGTCGCGCTGCGCCTCGACGTAGACGATGTCGGAGCGGCGGACGTAGCGGGTGACCCCGCCGAGCTCGACGGCGATCGTCTCGTCCGGCGGCGGCCCAGGGGGTGACCCGCCGGCAGGGTTCTCGGCAGCGGTTCCAGGGGAATCCGCGAGCTGCGCACCTGCTCGCCGGGAATCGAGTGCCGCGCGGACCCGGGTGAGGGCCAGGGCCAGCCGTTCTGCGCGGATCGGCTTGAGCAGGTAGTCCACGGCGGCGACCTCGAACGCGTCGACGGCGTGGTTGTCGTACGCGGTGACGAACACGACCGGCGGGGGGGCGGCGAACCGCGTCAGGATCCCGGCCAGTGCCAGACCGTCGATCCCGGGCATCCGGATGTCGAGGAACACCGCATCGAACTCCCGGGTCTGCAGCGCGGCCAGCGCCTCGGCGGCATTGCCGGCGGGCATCACCTCGGCCACCCCGTCGGACTGCTCGAGGAGGTAGGTCAGCTCGCCGAGCGCCGGTGGCTCGTCATCGACGGCCAGGACGCGCAGGCCCGCGGGCATCGGGGTCGGTTCAGTCATCGACGGTCACCGCCTCGGCGTACTTGGGGATCCGCATGGTGATCCGCGTACCAGCGCCCGGGGCGGTCTCCACGACCAGGCCGCGGTCGTCGCCGAAGGTGCTGCGCAGCCGCTCGTCGACGTTGGCCAGGCCGACGTGGTCGCCGGGAGCGCCCGACAGGCTGCGGCGGACCACCGCGGGGTCGATGCCGGCGCCGTCGTCCTCGACGCTGATCAGGCAGTCCGCACCGCGGTCGCGCGCGGTGATCGTGATCGTCCCGGGTCCGTCGGAGTTCTCGAAGCCGTGGCGGACGGCGTTCTCCACCAGCGGCTGGATGCACAGGAACGGGATCCGGACGCCCACCACCTCGGGGTCCACCCGCAGGGAGACCGTCAGGCGATCGCCGAACCGGGCCTGCTCCAGCAGCAGGTACTGCTCGATCGAGTGCAGCTCCTCGGCCAGGGTCGTGAACCGGCCGTGGGAGCGGAAGCTGTAGCGGGTGAAGTCCGCGAAGTCGAGCAGGAGGTCGCGGGCGCGGTCGGGGTCGGTGCGCACGAACGAGGCGATCGCGGTCAGCGAGTTGTAGACGAAGTGCGGCGAGATCTGGGCGCGCAGCACGCGCACCTCTGCCTCGGCCGAGCGTGCCCGGGTCCGGTCGAGCTCGGCGAGGTCGAGCTGGCCGGAGGCGAACGCCGCGACCTCCTCCACCGCGCGAACCATCGCCGGGCCCGGCGGCTGGGCCGAGTAGGCCACGAGTGCGCCGATCACGACGTCGTCGGAGGTCAGCGGTGCGGCGACCCCGCTGCGCAGGATCTCCGAGACGGCCCTGGCCTGGTCAGCGGTCAGCACCACGGCCGCTCCCGAATCCAGGGCAAGGGCTGCGTGGTCCAGGGCGGCCGGCCCGTGCCGCTCGCCCACGCCGTCCCAGGCCAGCACGTCGACGCCATCGGTGATCGCCAGCGCCTCGACCCCGAGCAGGGTCCGCAGGTGCTTGGCCGCCCGCGGGGCCGACGCGGGCGTGAGCCCACCGCGCAGGGGGGGTGCGGCCAGGCTGGCCAGGTGCAGGGTGCGGTAGGTGGCCATGTCGCCCTCGGAGCCCAGGCGCGCTCGCCCGCGCACCGCCCTGGCGAGGAGCACGCCCAGCACGATCGCCCCGGCGATCGCTGCGACCGCGAGCACCCAGTCACCCACGGGCGCACGCTATCGGCCCCCCGCCGCTGTGTCATGGATCCGGGCCATACGGGGACCGACTCCATGACACACAGGCGCGCGACGTGAGCTCAGGCCGGGGCGGCGAGGCCGGCCTGGATCTGGGCCATGATCGTCGGGTCGGCCAGCGTCGTCACATCCCCGAGGTCGCGATGCTCGGCCAGGTCGCGCAGCAGCCGGCGCATGATCTTGCCCGAGCGGGTCTTCGGCAGCTCGGAGACGACCAGGATCTGGCGCGGCTTGGCGATCGGACCGATCTCGTGGGCCACGTGCGCCCGCAGGTGCGCCCACCAGGTCGGGGGTGTTCTCGATGCCGGAGCGCAGGATCACGAACGCCACGATCCCCTGCCCGGTGGTGGCATCGGCAGCCCCGACGACGGCCGCCTCGGCGACGGCGTCGTGGGAGACCAGGGCCGACTCGACCTCCGTGGTGGAGATCCGGTGCCCGGACACGTTCATGACGTCGTCGACACGGCCGAGCAGCCAGATCGCGCCGTCCTCGTCGAGCTTGGCCCCGTCGCCGGCGAAGTAGTACTGCGGCCACCGCGACCAGTACGTGTCGACGTAGCGGTCGTTGTCGCCCCAGATCCCGCGCAGCATCGCCGGCCACGGCTCCGTCAGCACCAGGTACCCGCCACCCCCGGGACCGACGGGGTGCCCCTCGTCGTCGACGACCTGGGCGGAGATCCCGGGCAGCGGGCGCATCGCCGATCCGGGCTTGCACTCGGTGACACCGGGCAGCGGACTGATCATCATCCCGCCGGTCTCGGTCTGCCACCAGGTGTCCACGATCGGGCAGCGGCCGCCGCCGATGACCTCCCGGTACCACATCCACGCCTCCGGGTTGATCGGCTCACCGACCGAGCCGAGCAGCCGCAGGCTCGACAGGTCGTACCCACCCGGAAGGTCGTCGCCCCACTTCATGAACGTGCGGATGGCGGTCGGCGCCGTGTACAGGATCGTCACCCTGTGCTTCTCGATGATCTCCCAGAAGCGGCCCCGGTGCGGGGTGTCCGGCGTGCCCTCGTAGATCAGCTGGGTTGCGCCGTTGGCCAGCGGACCGTAGACGATGTACGAGTGCCCGGTGACCCAGCCGATGTCCGCGGTGCACCAGTACACGTCGGTCTCGGGCTTGAGGTCGAACACGTTGTTGTAGGTGGAGGCAGCCTGGGTCAGGTAGCCACCGGAGGTGTGCAGGATCCCCTTGGGCTTCCCGGTCGTGCCGGACGTGTAGAGGATGAACAGCGGGTGCTCGCTGTCGAAGGACTGCGGGGTGTGCTCGGTCGGGTGGACCGGCATCCACTCGTGCCACCAGACGTCGCGGCCCTCGTGCCAGTCGACGTCCTGGCCGGTGTGCTGCACGACCAGCACGTGCTCGACGCTGGGGCAGTGCTCGACGGCCTCGTCGACGGCCGGCTTGAGCGCCATCGCCGAGCCGCGGCGGTACTGGCCGTCGGCGGTGATGACCAGCTTGGCCTGCGCGTCGTCGATCCGGGAGCGCAGCGCCTCGGCGGCGAACCCGCCGAACACCACGGAGTGCACCGCGCCGATGCGGGCGCACGCGAGCATCGCCACGACCGCCTCAGGCGTCATCGACATGTAGATCGCGACGCGATCCCCGGCGTTCACACCCAGCGAGGTGATCGCGTGGGCAGCCTGGGAGACCCGGGCCAGGAGCTCGGTGTAGGTGATGTGCTCCGTGCGGCCGTCCTCGGCCTCGAAGATGATCGCCGTGCGCTCGCCACGGCCCTCGGCGACGTGGCGGTCCAGGCAGTTCGCCGACACGTTCAGCTGGCCGCCGACGAACCACTTCGCGAAGGGCGCGTCCGACCAGTCCAGGACCTCGTCCCAGCGGCGGTCCCACGTCAGCCGGTCGGCCTGCTCGGCCCAGAAGCCGAGACGGTCGGCCGCCGCCCGGTCGTAGAGGGAGGCCTGTGCGTTGGCCTGCGCAGCGAACAGGGGGTCCGGTGCGAAGGTCCGGTTCTCGGTGGCGAGGTTCGCGAGCGTGTCGGTCGACATCGGGTTCTCCTGCTTCCTTGCGTGCGTGCGGTGAGCGGGTTCGGGGGTGTGGGTTGGGTACCGTCCGGACGCCGGGGCAGCTGGCTCACCGACGCCCGGACGGCAGTCATTGGGGTCAGTGCACCGAGACGGACTTCTCGGCGCCGGCCCCGGTCAGGGAACGGACCTCCATCTCGGCGTACTTGGCGGTGTTCGGCTTCTCCTTGTCGGTCACCGCGCCCAGCCAGCCGAGGAAGAAGGCCAGCGGGATCGAGATGAGACCCGGGTTGTCCAGCGGGAACCAGGAGAAGTCCATGCCCTGGATCATCGAGGCGCTCTTGCCCGTGACCTCGTCGACCGGCTTGCCGGACACGACCGGCGAGAAGATGATCAGGCCGACAGAGGCGATGAGCCCGCCGTAGATGCTCCACAGCGCGCCGCGAGTGGTGAAGTTCTTCCAGAACAGGGAGTACAGGATCGTCGGGAGGTTGGCCGAGGCGGCCACCGCGAACGCCAGCGCGACCAGGAACGCGATGTTCTGGTCCTTGGCCAGGATGCCTCCCACGATGGCGAACATGCCGATCACGACGGCGGCGATGCGGGCGACCCGCACCTCCCTGTCCGCCGACACGTTGCCGCGCTTGATGACGCTGGCGTACACGTCGTGGGCGAACGACGCACTGGCGGTGATCGTCAGGCCGGCCACCACCGCGAGGATCGTGGCGAAGGCCACCGCGGAGATGAAGCCCAGCAGCAGGGTGCCGCCGAGCTCATAGGCCAGCAGCGGTGCCGCGGAGTTGGCCTTGCCGGGAGCCGTGGCGATGGTCTCGGGGCCGACCAGGGCCGCCGCGCCATAGCCCAGGACGAGGCTGAAGAGGTAGAACATGCCGATCAGGGCGATCGCCCAGACCACCGACTTGCGGGCGTCCTTGGACGTCGGGCACGGTGTAGAAGCGCATCAGCACGTGCGGCAGGCCGGCGGTGCCCAGGACCAGGGCCATCGACAGGGAGATGAAGTCGACCTTCGTCAGCGTGCTCTTGCCGTACTTGGCGCCGGGCTCGAGCAGCTTGTCGCCCAGCGGGCTGTTGTCAGCGGCTGCGCCCATCACGTTCGACAGGGAGAACCCGTACTTGCTCAGCACCCAGAAGGTCATCAGCGCGGCACCGGAGATGAGCAGGACCGCCTTGATGATCTGCACCCACGTGGTGCCCTTCATGCCGCCGACGAGGACGTAGATGATCATCAGGATGCCGACGACGGCAATCGTGATCGACTGGCCGACGCTGCCGGTGATGCCCAGCAGCAGGCTGACCAGCCCGCCCGCCCCGGCCATCTGGGCCAGGAGGTAGAAGAACGACACGGCCAGCGTGGAGATCGCAGCCGCAGTCCGGACCGGGCGCTGGCGCATCCGGAACGCGAGCACGTCGGCCATCGTGAACTTCCCGGTGTTGCGCAGCAGCTCGGCGACCAGGAGCAGGGCCACCAGCCACGCCACCAGGAACCCGACGGAGTACAGGAAGCCGTCGAAGCCGGTCAGGGCGATGGCTCCGGTGATGCCCAGGAAGCTCGCGGCGGACAGGTAGTCGCCTGCGATGGCCGTGCCGTTCTGGCCGCCGGTGAAGGAGCGACCGCCCGTGTAGTAGTCGGTGGCGCTGGTGTTGGACTTCGAGGCGCGGATGACGATGACCATCGTGCCGGCGACGAACGCCAGGAAGATCGCCATGTTGACCAGCGGGCTGCCCACGGTGGTGGTCGTGGCGGTGTGGACCAGGGTGGTGATCATGCGGCGTTGCCCTCCATCTCGTCACGGATCTCGGCCGCCAGGGGGTCGAGGCGGTTGTTGGCATGGCGGACGTACAGGAAGGTGATCAGCGCAGTGGAGACGAACTGCAGCAGGCCGAAGATGACGCCGATGTTGATGTTGCCGAAGACCGGGGTGGCCATCCATTCGGGGGCGAACACCGCCGCGAAGACGAACATGAAGTACCAGACGAGGAACGCCGCGGTCATCGGGAAGGCGAAGCCCCGGTAGCGGGACCTCAGCTCGATGAACTGCGGGCTGGTCTGTTGCCGGATGTAGGCCTCGGGGTCGGGGACGCCGCCGGTCCCCTGCAGTGGCGGACCCTGGTGCGGGGGCCCCTGGAGATCACTGGTCATCGTGCTGCCTCCTGGAGTGTGCCTCGCCGGACCGGGCGGCCCGGGCGATCGGTAGCCCGTGTGGGTGGCGCGAACGTAGGGCAGCCGGGCAGCGGCGCGGAACAGCTGCGGGCCCACCTGCGGCGAGCGGGCGGTGGGCCTCGACAAGAGGTCAGCGGCGGTACGACGAGCGGTCGTCAGGGCCGACGAGTGGCGGCGTCGCGATCAGGCGCGACAGGACGCTGGATGGCTCATGGGGCGACCGTTCAGTCGTGGTCCCTCTCCGGCTTCCGGCCCTCGGGCATCATCAGGATCGAGGCGACGAGGAAGCACACGGCGCCGAGGAACGTCCCGGCGTTGGCCCACTTGGCGCTGATCATCTGCCCGTCGGGATCGACGTACGCGCCGACCGCGGAGATGCCGAAGAACACAGAGCCCCACATGTTCAGCGCGGTGATGTGCCAGTCACGCTTGCCCGGACGCCACGAGAACCAGCGGTGCCCGGCCTCCGCGAAGGCGATGGCTGATGACACGAGGAAGCAGACCGATCCGAACGCATCCGGGCGCCAGACGTACTGGCCGGCCTCCGGCCTGGTCAGGCTGGCCAGCGCCGCGAAGGTGGTGACGTTGAAGAACAGGGTGCCCACGAACTGGATCGCAGTCGCCCAGAAGCCCATCACCTGGGGCACCCAGCCCACCCAGCGCCGACCTCCCACTCGCACGACCTGCATGTAGCTCAGGTAGGACGCCGTGGTGAAGAAGATCGACCCGATGAAGAACGTCGTATCGGTGGCCGTCATGCCGACGGCGTTCTCGTAGGCGGGGATCGGGCCGATCGCGAAGCACGTCGAGCCGATCGCGAACAGCAGCCCGATCCACCAGGTGAGCCCGCGGGAGCCATCGGTGACCTTGCGGTGCCGTCGCGCGGACCACTCGACCACCTCGCCGTCGGCGCCCCGGTAGTGGACCCGGGTCACGAATGGTCGGGGGCCGGTGACCTCCACGTCGGTCGCGTCCGGTGGGACCTCGATCGGGAGGCGGGTTCGGGTGCCTGTCAATGCGCGAAGTTGGCCGTGTGGCTGGGATCGGCGGGCAGACGCGCCGGCAGGCTCTCCAGGAACTCGGTGGCCCGACGCAGGTCATCGAGGAACAGATCGGCGAGGTCGCGGCCGAACCCGTTGCGCACGACCACGCGCAGCCCGGAGAGGTCGGTCAGCGGCTCGGGCAGGGAGTAGGCCGGCACCTGCCAACCCCGCTCACGCAGCTTCGCCGAGACGTCGTAGACGGTGTAGTTGACCACCTCGGGCTTCAACCGGAAGAAGAACACCGGCAGCTCCGAGCCGTCGGAGAGCAACTCGTAGGGCCCGACCTTGGCGATCTCGGCGGCGGTGTACATGGCCACGTCGCGGCAGGCCTGCTGGATCTCCCGGTACCCCTCGTGCCCCAGCCGGATGAAGTTGTAGTACTGCGCGATCACCTGGCCGCCGGGCCGGGAGAAGTTCAGGGCGAAGGTGGGCATGTCCCCGCCGAGGTAGTTCACGTGGAAGATCAGGTCCTCGGGCAGGTCCTCGGGCGTGCGCCAGATGACCCAGCCGACGCCGGGGTAGACCAGGCCGTACTTGTGGCCCGAGGAGTTGATCGAGCGCACCCGCGGCACCCGGAAGTCCCACTCGAGGCCCGGGTCGATGAACGGCGCGACGAACCCGCCGGAGGCGGCGTCGACGTGGACCGGGACGTCGGGTCCGCCCGAGGCGGCCAGGGCGTCGAGGGCGTCGGAGATCTCCTTGACCGGTTCGTAGGACCCGTCGAACGTCGAGCCGAGGATGGCCACGACGCCGATCGTGTTCTCGTCGACCAGTTTCAGGGCCTCCTCGGCGTTGAGCTGCAGCCGGCCCTCCGCGATGGGGGCGTAGCGGGGCTCGACGTCCCAGTACCGGCAGAACTTCTCCCACACCACCTGGACGTTGATCCCCATCACGAGGTTCGGCTTGTCGGCCGACAGCCCCGCGGCCTCGCGGCGCTGGCGCCAGCGCCACTTCAGGGCCAGCCCGCCGAGCATGACGGCCTCGCTGGACCCGGTCGTCGAGGTCCCGGTCGCCTGCTCATGGCTGGGCGAGTTCCACAGGTTCGAGATGATCTTCACGCAGCGGCCCTCGATCGCGGCCGTCTGCGGGTACTCGTCCTTGTCGATCATGTTCTTGTCCAGCGTCTCGGCCATCAGCCGATCGGCCTCCTCGTCCATGAACGTCGTGACGAACGTGGCGAGGTTCTGCCGGGAGTTGCCGTCGAGCATGAGCTCGTCGTGGAGCAGCCGGTAGGCCACGCGGGGGTCCATGCCCTCGGCGGGAAGCTCGTCCTTGGGGATCCCTGCCAGCTCGTTGGGGCGGGCATAGACGGGGGCGATTGCGAGGCGCTCGATCTCGAGCATCTCCTTGGAGTGGATGGCCATGCGCCAACGCTAGCCTGCGCTGGAGGCCAAAGGAAGAACGGAATGCGACCGGTGGGTTGCGGGACCGTCTCCGGAGGGGTTCAGAGGTGCTTCATGGCCTCGCGGATCGACAGGCCCGACATCTCGGCCCGGTGCTCCGACACGAATGCGCGCACCTCGTCGGGATGGGCTCGCGCCGCATCCCGCAGCCCCCAGCCGATGCCCTTGCGCATGAAGAAGTCGCGGTCGGCGAGGTTCGCCTCGCATGCGGCGAACAGCAGGTCGAGGTCGACCGCGTCGCGACGTCCGACCTGGAACACCAGCGAGATACGGCGGACCCAGAGCCGCTCGTCGGTGGCCCACGTGGCCACCTCGCGGTCCCATGACCGGTGTCTCAGTCCGACCCGGCCGATCAGGGTCGACCATGCGTCCACCGTGTCCCACCAGGGCCGCTCGAGGGCCAGCGAGCGCAGGGCCAGCAGGCTCGACTCCGGCAGGGAGCGCTCGTGCCGTGGCCACCAGGTCGATTCCGACGTAGGCGAACTCGCGCTCCGGCTCGGTGACCAGCTCGTGTGCCGCGGCCAGCAGGTCGGTGGCCCCCGGGCCGGGGTCGAACCCCCGGATCCAGTCCTTGGTGGCGGTGCGTCGGGCAGGCCCGGGCACCCCGAGGTAGGGGGCGATCCCCTTCATGTAGGCGGCCATCGCTGGAGCACGCTCCGGCTCGGCGACGGCCTCGAGCATCGGGCGCACCTGGTCACCGGCCCCACTCAGGTCGGCTGCCCCGCTCACAAGCCCGATGCTGCCACCGGCGCCACGGGGACGCGCATCCAGCGGGCCGGGCGAGCGCTGACAGGCGCCTGAGGGAGACAGGGGTTCGGCGCGGCCGAAGCGGGAACGCGGCGGGGGTGCACGGAGGTCGCCCTGACCAGTCGCGGCAGCGCACGCCGCGCACGTGAAGTCGGCCGTTACAGCCTCGTGACAGGGGTAGACCGAGCCGACGCACATCAAACGGCCGTATACGGCCTCCGGCGACGACGGATCAGGGCGACCTCGTGTGCGTCCTCGTCCAGGGACGCGACCCACCCTGTTCCAAAGGGCGGTTTCGTGCGCGTGGTCGGCCGCGCGGCACCACCCAGCCTCATGCCGGTGGGCGTCGCGGGGCAGGGAGGGCAGGTCGGAGGGCGGTTGCGGGAGTGGTGCGGCGCAGTGCCCCTGAAGGTGGCAGACTCACTGCCTACCCCGGCTCGCACCACGACAGAGCGCCCGGACCCGCTGACCAGCACAGGAGCCGACATGCCCTCCGGCATCGACATGCAGCACAGGGATGCGTCCATCCGTCCCCAGGACGACCTCTACGGCCACCACAACGGCCGCTGGCTGGCCGAGCACGAGATCCCGGCGGACCGACCCTCCGACGGGGCGTTCCACGCCCTGCGGGACGCGGCCGAGGCGGACGTGCGGGCGATCATCGAGACGGCCGCTGCCGACTCCGCGCCCGGCACCCTCGGGGCCAAGGTTGGTGACCTGTACGCGTCGTTCATGGATGAGGCCGCGGTGGAGGCCCGGGGACGCCAGCCGCTCGAGGCGGACCTCGCCGACATCCGTGCGGTCACGGACCTCGCGGGGTTGCTCTCGGAGATGGCCCGGCTGCAGCTGCAGGGTGCGGTCGGCGGGTTCCTGGCGCCGTACGTCAACACCGACGCCCAGGACTCGAGCCGCTACATCGTCTACCTCACGCAGTCGGGACTCGGCCTGCCAGACGAGTCGTACTACCACCAGGAGTCCTTCGAGGCGATCCGCGAGGCCTATGTCGCCCACACCGCCCGGATGCTGCTCCTCGCGGGATGGTCGGCCGACGAGCCGGACGCACAGGCGGCCGCCGACCGGATCATGGCCCTGGAGACCGCCATCGCCGACCGGCACTGGAACAACGTGGACACCCGCGATGCCCTGAAGTCGTACAACCGTCGCGCGCTGGCTGAGGTCCCCGGGTTCATCGAGGACTACGGGATCCGCGAGTGGCTCACTGCCCTGAGCGCCCCGATGGAGCACATCGACGAGGTCGTCGTCCGCCAGCCCAGCTATGTGGAGTCGCTGCCGGCGCTGCTGGCCGAGCAGCCGCTGGACGCGTGGCGGGACTGGCTGGCGTGGTCGGTCGTGCGCAACGGGGCGTCGCTGCTGGACTCCGAGATCGTGCAGGCGAACTTCGACTTCTACGGCACCACCCTCAGCGGGTCCCCGCAGATCCGGGAGCGCTGGAAGCGTGGCGTCGGGCTGGTGGAGGGCTCCCTGGGGGAGGCGGTCGGCGAGCTCTATGTGGGCAAGCACTTCCCGACGGAGGCCAAGGCGCGGATGGTCGAGCTCGTCGACAACCTCGTCGCGGCCTACCGTGAGCGGCTCGAGGTCCTGGAGTGGATGAGCCCGGACACCCGGGAACGCGCCCTTGAGAAGCTCGCGGCGTTCACCCCGAAGATCGGCTATCCGGACAAGTGGCGCGACTACGGGTCCCTGGAGATCTCCTCCGGCGACCTGATCGGCAACGTCCGTCGGGCCTCGATCTTCGAGGCCCGCCACATGTGGTCCAAGCTCGGGGGGCCGGTGGACCGCCTCGAGTGGTTCATGACCCCACAGACGGTGAACGCCTACTACAACCCGGGCATGAACGAGATCGTGTTCCCCGCCGCGATCCTTCATCCCCCGTTCTTCGACCTGACGGCCGATGACGCCGTCAACTACGGCGCGATCGGGGCCGTGATCGGCCACGAGATCGGGCACGGCTTCGACGACCAGGGCTCCCGCTACGACGGCACCGGCAACCTCGTCGACTGGTGGACCGAGGAGGACCGTGCCCGCTTCGACGAGCTGGCCGCCCGCCTGATCGCCCAGTTCGACGGCCGTGAGCCGCGGAGCCTGCCCCCGGGCAACGGGGTCAATGGGGCCCTGACCGTCGGGGAGAACATCGGCGACCTCGGTGGGGTTGCGGTGGCCTTCGAGGCCTACCAGTTGAGCCTGGGCGGTGAGCCGGCGCCGGTGATCGACGGGCTGACCGGCGAGCAGCGCTTCTTCCTCGGGTGGGCACAGGCGTGGCGGACCAAGCATCGCGAGGCGCGTGCGATCCAGCTGCTGGCCATCGACCCGCACTCGCCGGACGAGTTCCGCTGCAACATCGTGAGCAACCTCGCGGAGTTCCACGAGGCGTTCGACGTCCAGCCCGGTGACGGCATGTGGCGCGAGCCCGAGGACCGCGTGGTGATCTGGTAGGGCGACCTGCTCACCAGAGGTCGTGGATGGAGGCGCGCAGGCGCCGGTCGTACAGCTCGGTCACGGCGTCGTTGAACGCCGCACCCAGAGGTGGGACTGACCCCGCGGCAGCGTTCTCGCGCGCCTGCTCCGGCGAGCGGGCACCGGGGATCACGGTGGTGACGCCCTCGAGCTGGGCGACCCATGCCAGCGCCGCGCGGGCTGGTGACAGGTCGCGCGAGGCGGCAAGGGCCGCGAACTCGCGCGAGGCGCGCACACCCTCGGCGTAGTCGACCCCGGAGAAGGTCTCGCCCCGGTCGAAGGCCTCCCCGTGCCGGTTGTACGTCCGGTGGTCGTCGGCGCCGAAGGTGGTGGACTCGCTGTATCGCCCCGACAGCAGGCCGCTGGCAAGGGGCACGCGGGCGATGATGCCCACGCCGGCCTCGCGCGCGGCGGGCAGGACCCGTTCGAGGGGCTTGAGCCGGAACGCGTTGATGATGATCTGGACCGAGGCCACCGCCGGCCGGGCGATCGCGGCGAGCGCTTGGTCGACCGTCTCCACGCTCACGCCGTAGGCGGCCATGACGCCCTCGGCGACGAGGGTGTCGAGGTTGTCGAACACCTCGTCGCTGGTGATCACGTCGGACGGGGGGCAGTGCAGCTGGACCAGGTCGAGGGTGTCGGTGCGCAGGTTCGCTCGCGAGCGGTCGGTCCAGGAGCGGAAGTTGACCATCGAGTAGTTCTCGCGGGTCTGCTCGGCACGGCGGCCCATCTTGGTGGCCACGAGGATGTCGAGCCCCGGGTTGGCCCCGAGGAACTCGGCGATCGACTGCTCGCTGCGGCCGTCGCCGTACACGTCGGCCGTGTCGAACATCGTGACACCTGCCCCTGCGGCGGCCCCAAGAACAGCCTGGGCGTCCTCGGGGCGCACCTGGCCCCAGTCCGCGCCGAGCTGCCAGGTGCCCAGCGAGATGACAGACACCGGCCGCCCGGTCCTGCCGAGAACTCGTGAGGGCATGGCCGTGCTGGCGGATCCCGTGTGGGCGGGAGAGCCGGATGTGCCATTCGGTCGGGGTTCAGCGTCCATGAGGTCCTCCGAGGCTGTCGGTGGTCGCCAGCGAGCCGGCGTCGATCCGGCGGACCCCACCGGCGGGGCTGACGATGCGGAAGGTCGGCGCAGCGAGGCCGTCGCGGGCCAGGGCCTGCCGTACGGAGTCCTGCACCCGGGCGACCGCCTCGGGCCGACACAGCGTCACGACGTTGCCACCGAAGCCGCCGCCGGTCATCCGGGCCGCCGCGGCCCCGCCGACGACGGCGGCCGAGACGGCGACGTCGAGCTCGGGGCAGCTGACCTCGTAGTCGCGCGAGAGGGAGGTGTGCGACCCGGCGAACGCCCGGCCCAGGGCCAGGGCGTCGGCGTCCGCGAACGCCTGCACGGCATCGGCCACGCGCGCCTGCTCGGTGATCACGTGGCGGGCCCGGCGCGCCTCGGGCTCGGGGAGGGCATCGATCCGGGCGATCTCGCTCAGCGGGATGTCCGCCAGATGCGTGACGCCCAGCGCGGCAGCCGCCCGCTCGCACGCTGCCCGGCGGTCGGCGTAGGCGCCGTCGGCAAGGTCGTGGCGGACGTTGGTGTCGATGAGCAGCACCTGCAGGCCGAGCCGGTCCAGGTGCAGGGGGACTGCCCGGGAGTCGAGGGTTGCGGAGTCAAGGAGCAGGGCGCTGTCCGGTTCGGCGAGCATCGACGCAGCCTGGTCCATGATCCCGCAGGGGACGTGGGCGTAGGTGTGCTCGACCTCCTGGGCGGCAAGCGCGACCTCGATCGGCGCCACCACTGCGCCGCCAAGGGCGATCACCGCAGTGAGGACGGCGCATTCCAGGGAGGCAGACGAGGACAACCCTGCGCCGAGGGGCAGGTCGGCATCGATCGACACGTCCACCCCGCCGGTGAACCATCCGCGGTCGGCGGCAACCGCCAGGGCCCCGACCACGTACCCGAGCCACCCGTTGGCGGCGGTGCGGTCGAACGTCGTGGGGTCGACCTGGGCGATCGGTCCGTTGACCTGGTGCGAGTGGAGTCCGAAGCGACCGTCATCACGGCGGGAGGCTGCGCACATGGTTCCCATGTCGATCGCCATCGGAAGGACATTGCCGCCGTTGTAGTCGGTGTGCTCGCCGATCAGGTTGACCCGGCCGGGGGCGAAGGTGATCGCCTCCGGGTCGGTGCCGAACAGCACCCGGTGCCGTGCGCGCATCTTCTCGGCGCGACGTTCGTCCTCGATCATCACCGGTCTCCTCACAGCGTGGCCGTTGCCCCGACGGTAGCGCGAACGGTCGGGTCCGTCGACCCCGACATGTTATCGCTCTCAAGTCCGGAATAGCGAACCGACCCGGACTCCGCCGCCAGGTGCGTCGCGTCCGGCCCGACGGGCGATTGGCGGCAGAAAGTTGCTGTTTGGGGGGTTTCTACGGGCGAAACGGGCGACTGGAATCGCTCTCTCGCTCGGACGCCTGCCGATGAACCGCGCGTTACCAAATCGTTATCAACACGCGGGACCTCAGGGACCTGTAGGACTTGACTCCGAGATTGTGCGCGCTAACACTTGCGCTCAGGCGACAGGGAAGAGGTGTGAGGTGGACGAGCAGCGCGAGTCCTACGTGATCGGTGTCGACTTCGGGTCCCTGTCCGGACGCGCCGTGGTCGTCAGGGTCAGCGACGGCGCCGAGCTCGCCGGAGCCTCGCTGGACTACCCGCACGCCGTCCTCGACCGGGTCCTGCCCGACGGCACGACCCCGCTCGGCCCGGACTGGGCCCTGCAGGTCCCCAGCGACTACGTCGACGTCCTGCGCATTGCCGTCCCCGAGGCGGTGCAGGCGGCTGGCGTCGACCCTGCTGATGTCGTCGGGATCGGCACCGACTTCACCGCCTGCACGATGATCCCGACCACCACCGATGGCACCCCACTCAACGAGCTCTCCGAGTTCGCGAGCACCCCGCACGCCTACGTCAAGCTCTGGAAGCACCACGCCGCGCAGCCGCAGGCCGACCGGATCAACGCACTGGCTGCTGCGCGCGGCGAGTCGTGGCTGCCGCGCTACGGCGGGCTGATCTCCTCGGAGTGGGAGTTCGCCAAGGGCCTGCAGGTGTTGGAGGAGGCCCCCGAGGTCTACGCCGCCATGGACCGCTGGGTCGAGGCCGCGGACTGGATCATCTGGCAGCTCTGCGGCACCTACGTGCGCAACGCCTGCACCGCCGGCTACAAGGGCATCCTCCAGGATGGCGCCTACCCGTCGCCGGAGTTCCTGGCCGCGCTGAACCCCGACTTCGCTGACTTCGTGAGCAGCAAGCTCGAGCACCCGATCGGCCAGCTCGGCGCCCGTGCCGGCGGCCTCACCGCACAGGCGGCCGCATGGACCGGCCTGCCCGAGGGGATCGCCGTGGCGGTCGGCAACGTCGACGCGCACGTCACGGCGCCCGCCGCCCAGGCCGTGGAGCCGGGCCAGATGGTCGCGATCATGGGCACCTCGACCTGCCACGTGATGAACGGCGAGTCCCTGCACGAGGTCCCCGGGATGTGCGGGGTCGTCGATGGCGGGATCACCGCCGGGCTCTGGGGCTACGAGGCCGGGCAGAGCGGCGTCGGGGACATCTTCGGCTGGTTCGTCGACACGAGCGTGCCGGCCAGCTACGCGCAGGCCGCGGCCGAGGCCGGGGTCTCGCTGCACGAGCACCTGACCGCACTCGCGGCGCAGCAGCGGGTTGGCGAGCACGGGTTGGTCGCCCTGGACTGGCACAGCGGCAACCGCTCGGTGCTGGTCGACCACGAGCTGTCCGGGGTGATGGTGGGCCAGACCCTGACCACCCGCCCCGAGGACCAGTACCGGGCGCTGATGGAGTCCACGGCGTTCGGCACGCGACGGATCATCGAGTCGTTCACCGAGTCCGGCATCCCCGTGACCGAGCTGGTCGTGGCCGGCGGTCTGCTCAAGAACGCGTTCCTGATGCAGATGTACTCCGACGTCACCAACCTCCCACTGAGCACGATCGACTCCGCGCAGGGCCCGGCCCTGGGCTCGGCGATCCACGCAGCGGTCGCTGCGGGCGCCTACCCGGACGTGCTGGCGGCCTCGCGGGAGATGGGTCGCTCGATCCGCGGCGTGTACGAGCCCGACCCGCAGAACGCCGCCGCGTACGACGAGCTCTACGCCGAGTACCTGCTCCTCCACGACTACTTCGGCCGGGGCGCCAACGACGTGATGCACCGGCTCAAGGCCCGCCGCCGCGCTGTGGCCGCCGAGATCGCCGCAGGTGCCTGACATGACGATCCCGCCCGAGGCGCGTCCCGCCCTGGAGGCCCTGCGCGCCCAGGTCGCGGCCCTGCACGCCGAGCTGACCCGCTACGAGCTCGTGATCTGGACGGCCGGCAATGTCTCGGCGCGCGTCCCGGGGCACGACCTCATGGTCATCAAGCCCTCTGGGGTCTCCTACGACGAGCTGTCCGCCGAGCGGATGGTCGTCACCGACCTGTACGGCAACCTGGTCGAGGGTGACTTCGCGCCATCGTCGGACACCGCCGCACACGCCTATGTCTACCGCCACATGCCCGAGGTCGGCGGCGTCGTGCACACGCACTCCACCTATGCGTGCGCGTGGGCTGCGCGCCGCGAGTCCATCCCGTGCGTGCTGACGATGATCGCCGACGAGTTCGGCGGCGAGATCCCCGTCGGGCCCTTCGCGAGGATCGGCGACGACTCGATCGGCGCCGGCATCGTCGACGTCCTGCGCGGCAGCCGCTCGCCGGCCGTCCTCATGGCCAACCACGGCCCGTTCACCGTCGGGCCCGACGCGCGCTCGGCTGTCAAGGCGGCCGTGATGCTCGAGGACGTTGCCCGCACAGTCCACATCTCCCGCCAGCTCGGCGAACCCGTTCCGCTTGCCACCGAGGACATCGACGGCCTGTACGAGCGATACCAGAACGTCTACGGACAGCACGGAGGACCGCAATGACCGCCCAGGCACCCTCGCAGATCTGGTTCCTCACCGGGAGCCAGACGCTCTACGGCGACGAGGTCCTCGCACAGGTGGCCGAGCAGTCCGGCGAGATCGCCCGCACCCTCGACGCGTCGGATGCCATCCCGTTCGAGGTCGTGTTCAAGCCGGTCCTCAAGGAGGCCGACGCAATCCGGCGAACGATGATCGAGGCGAGCGCCGACGACGCCTGCATCGGCGTGATCGCCTGGATGCACACCTTCAGCCCGGCCAAGATGTGGATCTCGGGCCTCGAGGCGCTGCGCAAGCCGCTGCTGCACCTGCACACCCAGGCCAACCGCGACCTGCCGTGGGCGACCATCGACATGGACTTCATGAACCTCAACCAGGCCGCGCACGGCGACCGTGAGTTCGGCTTCGTGCAGACGCGGATGGGAATCGCCCGCAAGACTGTCGCCGGCCACGTCAGCGACCCGGTCGTCGCCGAGAGGATCGGGCAGTGGGCGCGTGCCGCCGCCGGGGCCGCAGCCATGCGCTCGATGCGTCTGGCCCGGTTCGGGGACAACATGCGCAACGTCGCCGTGACCGAGGGCGACAAGGTCGAGGCCGAGATCCGGTTCGGCGTGTCGGTGAACACCTACGGCGTCAACGACCTGGTCGCGGTCGTCGACGCGGTCGCCGATTCCGAGGTCGACGCGCTCGTCTCCGAGTACGCCGACCTCTACGACATCGCCCCTGAGCTGGAGGCGGGCGCGGCCCGCCACGATGCGCTGCGGTACGGCGCACGCATCGAGGCGGGCCTGCGCCGGTTCCTCACCGACGGCGGGTTCACCGCGTTCACCTCGAACTTCGAGGACCTCGGCGGTCTGCGCCAGCTCCCCGGACTGGCCGTCCAGCGGCTGATGGCCGAGGGGTACGGCTTCGCCGGCGAGGGCGACTGGAAGACCGCCGTCATGGTCCGCACGTTCAAGGTCATGGCCCAGGGCCTGCCCGGTGGGACGTCCTTCATGGAGGACTACACCTATCACCTGGCCCCGGGCGCGGAGAAGATCCTCGGCGCGCACATGCTCGAGGTCTGCCCGTCGATCACCGACGAGCGTCCGAGCCTGGAGATCCACCCGCTGGCGATCGGCGGGCGGGAGGACCCGGTCCGCCTCGTGTTCACCGCGACACCTGCAGCCGGGGTGGTGCTGGGCCTGTGCGACATGGGCGACCGGTTCCGGTTCGTGGCCAACGAGGTCGAGCTGGTCGCGCCCGACGCCGCCCTGCCGAACCTGCCCGTCGCCCGCGCCGTGTGGCGTCCAGCGCCGGACCTGCGCACCTCGGCCGAGGCGTGGATCACCGCCGGCGGCCCCCACCACACGGTGCTCACCACGGCCCTGTCCGCAGAGCACCTGTGGGACCTGTCGGAGATCGTCGGCACCGAGCTGGCACTCATCGACAGCACAACAGACATCCGTCACTTCATCCAGGAGCGACGGTGGAGCCAGGCGTACTACCGCCTGGCTCTGGGCTTCTAGCCCGAAGCCAGGCGCACGACCCATGGGGCGAGCCCCGTCCCATGACCCATCAGGAAGGAACGCTCAATGAGGAAGTACGTATCCGCATTCGCAGCAGCGGGGCTCGTCTTCAGCCTCGCCGCCTGCAGCAGTGGCAGCGAAGAGGCCGCAGCGCCGGCCGCGTCGGGCTCCGGCTCGGCCGCAGCAGCCGACTGCAACCCGTCTGAGAAGGGCACCATCGGTGTGGCCATGCCCACCAAGTCCTCGCAGCGCTGGATCCAGGACGGCGACAACATGAAGCAGCAGCTCGAGGCTGCTGGCTACCAGGTCGACCTGCAGTACGCCGAGGACGACATCCCGACCCAGGTCTCCCAGGTGGAGAACATGGTCACCAAGGGCGACCAGATGCTGGTCATCGCCGCCATCGACGGCACCGCGCTGGGCGACATCCTGAACACCGCCGAGGAGTCCAACATCCCCGTCCTGGCCTACGACCGGCTCATCCGTGAGTCCGGCGCCGTGGACTACTACTCGACGTTCGACAACTTCGGCGTGGGCGTGCTCCAGGCCGAGGCGCTGGTCGAGGGCCTCAAGGCCACCGGCGACGGCCCCTACAACGTCGAGCTGTTCGCCGGGTCCCCCGACGACAACAACGCGACGTTCTTCTGGAACGGCGCCATGTCGGTCCTGCAGCCGCTGATCGACTCCGGTGAGATGAAGGTCGTCTCCGGCCAGACCGACTTCGAGCAGGCCGCGATCCTTCGCTGGGATCCCGCCACCGCCCAGAAGCGCATGGAGGACCTGCTGACCAAGAGCTACACGACTGAGACGGTCAACGGCGTGCTCTCGCCCTACGACGGCCTGTCGCTGGGCATCATCGCGGCCCTGAAGGCCAATGGCTACGGCAGCGGCGACAAGCCCCTCCCGGTCGTCACCGGCCAGGACGCCGAGATCCAGTCCGTGCAGTCGATCCTGGCTGACGAGCAGAACTCGACGATCTTCAAGGACACCCGCGACCTCGCCGCGGTCACCGTCAAGATGATCGAGGCGATCGGCGCCTGCCAGGAGCCCGAGGTCAACGACACCACGACGTACGACAACGGCGTCAAGGTTGTCCCGAGCTACCTGCTCAAGCCCGTCACCGTGACCAAGGAGAACGTCACCGAGGCCCTGGTCGACACCGGCTACTACACGCAGGAGCAGATCGACGGCTGATTCTCACCCTGCTGCCCCCGGGCAGTTGGTGAGAGGGTGGGTGGTGGTCGCAGAGGACTCCTCGCGACCACCACCCACCACAACCCGAAACCTCGCGGCGCCATCCGCCGCGGACCACGACCACGGAGCCACACGGAGGCTGTGAGCAATGAGCGGACCCATCCTCGAGATGCGCTCCATCACCAAGGAGTTCCCCGGGGTCAAGGCGCTGTCGGATGTGAACCTGACGGTCCACGAGGGCGAGATCCACGCGATCTGCGGGGAGAACGGCGCCGGCAAGTCGACCCTGATGAAGGTACTGAGCGGGGTCTACCCGCACGGCAGCTACGACGGCGAGATCGTCTACGAGGGCCAGCCCGTGGCGTTCCGCGACATCCGGGCCAGCGAGCACGCCGGGATCGTCATCATCCACCAGGAGCTGGCGCTGATCCCCGAGCTGTCGATCGCCGAGAACATCTTCCTCGGCAACGAGAACGTCTCCCGTGGGGTCATCTCCTGGGATCGCACGAACCGTGAGGCCCACGACCTGCTCACCCGCGTCGGGCTGTCGGAGAACCCGCTGACCCCGATCAAGCACCTGGGCATCGGCAAGCAGCAGCTGGTCGAGATCGCCAAGGCGCTGTCGCGCAGCGTGAAGCTGCTGATCCTCGACGAGCCGACCGCGGCCCTCAACGACGACGACTCCGCGCACCTGCTCAACCTGCTGCGCGAGCTGAAGGCCAAGGGCATCACCAGCATCATGATCTCCCACAAGCTCAACGAGATCGCCGCCATCGCCGACAGCATCACGATCCTGCGCGACGGCCGGACGATCGAGACCCTGGAGGTGGCCGGCGGCGGTGTGGACGAGGACCGGATCATCCAGGGGATGGTCGGCCGCGACCTCGAGCACCGCTTCCCGCCCTACACGCCGGAGATCGGCGAGGTGCTCTTCGAGGTCAGCGACTGGAACGTCTACAGCCCGATCGACCACTCCCGCGCGGTCGTCACGGACGCCAACCTGGTGGCCCGCCGCGGCGAGATCGTGGGGATCGCCGGGCTCATGGGCGCCGGACGCACCGAGCTCGCCCGCTCCATCTTCGGCAAGTCCTACGGCGCGCGCATCAGCGGCACGCTGGTCCTCGACGGCAAGGAGCTCGAGCTCAACTCGGTGGCCGATGCCATCACCGAGGGCCTGGCCTATGTGACCGAGGACCGCAAGGCCCTCGGGCTGAACCTGCTCGACGACATCAAGACCTCCATCGTCTCGGCCGGCATCCACAAGCTGGCGCGCGGCCTGACCGTCGACGAGAACGAGGAGGTCAAGGTCGCTGAGGACTTCCGGACCCGGATGAACATCAAGGCCCCGACCGTCGAGGCCAAGGTCGCCCAGCTCTCGGGCGGCAACCAGCAGAAGGTCGTGCTGAGCAAGTGGATCTACACCGACGCGAAGGTGATGATCCTCGACGAGCCGACCCGCGGCATCGATGTCGGTGCCAAGTACGAGATCTACGGGTTCGTCCAGGCCATGGCCAAGGAGGGGCACGCCGTCATCGTGATCTCCTCCGAGCTGCCGGAGCTCCTCGGGCTCTGCGACCGGATCTACACCCTGGCCGAGGGCCACATCACGGGTGAGTTCGTGGCCGGTGAGGCCACCCAGGAAATTCTCATGCGCCACATGACCACGAGCAGAAGGTGACACGGATGTCCAGCGTGAAGACCATGATGAGCGGCAACATCCGCCAGTACGGGATGATCGGCGCACTGGTCGCCATCATCATCCTGTTCCAGTTCACGACGGGCGGCATCCTGCTCAAGCCGTTGAACCTGACCAACCTGCTGACCCAGAACAGCTACATCCTGATCCTGGCGATCGGCATGGTGATGGTGATCATCGCCCGGCACATCGACCTGTCGGTCGGCTCCGTGGCCGCCTTCACCGGCGCCCTCGGCGTCACCATGATGGTGAAGTGGGACGTGCCCTGGCCCATTGCGGTCGTGCTCGTCCTGGTCGCCGGGGCGGCGATCGGCGCGTGGCACGGCGCGTGGGTCGCCTACATGGGCATCCCCGCCTTCATCGTGACCCTGTCCAGCATGCTCGTCTTCCGCGGCCTGACGCTGACCGTCCTGCAGGGCGAGACCGTGGGCAACCTGCCCTCGGGCTTCGAGAAGCTCGGCAACGGGTTCCTCCCGGAGATCGGCCCGGACACCGGCCTGCACAACCTCACGATGATCCTGGGGCTCCTGCTGTGCGTGTTCCTCGTCGTGATGGACTTCCGGAAGCGGGCGTCCAAGCAGCGCTACAACTTCGCGGTGTCGCCGATGTCGGTGTTCATCGTCAAGCAGGTGGCGCTCGTGGTCGTCATCATGTGGTTCTCGTACCTGCTCGCGCAGTACAAGGGCCTGCCGATCGTCGGGCTGGTGCTCTTCGCCCTGATCGGGATCTACAGCTTCATCATGAACCGCACGGTGTTCGGCCGGCACATCTACGCCGTCGGCGGCAACTACCCGGCGGCCTCCATGTCCGGGGTGCGCACCAAGCGCGTCGACATGCTGGTCATGGCCAACATGGGCATGCTCGCCGCCCTGGCCGGCATGGTGTTCGCCGCCCGACTCACGGCTGCCAACCCGAAGGCGGGTGTGAACTTCGAGCTCGATGCGATCGCCGCGGCCTTCATCGGCGGTGCTGCGGTCACCGGCGGCGTGGGCACGGTCATCGGCGCGATCGTCGGTGGCTTCGTCATGGGTGTCCTGAACAACGGCATGTCGCTGATGGGGATCTCCGTCGACTGGCAGATGACCATCAAGGGCCTGGTGCTGCTCTTCGCCGTGGCCTTCGACGTCTGGAACAAGCGCCGCTCGGCGGTCGGCGGGGCGGTCACCACCGTCGCTGTCGATGACGGGGCATCCCAGGGCATGCCCGACCAGGACCAGGTGGACGAGCTGGTGCCTGCCGACGAATAGGGGTGTGCGGCGCCAGTTGGGGGGCGCTGCACACACCTGTCGCAGGCGCTAACTTCGTGCTGTGCAGACCGATCGCCACCCTGTCGGGGGAGAGGAGAATCCCATGGCCAGCGGGACCACCCGCGCGCCGGCGATGACCGATGTGGCCCGTCTGGCGGGGGTCTCGCACCAGACGGTCTCGAGGGTTCTCAACGACCACCCGAACGTCAAGCAGCAGACCCGGTTGCGCGTGCTTGCCGCCATGCAGGAGCTGGGGTACCGACCGAACCGTGCGGCCCGAGCCCTGGCCAGCGGGCGCAGCGACCAGATCGGCATCGTGGCCCAGCCCACGAACCTCTTCGGCCCGGCGTCGCTGTTGTACGCGGTGGAGGCAGCAGCCGTGCACGAGGGGTACGGGGTCAGCGTCGCGAGCGTCGCGGCCCTCGACCGGGCCTCGATCGAGGACGCCGTCAACCGGCACCTGGACCAGCAGGTCGGTGGGATCGTCGTGATCGTGCCCGTGGTCTCCGCGGCCGAGGCGATCCGTGAGGTCCCGGCCGACAAGCCGCTGGTCGCCATCGGCGGCGACCGGAACGAGGCGATCACCAGCGTGGGCATCGACCAGGTCCAAGGGGCCATCGAGGCCACCCAGACCCTGCTGGATGCTGGGCACCGGACCGTGTGGCACGTCTCCGGGCCCGCGGATGTGTTCGACAGCATGGATCGCATCGAGGGGTGGCGGACCACCCTGGAGCGCGCCGGAGCCGAGGTCCCCCCGGTCATCACGGGGGACTGGTCGTCGGCCGGCGGCTACGAGGCGGGGAAGATGCTGGCCCGAATCCGCGATGTGACCGCCATCTTCGCGGCCAATGACCAGACCGCCCTGGGAATCCTGCGAGCGCTGCACGAGAACGGACTGCGCGTTCCCGACGACGTCAGCCTCGTCGGCTTCGATGACCTCCCTGAGTCGGAGTTCTTCATCCCGCCCCTGACGACCGTCCGGCAGGGATTCGAGCAGGTGGGTCGGCGGGCCCTGCGCATGCTCGTCACCCAGATGGAGGGCAATCGCGAGGTGTTCCACGAGCTGGTCCCGCCCGTCTTCGTCCCCCGCCAGAGCGTCTCGCGGCCGCGTGACCGCCGCGACGCGGGGATCTCGGCATGACGGGTCCGGTGACCCTGCGGGCAGGACAGGCCTCCGTGGTGGTCGACCCGCTGGACGGCGGGCGGATCACGTCGCTCGCGGTCGATGGCGTCGAGCTGCTCGGCGGGGTCGGCACCGGCGTGATCGAGCACGGGTCGTTCGTGATGGTCCCGTGGGCCGGGCGCATCCGCGACGGCCTGCTGCGCGTGGACGGCGTCGAGCACCACCTGCCGACCGACCGGACCCATCCCCATGCCGGCCACGGCCTGGTCATGGACCGCCCGTGGGAGGTGGTCTCGGTGTCGGAGGACTCGCTGACGATCCGGTGCGACCTGGACGCACGGTGGCCCTTCCCCGGGCATGTCGTCCAGGAGTTCCGGCTGGCCGCCGACCTCCTGGCGCAGCGGATCGAGGTGCACGCCGAGCGCGCAGCCTTCCCGGCGACCGTGGGTTGGCATCCGTGGTTCCGTCGCGTGCTGGACTCCGGCTCGGTCGCGGGGCTGGACTTCACCGCCGAGGGCATGTTGGCCCGCGACGCCGCAGGGATCCCGAGCGGGGAGATGGTGCCGGTCCCCGCGGGGCCGTGGGATGACTGCTTCACCGGGGTCCAGTGGCCGATGACCGTCACCTGGCCCGACGCCGTGGAACTGCGGATCACTTCGGATGCGCAGTTCGCGGTCGTCTACGACGAGCTCGACGAGGCGTTCTGCGTGGAACCGCAGTCAGGCCCCCCGGACGGCCCGAACACCTCGCCACGTATGGTCCGGCCGGGGGAGCCGCTGGTCGTCTCGACCTGGTGGGCCTGGGGCTGATCGGCGCGGCCTGCGTGTCGCTGACAGGGCCTGACCATGGAGGTCGCCACACTGGGCGAATGGCTGAGCGACTTGCTCCTGAGCAGACCCCGCTGCGGGTCACCTCCCGTCCTGAGCGCACCCGCGGGCGGGCCCGCCGCTGGGTTCGTCGGCTCGTCGCCCTTGTCCTGGGCATCGCCCTGCTCGCCGCCGGCACCGTGGCCACGCTGCACTTCCTGGCGATCCACCGGTCCGCCCAGGAGATCCGCGCCACGGCGCTGATCCCTGCGGAGATGGCCGCCAATGTCCTGGTCGTGATCGCCCGTCCGGGGCAGGAGCTCCCGCTCGCGGGGACCCTTGCCGCCCTCGACGATGCCGGCGCGACCGTGTCCGTGCTGTCCCTGACCGACGGCGCGAAGCAGCCGCCCTCACTGGACTTCGCCAAGGACAGCATCGGCGAGGTGCGCTCCGATGAGCTGGCTGCCTCGGCCGATCTCCTCGGGGTCGACAGGGTGACGACTGCTGCCTACACCGACGGCAAGCTGCTCGCCGCCGACCCCGACGAGGTCACGGCCACGATCGCGGCCGAGATCAAGGAGGTCGCCCCGTCGGTGATCCTCACCGTGAGCGACACCACCGGGACGGACACCGACTCCCAGGCCGTTGCCGCCTACGCGTTGACTGCCGCGCAGGCCAAGGGCTCCGGCATCGGCCGTATCTGGACCGTCACCCGCGGCGATCGCGAGGTCTCCTGGAACGCCCTGGCGAAGGCGCCCATCGGCGACCGCGTCCCTGAGCCCCAGGTGTCGGTCCGCATCGACGACCAGACGATCCTCAAGGGTGAGGTCCTCCTCGCCCACGGCACCCAGAGCCCCGACCTGGTCCGCAGCACCTACCCGTACGCCGACCGCGTCCCGGCGTGGGCCTACTTCCGCTTCTGGGACCGCGAGTACTTCGCGCTCGCCTGGGGTCAACCCCTGCAATAGGCACCCGAGCTGCCGCGAGTCCAGGCCCCCCGGGTCACCGCCAGCGCCCACACGCAGACGCTTCCCCTCCGACGATCTGCTTCCCGAATTCCGGAAGCAGATCGTCGGAGGGGAAGCACATCGCTGGGAGGGGCTCGGTTTCCGTGGGATGATGGGGGGCCCGGGTGTGCCCGGGGCGCCCGGGTCCTGCTCCCGGCACCTTTCCGAGGACGTGCCTCGGGACCTGACGAGGAGACTTCCACCCGTGGCCATCCGCCAGCGCACCGACCTGCGCAACATCGCCATCATCGCCCACGTCGACCACGGCAAGACCACGCTGGTCGACTCCATGCTCTGGCAGTCCGGGGCGTTCACGACCCACCAGGCCGACGAGGGCTCCGTCAAGGAGCGGGTCATGGACTCGATGGACCTCGAGCGTGAGAAGGGCATCACGATCCTGGCCAAGAACACCGCGGTGAACTACCACGGGGTCGGGGCGCCCGAGGGCGGGGTCACGATCAACATCATCGACACCCCCGGCCACGCCGACTTCGGCGGCGAGGTGGAGCGCGGCCTGGAGATGGTGCACGCCGTCCTGCTGCTGGTCGACGCGTCCGAGGGCCCGCTGCCCCAGACGCGGTTCGTGCTGCGCAAGGCGCTGCAGAAGCACCTCCCGGTCATCCTGGTCATCAACAAGGTCGACCGCCCCGACGCCCGCATCGCCGAGGTCGTCGACGAGACCTATGAGCTCTTCTTCGACCTCGACGCCACCGCTGAGCAGATCGACTTCCCGATCATCTACGCATCGGCCCGCGCCGGTCGTGCGAGCCTGAACCGTCCCGAGGACGGCGGCATGCCCGACTCCGAGAACCTCGTCCCGCTGTTCCAGGCGATCCTGGGCACGGTCCCGCCGCCGGAGTACGACGACGAGATGCCGCTGCAGGCCCACGTGACGAACCTCGACTCCTCGCCCTACCTGGGCCGGTTGGCGATCTGCCGCGTGCACAACGGCACGATCCGCAAGGGTCAGTCGCTCGTGCTGTGCCGCGCCGACGGCAGCCAGGAGCGGGTCCGGATCGCCGAGCTGCTGATGACCGACGCGCTGGAGCGCAAGCCGGCCGACTCGGCCGGCCCCGGCGACATCATCGCCGTTGCGGGCATCGCCGACATCACGTTGGGGGAGACGCTCACCGATCCCGAGGACCCGCGCCCGCTGCCGATCATCACGGTGGACGAGCCGAGCATCAGCATGACCATCGGCATCAACACCGCCCCGCTGTCGGGCCAGTCCGGGACCAAGCTGACCGCGCGCCTGCTGAAGAACCGCCTCGACGCGGAACTGATCGGCAACGTGTCCATCCGGGTGCTGGAGACCGAGCGTCCCGACACCTGGGAGGTCCAGGGCCGCGGCGAGCTGCAGCTGGCTGTCCTCGTCGAGCTGATGAAGCGCGAGGGCTTCGAGATCACCGTCGGCAAGCCGCAGGTCGTGACCCGGATGGTGAACGGGAAGCTCCACGAGCCGATGGAGCGACTGACCATCGACGCCCCCGAGGACTACCTCGGGGTGCTGACCCAGCTGATGGCCCTGCGCAAGGGACGCATGGAGCAGATGGTCAACCACGGCACCGGCTGGATCCGCCTTGAGTACATCGTCCCGGCGCGCGGGCTGATCGGCTTCCGCACGGAGTTCCTCACCGAGACCCGGGGCACCGGGCTGCTGCACCACGTGTTCGAGAAGTACGAGCCCTGGCATGGCGAGCTGCGCACGCGCCCCACGGGCTCCCTGGTCGCCGACCGCCGCGGGGTGGTCACCGCCTTCGCGCTGTTCAACCTGCAGGAGCGCGGCACGATGTTCGTCGGCCCGGGCACCGAGGTGTACGAGGGCATGATCGTGGGGGAGAACTCGCGTTCCGAGGACATGGACGTCAACCCCACCAAGGAGAAGAAGCTGACGAACATGCGCCAGTCCAGCAGCGACGAGCTGGTGCGGCTCATCCCGCACCGACTTCTGTCCCTGGAGCAGGCTCTCGAGTTCTGCCGTGAGGACGAGTGCGTCGAGGTGACGCCGGCGACGGTCCGGTTGCGCAAGGTCACGCTGGTGGCCACTGAGCGGGCGAAGTCGCGCAACAAGAGGGTGTAGCGGCCTGGTCGAACCCCTGGGCCTGCCGCCCCGTTGGCCCTCCAACGCTCGTCCAAGGGCCCCGCCGGCCGGAAATCGTTCTCGAATCGTGATCGAAACGCGAGGGTGTGCGTTCAGAGGACGTCCTACTGGCGGGTATTCTGTGCGGGTCTGAGGGGCTTGGTCACATTCCCCTGCGCGGAACCCGCTCCGCGCCACGGACCGGTGATCCCGGACCGCGCGGCGAGTGACAACGAGAGGACAACAATGAAGATCCGTGGACGCGGACTCGGGGTGAGCGCACTGGTCGTGGCCGGCGCACTGACCCTCGCCGCATGTGGTGGCTCTGACGGCGGTGGCGGCGATGCTGCCGCGTCGGGTGGCGCCTCCGGTGGTACCTATTCGGTCGGACTGGAGACCCCCCAGGACCTGACCCCCAGCAACTGCTACGACCTCTACTGCGCCAACATCCTTCAGGGGATCACGACTGGCCTGTACACCTTCCAGACCGAGGGATCGTCGATGTCGACGGTCGGCACCCCGCTGCTCAAGTCGGTCACCACCTCTGATGGCGGCACCACCTACGTCATCGAGATCAACGCCGGCAGCAAGTTCACCAACGGCGAGGCCGTCACGGCCCAGACCTTCGTGGACACCTGGAACTTCACCGCCAATGGCGGCAACGGCCAGCAGCTCGGCTTCGTCTTCGGGCCGTCCCAGCTCAACGTCTCGGGCTATGCCGACGTCGCCGACGAGAAGAGCACCGATGGGAAGATGTCGGGCCTGAAGGCCACCAGCGACACCACCATCGAGATGACCCTGGACGCCCCGATGGGTCAGCCCCTGTTCGAGAACTACGTCGCCGGTCCCCAGGTGCTCCCGATGCCCAGCGTGGCGTTCGAGGACATCGAGGCCTACAACAAGCAGCCGATCGGCAACGGCCCGTACATGATGAAGGAGCCGTGGTCGACCACCGGCGCCACCATCGTGCGCAACCCGGACTACGCCTACACCCCGGGCAAGGCCGACCAGATCGACTTCCGGTTCTACGCGGACGCCAACGCCGAGTGGGCTGACCTCCAGGCCAACAACCTCGACGTCGTGTCCAACCTCCCCCAGGCTGCGCTCGCCACTGCGGCGACCGTCCTGGGCGACCGCTACATCAACGAGGCGGCCATGTCGTTCTCGTACGAGGCCTACCCGACGCAGGTCAAGGCCTTCGAGAAGCGGGAAGTGCGTGTTGCGCTGGCCAAGGCTGTTGACTGGAACGAGATCAACAGCAAGCTGTACTTCGACACCCGCACCGTTGCCACCGCCTTCGCTCCTCCGACCGTCGATGGTGGCGGAACGGACGCGTGTGGTGAGGACTGCACCTTCGACCCGGCTGCTGCCAAGGCAATGCTTGACGCTGCCGGAGGCATCCCTGGGAACAAGGTGGAGATCGCGGGCCTGGCCAACAGCGAGAACGCCGCGGCCAAGGCCGAGTGCAACATGATCCAGAAGAACCTCGGGGTCACCTGCACCGTCAAGCTCTTCGAGTCCTTCGGCGAGATGCTCGACGCCTTCAACAAGCTGGGCGCCGAGCGACGAGGGATTCATCCTCGGCCTCGGCTGGGGTGCGGACAACCCGACGCTGGCCAACATGATCGCGCCGCTGTTCGCAACCGGTTCCGGTTCGAACTACATCGCCTACAGCAGCCCCGAGTTCGACAAGCTGATCGCTCGAGGGCAACCAGTCCGCTGATGAGGCGGAGGCTGTGTCGCAAGTGGCAGCAGGCCCAGGACGTCGTCTACAAGGACTTCGCCGGCCATGCGACCCAGTGGCGCAACAACGTGGGCGGGTACTCGACCAACGTGTCCAACGTGAAGATCAACCCGGGTGGCTTCATCAACATCGCCGAGATCACGGTCAACTCGGCGGGTTGATAGCACCCAAAGCGAACGGCTCACGGCCTATGCTGTGAGCCAACTCGGGGGGACGTCCCACACGGGGCGTCCCCCCGACGCATTGCCGTTCGATTCCTCCTCCAGCAGATGGGGTGCACATGGGCCGCTACGTGATCCGGCGCCTGTTGCAGATGATTCCTGTCTTCTTCGGCGTGACGTTCATCATGTACTACCTGATGTTCGCCCTCGGTGACCCGATCAAGAACCTGGGCGCCGGCAAGCAGAAGAACCCGGCCTACGAGGCCTTCCTGCGGCAGGAGTTCAACCTCAATGACCCCTTCATCGTCCAGTACCTGAAGTACATCCAGGGGATCTTCACCGGTGACTTCGGCTCGACATTCGCGGGGAAGGCCGTTTCGGAGATATTCGCCGAGCGTTGGCCGGTCACGCTCACGCTGGGTCTGACCGCCTTCGCCATCGAGGTCGTCCTGGGCATCGGCCTGGGCATCCTGGTGGCCGACGCGAAAGGGTGGGGTGCTGGACCGCCTGTCACTCGGCACCACCCTGGTGGTCATCTCGATCCCCGTGTTCGTGCTGGGCTTCGTGGTGCAGTACGTCTTCGGTGTGAAACTCGGCTGGTTCCCTCCGGCGGGGATCGCCGACGGCTGGCCGACCAGCTACATCCTGCCGGCCTTCGTGCTTGCCTCGCTCTCGCTGGCCTACGTCCTGCGGTTGACCCGGTACAAGTTGCTGGAGACCTTCGGCGCTGACTTCATGAGGACGGCGAAGGCCAAGGGCCTCTCGGACGCGGCCATCATGCGCAAGTACGGCCTGCGCAACTCACTGATCCCGGTCGTGACCTTCCTCGGCGCCGACCTGGGGGCCCTGATCGGTGGTGCTGTCATCACCGAGGGCATCTTCAACATCCCCGGCATCGGCCAGCAGTTGTACCAGTCGATCAAGCTGCAGGAGGCCGCAGTCGTCGTCGGAATCACGACAATCATCGTCATCATCTTCCTGCTCATGAGCCTGCTGGTCGACGTCCTGTACGCCTTCCTGGACCCGAGGATTCGCTATGAGTGACAACACCCCGCAGGCTGAGCTACATCCTCGTCGCCGAGCCCGACGAGGACCGCTTGGCGCCACCCGTCGACCGGTCGAAACCGCGAACCCTGGCCGGGGATGCGTGGTACGACCTCCGCCACAACGTCGTCTTCTGGATCAGTGCGGTGATCCTCGTCATGGTCACGGCGATGGTGCTCTTCCCGGGCCTGATCGCGGATGCGGAGAAGACCTCGTCGCTGTCGGGGGGCTGTGACCTCTCCAACTCGCTGCTCCCGCCGAGCAAGGAGTACTGGTTCGGGACCGACCAACAGGGCTGCGATGTCTTCTCGTTGTCGGTCTTCGGTGCGCGACCCAGTGTGATGGTGGGCGTGATCGCGGCTCTGGTGACGACCATCTTCGGCGCCTTCGTCGGGTTGATCGCTGGTTTCTACGGTGGCGCCACTGACTCGGTGCTCTCGCGGATCATCGACATCTTCTTCGGGCTGCCCCTGCTCGTCGTCGGCATCGCCGCGTTGTCAGCGATCAGCCTGCCGGGGATCTGGGGGGTCGTCCTCGTCCTGTGCGTGCTCGGCTGGGTCGGGGCGGCGCGAATGGTGCGGGCCCAGACGATCGAGGCCAAGAGCCAGGACTACACGACCGCCGCGCGCGCTCTCGGGGCCAGCAACGGTCGGATCATGGGGCGCCACATCCTGCCCAACGCGATCGGGCCCAGCATCGTCCTGGCAGTGATCGGCCTCGGTGGCTTCATCGCGGCTGAGGCGACGTTCACCTTCCTCGGTCTGGGGATCCGCCCTCCCCAGTTCAGCTGGGGGACGATCATCTCTGAGTCCCAGGCCGTGTTCTGGCAGGCACCCTGGACCCTGCTGTTCCCGGCGGTCTTCCTGAGCCTGACTGTCCTCGCCTTCATCCTGCTCGGTGATGCCGTCTCCGAAGCCCTTGACCCCAAGCTGCGGAGGTGACCCGTGGCCGAGATGCTGCTTGAGGTCGAGGACCTTTTCGTCGAGTTCAGCACTCGCGACGGGGTAGCTCGCGCTGTGAACGGGGTCTCGTTCACCGTGGAACGCGGTCAGACCGTGGCCATCCTGGGCGAGTCCGGGTCCGGGAAGTCGGTCACCGCCCAGGCGATCATGGGGATCCTCGACACCCCGCCCGCCCGGATCGCAGGGGGCTCGATCCGACTGCAGGGCACGGAGCTGATCGGGCTGCCGGAGGATGAGTACCGACAGGTCCGCGGCCGGCAGATCGCCATGATCTTCCAGGATGCCCTGTCGGCACTCAACCCCGTGATGACGGTCGGTGCCCAGATCTCGGAGATGTTCCGCCAGCACGAGGGCGTGCGCAAGTCCGAGGCGCGCAAGTCCGCTGTGGACGTGATGAAGCGGGTGAAGATCCCCGGAGCGGCGGAGAGGTTCGACGACTACCCCCACCAGTTCTCCGGCGGCATGCGCCAACGCATCATGATCGCGATGATGATCGCCCTCAAGCCCGAGGTCCTCATCGCCGACGAGCCGACGACAGCCCTCGACGTGACCGTGCAGTCCCAGATCATGGACCTCCTCCAGGAGCTCAAGGAGGAGACCAACATGGGTCTCATCCTGATCACCCACGACCTCGGAGTTGTCGCGGACGTCGCCGAGCGGATCCTGGTGATGTACGCGGGTCGCACGATGGAGCGCGGGACTGTCGACGAGATCTACACGAACACGGCCAACCCGTACACCTACGGGCTCCTTCAATCCATCCCCAAGATCGACAAGCGCGTGGAGCGCCTGCCCGCCATCAAGGGCCTGCCCCCGAGCCTGTACGGGGTCCCGGACGGCTGCGCGTTCAACCCGCGCTGCCCGATGGCGGCTGACATGTGCCGCGTCGGGGAGCCGCCGCAACTGCTCGAGGTGGCCCCGGACCACCTGAGCCGGTGCTGGTTCGCCCAGGAGGTGCTCGCAGATGGCGTCGCATGAGCCGGTCCGGGTGATCGAGGCCACGCACATGGTCCGGCACTACCCCATCACCCAGGGCATCATCTTCAAGAAGCAGATCGGCACGGTCCAGGCCGTCGATGACGTGACTCTGTACCTCGACGAGGGAGAGACGCTCGCGATCGTCGGCGAGAGCGGCTGCGGGAAGTCGACCACGGGCCGACTCCTCATGGGACTCGAGGCGCCCACCTCCGGATCGATCAAGATCAATGGTGAGGAGATCACCACGCTCAGCGGCAAGGCGATGCGTGCCAAGCGCCGGGACATCCAGATCATCCTCCAGGACCCCTACACCTCACTGAACCCCCGGATGACGGTGGGGACGATCATCGGCGAGCCCTTCGACATCCACCCTGATGCCCTGCCCAAGGGAATGTCGAAGAAGGACGCCGTCGCGGCACTGATGGACCAGGTGGGTCTCAACCCGGAGTTCATCAACCGGTACCCGCACCAGTTCTCCGGGGGTCAGCGCCAGCGCATCGGGGTCGCCCGGGCACTCGCGCTGAAGCCCAAGATCATCATCGCTGACGAGCCGGTTTCGGCCCTGGACGTCTCGGTCCAGGCCCAGGTGATGAACCTGCTGTTCGACCTGCGTGACCAGATGGGGCTGTCCTACATCTTCATCAGCCACGACCTGGCCGTCGTGCGCCAGATCGCCGACCGGATCGCGGTCATGTACCTGGGCAAGATCGTGGAGACCGGGCCGCAGGAGCACATCTACCGCGCTCCGGCACACCCCTACACCAAGGCGCTGCTCTCAGCCGTCCCCCTGCCCGATCCGGTGGCCCAGCGGGCGCGCACGCGCATCCAGCTCGAGGGTGACGTGCCCAGCCCAGCCAACCCGCCGTCGGGCTGCCGGTTCCGGACCCGCTGCTGGAAGGCCCAGGACATCTGCGCCTCTGAGGAGCCCCTCCTGCGCGACATGGGCGGGGGCCAGTTCGCCGCCTGCCACTTCCCGGAGATGCCGGAGGAGGGGTGGCAGGATTCCCGCACCGTCGGCGGCGAGGTCCTTCCCGAGACCGAGGTCACGGGGTCCGCCCAATAGGACCAGCCGACCTGTGATGTGATGCAGGGAACTGCCCGCGCGGTGGATTGACGGAGGTGCACGTGACGAGTCCGGTCGATGCCGTGCGGCCCGTTGTCCGGGCTCGAGGCCTTCGCGTGGAGTCGCCCGGCCCGCGGGCAGGCGTCCTACGCCGTCGTGGGGGTGTGATCCGGGTCGTCAATGGGTTGGACCTCGAGGTCGGTGCGGGGGACCTCCTCTGGCTGGTCGGCCCGCCTGGTGAGGGTGCCGCAGAGGCGGGACTGCTGCTCACAGGCGACCTGTCACCGACCGCGGGCTCGTTGGAGTTCGAGGGCCGGGACCTGTCGGCGGTGCGGGGCCGGCGGCGTGCACGAACCCGCCGTCGGCTGGTGCAGGCTCGACATGGTTGCAGCCGCGAGCCTCGATCCCCGGCGCACGGCCGCCGACATCGTGGCTGAGGCGGCCGCCGGATCGGCACGGTCAGTGACCGCGGTTCACCGGGCTGAGGCAGCCGATCTCCTGGCGACGCTGGGAGTTTCGGCCGACTCAGCCGCGGCGCGGACGGCGGCCCTCACTGACGGCGATCGGCATCTGGTCGACGCGGCGCGCGTGGTGGCCCTGCGGCCCAGGGCGGTCGTGTACCGCCCGTCGTCGATCATCGGGCTGGACGATGACCCTGTGTGGGTTGCGCTGACCGGGCTGCGCGCGACGTCCGCCACCGCGCTCGTGGTCGTCAGCGAGGGCCTGCCACCGGCACTGGCGGCCGAAGACCGGGCCCTGGTCTTCTGCGGAGGTCGCGTCGTGGAAGTGCTCCGCTCCGGCGACCTTGCCCATCCGCTGCATCCCTACACGATCGCGCTTCGAGGGCGTGTGGCCGCTCAACCGACACCGGCGGCTGCCGAGGGTCGATCGGGCCGCAGGTCGGAGCTGGGCGATGGCGGCTGCCCGTACCGGTCCGAATGCCCCCGGGCCAAGGCCCGATGCACGACGGAGGTGCCTCGGCTCAGCCGGCCACTCGGGGCGACACATGACGTCGCCTGCCACTTCCCCGAGGATCCACGTCGGCCGCAGGCTGTGGAGGGCCTGTACGGATCCGGCCCAGTGCTGGGGGGTGGAGGTGGGAACGCCGACACCCTGCCACCGCAGTCCGACGAGCCGACCGCCAGGGAGTTCGCCGAGGGGTGAGCCGTCCCGCGGCACCGATGCCCCATGGGGAAGTCCGCCCGTAGCAGCGTTGGCGACTACCCTGTGCGCTTATGGAATCCGCTGATCATCGCCTGCTCCTCGTCCACGCCCACCCTGACGACGAGACCATCGGGTCGGGGACCACGATGGCGCGCTACGCCGCCGCACCGGGGACGTCGGTCACCCTCGTGACGTGCACCCTCGGCGAGGAGGGCGAGGTCCTGCTGCCCGAGGTCTCGCACATCGCTGCCGACCAGGAGGACCGCCTCGGCGAGCACCGGATGACTGAGCTGGCCGACGCGATGGCCGCGCTGGGCGTCACCGACTGGCGACTCCTCGGAGGGCCGGGGACCTACCGCGACTCGGGCATGGTGGGGACGCCGCCCAACGACCGCCCGGACTGCTTCTGGCGTGCTGACCTGCTCGCGGCCACCACCCACCTCGTGGAGATCATCCGCGAGGTGCGCCCGCAGGTGGTCGTGACCTACGACGACTTCGGCGGCTACGGCCACCCCGACCACATCCAGGCGCACCGGGTGGCCATGTACGGGGTCGCCCTCGCCGAGGCGCCCTCGTTCCGCCCCGACCTGGGCGAGGCGCACGGCGTCGCCAAGGTCTACTGGACTGCCTTCCCCAAGGGGATGCTGCGCGCGGGGATCGAGGCGCTGCGGGCGGCGGGGGAGACGACCGGGTTCGCGGCGATGGACCCCGACAACCTCACGTTCGGGATCGACGACGAGCTGGTCACGGCCGCCATCGACGGCAGCGGCTTCTACGAGCACAAGCTCAACGCGATGCGGGCGCACGCCACCCAGATCTCGCTGGACAGCGGGTTCTTCGCCCTGAGCAACAACATCGGCTCACCGGCGATGTCCACCGAGTACTTCCGGCTCGTGCGCGGCCAGGCGGCCGGGCCGTTCGATCATGACGGCCGGGAGATGGACCTGTTCGCAGGGGTGTGAGCCGGGCGGCCCGCCTGCATGCGAACGCGGGGCCGGCCCGTCACTGCACTACCGGCCCCGAACCGGTCGGTCGCTTCGGGGTAAAGTGCGCCGCTGTCCGCACATCCCGGGGTCGCGACTGCTTTGCGCGGGTTGGGCCCCCACCCCTGGAGGAGTCCCGCATGATCACGTTCCGCAAGACCGCCGGCGTCGCCGCCGCGCTCGCCCTGGCCCTGTCAATGTCCGCCTGCTCGTCGGGCAGCGAGACCGCTACCGAGACGCCCGCCGCGTCCGCCCCTGCCGCATCCGCGCCTGCGAGCCCGTCGCCCACCGCGACCAGCTCGGTCGGTGCGGCCAGCGAGGCCTTCTGCACCAGCTCAGCAGCCTTGAAGGCCGAGCTCGAGAACCTCAAGACGCTTGTCAAGGGCGGGTCGGTCACCGTCGAGGCGTTGCAGACGGAGAAGGACGCCCTGAAGACGGCGGGTGAGCAGGCCAAGACCGACGCCGAGGCGCTGGACACCGCAGTCAAGGCGGAGGTCACCGCCGCCCAGGCCGCGTTCCAGACGGCCATCGACGCGATCCCAGCCGACCAGACCGGTCTGAAGGAGGTGGCGGCCTACACCGCCGCTGCCGTCGTCTTCGCCAAGGCGCTCGACGCGATCGACAACGAGGTCGGCTGCGCCTGACCCTCGAGTGACGCCGATGTGGGCCCGTCCTCTGCGGAGGCGGGCCCACATCCACGTTGAATCGGGTCCGGATCGGGCGACCTCACCCAGGTGTCGTCATGCGCGCGACCGAGCATGCCCTCGCGTACCTGTTGCCGCCGTCAGCCCACCTGGAAGTGCGCATGCCCGACGCGCCGCGCCCGGGTCGCTGGGCCGCCGAAGCTGGGCGGTCCGAGCGGCGGTTGAGGCGAGGCTCCGGCCGGCGTCGTCCCCGCGGCACGGGGAGTGGGGGCCTCGATGAGGATCCCGCCGAGCAGCTCGCTGTCCAGGTCGCCGATCCCGGCGGCCATCCTCCGGGTGTTGCGCCAGGCGGCCTCGTCCTGCTGGGCCAGCGTGCGCGCCTGGTAGGCCAGCGCGTCGGCGGTCCGCAGGTGTCGGAGCGCCGCCGGCGGGTCGGAGTCGCCCAGCGTAGTCCCCGTGGTGTGGTGGCCCCGGGCCTCACAGAGCCGCACCCGCGCTTCCACACCGACCGCGGCGCGCCGGGTCATGATCAGCTCGTCGGCCGCGCGGATGGCCGCTCTCGCCCCGTACCAGGCGGTCGCCAGCAGCGACAGGGCCCGCTCCTGGGTGTCGTCGTCAGGCCGGATCGGACCCAGCGCCCGGCCCAGGGCAAGGTCGGTGTCCTGCAGTGCCCTGCGCATCTCCAGGGGGTCGTACCCGCCCGCGGAGACCTCGTCGGCTGCCCACCCCAGGGTCTCCCGGGCGTACTGACCCTTGGCCGCCAGGTCGTCGGCGACGCCGAGGCTCTCGGCCTCCGCGATGTCCTTCTCGGTCTGCCGCAGCAGGGTCGTCACCGCCTCCTGGGCCCGGGCCAGGACCTTCGGGGACCGGTCCACCGAATCCAGCAGCGTGCCGGACTGGACGATGGCCTCCTCGGCCGCTCGCGCTCGGGCCGTAGCGCCCCGCCGGTCGGACGACGCCAGCAGCTCCTCCCCGGTGGTGATCGAGGCCTGGGCGAACACGAGGCGTTCGCTGGCCAGGTCCAGGTCGTCCACCACCCCCGCGATCGTCGCGCGCGGGAACTGCGTCTTGAGCGTTCCGACGATGTCGGTCGCGTCCGACAGCCGGGCCTTGAGGGTGGTCAGATCGCCGGCCAGGTGGGTCAGGACATCGCCGACCCGCCCGTCGAGGTCGCGCTGTTCGTCGAAACGCGGCGCGAGCGCGTCCAGGTGCGTCCCGGCGGTCGCGCACCTGGTGAGGATCTCCTCGAGCAGCCCGCGCTCGTCGTCGGTATCGGCACAGTCCTGTGCCTGTCGGGCGGTGGCGAAGGCCCGGTCCAGCTCGGCCTGGGCCTTGTCCACGGCGGCGGTGAACGGCTCGACGACGTCCTCACCTGCCTCGGCTCGGGCGAGCCCCAACTCCTGCTGCGAGGACCGGATCGCGTCATCGGTGGCAACCATGGCGGCATTCGCCTCAGCCCGAAGCTCCTCGGTCGTCGGGGGGCGCGCTGCCGCATCCTGCGGCGAGCCGGCGCCTTCCCGGCCCCGATCGGCGTTGGCGTTCATCCGGTCCGGGGCGGAACGTCGATGCCGCCACCAGGCGTACGCGCCCGCAGCGATCAGGAGCAGTACTCCACCGATGATCCAGGGCCAGGCGGTACCCGTGGCTGTGGTGTCCTCGACAGCCTTCAACCCCGGTGGGGCTCCGATCGAGCCCCCCGTGAGCTGGGTTCCGAACCCGATCCCCGTCGTGGTCAGGCCTGCTCCGCGGCCATGGCCGCGCCCGCGATCCCGGCCTGGTTCTCCAGCTGCGCGGCCACGATGTCGGCCCGTATGTCGATCATGTGCAGGAACTTGTCAGCCTTGCGGCTGATCCCGCCGCCCACGACGATCAGGTCGGGTGAGAACAGGAAGTCCAGATGCGAGTAGAAGCGCTGGAGCCGCGGCGCCCACTCCTTGTAGCTCAGGCCCTCGCGCTCCTTGGCTGCCGACGAGGCACGCGCCTCGGCGCTCTCGCCGTCGATCTCGAGGTGCCCGAACTCTGTGTTCGGCACGAGCTTGCCGTCGAGGAACAGCGCGCTGCCGATACCGGTGCCCAGCGTGGTGACGATGACCACCCCGTCGCGACCCTTCGCGACGCCGAAGTCCACCTCGGCCAGGCCGGCGGCATCGGCATCGTTGAGGACGGTCACGGTGCGCCCCGCGCGCTCGCTGAGCAGACCTGCCAGGTCGACGCCCAGCCAGTGGGGGCCGAGGTTGGCGGCGGAGTACAGCACCCCTCGCTTGACGATGCCGGGGAACGTGCAGCCGAAGGGCCCCTCCCATCCGGCCTTCTCCACGACGTCGAGCACGGTCTGCACGACGTCATCAATGGCGTACCCCTTCGGGGTCGGGAACTTGATCCTGTCGCTGGCCAGTTCGCCAGTCTCCAGGTTCACCCGTGCGCCCTTGGTGCCGCTGCCGCCGATGTCCACTCCGAATCCGATGAGCTCCATGAGGCGATCGTAGGGTCACCGGTGGTCCTGTCGCAGCCCGTGCGTCGCTGCGTGTAGATCATCCTCACGCAGAGTTGTCGGCCCGCTCGCCCGTTCGGGTGAACCCCGCCCCGATCCCACCACACAGGGCGTTGTCCTGCCCCACCATGGAGCCACAGGAGGTGCGAGATGTCGATGCTCGACGAGGTGGGCACGGGACGACTGGCTACATCCACCAGCGACGTTGGTGCGGCCCGGGAACGGGCCCGGGGATACCGGCTGGGTCGGGTGGCGTTCGTCCTGGCCGTCCCGATGCTGTGGATGTGGTGGCGGATCATCGATGGGCGTCCGTTCGACCTGACCCAGGTGTCGCTGCCCACGATCGACCCGTTCCTGCTGATCGTCGGCGTCTTCTTCGGCGTCATGATCGTCACGACGCTCGGTGTGACGCTGGTCGCGGGCCGCTCGCCGCACATCACGTACCGCCCCGAGCAGATCGACGTGTCGCTGGCCGACGTCAAGGGCATCGACCTCGTGAAGGCCGACGTGGTCCGATCGCTCAACCTGTTCCTGGCCAACCGCGCGTTCCGCGCCGAGATGGGCGGAACACCGCGCCGCGGCCTGCTCTTCGAGGGTCCCCCCGGCACCGGCAAGACGTACCTGGCGAAGGCGATGGCCGCCGAGGCCGGCGTGCCGTTCCTCTTCGTGTCGGCCACGAGCTTCCAGTCGATGTACTACGGCGCGACCGCCCGCAAGATCCGGTCCTACTTCAAGGCGCTGCGCAAGGCGGCGCGCCAGGAGGGTGGCGCGATCGGCTTCATCGAGGAGATCGACGCCATCGCGATGGCCCGCTCGGGCGTCGGGTCCTCGGCCACGCCGCTCGCCGCGGCGAACCTGACCGCCCCGATGTGCTGCGGTGGGCTCTCCGGGCTCCCGGCCACGTCCCTGTCCGCCGCCACCGGGGGTGGGTCCGGGACAGTCGTGACCTCGATGATGTCGGAGGGCACCGGTGGGGTGGTCAACGAGCTGCTCGTCCAGATGCAGTCCTTCGACTCCCCGGACGGCTGGCAGAAGATGCAGGCCTGGTTCATCGACCGGATCAACCTGTTCCTCCCGGTCCACCGCCAGCTCCAGCGCCCCGTCCCGGCTGCGTCCACGATCCTGCTGATCGCTGCGACGAACCGCGCCGACAACCTCGACCCCGCGCTGCTGCGACCGGGTCGCTTCGACCGCCGGCTCAGCTTCGACCCGCCGACCCGCGCCGGGCGCCTGGAGCTCATCGACCACTACCTGGACCGCAAGGCCCACGCAGCCGACCTCGATGACCCCGACGTCCGCGCCGGAATCGCCGCGGTCACCCAGGGCTACACGCCGGTGATGATCGAGCACCTCTTCGACGAGGCACTGGTCAACGCGCTGCGTCGCGGGGACAGCGCGATGAACCGCGCCGACGTCGAGTCCGCGCGCCTGACCGAGGAGATCGGCATGGGCCAGCCCGTGGCCTACACGCCGCACGAGAAGCGGCTGATCGCCACGCACGAGTCCGGGCACGCCACGATGGCCCACCTTGTCGCCCCGCACCGGCGCCTGGAGGTCCTGAGCATCATCAAGCGCCGCGACGCGCTCGGGATGCTCGCGCACGGCGACAGCGAGGATGTGTTCACCCGCTCGCGGACCGAGATGCTCGCCCTGATCCAGATCGCGATGGGCGGCCAGGTGGCCGAGGAGCTGTTCTTCGGCGACATCTCGACCGGCCCCGGTGGTGACCTCTCCTACGCCACCACCGTGGCGGCGCAGATGGTCGGCGCCGTGGGCATGGGCGGCTCGCTGGTCAGCCTCGCGGCGGTCCAGCAGGGTGCGCTGGCCGACTCGAACCTCGTGGGTCGGGTGCTGTCCGATCCCGCTGGCCGCGCTGCCGTCGAGGCGATCCTGTCCGACCAGAAGCAGGTGGCCCGCGAGCTGCTGAACGCGAACCGGCACATCGTCGAGGCGCTGCGCGATGCGCTGATCGAGCGGCATGAGCTGGTCGGCCGGCAGATCGGCGAGGTCATCGACTCCGCAGCTCCGCAGGTCGACCTGCGGGTTCCGGCGCCGATCTGCTGATCCCGCAGGTCCGGCAGGCTGGGCGGCCGGGGCGCGGTGGGCGCGCACCTGGTCTGGGGAGTTGCGGGTGGGCTCCCGAGGTCAGTGCCGGGGCAACGGCAGCGCGCGCGGGAGATCGCGCTCCGTCGGGCCCACGTAGACCTGTCGGGGACGGCCGATCCTGGTCGCCGGGTCCTCGATCATCTCGTGCCACTGGGCGATCCACCCGGGCAGCCGGCCGAGGGCGAACAGCACTGTGAACATCCGCGGCGGGAAGCCGATCGCCTTGTAGATCAGACCGGTGTAGAAGTCGACGTTCGGGTAGAGCTTGCGCGAGGCGAAGTAGTCGTCGGCCAGGGCGATCTGCTCGAGTTCGATCGCGATCTCGAGCATCGGGTCATCGACACCGAGCTGCTGCAGGACGTCGTACGTGGCGGCCTTGACGATCGCGGCGCGCGGGTCGTAGTTCTTGTAGACCCGGTGGCCGAAGCCCATGAGCCGGTGACCCGGCTCGCGGTCCTTGACCTTCGAGACGAAGTCCTGGGCGGTCAGGCCCTCCTTGTGGATCCGGGTCAGCATCTCCAGCACGGCCTGGTTCGCGCCGCCGTGCAGGGGGCCGAACAACGCGTTGATCCCCGCGGAGATCGAGGCGAACATGTTGGCGTGCGACGAACCCACGAGGCGGACCGTGGACGTCGAGCAGTTCTGCTCGTGGTCGGCATGCAGGATGAACAGCATGTCCAGGGTGCGCGCGACGAGCGGATCGACCTCGTAGGGAGCCGTGGGCACCCCGAACGTGAGCCGCAGGAAGTTCTCCGTCAGGCTCTTGGAGTTGTCGGGGTACAGGAACGGCTGGCCGATCGACTTCTTGTGTGCGTACGCGGCGATCGTGGGCAGCTTGGCCAGGAGTCGCACCGTCGAGATGTGCACCTGCTGCGGGTCGAACGGGTCAAGGGAGTCCTGGTAGAACGTCGACAGGGCTGATACCGCGGAGCTCAGCACCGGCATCGGGTGCGCATCGCGCGGGAACCCGTCGAAGAATCGACGCAGGTCCTCGTGCAGCATCGTGTGCGACTGGATGTTCGCCTCGAACTCCTTGAGCTCGTCGGCCGTCGGGAGCTCGCCGTAGATGAGCAGGTAGCTCACCTCGGTGAAGGTCGAGTGGGCGGCCAGCTGCTCGATGGGGTACCCGCGATAGCGCAGGATCCCGGCATCGCCGTCGATGTAGGTGATCGCCGACCGGCACGACGCGGTGTTGACGAACCCCGGGTCGTAGGCGACGTGGCCGGTCTCCTTGAGCAACATCCCGGTGTCCCAGCCGGACTCGCCGTCGGTGGCTTCGAGCTCGGCCATTTCGACCTCGCCGGAGTCGTGGACCAGCTTCGCGTTACCCATGGGTTCCTCCCCTGCCGAGGGTGGTGTGCGGTGCGCCCACCCTATCGACGCACTGGCCGGCTCGTCGGCCGGGCCGCCCCTCTGGTCGTGGATTCCGGGCCTGGCCCCGGTACCCCACTGGGTATGCTTCTCTCACCTCGGGAGGGCCTGTGTCAAGGGCCTGATGACCCCGATTCGGGGGGTCCTGCCAAGGCCGGATCCGGCACGGTGTTCGATGGGGGCATGCGCCTCGATCATGTCTCGTACGCCGCCCCCGTCGAGCACCTCGCCGACACGGTCCAGCGGATCGGGTCCGCCCTCGGTGCGACCTTCACCGACGGGGGTCTGCACCCGCGCTTCGGCACCCGCAACTTCATCCTCCCCCTGGCTGGCGGAACCTACCTCGAGGTCGTCGCCGCGCTCGACCACCCGGCGGCCTACAGCGCCCCCTTCGGCCGTGCAGTGCGCGCGCGGGCTGACGAGGGCGGCGGCTGGATGGGCTGGGTCGTGTCGGTCTCGGACATGGCGAAGGTGGAGGCCCGGCTCGGTCGGCAGGCCGTGGAGGGTCACCGCGTTCGGCCCGACGGGTACGACCTGCACTGGCAGCAGATCGGCGTCCTGGACACGATGGCCGACGCGCAACTGCCGTTCTTCGTCCACTGGGAGGCCGACGGCGACCACCACCCGTCGGCCGGCGGCCGCGACGTCCGTATCGCCCAGCTGGACATCGCCGGGTCGCCGGAGCGCATCGCCGCCTGGCTGGGTGAGCCGGTGCAGCATCCCCTCGACGAGGTCGACGTCGCCTGGCTCGACGAGGACGACCCGGCCGGGCCCGGCCTGGTCGCGGTCACCCTCCTGACCCCCCGCGGAGTGGTCCGCATCGACTGACGTCGCGCGCGCGGCCACCTGGGCCAGCTCTGAACCTCGCGGGCCCTTCAGTCGCAAGGGCACGCTTCCGACCGGCCATCGCGCCGCCTGGTCCGACTGTGCGCGCGCTCCTGTCGGTCCTCGGTGGTCCGCGACCGCGTGGAGCGACGGGAACGCCCGCGAGATTGGCTGCTGGAACGATCGCCGCCCTGCGGATCGACGCGACCAGCCGCGAGGGACACCGGCGTACGTGTGCCTGAGCCCCCCACCGAGGGCAATCCACAGATTCCCCCGCTGGGGTTCCCGTCGGGCAGTCCGCGGCAATGGTGGCCCAATGCCGCGAACGATCAGGTGGGACCCACCTCGCACGCCCTTCACGCTCGCCCATGTGGCCCCATTGGGCGTGACGCGCAATGTCCTGCGCTCAGCAGTGGCCTCAGGACGAGTCGTGCCGTTGGTACGGGGAGTGTTCATCGCGGCCGAGGCGATGGCTGCGGACCCGGCGGGGCTGCACCTGCAGAGGGCCTTGGCGGTCCAGTTGCGGCGCCCGACGGCGATAGCCAGTCATCGGACCGCTGCGCTTGCGTGGGGGCTCGCCCTCGACGAGCCAGCGTCAGCAGCGGCAGATCCCGTGTCGTTCATTGTCCCGAGCCGCTCCAACGTGCGTTCGCTGGCCGGCGAGGGCTTCGTCGTCGCTGCGCGGGACCTCCCGGCCGAGCATCGCATCGCTCACCCCAGCGGGCTGCTGGTCACCTCCATAGCGAGGACCGCGGTGGACGTGGCGGCGGTGGAGCCGTCTCTGCCAGCCGCGCTGGTCATTCTGGACGCGGCGGCGCGCCAGATGCTAATCGACGCCGTCGGCGAATGGCGCGTGCGGACGCACTACGTCCGGCCCCGGAGCCTGGCGGGAGCCGTCGAGCCCGATTCGCGAGGCTGCGGAGCGCGCCGCCACCCAGTTCACGCGTCATCGTCTGGTGGAGGCCGTTGCCCTGGTGGACCCACGTCGGGAGTCTCCCTTGGAGTCGTTCAGCTTCGGCCAGATGGTGCTGTACGGAATCCCCCTGCCGCAGCTCCAGGTCCGGATCCGCACCGCGAGGGGTGATGTGTACCCCGACTTCCTCTGGGAGGAAGCCATGGTCATCGGCGAGGCCGACGGTATGGCGAAGTACCGAACCCCGGAGGACCTGAAGTCCGAGAAGTGGCGGCAGGAGGACCTCGAGGAGCTGGGCTACCGGGTGGTTCGCTGGGGCGACCGTGACATCCGCCGCAGCCCCGCGCAGGTGATGGGCCGAGTCGCCGCCGCAATCGAGGCCCGCTCGCGCTGATGCTGGCCGGACGGACCTACCTCGCGCCAGTTCCGGTGGTATGAACCGACCCAGTGACCGTCGCCGACCAACCTCGCACCAGAAGCGGTGGTTCCCGGACCATCCGTCGCAGGTCTTGCCACCGGAACTGGTGCAAAGTCCGGGCCCGGAGCCCTGTGATCAGGCGGTATTCACCGGAACTGGTGCGAGGTTGGTGGTCGCACAACCAGGCCGGCTGCACCGCCCACAGGGTCCTTGCAGACCGCGTCGGGTTCGAGCCGATCGTGTTCGGAGGCGGGGCGGGGGTGGTCAGGAGGGTGGCGGTCGGCAGGGGGGTCAGGCGGCCAGGCGGTGAGGCGGTCGGGCGGGACGGGGTCAGGGGCGGGGGCGACGTGGCCAGGCGGTGAGCGCGGGCGGGACGGGGTCGAGGCGGTCGGGCGGTGACGCGGTCGGGCGGTGACGCGGTCGGGCGAGAAGCCAGGCGATCAGGAGGTCAGGCGGGTGCCGGCGGCGGCTACTCGTTCGTCGGTGGCGGTCAGGGCGACTCTGACGTGCTGGGCTCCGGCCCGGCCGTAGAACTCGCCGGGCGCGACGAGGATCCCGCGGTCGGCGAGCCAGGCAACGGTCTCCCAGCAGGGTTCGCCGCGGGTGGCCCACAGGTAGAGACCGGCCGCTGATTCGTCGATGCGGAATCCGGCCTCGGTCAGGGCAGCGATGAGGACCTCGCGGCGCGAGCGGTACAGGGCGCGCTGAGCCACGACGTGCGCGTCGTCACCGAGGGCGGCGACCGCCGCCGCCTGAACCGGACCGGGAACCATCATCCCGGCGTGCTTGCGGACCTCGAGCAGCGCTGCGATGACTGCGGGGTCGCCGGCGGCGAAGCCGAATCGGTAGCCAGCGAGGTTCGAGCGCTTCGACAACGAGTGCAGTGCGATCACGCCCGTCGGGTCGCCGCCGCACACGTCAGGGTGCAGCACCGAGACAGGCTGCTCGGTCCACCCCAGCTCGTAGTAGCACTCGTCGGAGACGACCAGCACGCCGCGCTCGCGGGCCCACGTCACCACCTTGGCCATGTGGTCGACAGGCAGCACCTTGCCGGTCGGGTTGCTCGGGGAGTTCAGCCACAACAGCGACACCCGCGCCGGGCCGATGGCCGTCAAGGAGTCGGCGACGAGCACCTGGACCCCGGCCAGCCGGGCGCCCACGTCGTAGGTCGGGTACGCCAGCTCTGGGATCACGACCCGGTTCTCGGGACCGAGCCCCAGGAGGGTCGGCAGCCAGGCCACGAACTCCTTGGTGCCGATCGTCGGCAGGACGTCGGTGCCCGCCGGGGCGCCGAGCCGGCGCGACACCCACGCGGTGATCGCGTCCCGCGTCGCGGGCGCGCCGGTCGTCAGGGGGTATCCGGGGGAGTCGGCCGCAGCGGCCAGGGCCTCGGCGATGACCGGAGGGGTCGGGTCGACGGGTGTCCCGATGGACAGGTCGACGATCCCGCCCGGGTGGGCGGCGGCCCGTTCCTTGAACGGGGTCAGCCGGTCCCAGGGGAAGTCGGGGAGGGTTCTCAGTGGTCGTGCTCCTGCGGCGGGAGGGCCTTGACCAGCGGCACGTCGTTGGCGATCAGGCCGAGCTTGGCCGCGCCACCGGGCGATCCGAGCTCGTTGAAGAACTCCGCATTGGCCGCCGTGTAGTCGGTCCACTCCGCGGGGACGTCGTCCTCGTAGTAGATCGCCTCGACCGGGCAGACGGGCTCGCAGGCCCCACAGTCCACGCACTCGTCCGGATGGATGTACAGCATCCGCTCGCCCTCGTAGATGCAGTCGACGGGGCATTCCTCGATGCAGGCCTTGTCCTTGAGGTCCACACAGGGAAGTGCGATCACGTAGGTCATGGGTGCCTCTCCATTCTCGTCTCCGACGGACCCGATCCTAGTGGTGGATCGGTCGATCGGTCCTGTCGCGTGGCCGCGCGCCGAGGGCCGGAGGCGTGGCTCAGGGCTTGGGGCCGCAGATGACGTTCGGGGTCGGCTTGTAGGTCGTGGGCCAGGTCTCGGTGCTCTCGGACTTGCCGTTGTTGATCCGCCGCCGGGTCACGGCGATCGAGAATCCGCGGACGCCGTCGGAGGGGACGCACTTCTCGCCGTCGTCGTAGATGGTCTGGAAGTCGGTGTAGTTGCGCCGCTCGGTGAAGGTCGCGGTCACGTCGTCCCACTTCTTCGTGCCCCACATCTCGATCAGGACCCCGTCGTTGTAGCGCTTGGCGGTGATGAGCACCCCGTTGCCTGTCTCGTTGCGCATCCTCAGGTCCAGCAGTCCCCACGCGACGGTGGCCTCGAGGCCGGCCTGGTAGCGACTGATGTAGAGGCCGTGCGGGTGCTGCTCGACCCGCTCCAGCCCCGCGTAGAAACCAGCCGTCCATGTCGCGGTGGTGATGATCGAGACCCCACCGCCGAGCTCCTCGCGGAACCGTCCGCCGGAGATGATGAAGCCCTCCGTGTAGCCGTTGGCCCGGGTGCGCTCCTTGACGGTGTCGTTCATCGAGAAGGTCTCGCCGGGCTCGAGGATCGTGCCGTTCAGCCGCCGGGCGGCCTCCCCGACGTTGGTGTAGCGGTAGGGCGCGGGTGGGAAGGCTTGTCGGAAGCTCGAGAGCTTCTCGGTGATGTTCAGGGCCTTCGCCTCGGCGGTCGTGAGGTCGGGCTCCGAGATGCTCAGGGTGACCACGGCGGTCCGGGCGTCCGCAGTGGTCTCGGGCAGCACCGCGAACACGGCCGTGCCCAGCTCCTCGGAGTCGACCGACCGACCTGTCCGCGAGGGCACCACGACGGGCTTGCCGCCCTTGATCCTGACCGTGGCGTCGCGGCCGGGCTGCTCGATCCCGGCGAGCTCGTCCTTGATCCGCTTGTGCAGCTTCTCGCCGTCGAGGGTTGCTTCCAGGGTCGTGCCCTTGGGCTCGAACGTGAGCGTGCGGGCGATGTCGGCGGGCGGGATCTCGGCGGACTCCTCGCCCACCGCCAGGGCAACGGGCAGGGCCACGGCCGGCTGGGCCAGCTCGGCGAACACCCGCTCGGCCTCCTCGTCAGAGACCTGCGCGGGCACAGGTGTCATCGGCAGGGTGAGGGTGCCTGTGTCGGGCTGGAAGTACGCGTCGGAGACCATGTCGGCCGCCCCCGGAACGTCCAGGAGGGTCCCCGGGACACCTGCCTTGTACGTGGCCTCGGCCGCCTTGGAGTAGCGAATCCTGGGCTCCACCGGATCCACTGCGGCGGTCTCGGCGAGGGAGTCCAGTGCGGCCACCAGCTTGTCGGAGTCGGTGGTCGTGATCGGCTCGAGCTCGACCTCTCCCCGCAGGTGTGCCAGCAGATCGGAGGGGCGCAGGATCAGCCCCGAGGCCTGTGACGCCGTGGCCTCCCAGTCGACGGCGAGCCCCGCCTCCTCCGGCTCGATCTCGGTCGTCGCCTCGCCAGCCGTGACCGGGATGGGCGCAGTAGCCTCGTCGCCCAGCTCCTCCTCGAGGGTGGCGGCCGCCTCGGCGGTGGTCATGCCCCCGATGTCGACGCCCCGCACGGAGGTGCCGGCCGGGACGTCGCCGGACACGGAGACCACTGTCGCTGCGTACCCGCCGACCAGCACCAGGGCCCCGGCGCCGAGCGCGAGGGCGACCCACCGACCGCGGTGGCGACGCGGCTCAGGAGCGCTGTCCGGGGGGAGGGTCACACGGTCAATGGTAGGTCGTTGCCGAGACCCGGACGGTCAGGCGATCCCGAGGAAGGTCGAGCCGAAGTAGACCAGCGGTCGGGCGCCCTCGACGGCGTCGTGGACCTCCGTCACGGCCCCGATGAGGATGTCATGGTCGCCGGCCGTCACGATCTGCTCGGTGCGCAGCTCGAGGGCGGCCAGGCCGTCGGTGAGCAGCAGGCAGCCGTTCGCGGCCCGCTTGGTCGGCACCCGGTCGAACTGCCCCTCCAGCGGCCGGCCGCGCGTGGCGAACCACCGCGCGGTGGCCTCCTGGCCCTCGGGCAGGAAGGACACCGCCCAGGCATCGGAGTCGATCACCGCGGCATGGAACCGGGAGTCCCGCTCGACGCACACCAGCGCCAGCAGCGGGTCCAGGGAGACCGAGGTGAACGAGTTGGCGGTCATGGCGTGGTCCACCCCGTCGGACAGGGTGGTCACCACCGCGATGCCGGTGGCGTAGCGGGCGGTTGCACGACGGAACTGCGCGGCGGTCGGCTCAGGCATCGGTCGCCTCGGCGCCGGCCCCTGCCTGGGCCGCGACGGGCTGGTCCGGGGTGTCGTCGGCGGGGAGCAGCGGATAGCCGCAGGCCGCGGCGAGCAGGATCGTGCCGCCGATGAGGTAGCCCATCTGGCGGGTGCCGCTGCTGAGGATCAGGTCGCCGGCACCGGTCTTCGAGCCCATCATCAGGCTGGCGGCCAGCCATCCGATGGAGAAGGTGATCGCCCCCAGCCGTGAGCCCTGCCACCACGCCCCCGCGCGCGCCACGAGCACGACCGCGACCAGCGTGAGCAGGGCGCCCGCGGGCAGCCGCACGGATCCCACGGTGAGCGTGAAGGTCTGGATCAGGGCGCCGGCGAACCCGAACAGGAGCCCGAGGACGAGCAGGGCGGCGGCACGCATGGGCCCAAGCCTACGTCCGGCGGGGGATACGGGCGTCCTGCGTTGGGAGGGCCGCTCAGTCGATGAGGTGTCAGTCGTTCGCGTGCAGGTGCTCGGCCAGACCGCCCCAGTGGCCGGTGCGGGGGGTGGCCTCCAGGGCGCCGGTCATCGAGTTGCGCCGGAACAGCAGGTCGGCCACGCCGGACAGGTCACGTCCCTTCACGACCTCGCCGTCGGGCAGCCGGACCTTCGACCCGGCGGTCACGTAGCAGCCCGCCTCCACGACCGAGCGGTCACCCAGGGAGATCCCGATGCCTCCGTTGGCGCCGATGAGAGCGCCCTCACCGATCGTGACCTGTTCCTTGCCGCCTCCGGAGAGGGTCCCCATGATCGAGGCGCCGCCGCCGATGTCGGAGCCGGCGCCGACCACCACGCCCGCGGAGATCCGGCCCTCCACCATCGAGGGCCCGAGCGTGCCGGCGTTGAAGTTGCAGAACCCCTCGTGCATGACGGTCGTGCCCTCAGCCAGGTGCGCGCCGAGCCGCACCCGGTCGGCGTCGGCGATGCGCACGCCCGAGGGCACCACGTAGTCGACCATCCGCGGGAACTTGTCCACGCTGAGCACGGTCAGCGGCTCGCTCGCGACCCGGGCACGCATGCGCACCTCGGTCAGCGACTCGATGGGCACCGGGCCCAGGGAGGTCCAGGCGACGTTGGGCAGCACCCCGAAGATCCCGTCCATGTTGATCGTGCGCGGCGCGACCAGGCGGTGGGAGAGCAGGTGCAGGCGGAGGTACGCGTCGGCGACGTCGGCCGGCGGAGCGGACAGGTCGGCGATGGTGGTGCTGACCACGCGGGTGACCACGCCGCGGATCGGGTCCTGGCTGCAGGCGTCCTCGAGGTGGGGCACGTCGGCCGGCTCGGCGGACAGCCCGGGGCGCGGGTACCAGACGTCGAGGATGGGGGCGTCGGGGGCGCTCCCGGCGAAGGTGGCGATGCCGAGGCCGGACGCGGGCGAGGTGAGCAGCTCCATGGATGGGTAGCGTAGGGCAGCGCCCCGACCCGCGGGGATCGATTGGAGACCCTCATGGCCCTGGACCCCACCGGCGACATCGTCACCCTGCTCGGGGAGCTGGTCGACATCCCCAGCGAGAGCCGCGACGAGGGTGCCATCGCCGATGCTCTGGAGGCGGCGCTGGCCGGGGCCGCGCACCTGACGGTCGAGCGGGACGGCAACACCCTGGTGGCGCGCACCAACCTCGGCCACCCCGACCGTGTGCTCATCTGCGGGCACATCGACACGGTCCCCGAGGCGGACAACCTGCCGCACCACATCCAGACCGTGGACGGCGAGGAGCGACTGGTCGGGCTCGGGTCCTGCGACATGAAGGGCGGGGTGGCGGTCGCCCTGGCGCTGGCGGTGGCGGTGGACGCGCCGACCCGCGACATCACCTACGTCTTCTACGAGGCCGAGGAGATCGAGGAGCGCTACAACGGGCTCAAGCGCCTGGCCGAGACCCGCCCGGACCTGCTGGCCGGCGACTTCGCCGTGCTCATGGAACCCTCCGACGCCGGCGTCGAGGCCGGCTGCCAGGGGACCCTGCGCGCGGAGATCCACCTGACTGGCAGGCGCGCCCACAGCGCGCGATCGTGGCTGGGGAGCAACGCGATCCACTCCGCAGCAGACGTCCTCGCCCGGCTGGCGGAGTACCAGCCCTCCCGGGTGATGATCGACGGGCTGGAGTACCGCGAGGGGCTCAACGCGGTGGGCATCACGGGAGGCGTGGCCGGCAACGTGATCCCCGACGAGTGCGTCGTCATCGTGAACTACCGGTTCGCCCCGTCGCTGACCCCGGAGCTGGCCGAGAGGCACGTCAAGGCGATCTTCGAGGGTTTCGATGTCCGCATCGTGGACGTGGCCGCCGGGGCGCTTCCGGGCCTGTCCCAGCCGGCCGCGAAGGCCTTCCTCGAGGTGACCGGCAGCACCCCGCGCCCGAAGTTCGGCTGGACGGATGTGGCGCGGTTCACGGCCCTGGGGATCCCCGCGGTCAACTACGGGCCGGGTGACCCGTCGCTGGCGCACACCCGCGAGGAGTACGTGCCGACCAGTCAGGTGCGCTCGACCTTCGAGGTGATGCGCGCCTGGCTCCTGGCTCCGGTCCCGGGTGCCGACCCGTGGGAGTCGGCGGGGGCGGCAGCTCGCCCATCGCAGGGCTGGTCGACGGGCCCGTCCCCGGCGCGCGGGGTCACGCAGCGCTGACCCGGCGCCCCCAACACCGCAGACCCTCCCGTTGTGTTCAGACCCTCCCCGACGAAAGGGAGGGTCTGAACACTTGTGGAGGGTCTGCGGGCGTCGGGCGTGGCGGAGGGCCTGCCGTGGGCGCGCGGCGTCGTCAGGCGGTCTTGATCGCCGAGACGTCGAGCTGGATCTTGATCTTGTCGCTGACCAGCACGCCGCCGGCCTCGAGCGCGACGTTCCAGACCAGGCCGAACTCCTTGCGGGACAGCTCGGCCTCGCCCTCGAACCCTGCGCGGACGTTGCCGAAGGGGTCGGTGGCCACCCCGGTCGGCTCGAACTCGATCTCGACCGGGCGGGTGACGCCCTTGATGGTGAGGTCGCCGAGCAGGACGAACGAGTCACCGTCCTGCTTGACGGTCGTGCTCGCGAACGTCATCGCACTGTTGACCTCGACGTCGAAGAAGTCGGGGCTGCGCAGGTGCGCGTCGCGGTCGGGGGACCCGGTGTTCACCGATGCCAGCTGCACGGCGACCGTCGCCGTCGAGCCGCTCGGGTTCCGGCCGTCGACCACGATCGTGCCGGCGACGTCCTCGAAGGCGCCGCGGACCTTGGTCACCATGGCGTGGCGGGCGACGAACCCCACGCGGGTGTGGCTGGGGTCGATGGTCCAGGTGCCGTTGTATGCGCTGTAGTCGGTCATCGCTTCTCCTTGGGTTTCGGTTGAATGTTCAACAAGATGATTGAAGCGTGAACTACATGTCCTGTCAAGTCGGGTGCTGTTCACGGGCGCGTCGCGCTCGGGCCACCATCCGCAGGGGACGCGTGGCTACGGTGTTGGGCATGGACATCTCCGACCCCCCGACCCCCGACCCACCCGACCCCCGGACCCCCGCGCCCGGAGGTGCCGCCCGCGGCGCCGGCTGAGCGTGCGTCCGCTCCGGCCGGACCCGCGGCCCGCCCACCCGCGCACTCCTCGGCGCCGCGGACCAAGGGCCCAGTCGTGCTGCGCCGTGAGCAGATCAGCGGCTCAACCACCGACCAGCGCCTGCTGGACTCCCGCGACTCCGGGGACTGGGTGCACACCGACCCCTGGCGCGTGCTGCGCATCCAGGCGGAGTTCGTCGAGGGGTTCGGGGCGCTGGCGAAGCTCGGTCCGGCGATCAGCGTGTTCGGATCCGCGCGCACGCCCGAGGACCACCCCGAGTATGCCCAGGCGAGGCGGACCGCCGAACTGCTGGTCGAGGCCGGGTTCGCCGTCATCACCGGCGGCGGTCCGGGCATCATGGCGGCGGCCAACCGCGGCGCGTGGGAGGCCGATGGGACGTCGGTCGGACTGGGCATCGAGCTGCCGTTCGAGCAGGGCATGAACGAGTGGGTCGACCTGGGCGTGAACTTCCGCTACTTCTTCGCCCGCAAGACGATGTTCGTCAAGTACGCCCAGGGCTTCGTGGTGTTCCCCGGCGGGTTCGGCACGATCGACGAGCTCTTCGAGGCGCTCACGCTGGTGCAGACCGGCAAGGTCACCACCTTCCCGATCATCCTCGTGGGCTCGGCGTACTGGGCGGGCCTGGTCGACTGGTTGCGGGCCACGATGAACGCCGACGGCAAGATCTCCCCCTCGGACCTCGACCTGATCCACGTCACCGACGACCCGGAGGAGGTCGTGTTGATCCTGCGCGATGCCGAGCTGGCCCGCACCGCTGGGCTCCCACCGGTGGCGGGAACCATCCCGGTGGACCTGTCACTCAGCGACGGGACCTGACGCGGCGCAGAGCGCCCCCGTCGGACGACGGGGTGCCGCCCGCGGGGACGCATGGCAGGATCAGGTCGTGCTCGCGCTGTTCGTCGTCATCGCCATCGTCGTCGTGGCTGGGGTTGCCGTACTGGTCGTGCGTGACCGGCCCCTGATCGCCGACGATCCGGTGGGCTCGCGCGCCCTCGTGTGGTCGACCCAGGATGGGGTGCGCCCGCAGGACCTGGCTGAGGTCCGCTTCGCCGTTGCCCTGCGCGGCTACCGGATGGACGAGGTGGACCGCGTCCTCGACGACACCCGCGAGGCGCTGGCGGCGCGTGACGCCCGGATCGCCGACCTGCAACGCGTGGTCGCCGCCCTGGGGGGTGCGCCGTCCGGGAGCGAGGCGGCCGATGTCCCCGCGCCCGCCCCCGTGGACGCGTCGTGACTGGCCGGCGCCACCTCGTGCGGGACGTCATCGTCGATGCGCCGCCCGAGGCGGTGTTCGCCGCACTCACGGACTGGCCGACGCAGGGGCAGTGGATGCTGGGCACGCGGGTGTGGTCCGAGGGTCCAGGGGAGGGCGTTGGTGCCCGGATCAGCGCCTTCACCGGCGTGGGTCGGCTCGGGTTCCTGGACACCATGGAGATCACCGAGTGGGAGCCGCCGAGGCTGGTCCGCGTGCTGCACACGGGTCGCGTCGTCCGCGGCCCCGGCATCTTCGAGGTGCTGGCGCTCCCCGGCGGTCGCAGTCGGTTCGTCTGGCGCGAGGAGCTGGACCTGCCCCTCGGTCGCGTCGGGCGCGCGGGGTTCGCGCTGGTGGGTCCGGTGTTCGCTGCCGGTGTCGAGAGCTCGCTGCGCCGGTTCGCGCGGATGGTCGAGTCCGGCGAGTTGGCCAGCCCGTCCTGAACTTGTCAGGATCTGCTGGATGGCGTGCTGATTGTGGCCTGCGACACGCCGTTCATGGGGGATAATGCTCTCAGCGGCTCCGCGTTCAGGGGCCGGCCACTGAGAGGGGACTGCGATGGCGGCCATGAAGCCACGGACAGGTGACGGCCCGATGGAGGTCACCAAGGAGGGGCGCGGCATCGTGATGCGGGTCCCGCTCGAGGGCGGCGGCCGTCTTGTCGTCGAGCTCAACGCCGATGAGGCCCGTGACCTCGGGACCCAGCTGACGACGGTCGCTGGCTGAGCGCACCAACACTGTCGCGGACCCCGCACCCACTGCCTCCGGGCGGTACGGTTGCGGGGTTCGCGTCGTTCAGGGGAGGCTTGCGTGCACGCACTGCCGGAGATGCTCGTCGAGGCAGTGCCCGATCCGCTGGGGGATCCCCCTGGTGGCCTGTCCGATGCGGCGCCCGACCCCCAGCTCGATGTCGACGGGTCAGCGGGTGCCCCACCTGGGCCGGGCGTGGTCATCATCGGCATCCAGCCCGCGCCCGGTCCGGACCAACCCGTGTGGGTCGACTCGTCGGTCGTCGAGCTCCTCGCGCAGTGGGGCGTCGACCTCCCCCGCCGGCTGAGCCGCACGCATGCCTCCGGCGCACGATCGGAGGCCATCTGGATCGACCTGGAGCGTGAGGCGCCGGCCTCGGTGCTTGCGCTGGGCCTGGGCTCCGGTACCCCCTCGGAGGTTCGCCGCTCGGCGGCTGCCGCCGCCCGTCGGGTGCGCGGGACCGACGACGTCCTCGTCCTGGCCACCCGCGGGCTGGACGTGTCGGCGATCCGGGCGTTCACCGAGGGCCTCTTCCTGGGCACGGCCACCCCCACGTGGGCGAGCTCGCCGCCACCGGCCCCGCCCGCGCGCGTGCGCCTGGCGGTCAGCGACGTCGCAGTCGGCCAGCGGGCCATCGCGGCAGGGCAGCAGCATGCCGGCGCCACCCTGGCCGCTCGGATCATGATCCACACCCCGTCCAACATCAAGGATCCGGCGTGGATGGCCGACCGGGCACAGGAGGTCGCGGCCGCGGCCGGCCTCACGATCCGCGTGTGGGACGAGGCTGATCTGGCCCGGGAGGGCTTCGGTGGTCTGGTGGCAGTCGGGGCGGGGTCGGTTCGGCCCCCGCGGCTGGTGCAGCTGGGCTGGGAGCCGCAGGGATCGCGGGACGCCCGGCACGTGGTGCTGGTCGGCAAGGGCATCACCTTCGACTCCGGCGGCCTGTCGTTGAAGCCGCCGGACATGCAGGTCGGGATGAAGACGGACATGTCCGGGGCGGCGGCTGTGTGCGCGGTGATGGGCGCGCTCGCGAAGCGGGCTCCCGACGGGCCTGCGCGTCACGGGACTGCTGTGCCTGGCCGAGAACCTCCCCGGTGCCTCAGCAACCAGGCCGGGGGACGTGGTCACCCACCACGGAGGCCTGACGAGCGAGGTCGTGAACACCGACGCGGAGGGCCGTCTCGTCCTCGGCGACGGCCTGGACTACGCCGTGAACGACCTGGCCGCGGACGTGGTCGTGGACATCGCAACGCTGACGGGTGCGGCCACCCTCGGGCTCGGCCGGCGGTACGCGGCGCTGTTCAGCAACTCCGACGCGCTCGCCGCCGAGCTGGCGGCGGCGGGGGAGGCCGCGGGGGAGTCGATGTGGCGGATGCCGCTGCACTCCGAGTACTCCACCCTGATCGCCTCCGAGGTGGCCGACCAGGCCAATGCCGAGTCCAGGCCCGGTCCCGGCCCCGGGGCCATCACCGCGGCGCTGTTCCTCCAGCGCTTCGTGGGATCGACCCCGTGGGCGCACCTGGACATCGCCGGGGTGGGACGCTCGGACGCCGAGCGCGACGACCTCCCCAAGGGCGGCACGGGGTTCGGCGCCCGCGCTCTGCTGCGCTGGCTCGAAGCCGGCGCCCCCGCGTAGCGCGCCACATCGCCCCCGGGGTCGGCCCCCCGACTACCGGAAAGCTCCCCGTCCAACCGATTGGTCCGCTTTCGCGCGGCCCAATCCGGTATTCGTCCGGATTTCCGACCGCGAACGGTCGCAGAAGCGGACGGACTCGAGGGTGCGGGGGACCGCGAACGGTCGCAGAAGCGGACGGACTCGAGGGTGCGGGGGACCGGGGGACGGCGGAGAGCTGCCGACCCGGCGCCGCGCGTCAGCCCCGGGCGCGCAGGACGGCGACGAGCAGGCCGTCGCCGACGGGCAGCAGGCTGGGCGTGAACCGCTCATCGTCGCGAACAGCCGTGACGAGCGCGCGCAGGTCGATCGTCTGGGGATCGCGCTGCGCGGGATCGGCGACCTTGTCGTGCCAGAGCGCGTTGTCGAACACGACCGCGCCGCCGGGGCGGAGCAGGCGGACAGCCTGGTCGAGGTACGCCGCGTACTCGGACTTGTCGCCGTCGACGAAGACGATGTCATAGGCGGCATCGGTGAGCCGGGGCAGGACCTCCAGCGCGCGGCCGGTGATCAGGCGGGTGCGGGCGGGGCTGATGCCGGCGGAGGCGAACGTGGCCTTGGCGACCCGCTGGTTCTCGGCCTCCACGTCCACGCTGGTCAGGATCCCGTCGGCGCGCATGCCACGCAGGAGGGCCAACCCCGAGACGCCCGCGCCCGTGCCGACCTCGACGACCGCGTGCGCGTCGAGCAGGGCGGCGATCATCGTCAGGGCGGAGGCGCCGCCGCGGCCGACTGCGGGGCATCCGAGCTCAGCGGCCTTGGCACGCGCCTCGGTGACGAAGTCATCCTCGGGGAGCCATGCCTCGGCGTAGTTCCAACTGGTGGCATTGGGGGGCGTGACCGCGGCGCACATGGGTGGCCTTTCCTTGCTGGCGGGCTTCTGGGCTGGGCACAGCGTAATCGCCGGACGGAGGGTGCTGGGACCAGGCCCGGGGATTACATGACGCTGACCTTGCTCGGCTGACCCCCTGATGGGCGACATCTACGTTTTCCGTTATGACGATCAGACAGGATGATGTACCCATGACCGATCAGTACCCCGTGCCCGGGCAGCCTGAGGGCACATCGCAGGCCGGCGATGGCGCCCCTGTCGCGTCGCCGGATGCGGCACCCTCGGCGGCCGGCCCCGCGCCGGCAGTGGCGCCTGATCCTGCCGCCCAGCCCGTTGCTGGGCACGCGCCGGACGCGTGGCCCACGCCGAGCGGATGGCAGGCCCCGCAGGACAACCCGTACGGCGCCGCCGCCGGTACGCCGCTGGGTACCCGACCGGTCACGCCGCTGGGTACCCGACCGGCCAGGCCGCCGGGTATCCGACCGCCCCCGCTGCGGGCGCCTGGCAGTCCCAGACCTCGGCCTACCCGGGCTACGGCTACCCGGGAACCGCCGACCCCGCCGCCGGAGCAGGCAACTGGCAGTACGACACCACCGCGTTCGTCGGAGCGGGTGCTCCTCCGCTCGCACCGCCGACGGCCCCGTCGAAGTCCGGATCCAACGGTCCCAAGTCACGCACGGGCCTGATCCTGATCACCGCCGCCCTCGTGGGCCTGCTCTCCGGCGGGCTCGGCGCGTACGCCGTCACGCAGGCCGATTCGTCCAGCAGCGGCACGAGCTCGGTGGCCCTGCCCCAGTCGGGCGCCGACAAGTCCGAGCGTCCCAGCGGCACCGTCGCGGCGATCGCCGCGAGCGTCAGCCCCGCTGTGGTCTCCCTTGAGGTCAACGGTGCGCAGGGCTCGGGCACCGGCTCCGGCTTCGTGATCCGCGACAACGGCTACATCGTGACCAACAACCACGTGGTCGAGGGCGCCGCCGACGGTGGCGACATCACGGTCCACTTCGCGGATGGCCGGAAGTTCGACGCCAAGATCGTCGGCCGCGACGCGAACTACGACATCGCCGTCGTCAAGGTCGACGCCTCCGGCCTGCCGACGGTGGTCCTGGGCAATTCGGACGGGGTCGTGGTCGGCGACCTGGCCATCGCGATCGGCTCGCCGCTGGGCCTCGAGGGCACCGTGACCGCCGGCATCGTCAGCGCGCTCAACCGCCCCGTCACCGCGGGCGGCCAGGGTGCCACCTCGTTCATCAACGCCATCCAGACCGATGCGGCCATCAACCCGGGCAACTCCGGTGGGGCGCTGGTCAACGCCGCCGGTGAGGTCGTGGGCGTCAACTCCGCGATCGCGACGCTGGGCGACGGTACGAGCCAGAGCGGCTCGATCGGCCTGGGCTTCGCCATCCCGATCAACCAGGTCACGCGCATCAGCGAGGAGCTGATCAACACCGGCTCGTCAACCAAGCCGATCATCGGGGTGTCCCTGGACCAGAGCTACCAGGGTGAGGGCGCGCGTGTCCAGGAGGTCACCGCAGGTGGCCCGGCGGAGGCGGCCGGACTCGAGGCCGGCGACATCATCGTCGAGTTCGACGGCCAGCCCGTGACCGACGCCACCTCGCTGATCGTCGACATCCGCTCGATGAAGCCCGGGGACAAGGTCGCGCTGTCGGTCAAGCGGGGCTCGGGCACCGAGGACCTGACCATCACGCTCGGCTCGGATTCCTCCTCCGGCTGAACCCCTGCGTACGCTGGGTCCGTGCCCGACATCGGCTTAGGCGAGATCATCGTGATCGTGGTGGTCGCCCTGCTGGTGTTCGGGCCGGACCGGCTTCCGAAGGTGGCCGCCGACGCCGCCCGGATGCTGCGCCAGGTCCGGCTCATGGCGGCCTCGGCGCGCAAGGACCTGGTGGACGCAGCCGGGCTCGACGACGACGGGGAGATGGCCCAGACGGTGCGGGACCTGCGCGACCTGGACCCCCGGCGTTCGATGCAGGGCGCGCTGTCCGACGATCCCCTGCCAACGGGGCCGGCATCCGCGGAGCGGCCCGGACCGGGTGCGCAGGGGTCGAAGGCGGGACCTGTGCCCGGCGGCCCGGCCGGGGCAGGAGCCGACCCAGTGCCCGGAACCGACCCAGTGCCCGGAGCCGGACCCAGTGCCCGGAACCGACTCAACGTCTGCCGCGGGTGTCCATCCGGTGGCGCCACCCGTGGTGGCCCCCGCGCAGGCCGATCCCGACTGGACCTGAGCCCCCCACTGCAGTCGGTGGGGCGCGGCCCGGGTGCGGTCGGGGTCAGAATCGCGCGCTTCACGGCGTCAGCGGGCCGGTTGTCCCCGGTGGCGCTGCTCCACCTCTACCCCCGCCCCGGCTCGGTCCCGTCAGGTGGCTGCCGAGAGCCCTGCAACCAGCACCATCACGCCGAGGACGACGAGCACGCCGACGGCCAGTGCCGTGCCGTTCGCTTCCAACCACGACTTCCAGCCGCCGAGGACTTCGGGTGCCCGGTCGCCGAGCAGGCGATGGGCGATGACGGGTGTCGCCACACCGATGGAGCCCACGAGGACGAAGACGACAATGCCCGCCAGAGCGTTGAGGCTGCTCGTGGTCAGTGCCGCGATCTCAGCGCCGGCGGCGATCGCCATGACCAGGTTCTTGGGGTTCCCCGCGGCGAGGCCAGCGCCCAGCACGGCCGACTGCCGGGGAGTGTAGGAGTCCAGGGCTGACATCCACGTCGGTGGCTCCTTGTGGTCGTCTGGTCCGGGACGACGCAGCCACTTGACCAGCGCCAGCGCGAGGAAGGCAACGCCGGTGACGACCTGGATCCAGCCGATCCCCTTCTCGTCGGGCGGCGCCGGGTCCCGCACGCCGGCGAGCAGCAGCGCGCCGAGGACGATGGCCGTGAGGGCCACCAGCCAGGCTCCGAGGAAGGCCAGGGAGTTCGGCCGGGCCCGCGGAGTCATGAGGATCAGCACCATCGGCAGGATCGGCAGCGGACTCAACCCGACGACCAGCGCCAGCGGCAGGATCGTGCCGATCAGCTCCATCAGAGGCGGCCCGTCAGAACCGGCTGGCCGGAGTGAGCCCGAGCGAGAGGCCCGACAGTCCGCGTGGGCGCTTGCCCAGCCGCTCGGCGATCCCCCTCAGCACCTCCGCAGCCGGCGCGTTCGGCTTGTCCAGGACCAGGGGAGCGCCCGAGTCGCCGCCCTCGCGCAACTGGACGTCGAACGGGATCCGGCCGAGCAACGGCACCTCGGTCTCGAGTGCCCGAGAGAGCACGTTCGCGACCTTCTGGCCGCCGCCGGAGCCGAAGATGTCCACGACCTCACCGCAGTGCGGGCATGGGAATCCACTCATGTTCTCGATGACGCCGGCGATGCGCTGGTTGGTCTCCTTCGCGACCATCCCGGCGCGGACGGCCACCTCGGCGGCGGCCTCCTGAGGCGTGGTGACCACCACGACCTCTGCGTGCGGCAGCAGCTGGGCGGCGGAGATGGCGACATCACCGGTGCCCGGGGGCAGGTCCAGCAGGAGCACGTCGAGATCGCCCCACCAGACGTCGGCGAGGAACTGCTGCAGCGCGCGGTGCAGCATCGGCCCACGCCAGGTCACCGGCTGGGTCACTCCACCAGGCTTGAACGGCAGCATCGAGATGACGCGGACCCCATGCCCCGTCGGCGGCATGATCAGGCCCTCGACCATCGTCGGGTTGACCGTCACGTTGAGCATCCGCGGGATGCTGTGCCCGTACACGTCGGCGTCGACGACCCCGACCGACAGCCCCTGCGCGGACATCGAGGCCGCCAGGTTCGCGGTGATCGAGGACTTTCCGACACCGCCCTTGCCGGAGGCGATCAGGTACACGCGGGTCAACGAACCCGGCTTGGTGAACTGGATCTCCTTCTCGGGTCCGCCGAGCTTGGCGCGCATCTCCTTGCGCTGCTCGTCGCTCATCACATCGAGGTCGACGGTCACGGACGTGACACCGTCGATGACCTCCACCGCGCGGGTCACCCGGCCGGTGATCTCGTCGCGCATGGGGCATCCGGCGACCGTCAGGTAGATGTCGATGTGGACCGCGCCACCGTCGATCCGTACGTCCTTGACCATCCCCAGCTCGGTGATGGGGCGGTGGATCTCGGGGTCCTGGACCTCGGCAAGGGCGGCGTCAACGGTCTCGCGTGTGGGCATGGGAGAACCCTATGCCGGATCCGGGGGACCCGGACTCCGGCGCTGTCCGGACCTCGTCTGTGCGGAGCTCGTCTGGGCGGAGGTCGTCTGGGCGCGGGACGTTCTGGGCTGGTGATCGCCCGCGGGCCCGGGCGTTCTCGACGCGCACTGCTGCGCTCCGCTTCGCGGTGCTCGCTCCACGTGCGCTTTCGAGAAGGCCCCGGTCCGCTTGCGCGTGCCAGATCGGACTGGCCCGCCGACCGGACCCGAAGGCCGACCGATCGGACGGGACCGACCGGCCAGACCCGGGGGCCGACTTGGCGCGCCGGCCGCTACTTCCAGATCCGGTCGAAGTAGTCGCGCATTGCGCGGTCGGAGGAGAAGAACCCGGTGCGCGCAGTGTTGCGGATCGACATCGCCGTCCACGCGGCCTTGTCCCCCCAGAGGGTGTCCACTCGCTCCTGGGCCTCGATGTAGGCGCGGTAGTCGGCGAGCACCAGGTACTCGTCGCGCATCAGCAGGGTCTCCACGATCGGCCGGAACAGGTCCGGATCGCCTGCGGGCGAGTAGTACCCGCTGGCGATCTCGTCGATGACCGCCCGCAGCTCGGGGTCCGCGCGGTAGGTCGCACCGGGGTCGTAGCCGGCGGCCTTGCGGGCCACCACCTCGTCCTCAGTCAGGCCGAAGAGGAAGAAGTTGTCCTCGCCGACGAGGTCGCGGATCTCCACGTTCGCCCCGTCGAGCGTGCCGATGGTGAGCGCCCCGTTGAGGGCCAGCTTCATGTTGCCCGTGCCGGAGGCCTCCTTGCCGGCCATGGAGATCTGCTCGGAGAGGTCGGCGGCCGGGATGATCCGCTCGGCCAGGGTCACGTTGTAGTTCGCCGGGAACACGACCGACAGCCGGCCGGCCATCGCCGGGTCGGCGGCGATCGTCGCGCCCACCTGGTTGATCAGCCGGATGATCAGCTTGGCCATCTGGTAGCCGGGAGCAGCCTTCGCCCCGAAGAGCACCACGCGCGGCGGTGCCACCAGGGTCGGGTCCAGCCGGAGCCGGCGGTACATCGTCGCCACGTGCAGCAGCTTGAGCATCTGGCGCTTGTACTCGTGCAGGCGCTTGACCATGACGTCGTACATCGGGTCGGTCGGGAACACGCGTCCCGTCCGCGCCTCGAGCAGCGTCGCGAGCTCGGCCTTGTTCGCGGTCTTGACCGCCGTCCAGCGCTCCTGGAACGCGGGGTCGTCGGCGAACTGCTCCAGGCCAGAGAGAAGGTCGAGATCGGTCAACCAGCCCTCGCCCACCGTCTCGGTGATCAGGTCGCTCAGCCGCGGGTTGGCCAGCTTGATGAACCGCCGAGGTGTGACGCCGTTGGTCACGTTCGTGAACCGATCCGGCCACATCTCGGCGAAGTCGTGCAGCACGGTGTCCCGCAGGAGCTGGCTGTGCAGTGCCGCGACTCCGTTGACGTGCACGCTGGCCACGGTGGCCAGGTGCGCCATCCGGACCATGCGCTCCGGGCCCTCCTCGATGATCGACATGCTGATCACCCGGGACAGGTCGTTCGGGAAGGCCTGGCGCACCTGGGCCAGGAAGCGCTTGTTGATCTGGAAGATGAGCTCCATGTGGCGCGGCAGCAGGTACTCAAGCAGGCCCACGGACCAGCGCTCCAGCGCTTCGGGCATGAGCGTGTGGCACGTGTAGTTGAACGTCCGCGAGGTGATGTCCCATGCCTCGTCGAAATCCAGCCCGCGCTCGTCGATGAGCAGGCGCATCAGCTCCGGGATGGCGATCACCGGGTGGGTGTCGTTGAGCTGGATCGCCACGCGGTCGGGGATCTGCGTGATCGGGATGCCCTCGATGTCGGCGACACGCATGAGGTCGGCCAGCGCGCAGGCGGTGAAGAAGTACTGCTGGCGCAGCCGGAGCTCCTTGCCGGCGGGCGTGGAGTCCTCCGGGTAGAGCACGCGCGAGATGTTCTCGCTCATCGACTGCTGACGTACGGCCTCGATGTAGTCGCCGGCGTTGAACACCTCGAGGTTGAACTGCGAGGACCCGCGGGCCTTCCACAGGCGCAGGGTGTTGACCACGCTGTTGCCGTAGCCGGGCACCATCAGGTTGTGCGGGACACCGAGCACCTTCTCCGCCGGGAGCCAGGCCCGGCCACCGGTCGCGGGATCAACCTCCACATGGCCGCCGAAACCGACGGACACGGCGTGCTCGCGCTGGGCGAACAGCCACGGGTTGTCGTGGTCGAGCCACTGGTCAGGCTTCTCGACCTGGCGGCCGCCCTCGAAGGACTGCTCGAAGATGCCGTACTCGTAGAGGATCCCGTACCCGATCGCCGGCCGGCCGAGTGTGGCCAGCGAGTCGGCGAAGCACGCAGCGAGCCGGCCGAGGCCGCCGTTGCCCAGACCGGGCTCGACCTCCATGTCGTAGACCTCGTCAAGGTCGAGTCCCAGGCCCGCGAGGGCCTCGCGGGCGACCTCCGTCAGCCCGGTGGCCAGCAGGGCGTTCCCCAGCTGGCGGCCCATCAGGTACTCAGCCGACAGGTAGACGACAGTCTTGGACTGCAGCCGGCCGCGGTTGCGGACGGTGTCCAGCCAGTCGGACATCAGCCGGTCACGGACGGTGTGGGCAAGGGCGGCGTACACGTCGCGGCGGCCCGCGCGCTCGAGGTCGACTGCCCGGTCGAGCTGCAGGTGCGCGAGGAACTCCTCGGCGAAGCGCTGCGGGGTCGTGTCCGGCGTCGTGGTGGTCAAGCTCATCATCGCTCCAGATGTTGGTGGGCGGAACGAGGTCAGATTAGTCCGTCACGGCGCGTCTGGCACCCTCCCCGGGTCGATGTCCGATGTCGCCGGGTTTGCTCCTGCTCGTGAGGGAGAGAGCGATCTCAGGGTCGGTCGCCCTCGTGCTGCGGGGTCTCCGAGGGCCGGTTGTGGGCCGAACTGCCGCCCGTTCCGGCACTATGGCCGACTGCGTGCTCGGTGTGGCGGTCGGCCTCCCCGGCCAGCAGCGCGGTCAGCTCGTCGGCGAGGTCGCGGACCTCGCCGCGGAGGAAGTCGCGCGTGGCGAGGTCGCCGGTGGCGATCCGGATCGTGGCGATCTCCCGGGTCAGGTACTCGGTGTCGGCGACCAGGCGCTCGGTGAGGTTCCGGTCCTCCTGGTACTGCACGCGGTCGCGGTCGGCCTGGCGGTTCTGGGCCAGCAGGATCAGGGGCGCTGCGTAGGACGCCTGCAGCGAGAGGATCAACGTCAGGAAGATGAACGGGAAGGGGTCGAAGCGCAGGTTGCCCGGGGCAGCGGCATTCCAGATGACCCAGACGGCGACGAAGACCGTCATCCATCCGATGAACCGGGCGGACCCGATGAAGCGGGCCACCTTCTCGCTCCAGCGGCCGAACATCTCCGGGTCGTACTGCGGCTTGATCGTGCGTGAGCGGTCGCGGGGCTGGTCCATCCGCGCGGACCGGGAGGAGGCGCGTGCCATGGCCTAGTCCTCCTCGTCCGCGTCGTCGGGGTCGGAGTCCAGGTCGCGCCAGTCCTCGGGGAGCATGTGGTCGATGACGTCGTCGACGGTGACCGCACCGAGCAGCCGATCGAGCTCGTCGACGACCGGCAGTGCGACGAGGTTGTAGGTCGCGAAGTAGCGGGTGACGGTCGAGAGCGGGGCCTGCGGTCCGACCGGCTCGAGTGAGCTGTCGATCACGGCCGAGACCAGCTTCGACGGCGGCTCGCGCAGCAGTCGTTGGAAGTGCGCCACGCCGAGGAACTTCCCCGAGGGAGTGTCCAGCGGGGGGCGGACCACGTACACCTGGGCAGCCAGCGAGGGCGAGACCTCCGGGCTGCGGACGCGGGCCAGGGCCTCGGCGACCGTGGCGTCGGGCAGCAGCATGATCGGCTCGGGGTTCATCATGCCGCCCGCCGTGAGCTCGCCGTAGGAGAGCAGGCGGCGCAGGTCCTCGGCCTCGTCGGGCTCCATCTCCTGCAGGAACCGCGCGGCCTGTTCCGGCGTGAGCTCGCTGAGCAGGTCAGCGGCGTCGTCGGGCTCCATGACCTCCAGGACGTCGGCGGCGCGCTCGATGCCCAGGTCGGTGAGGATCTGGACCCGGTCATCCTCGGGAAGCTCCTCGAGGACGTCCGCGAGGCGCTCGTCCTCGAGGTTGCGGGCCACCTCGAGGCGGCGCTTGTTCGGCAGGTCCTGCAGGACGTTGGCGAGGTCGGCGGGGCGAAGGGTGTCCATCATCGCCAGCAGGCTGTCGACGCCCTGCTCCTCCGGCGGGCCGTCGACGGAAAGCCCGACCACCTCGGACCACGGCAGCGTTGTGGCCTCGCCGCGGCGCCGGAACCCGCGCAGGACCCGCGCGACGTGCAGCCGGGTGATCCGCCAGTCGCGGTTGCGGTCCTGTTCGATGGCGGCGTCGACGATGGTTGCGGGCTGGCCGTCGGCGGTCGTGACCCGCCGGTCGAGCAGCTCGCCGATGACGAGGGTCTCGCCGGGGCGCTGCTGGAACCGGCGCAGGTCCAGGCGGGCGTTGACGACGACCTGGCCGGCGTCGATCGTGGTGACCCGCGTCATCGGCAGGAAGATCCGGCGGCGCTGCACCTCCATCACAAGTCCCAGGACGCGCGGCGGCTCATGGTCATGGCGCAGCACCACCACGAGGTCGCGCACCTTGCCCAGCGTGTCACCGGCCGGGTCGAACACTCCGATCCCGGACAGGTGCGACACGTAGACGCGCGCGCTGCTGCCAGCCGTCACAGCGCTGAGGCTACTGCCGGTGACGGTTCGCAGCGGGCAGCGACGCACGAGCGCGGGCATCGGTCGCCGCCACACTGACCGGGGTTCCGGTCGAGCTGGTAGTCGATTCGGTCGATTGTTCCGACCGAATCGACTACCACACACGGCGTAGGGTCCTCCGAGTGAGCACCACGCCGGCCCCCGCGACGCTGTCCCGGCCCCCCGGCACGGACATCGCGCTGCTGGCCGTGGCGGTCATCGCCATCTCCACGTCCGGTCCGCTGATCGCCGCGTGCACAGCCCCGGCGCTGGCCATCGCGTTCTGGCGCACGGCGCTGGGTTCCGGGTTCACGTCGGTCCTGGTTGCGATCCGGCATCGCGCCGAGGTGCGGGCGCTGACCCGGGCGCAGTGGCGACTCATGTCGTTGTCCGGGGTGCTGCTCGGGGCGCACTTCGCGACGTGGATCCCCAGCCTTCGGTTCACGACAGTGGCATCGTCCACGGCCCTCGTGGCCACGCAGCCGGTGTGGGCGGCGCTGATCGCGCACCGCCGCGGGGTGGCGATCACCCGGATCGCATGGATCGGCATCGCCCTGGCCCTCCTGGGGGCGGTGGTGCTCACGGGCGTCGACTTCGCGCTGACCCCTCGCGCCCTGTTCGGTGACGCCCTGGCCCTGGCCGGTGCGGTGCTGGCCGCCCTGTACGTGACCGTCGGGGAGAAGGTCCGGGCGACCACGTCCAACCCGACCTACACGATGATCTGCTACGCCGTCGGGGCCCTGAGCCTGCTGGTGCTCGTGGTCCTCGGGGGCGTCCCGCTGGTCGGCTTCTCCCTGCGGGACTGGATCCTGATCCTCCTGATCACCCTCGGCGCCCAGCTGCTCGGGCACTCGATGGTGAACCGCGTGCTGGCCACCACCTCGGCGACGATCGTGTCGCTGGCGATCCTGCTGGAGATGCCCGGCTCGACGGCGATCGCCGCGGCGTGGCTCGGCCAGGTCCCCCCGCCGGGGATCATCCCCGCGGTGGTGCTGATGTTCGCCGGCATCGCGTTGGTCATCAGCACGACCACCCGCCCGGACGACCCCCCCAGCGAGACCCCACCCGCCTGACGGGCGCCCCGCCCGGCGCCGCCCCACAAACCCTCCCGGAGCGTGCAGACCCTCCCGGAGTGCGCAGACCCTCCCGGAGCGCGCAGACCCTCCCGGAGCGCGCAGACCCTCCCTTTCAGATGGGAGGGTCTGCACCTTTCCGGAGGCTTTGCCCAGTGGCAGGGCGCGGGGGCGCTGGGGGCGCGGGGGCGCGGGGCGTGGGGGCGCTGGGGTGCCGGGGAGCGCAGGTGGGCGGCTACGCGCCCAGGGCCTCGATCGCGTCGTGGATCGCCAGCGTGCGTTCGGCTGAGGCCACGTGGAGGTTCTCGATCATCCGACCGTTGTACGTGACGACGCCGGAGCCGCGGCCCGCCTCCCAGGCGGCCAGGATCCCGCGGGCGTCCTCGACGGCCTTCGCAGACGGAGCGAACGCCTCGTTGGCCGGCTCGACCTGCCCGGGGTGGATCAGCGTCTTGCCGTCGAAGCCCATCTCGCGGCCCTGGGCGCACTCGGCGGCGAACCCCTCGGCGTTCTTCACGTCGTTGTAGACGCCGTCGATGATGACCTTGCCGGTCGCGCGGGCAGCCAGCAGCGCGAGCCCCAGTCCGGTCAGCAGCGGCTGGCGGCCGGGGACGTGCTCGGCGTAGAGCTCCTTGGCCAGGTCGTTGGTGCCCATGACCAGCACCGTCAGCCGGTCGGAGGCGGCGGCGATCTCACGGGCGTCGAGCATCGCGACGGGCGTCTCCACCATGGCCCACAGCGACGTGCGGTCGGGCGCCCCGTGCTTCTCCATCGCGGCGACCAGCGCCCGCACAGCCGCGGCGGAGTCCACCTTCGGCACCACGATCGCGTCCGGCCCGGCGGCGCACGCGGCGGCCATGTCGGCCTCGTGCCACTCGGTGTCGGCGCCGTTGATCCGGATGGTCAGCTCCCGCCGGCCGTACTCACCGGACTGCACCGCGGCACACGCGGCCTCGCGGGCGGCCGGCTTCGCGTCGGGTGCGACGGCGTCCTCGAGGTCGAGGATGAGCCCGTCGCAGGGGATCGTCTTGGCCTTCTCCAGGGCCCGCTCGTTCGACGAGGGCATGTAGAGGACCGAGCGGCGCGGACGGAAGGTGCTCATGCGACAACCTCCCGCGGCGTGAGGGTGGACAGGACCGGGTCAGCCGCGACGGCGGCGGGCGCTGCGACGGGGCACCTCATGCCGACACCTCGATCGCGTCGTAGGCCGCGCGCAACTCGGGATCGATCTCCGCGAGCTGCTCCGCCAGCTTGACCATCACCAGGCACTGCTTCAGGGAGGCGTCGTCCTCCATCTTGCCGTCGAGCATCACCGCGCCCGTCCCGTCGCCCATCGCCTCGACCACGCGCCGCGCGTGCTTGATGTCGGCCACGCTCGGGGCGAACACGCGGTTGGCGATCGCGATCTGCTTGGGGTGCAGGGTCCAGGTCCCGACGCAGCCGAGCAGGAAGGCGTTGCGGAACTGGTCCTCGCACGCGACCACGTCGGTGATGTCGCCGAACGGCCCGTAGTACGGGTAGATCCCGTGCGTCGCGCACGCATCGACCATGCGGGCGATCGTGTAGTGCCAGAGGTCCTGCTGGAAGATCGCGCGCGGACCCTCGATGTCACCATCGACGGCGTCAGCCCGGACCAGGTAGCCGGGGTGTCCGCCGCCGACGCGCGTGGTCTTCATCCGCCGGTCCGCGGCCAGGTCGGCCGGGCCCAGCGACAGGCCCTGCATGCGCGGGCTGGCCCCACAGATCTCCTCGACGCTGGCCACGCCGCGCGCTGTCTCGAGGATCGCGTGGATCAGGATCGGGCGGGTCAGGCCGGCCTTCGCCTCGAGCTGGGCGAGCAGCCGGTCGACGTAGTGGATGTCCTCAGCGCCCTGCACCTTCGGCACCATGATCACGTCGAGCTTGTGCCCGATCGCGGGTACGAGGCGGGTCAGGTCGTCGAGCACCCAGGGGCTGTCCAGGGAGTTGATCCGCGTCCACAGCTGGGTGGGGCCGAAGTCGGTCTCCTGCGCGATGCGCACCAGGCCCTCGCGGGCGTCGACCTTCTTGTCGGCCTTGACGGCGTCCTCGAGGTTGCCCAGCAGGACGTCGACGGTGCCGACCATCGCCGGCACCTTGGCGGCCATCTTCTCGTTGCTCGGGTCGAAGAAGTGGATGGCGCGCGAGGGGCGCGCCGGGATCTCGGTCAGCGGCGTCGGTGCGCCTACGGCCAGCGGTCGGAAGAAGTCCCTGGGGCTCTTGGTTGTGGGCATACTCGGACGTTAGCAAGCGCCGATGGGACGGCGTTTCCGGGGTGGTCGGTGGGGGTGTGCGGGGACGGCGATGCCGGGCTGCGGCAGCGGCCGAAGGCCAGATGTCGGACGGCGAGGCGAGTGGGGTGGCGCCTGGAGAGCCTTGCGCCAGTTCCGGTGGTTCCCGGGGCCGCCGAGCTCCGTCATCGGCAACCTCGCACTCGTTGCGGTGCCAAGAGCTGTCGTTATGTCAGGCCTAGCCACCGGAACTGGTGCGAGGCTGGAACGGTGGCTGTATGAGGCGGCCGAACCCCCGTCGGATTCACCGCTTCTGATGCGCGGTTCGGGTCACCCCGGCGCAGCCACTCGACGGGCACGGTTGTCGCGGCGCTGTGTGGCGCCTGCCCCCGCGTGCGTGTGCGGAGATCCTCCCAAGGGGGCTGGTCCGCAAGCGTTGGGCTGCCCTGGGTGGTGGGCTCAGGCGTCGTTCCAGAGGTCCTCGTCGGGGATCGTGACCCCGCCGGGGGGTTGGTCGTCCCACGCCCGTGGGTCCTCGATGGGCTCCAGGTGGGTGGCGATGACGGTGTCGGGCAGGACGTGGCGGATGTCCTGCTCGACCGCCTCGAGGAGGTCATGCCCCTGAGCGACGCTCCACGCGCCCGGGACCAGCACGTGCATGGAGACGAACCGCTGGCGCCCGGACTCCCGGGTCTGCAGCGCGTGGAACCGCACCGTCTCGGTCTGGTGGCGCTGCAGCACCTCGACGATCAGCGAGTTCTCCTCCTCGGGCAGGGCGGCGTCGAGCAGGCCCATCGCGGAGCTGCCGATGAGCTTCAGGCCGGCGAACACGATGTTCAGCGCCACGGCCATCGCGATCAGCGGGTCGAGGCGCAGCCAGCCGGTCCAGCCGACCAGCAGCACGGCGATGATGACCCCGCCGGAGGTCCACACGTCGGTCATGAGGTGCTTGGAGTCCGCCTGCAGCACGATCGAGCGGTGCTTGAGCCCGGCGCGCATGAGGATGCCGGCGACGACGAAGTTCAGGACCGTGGCGATGCCCGAGATGAACAGGCCGATCCCGAGGTCCTCCAACGGCTGGGGGTTGAGGAACCGGGGGATGGCCGTGAACATGATCAGCCCCGCGGCGATCAGGATCATCAGGCCCTCGAACAGGGCCGAGAAGTACTCCGCCTTGCTCAGGCCGAAGTGGTGCCGCTCGTCACCGGGCCGGGCGGCGGCCTTCAGTGCCACCAGGGCGACCACGGCCGCCACGATGTTGACCGTCGACTCGAGCGCATCGGAGAGCAGGCCGACCGAGTCGGTGAGGAAGTAGGCGTAGAGCTTGAGGCCGAACACCACGATCCCGGTGCCGATCGACAACCACGCGAACCGGGAGAGATCCTCCTGACCATCATGCACGGGACCATCCTGTCACTGCGGTTGGGGCGGGTTCGTGGTGACACGGGCGCTTCAGTGACGGGCGCGGCCGGGTCCAGCGGCGGCACATGGCCCCGGCGTGCAGATCGCCGATGGCGCGGGGGATACTGGCCAGTAACAAACGCAGACCGAACGAGGAGGAACCATGCCACGCCTGGCGCAGACTGAGGGCCTGACCGAGGTGCAGGAGGAGATCCTCGCCGCGGTGCGGGAGTTCGTGAACAACGAGATCATCCCGGTCGCCCAGGACCTGGAGCACGCCGACGAGTACCCGACCGCGATCGTCGAGGGCATGAAGGAGATGGGGATCTTCGGCCTGATGATCCCCGAGGAGTACGGCGGCCTCGGCGAGTCGCTGCTGACCTACGCCCTGTGCGTCGAGGAGATCGCGCGCGGCTGGATGAGCGTCAGCGGCATCGTGAACACGCACTTCATCGTCGCGTACATGCTCATGCAGCACGGCACCGACGAGCAGAAGGCGAAGTACCTGCCGCGGATGGCCACGGGCGAGGTGCGTGGCGCGTTCTCGATGTCCGAGCCGCACTGCGGGTCCGACGTGGCGGCGATCACGTCCAAGGGCGTGCCGAACGCCGACGGCGGCTACACGCTCACCGGCCAGAAGATGTGGCTGACCAACGGCGGCTCGTCCACGCTCGTGGCGGTCCTGGTCCGCACCGACGCCGACGTCCCCGAGGGCGCGAGCGTCTACAAGAAGATGTCGACGTTCCTCATCGAGAAGCCCGCGGGCTTCGGCGAGGTGCTCCCGGGCCTGACCATCCCGGGCAAGATCAACAAGATGGGCTACAAGGGCGTCGACACCACCGAGCTGATCATGGACGAGTTCCAGCTCGGCGCGGACGACCTCCTCGGCGGGGTCCCCGGCAAGGGCTTCTACCAGATGATGGACGGCGTCGAGGTGGGCCGCGTGAACGTGGCCGCGCGTGCGTGCGGGCTGTCAGTCCGGGCGTTCGAGCTCGGCGTCGAGTACGCCCAGCAGCGCCACACGTTCGGCAAGGCGATCGCGGAGCACCAGGCCGTGTCGTTCCGCCTGGCCGACATGGCCGTCAAGGTCGAGGCCGCCCACCAGATGATGGTCCGCGCCGCCCGCAAGAAGGACTCCGGCGAGCGCAACGACCTCGAGGCGGGCATGGCCAAGTACCTGGCCAGCGAGTACTGCAAGGAGGTCGTCGAGGACTCGTTCCGGATCCACGGCGGCTACGGATACGCCAAGGAGTACGAGATCGAGCGGCTCTACCGCGAGGCTCCGATGCTGCTGATCGGCGAGGGCACTGCCGACATCCAGCGGATGATCATCGCCCGCCGACTGCTCGAGGACTACAAGCTGCGCTGACCGATCTGGCGACGGTGTCGGCGCCGCGAACTCGGCGCCCTCGAACTCGGTGCCCGCTGGGCGATCCCCGGCGGGCACCGTCATTCTCTGGCGGTGCAGGCTCCGGCCGCGGTCCGATGGATCCCGGCACCTGCCGCTTCGAGGACAGGCCCCATGGGCTCTCCCGTCAGGTGCCGGGAACCACCGACGTGCGTCCTGCGGCGGGCACTCCCGCGGCGAACATCCCGCGCAACGATCGGGTTCGTGGTGCATCATTCCCCGGGGCAGCACCGGGTGCTGCCGTGATGGAGGGGATGCTCGGATGACGCTGGTGTACGACGTGATCCACGGGGATGAGGCCGTCACGCTCGACGAGGCGCTGACGACCCAGGCGGAGAGTTGCCTCGAGCTGGGGTCGCCGTTGTCGCACGACGTCCTGATCGCACTGCGCGAGGCGAGCGCCCCGGGCGGTCAGCTTGCGAGCATGATGGCTGATCAGCAGTCCGTGCGCGGCGGTGACCTGATCGGGCTGCGCCTGCTGGCGGCCGCACATCGGCTCGTGCTCTCCCGCCAGGCGCCGGGGCTGGCCATCTACTACCCGACGGTCGGCGGGACTGCGCCGAAGGATGATGCCGCGCGCGAGGCCATGGGCGCCGCCGTGATCGCCGCATTCCTGGCCCATCCCGACGTGGTCAGCCGGTCGCTGGCTCACATCCCGCAGACCAACGAGACTGGCCGCGCGCAGCCGCTGCGTGGGGCCCTGGCGCGGGTGTCTGCCGCCCACGGCCAACCCATCCGCCTGCACGAGCTCGCGGCGTCGGCCGGGCTGAACCTGCGCGCCGACGCGATGCCCTGGGCGCACGTACCGATGCCCACGCCAGTGACGATCGCCGAGCGCGCGGGCTGCGACCTGCGCCCGCTGGACGTGGACAAGGCCGAGGACCGCCTCACCCTCGCCGCGTACGTGTGGGGCGATGACCTGCCGCGCTTCGAGCGGCTGCGCTCGGCGTTCACGCTCGCCCACAGGATCCCGGCGACGGTCCGACCGATGAGCGCCGGGGACTACCTCGCCATGCTGACACACGCCGACCAGGTCCCGGGGCAGACATTGGTGATCTGGCACTCGGCGACGTGGTTCTACCTCGATCGCTCGGCGCGGGTCGAGATCCGCTCGGGGATCCGCAAGCTCGCCAACCGCGCGACCCCCTCGACCCCGGTCGTCCATGTGTCGTGGGAGTGGAAGCGTGATTCCCCGGACCCGGCCATGTCCTACGCGCTCGTCGGCCGATCGTGGCCGGCCTCGGGGGCGTGGGCGCCGTGGCGTCCGGGCACTGCCGTTCAGCTGGGCTCCGGATCAGCCCACGGGATGCCGATGCGCTGGACCGAGCCCAAGCCCCTGCCCAGCGACCCGCTGGAGTTCTGAGCGGCTCGAGGCGGGGAGTGCGGGCTACTTGCGGGGGGCTGCGCCTGTCGGCATCGGCAGGTCCAGCCAGACGACCTTGACGTGGCCTCGCGCGCGCCATCCCCAGCGCGCCGACAGCTTGTCGATGATCTCCATGCCGCGGCCGCCCTCGTCCTCGGCGTCCGCCGGGCGTGGCTCCGGGGCGCGATCCACCGATGAGTCCCCGACCTCCAGGCGCAGGAAGCCGTCGCGGACGTAGGCGCGCACGTCGATGGGGCCCGACGCGTGGCGCACTGCGTTGGTCACGAGCTCGGAGGCGAGCAGCTGGGCGTCCTCGGTGAGCTGCGAGAGCTGGGCCTTGGACAGGAACCGCTCGATGGCGATCCGGGCCTCCCGGGGGGCCATCAACGTGTTCGGGAGGATCTCGTGCAAGGCCATGTCGGGTGCATACCCATATGTCGATGGATCCACACCGGTGAATCGGCGGTATTTCCGGCGAGTTCGCGGGTTGTTCGCCTGGAGCGGCGGGAAGCAGTCGACCGTGGGAACGGGATCGACCAGCGGATGGTCGGAAGCGTGCACTCGCGTGCCCCGGTCGCCGCGCGGCGGCTCGCCCGCTCGCGATCGGCCGGCGCGGCGGCGAGCCGTGCACTCCGCGGTCGCCGCGCGGTCGGCGCCCAGGCGGCGAGCCCTACTCCGCTGTCGCCCGCTCGCGGGGAGCCTCCGCGGCGCTTCCGAAGATGTCGTTGAGTGCGGTGGCGGTGAGCTGCGGGTCCTCGGTGGCGGGGTTGTGCCCGAGCCCGGGCAGCGTGTGCCACGGGACACGCAGGCGTTCGGCCATGTCCTCCTGGACGGCCGGCGACCAGGCGTCGTCGATCTCGCCGGTGACCACCGCCGCGGGCAGCATCGAGGCGTCGAGCGCGGCGGCGACCTGATCGGTGAGGTCGGGGGCGGTCATCAGGATCTCGGCGCAGTCCGAGAGGGCGGCGGGGTCGTTGGTGATGAAGCGCCGGGCGCAGAAGTCCGCGACCTCCTGGCTGGGCGGGTCCCAGCCGCCGGCGCGATCCATCTGCTCCTTGGCGGCCCAGACGGCCTCGATCGGGGCGCTGGCCAGGGCGGCCTCGAGCTGGAGCAGGGCGGTGTGCCCGTGCGCGGGGATCGAGGCGGGGCCGCTGCTCATGGCGGTCCACGAGGCCAGCCGTTCCGGGTCGGACAGGACGAGCTCGCGGGTCACCAGGCCACCCATCGAGTGCCCGACGAGGTGCACCGGACGGCCGGGCGCGAACCACTCGGCGACCGCCGCCACCGCGTCCGCCAGGGTCCGGGCCGTGTGGCTGCCGCGCGGCCCGAGCGCCGGGGCGCCGCCCTGCCCGGGCAGGTCCATCGCCGCGACTCGCCAGCCGAAGGCGGCCAGCGGCTCGAGGATGGCGATGAAGTCCTCCTTCGATCCGGTGAACCCGGGGACGAGCACGACGTCGCCGCGCGCCGGGGCGGAAGTCCCATCCGCCCCATCCGTCACATCCGTCGCTGTCTCGGCCACGAGGACGGGTAGGGGCGAGTCCGGGGGCTCGAAAAGTCCGACGCCATCGGGCATGTTGATGAAGGGCGGTGTGCTCATGCTGTGCACAATAGGGGGAAGTTGCCGACGAAGCAGGGGCCGGGTATGACACGAATCATCGCCATCGCCAACCAGAAGGGTGGCGTGGCCAAGACCACGACCGTCGCCTCGATCGGCGCGGCGCTCGCCGAGATGGGCCAGCGGGTGCTGGTGGTCGACCTCGACCCGCAGGCCTGCCTCACGTTCTCCCTCGGCCTGGACCCCGAGACCCTCGAGTTCTCCATGCACGACGTCCTGCTCGGGCGGATCAGCGCCTCGATGGCCGTGATCAAGACCGACGAGGACATGCACCTGCTGCCCGCGTCGATCGACCTGGCCGGCACGGAGGCGCAGCTGCTGACGCGCACGGGGCGCGAGTTCTCGTTGCGCACGGCGCTGGACGACATCTCCGGCGAGTACGACACGATCCTGCTGGACTGCTCCCCGTCGCTGGGCGTGCTCACGATCAACGCGCTCACGGCGGCGAACGAGGTCCTGATCCCGCTGCAGTGCGAGACGCTGTCGCACCGGGGCGTCGGTCAGCTGCTCGACACGATCGCCGACGTGCGGCGCATCACCAACCGCGACCTGGTCGTGCTCGGGGTGCTGCCCACCCTGTTCGACTCGCGCACCAACCACTCGCGCGCCGTGCTGGCCGACATCAACGACCGCTACGGCCTGGACATCCTCGGCCCGGCGATCCCTCGATCGATCCGCTTCGCCGAGGCGCCCGCCGCCGGCCGGTCGGTGCTGTCGTCCGCGGGCCGGTTCCGCGGTGCGGAGGCCTACCGCCAGCTCGCGCGCGGACTCGTGGACGGGACCGCCGCCTCGGCCCCGACGGCCCTGATGGGAGCAAGCTGATGAGCAACTCGACCTTCGACCGCGTCCGCACGCGGGCCGTCACCGAGCCGAGCGTGGCCGGGGTGGACGTCCAGGGCAAGTCCGCCCTGTTCAGCCGCGACACCGTGAACCCGTCGCTGGGGTCCGTGGTCATCACGTGCTCGGACTGCCACGTCGCGACCGTTGCGTCGTATGCCCGGGCACTCCAGTTGGCGCTGCCGAGCCTGCACCTGCTGGTCGTGCGCCGCGACTACCCGTCGTGGATGCGCTGCCCCGCGTGCGACGAGCGCCACTGGGTCAAGGTCCGCTTCCACTGAGCTGGGCTGTCGCCCGGCGGGCGCGATCGCCGGGCGTTCACGCGGCGCGGTGGCGATACCTCGCGCACGTTTGTGTCGAAAGGACCCATGTGGCCCTGGCCGATGGGCATCCTCGCGCCCGTTCCGGTCGTAAGGGGCTCCCTGCCAGGCGGTCTTGCGACCGGAACGGGCGCGAGGATGGCGCAACCGTGCGCTGTGAGGTGTGGCAATGCGCCCTCTTCCGGCCGGAACGGGCGCGAGGTTCGGTCAACCGCCCCGGGACCGCGCGATGCCCGAGGCCAGTTGCGACGGCCGTGCTCGGGGCGCACCGGATCCACTCACACGTGGCTGATTCGCCGCCGGATCCGCCCGCGGATGACTGTCTCGCGGCTCGATCCGCCCGCGGTCTACTCCGCCGCGCCCGAGCCGCCGGAGCTGCCGGCGTTGGCCGACGTGCTCTGGCAGCCCTCGCTGCCCTGGCTCTGGCCGCTGCGGGTGCGCTTGCGCGTCCGGTTGCGGCGCTTCCTCGGCGCCGCGTCGTCACCTGAGCCGCCAGTGCTGGCACCGGAGTCGGGACCCTGCGAGCCGCTGGACTTCGAGCCGGACTTGGGTGCGCCGTCCTTGTGCCCGTGAGGGATGGTCTGCCCGTGGTGATGGGTATGGCCACGACCGTGCCCACCGGAGCCCGAGCCGCCGCGCCCGTCACGATCGCGGTCGCGGGTGTTCGGCTGGCGACCGCCGAGATCCTCGAGCACCTCGGCGTCCAGGCCCTCATGGGTGCGAGCCTTGCGGGGCAGCCGTCCGGTCGTGCCGGCGGGGATCCCGACGCCCGTGTAGAGGTGCTCGGAGGTGTGGTACGTCTCGATCGGGTCGAAGAACGACAGCCCGAGGGCCTTGTTGATCAGGCCCCAGCGCGGGACGTCCTGCCAGTCGACGAACGTGATCGCCACGCCCGACGCCCCGGCGCGCGCGGTGCGCCCGACGCGGTGCAGGTAGGTCTTCTCATCGTCGGGGCACTCGTAGTTGATGACGTGCGTGACGCCCTCGACGTCGATGCCGCGGGCGGCGACGTCGGTGGCGACGAGGATGTCGACCTTGCCGTTGCGGAACGCGCGCAGAGCCTGCTCGCGGGCGCCCTGGCCGAGGTCGCCGTGGACGGCACCGGCGGCGAACCCGCGCTCGGTCAGCTCGTCGGCGACGGCCTGGGCGCGGCGCTTGGTGCGGCAGAACACCATCGACGGACCGTGGCTCTCGGCCTGCATGATCCGGGCGAGGATCTCGACCTTGTTCAGCGGGTGGACGCGCCACACGTGCTGCTCGACCTCGCTGACCGTGGCCGAGTCGTCATCGACGTTCAGCGCGCGGATGTGGGTCGGCTGGGTCATGTAGCGCCGGGCCAGGGCGATGATCTGCCCGGGCATGGTCGCCGAGAACAGCATCGTCTGGCGGGTCGCGGGCAGCATCGAGACGATGCGCTCGACGTCGGGCAGGAAGCCCATGTCGAGCATCTCGTCGGCCTCGTCGAGGACCAGGACCTGCACGTCGCCGAGGTGCAGCAGGCGCTGGCGGGCCAGGTCGATGAGGCGCCCCGGGGTGCCGACGACGACGTCGACGCCCTTGGCCAGGGCCTCGACCTGCGGCTCGTATGCGCGCCCGCCGTAGACGGCCAGGACGCGGACGCCGAGCTCGGCGCCGGCCAGGGCGAGGTCGGAGGTGACCTGGACGCACAGCTCGCGCGTCGGGACGACGACCAGGGCCTTCGGGGCCTTCTGCTCGGCGGGGGACAGGTCGGGGTACTCGGGGGTGTTGGGGGACGGGATGCGCTGGAGCAGGGGGATGCCGAAGCCGAGGGTCTTGCCCGTGCCGGTCTTGGCCTGTCCGATCAGGTCGCGGCCCTCGAGGGCCTGCGGGATGCACAGCTCCTGGATCTGGAAGGCGTCGGTGATCCCGGCCTTTGCCAGGGCGGAGGTGATGGGCTCGACGACGCCCAAGTCGGTGAAGGTTGTCAAATCTCTCCTCAGTAGTACGTGGATTCTACCTTCTCCGCAGGGGGCGATCGGGTTACCGTCGTTCCATGACCCCCGAACCCACGTCCGCAGCTGGTCCGTCAAGCGCCGAGGGGGTGGCGTCCGCAGCCGATGTGGTGCGTCCCTCGCTGTCCGACCCGGAGTACCGGCAGGGCGTGGTCGAGCTGCTCGGCCTGCTCGGTGCCGGCGAGTACCTCGCGTTCGAGCGGCTCGTGACGGAGGCCGCGCTGGCCCCGTCGCTGTCCCAGCGCGTGCGGATCGCGGACATCGCCCAGGGTGAGCTCGGCCACTTCCACCTGCTTCGGGAGCGCCTGATCGAGATGGGCGAGGACCCCGACGAGGCCATGTCGGCGTTCCTCGGGCCGCTCGAGTCCTACCACCGGATGACCGCCCCGAGCGACTGGCTCGAGGGCCTGGTCAAGGCGTACGTCGGCGACTCGATCAGCGAGGACTTCTACCGCGAGGTCGGGGCGGTGCTCGACGAGGAGACCGCCGCGCTGGTGCTCGAGGTGTGCAGCGAGCTGGGCAAGACGGCGGTCGTGATCGAGGAGGTGCGTGCGGCCATCGCCCGCGATCCGCGGCTGGCCGGGCGCCTGGCGCTGTGGGGCCGGCGGCTGCTCGGCGAGATGCTGTCGCAGGCGCAGTCCGTGGCCGCCGAGCACGACGGGCTGGCGGCGCTGATCCTCAGCGAGCAGGTGTCGAGCCAGATCGACCTGTTCGGCCTGGTCGAACGGCTCACCGCCGCCCACGTCGAGCGGATGAACGCCCTGGGCCTGGCGGCGTAGGGGCGCCACGCCCAGCCGCGTTCAGTCCCTCCGTGCGTGGGGGCACAGGCCTGGGTCGACCCCTCCCCTTTGCCGGCGATGGTCCGGGTCGGCAGCTGCCCCCTGCCTTGGCTCCGACGAGCACGCGTGCACCAGGCGTTCGTGGGTGCGCGGCGGATGTGCCCTTCGGGCGCGCAGCGCGTCGTCCGCTGGCGACCGACCGACCTCAGATCGTGCCGAAGCCGACCTTGCGAACCTCGGCGGCCGCGATCTCGACGTAGGCCAACTTCGCGGCGGGAACGACCACGCGGTGGCCCTTCTCGTCGATCAGGTCCAGCAGTCCGTCGTTCTTGAGGGCCTCGGCGACCTTCTTCGCGACGGCGTCGGGTGTATCGGTGCTCTCCAGGACCAGCTCACGAGCAGCCTGCTGGATTCCGATGCGAACCTCCACGGTGGGTCCTTCTCTCGCTAGCTCGGGGGATGGGTGAGGGGGAACTCTGAGATGCCACGCCACGACAGCATGGACATCGCCTTGGCCGCGCTCTCCTGGGAGATGGGCGCCGGCGAGTGCAGCCAGTAGCGGGCGGCGGTCTGGGCCATGCCGAGCAGGCCGCTGGCCAGGAGCATGGACGTGTCGTCGTCGAGCTCGGTGTCCTCGCGGATGACCTCGGCGATCATCTGGGCGCAGGTGTCGTTGGTGCGTGCGACGCGGTCGGCGGCCTCGGGGACGTTGGTGAGGTCGGACTCGAAGATGAGCCGGAACGCCCCGGACTCGTGGGCGACGAAGTCGAAGTACGCCTCGAACGTGGCGCGCACGCGCTTGCGGTTGTCGGTGGTGGAGTCCAGGGCGATGCGCACGCGGTCGATCAGCGAGTCGCTGCTCTCGTCGAGGACGGCCAGGTACAGCTCGAGCTTGCCCGGGAAGTGCTGGTACAGCACGGGCTTGGAGACGCCGGCGAGCTCGGCGATGCCGTCCATGCCGGCCGCGTGGTAGCCCTGCTGGACGAAGGCCTCGCGCGCGGCGTCGAGCAACTGCGCACGCCGCTCCTGGCGCGGCAGGCGCCCCGAGCGATCCGTGACCACTGTCATGGGCGTGATCTTACCGTTGAGGTCGGGAACGGGAGGCCGAACCCGGTGCGCCGACGGCGAACCGGGTGGTCGGGTCGCGGCCCAGGAGGTGCCCGGTGGTGGCCATCGGCCCGGGCCCGGTCGACCCCGCGATCCGGTGTCGCGCTGCAGACCCGAGACTCCGCGAGCCGGTGCCTGGGTCACGCCCTCGCACCGCGCGTCGCAACTGCGCGCTCGGAATCGATGTTTCACGGCGTTGGGAATGGCCACGCATCCGAGTTCGCATCCGGATTCGTTGCCAGCGGGACCGCAGGTCGTACCCGAAGCAACGCTTTCGACTGCGAACTCCCGGTCGGGCTGCCCTGACTGACCGTGAAACAGCGGAATCGGGCGCGGTCCTGCGGGAAGGACGTTGGCGCGAGACCCGTGCGAGACGGGCGTGAGTGCGAGCCTCGCGCTCGGCTCAGAGCGCGCCGCGCGCGGCGAGGGCAGCGACGATCCGGGCGACCACGGCGGACGGGTCGCTGGCGAAGTTCGGAGTACATCCAGCGCACGACCCGGAACCCCATCAGTTCCAACGCCTCCTGGCGCCTCTTCTCGCGCACGCAGGTCGTCGCGGGCGGTGTACTTGACAACCCCGTCGGCCTCGCCGATGACCATGGACCCGGACCAGAGGAAGTCGGGGTACACATCGCCCTCGGGGGTACGGATTCGGACCTGGAGTTCGGGCAGCGGTAGCCCGGCCCGCAGGAAGTGCCCGTAACTCAGCGATTCGTTGGCCGACTCGCGCCGCGGATCGGTGAGCGGGACCACGTCGGCCAGGCTGCGGCGGGTGCGAAGCGTGGCGGCGAAGCGGCTGGCCGCGAGCAGTGGCGCGCGGGAGGTTTCCAGCAGCCTCTCGTTGGTGTAGGCGTCACGGAGTCGACGCTCGCCCACGTGGGTCCGCAGTTCGAGTCGTGCGGCCGAATCGAGGGTGATGAGCGCCTCCGGAACGTCGGAGAGGGCTGCGACGTCCACTGCCGTACGGGCGGGGGTGGTCACGAGCAGCCCGCTGGGGTGCCCGATGCGGTGGTGGGTGGGGAGATCCCGGATGGCGACGGTCTTGCCTCGGCCCGCTCGGGACCGCGCACCGGGTTCGGCGGCCGTGATGAACGACGGTGCAGCAAGGGCCGCGTTGACTGCGTCATCGAGGTCGAGGTCCCACGCCAATGCGGCGGTGTGATGGCTGGCGATCGCCGAGGGGTTTCGCAGTTGGAGGGCGAGGGCCAGTTGCAGGTGGCGGCCGACAGGGTCGGCCGGGACCGACGTGGAGGCCACGAACACTCCGTGGGTGAGTCGAGTGATGCTGCCGGACTGCTCAGCCCAGCGGATCATCGCGCCGGTGACCCCCAGCGGGGCCACATGGGCGGCCGTGAAGGGGGTGGAGGGTGGGGTCCAGGAAGTCAGGCGAGGCACGCGCCCACACTGCGAGACTCCCGCAGAAGGGAGAAGCCCCTCGTGACACATCTGTGGACGGGCAGGTCTGGGTCGCCCGTTCTGTCGAGGTGCGGCACGTGCACGGTGGTCGCTCTGATGACTTCGGGGGCTCGGCGGCATGGCGCGACTCGGAGCGCGGTGTCCCGGCCCGTGGTGAGCGGTCGGGGCCTGGCGCTGCGAGGGGGTAGCGTGCGATTGGCAGGCGTGTTCAGCGGGGAGGTCTCGTGCGGATCCTGTACGTGTGCACGGCGAACATCTGCCGGTCGGCGTCGGCCCAGCGGCTGCTGCTCGATGCCGTGGCGGCCGCGCCCGAGCTCTCGGGGATCGAGGTTCGTTCGGCGGGGACGCATGCCATGCCCGGGTCGCCGGGGTGCTCGTTGGCGCCGGCCCTCACCGGGCACGCGGCCGATCACCGTTCGCAGGCGCTGACCGCAGACCTCGTCGCGTGGGCGGACCTGATCCTGGCCGCGGCGCGGGACCACCGGCCGTCGATCCTCGAGATCGAGCCGTCGTCCCGGACCCGTACTTTCACGATCCGCCAGGCGGGGCGGATAGCTGACTGGATGGTCGATTCAGGGATCGTCGCCGCGGGTCAGGAGCGTGCGAGGTCGGGTGGGGAACCTGAGGCCTGGGCCGAGCGGTTCCCGGTGGGGGATCCCCGTGCGGGATGTGCAGGCAATGCCTGACGATCGGGCCGGCCGAGGGCCTTGGATCGTGAGCGAGATGGATGCCGCCCGTGGGCTGGCCGGCGCACCCCCGTCGCCGTCGCCGACGGGGGATGCAGCTGAGCCTCGTGATTCGAGGAAGTGGTGGCGGCTGACCGCGCGGCCGGGGGACCGCGGATGGCCAGCAAGGCAGTCACCTGACGGGGGCGAGCGGGTTGTCGGCGACCGGCCGGGTCACGATCGAACCCAGCGAGTTGCACGCCGACGACGTCCCGGACCCGCATTACCTCGGTGCGGGCCTGCACCCCCTGGCCTTCGAGCATCTCCAGGGTTCGACCGATGCCTTGGTGCGACTGCTCCGGGAGGTCGCTTCCGCGGGGTGAGGGTCGGCCCGGGGGCCGCGGCCCGCGGTCCCCGGGCCGTCGCCCGTCGCCCGACGACGGCGGGCCGGGGAGCTTCCGGCCACGGCGGGCCGGGAGCAGTCGCGAAGGAACCGTTACCGGCCGACCGGGGTGGGGTGCGGCCTGCGGCCTACGACCAGATCACCTGGCCGAGGAAGCCGATCAGGATGACCACCACGCCCGTGGTCAGCAGGGCCAATGTTCCGCGCAGCTTCCCGGGGTTCTCGAGGATGCCGGGGGCCTTGTCGAGGGTCATCTGGGTCCCGCGCAGGGCCGTCGACGCGTTGCCGCCTCGCCGCTGGCGTCCTCGGACGTCGAGCGCCGCGAGGGCCGCGGCCGCCAGGAGCAGGATGATCCCGATCCCGATGAGCAGCGCCGACGTCGCCCGGGCTGAGCGCGCAGCCGAGTCGGCGTCCGGCGTCGAGGCGTCAGCGGGGATGGGAGTCGCGATGATGATGTCGCTGATGACCTGCGTCGCGACGATCGCCATCACGATGACAGCGAGCAGAGTGAAGATCGCGGCGACGACTGCAGCGAACCGCCCGTCGTACTCCCCCAGTGGGACCTCGACCACGCCCTGCGGGCGAGGGGTCGGGGCTGCGGGGTCCGTCGTGTGTGCGGGACTGGGGCGGAGCCGAGGGTTGTGGCTGGGGGTTGGCCGGAGCCGGGTGCGGGTGAGGGCGCAGCAGCCCGAGGTTGTGCCTGGCCGGGTGCGGGAGCCATGGGCGCGTCCGCAGCTGAGATGACCGTGGAAGGCCCTATCGCCGGGGGATGGACGGCCGGGGGAGGCCCAGCCTCAGGGGCGGACTCTTCCTGAGAAGGTTCCGGTTCCGGGGGAACAGCCTCCGGGAGAGGCGCGATTGCCGGTCGAGCGGAGGGCGTCGGCGGAGTTGATGACTCCGGGGGAGTGGATGACCCCGGGGGAGGAGCGGCCGGAACAGGGGCAGCCGTCCGGGCAGCGAGGGCCGAACCGGCCCCGGCGAGGGAGACCGTCGGGCTTGCGTCCTCGGGTTGGGGAGCGGCGGCGACAACTGGGGGAGGCCCTGGCACCGGAGCGGAGGGCACAGATGAGGCTCGCCTCAGCCTCCGTAGCTGGGCTGTCCGTGACCGGGGAAGCGGCGGGACCGGACCCTGCCGGGTCCGGGAGGTGGAACTGCCGCCGCGGCCGGTGCAGCGACGGGCTGAGCGGCCGCAGGCGTCGCGCGCAGCGAGACCGTCGCGGGAACCACGCGCACCGCCGTCGACTCGACGGGCGTGCCGGCAGCGGTCGCGCGGGCCTCGAAGGTCCCGAAGCGATCGTCGCCCATGAGCACCCACCTGGTGCCGTCGCTCATCGGGGGGGTGGCCACACGTTGCCCTCCTCGGAGGAGGGTCAGCTCCTCGGGATCCCACGACGACGGGTTCGGTGTGACGGTGATCATGACGGCGTTCGCATCGTCGACCAACAACGTCGATCCGTCACCCGTCGGCACAGGCGCGCGCCCCGAGGAGGACGCGGTCAACATCAGGGCATGGGCCATGTTCGCACTGTCGACCCGGTGACTCAGCGTGTCAATGACACTGCGTGACCATCACCCGGATGGCCGATTGTGCGGGCGATCCTGGCCACTGTCCGGGGTCGGTACGGCTCCCGAGCCGTCAGTGCGAGCGTGGCCCAGCGCACTTGGGGCGGCATACTGTGCGGCGTGCAGAGCGACGCGATCAGGAGCCTCGGGGACATCGAGGACCGGCACTGGTGGTTCGCCGAGCGTCGCAGCCTGATCGCCTCCCAGGTCAAGGGCGTGCGGCCCGTGGGCCCGGCCCTGGACGTCGGTGCGGCGGCGGGGGGCAACACCCGGGTGCTGGTCGAGGCAGGCTGGGACTGCGTCGCCCTCGAGTACTCCGCAGATGGGCGCGGACATGGCCAGCGAGCGCGGCCTGACCGTCATGCGCGGTGACGCCACGAAGCTGCCCATCGCCGACGACTCGCTCGGGCTCGTCGTCGCCTACGACGTGCTCGAGCACATCGAGGATGACGTCGCGGCGGCACGGGAGTTCTTCCGCTGCCTGCGCCCGGGCGGGCGGCTGCTCGTGGCGGTCCCGGCGGACATGCGGCTGTGGTCGGCGCACGACGAGGCCGTGGACCACGTGCGGCGGTACGAGCGCGATGAGCTGCTGGCGCTGGTCTACGGGGCTGGATTCCGGGACGTGACGATCCGGTCGTGGAACGTGCTGCTGCGACCGGTCGTGGCGATGCGCCGGAAGAAGGACCGCGGCAGCGAGCTGGTGGAGCCGGGGCGGGTCACGAACGCGGCGCTGCGCGGGGTCGTCGCGATGGAGCGGGTCCTGCCGGTCGGGCGGATGCCGGGCGTCTCGCTGATGGTGACGGCGGTGAAGCGATGAGCGTCGGTTCGGCGCCGGCTGGGCGCGTCGACCGGCCGGGGCCCTCTCGATCCGACGGGCACGAGCGGCGAGTGGCCCGCGATGACAGGCGCGGTCCCGGACGCGCCGGGCGCTCCGGACGCCGGTCGCCCAGTCGCTCAGCATCGTCATCCCGGTGTACCGGGCGGGGGCGGCGCTGGAGTCGACGGTGCGCGAGGTCCTGGAGGTCTGCGGCGACGTCAGCCCGACCCCGGGCGTGCGGATCGCGCTCGACGAGCTGATCCTCGTCTGCGACAACCCCGGGCTGCCGGTCGAGGCCCTCGACCACCTCGCGAGCCTGGCCGACCTCGACGAGCGGGTGCGCGTGGTGTGGCTGTCGCGCAACTTCGGGCAGCACCCGGCGACGGTGGCGGGCATCGTGTCGACCAACGGCGACTGGGTCGTGACCATGGACGAGGACGGCCAGCACGACCCGGCCTTCATCCAGGAGATGCTGGCCACGGCCGGCCGCAACCGCACCCCGCTGGTCTACGCCGAGCCGACCAACACCCGTCCGCACGGGGCGATGCGCAACGCCGCGTCGTGGCTGTCGGGGCGGGTGGCGCGCTCGGTGTCGGGGGTCCCGGTGCGGTTCAACAGCTTCCGGCTCCTGGAGGGGAGCCTGGCGCGCTCGGCGTGCGCGTACGCCGGGGAGAACGTGT
>CAVOXR010000005.1:0-365000 GCA_963700475.1 uncultured Actinomycetes bacterium
TTGGGCGCTCTCGCGCCAGCGGGGGGTGCGCGGGTACGCGTCGCTTGCCGGGCGGGTCAGGACTCCAGTGCCCGGCGCAGGGTGTCGGCCCAGTGCCCGGCCGCGTCGACGACGAAGCAGAACTCGTTGCCCTCGGGGTCGCGCAACACGGTGTAGCCGTTGCCGTCCGCGTCCAGCTCGCTGGATCCGGTGAGTAGGGCACCGAGCCGCTGGGCGTGCGCGACGGCGGCTGCAGCGTCGGACACCTGGATGTCCAGGTGTAGCCGGTTCTTCGGTGACGACTTGGGTTCGGGTACCCGCTGGAAGCAGATCAGGACCGGCTTGGCGTCGACCACGGCCCAGTCGTCGTTGACCAGACCCCACCGTGATTGAAGGAGCTGGGCCCAGAACGTGGCCAGGTCGGCCGGGTCGGCGCAGTCGATCACGACTTCTTGCACGTGCACCATGACCGGCACCCTATCCACGCCGGCTGGGGGACCCGTTCTGCGCAACTGTCGTCACGACACGCTCTGGTTGGGCCTCTACGGTGCGTACATGTCTGCTGTCGCCCCGTACGGGTCCTGGCCTTCCATCGTCACCGCCGCTGATGTGGTGGCCGGTGACTCAACCCCCACCTCCCTGCATGCAGTCGAGGGTGTGCTCTGGTGGAGCGAGACCCGTCCGCAGGAGTCCGGGCGGGAGGCGATCGTGCGACGGGACCCGGATGGCAGCGTCCATGAGGTGCTGCCGGCCGGGTTCAACGCGCGCACGGCTGTGCACGAGTATGGCGGCGGTGCCTGGTGGGTCCACAGCGGCACCGTGTTCGTATCGTCGTGGGCCGATCAGCGGTTGTATCGGATCGACCCCGGGTCCGATCCGGTCCCCATCACCCCGGAGCCGCCCGAGCCGCGGTCCTGGCGGTATGCCGACGGGCGGGTGACTCCCGATGGGCGGTGGATCGTCTGCGTCCGCGAGCGGCACGAGGGCCCGGACCCGGGGCGCGATGTGCACAACGAGCTCGTGGTGCTGCCTACCGACGGCTCCGCGGAGCCGCGGGTGGTGTTCTCCGGTTCAGACTTCGTGGCCGCCCCGCGGATCTCCCGGGACGGCCGCCAGTTGGCCTGGCTGGCGTGGGACCACCCGAACATGCCGTGGGACTCCACGCAGCTGTGGGTTGGCCTGCTGGAGGAGTCCGGTGGGGTGCTGACTCTGAGCGGATCCCGGCGTGAGGCGGGCTCGGGCGGGGAGTCGCTGGTGCAGCCCGAGTGGGGACGGCACGCGGCCCTGTACGTCTGCTCGGATCGCTCCGACTGGTGGAACGTGCATCGGGTCGACGGCCTGGACAAGCTCACGCCGATCGATCCCGTCGAGGCCGAGGTCAGCGTCCCGGCCTGGGTCTTCGGCCAGTCGCTGTACGTGGTCCTGCCGGACGGCACCGTGGTGGCGGCCCACCCGGATGGCCTGGACACCATCCTGACCTCCGTCCCGGAGAGGGGAGCGCCGCACTCCCAGCGGTTCGAGGGCCTGCACGTCAGCGAGCTCGCCTTCGACGGTGATCGCCTGGTGGGGATCGTGTCCTTCCCGGATCGGCCCGCGGAGATCCGCGCCCTGACCGACGCCGAGGTACTGCGCCCGGGTTCCGGGGTGACGCTGCCGACACCGTGGGTGTCGGTGCCGAGGAAGATCACGTTCCCGACCGCCGGTGGCGCACAGGCGCATGCCTGGGTGCACCTGCCGACCAACCCGGATGCGCAGCCCGCGCCGGGATCGGCGCCGCCGCTGCTGGTCGGGGTGCACGGGGGGCCGACTGGGCAGGCGAGTGCCGAGTACTCACTCAAGGTCCAGTACTGGACGTCGCGCGGGTTCGCCGTGGCCAACGTCGACTACCGGGGCAGCACCGGCTATGGCCGCGCCTTCCGCCAGCTGCTCAACGGGCAGTGGGGCGTCGTGGACGTCGAGGATGCGGCGGCTGCTGCGCGGCACCTGGCCGGGGAAGGCCTGGTCGACCCGCGACGGATGGCGATCCGCGGTGGCAGCGCGGGCGGATTGACGACCCTGCTGGCCACGATGCTCGACGACGCCTTCACCGCAGCGGTGTCCTACTTCGGGGTCGTGGACATGGCCGCCCTGATCGCTGACACGCACAAGTTCGAGTCCCGCTACCTCGACACCATCGTCGGCCCGATGCCCGATGCGGCCGCAGTCGTGCGCGAACGATCACCGATCACGCACGTCGACCGGGCCCACACCCCAACCCTGGTGATGCAGGGGCTTGAGGACGCGGTCGTCCCACCAGCACAAGCGGAGGCGATCGTGACCGCGCTGGCCTCCCGGGGCGTCCCGCACGCCTACCTGCCGTTCGCTGGGGAACAGCACGGCTTCCGCATGGCAGCGAGCCAGACCCGCGCCCTTGAGGCCGAACAATCGTTCTACGCCGCGGTCTTCGGCTTCACCCCGGCCGACCTGCTCGAACCCCTCGAGCTGAAGTTCGCCGAGAACCTCCCCAGCCAATCCACCTGAAACGAGACCAGCCCGCGAGGAGTGCCCACCCATGAGTTGAAAGCAGTGCGGTGCTTGTGGACGACATCAAGCACCTGGCACTCGACTCCGAGCCTCGACAGCGTGCGACCGGCATCGCGACCGTCGACCCCGAGTTGGGTCGCGCACACGGCACAGCAAGCCAATCCACCTGAAACGAGACCAGCCCGCGAGGAGTGCCCACCCATGAGTTGAAAGCAGTGCGGTGCTTGTGGACGACATCAAGCACCTGGCACTCGACTCCGAGCCTCGACAGCGTGCGACCGGCATCGCGACCGTCGACCCCGAGCTGGGTCGCGCACACGGCACATCAAGCTGCGACCGCCCAAAGCGGAGCTGCATACCGCCGCGAGTTGGGCGCTGGTGGGGCTTGTTAGCAGCGACGGGTGTCAGTTATAGTCGACACATGGTCGACGTAGTCCGCACCGACGACTTCGACCAGTGGCTGCGGAAACTCAAGGACCGGGTCGGCCGGCTGCGGATCGTCGAGCGTCTTGACCGGCTTGCTGCGGGCAATCCCGGTGACGCCAAGCAGGTGGGCCGGGGTGTCTGGGAGCTTCGGTTGAGGTTCGGTCCGGGTTACCGGGTGTACTACCTGCACGACGGGCCGCGGGTGATCCTGCTGCTGTGTGGTGGCGACAAGGCGACCCAGCAGCGCGACATCGAGCGGGCGTACCAGCTGGCCGAGGACTACTGGAACGAGGAGGGCCGGGACGATGGCTAAGTCCAGCAAGTACGCGCGGTTCGATGCCGCGGACTACCTCGAGGACCTCGACGACGTCGCGACCTATCTGGAGATCGCTCTGCAGGAATCTGCCGAGGATCCGACCGCGGTCCCCAGGGCTCTGGGCGTGATCGCCCGTTCTCAGAACATGAGCGAGCTGGCGCGGCGGGTGGGCATGAGTCGCGACGGGCTGTATAAGGCGCTGTCGGCTGACGGTAACCCGACCTGGTCGACCATCCTGAAGGTCACCAACGCCCTTGGTCTGCGCTTCGAACTGCACACCGTCGCCTGACCCACCCACTTGCGGCCCCCCGGCACCGAAGGAGTCTGCGAATGGCTCGGCGCCCTTTGGGCGTGTTCACACCGGCTGGTCAGGGTTAGCGTCGGTTGGGTCCGGTGCCTGGCCGTGTTTGCGGCGGGCGGGGTCTGGGCCTGTTTCAGGTCGCCGCGTGAGGTGACGCCATGTCCTCTGCTTCCACGATTCTGCTGCCGTTCCAGCCGACGTCGATGTCGACCGCGCAGTTGGCGGCGGTGTCGTTCCTGGCCCGCTACTCCGGGCGGACCCACGAGATGTACACCTCGCAACTGGCGCGCTGGTTTGCCTGGTGTGAGGGCAACGGGCTGGACCCGCTGGTTGGCATCAAGCGGGCCCACGTCGAGCTGTACATCCGCCACCTCGGCGACTCGAGACTGATGGACTCCTCGATCGTGACGATGATGCACGGCGTGCGCGGCTACTTCCGATTCGCTCACATCGACGGCCTCATCAGCGCCGACCCGGCGGTCTACGCCCGCCTGCCGAAGGTGCAGCAAGACGAGTCCCGCACCCAAGGCCTGGACCGCCTCGAGCTGATCCGGTTCCTGCAGGTCGCCCAAACGATCACCGTGCACCACGGCGCGCTGGCCTTCCTGCTCGGCATCAACGCTCTACGCGCGTCGGAAGCCGCCGGGGTGCGGGTGGAGGACTACGCCGACACGATGCGCGGCTACCGGGTACTGCACCTGGTCGGCAAAGGCAACAAGCCGGCCACCATGCCGGTCACCGTCCCAGTCTTGCGGGTGCTGGAGGCCTGTCGGGGGCAGCGCACCTCCGGCCCGCTGATCCGCCGACCCCTCTCCGGCAACCCGATCGACCGCCGCGACGTCTACCGGATGGTCGCTCGGATCGCGAAGGCCGCGCAGATCCCGAGGCACATCAGCCCCCACTCCCTGCGCCACGCCGCGATCACCAACTCCCTCGATGCTGGGGTCCCGCTGCGTGACGCCCAGATCCTGGCCCGCCACGCCGACCCCCGCACCACCGAGCACTACGACCGCGCCCGCGGCAACCTCGACCGCCACGGCGTGCACTTCCTCACCGCCTACGTCGCCGGCGTCTGAGCATCCCCCTGGGACTACTCAGGCCTCGGTTGGGCTCGCACCGACCCGCGGCCTTCCGCCGCGAAGCGGCCCAGTACGACGCGGTGTTTCACCACGTCCATGGACGCAACGTGGTCGGCCGTTCACTTGGCTCATCTCACCCAACGTGACCAAGCCAGAAGCCGCCCAGACCGCGAGGTGAATCTGACAGCCAAAGTGTCGGTCTAGGGTGTTCCGGGGCTCGATTGGTCACCCAATGTGACTGGCGACGGCCGGCCAGCCCTCCCGTTGAGGGCCATGCTGAGTCACCCGGGCGCTGCACACCGCCCATCTACTACCCACCGCACATCCGGATGGCCTGGCACAGCCCCAGCCCCCACCGCATCCCTTCCTCGCCCCGGCGGTCGGCTTCATCCTGGCCGCCGTCGCGCTGGGCGACGCGGTGTACGGCGGCCTGGCTCCATGACCCGCACCACGCACCTGTCCCATGCAGCTGCTGAATGACGTCCGGTCGGCGTTGCTGGTCTGCCGATAGTGGTCCATCTGGCGCTTGTGCGACGGATGTCGGTAGGCCCGGGACGTGAGCGAGGCCTCTTCGTCCCAGAAGGCGATGGTCGAAGAACGACTGTCCCGGCCATAGGGCCAACGCCTTGTCGCAGCATCGGCGACCCATTGACAGCCAAGGTTAGGCAAGCCTACATTCGAAGCCCATCAGGTGCGGGGCACTTGCCCGGCAATGGAAACTGGAGGCTCCACGGCGCCTGTGGGTGGGTTGCCCAACCTGGGCGGAAGGTAGGACTCTCTGGGATGCGCGTCCTGGTGGCAACCACGGGGAACGACGGTCATTTCGGGCCGCTGGTGCCGTTCGCCCGGGCATGTCTGGCCCATGGTCACCAGGTCATGGTCGCGGCCCCCGAGTCCTTCAACGGGTCGGTCCACGACGCGGGCTTGGTGCACGCACCGTTCGCCGATGCGCCCCCCGACCTCATCGAACCCTTGATGGGCAGGTTGCCGTCGATGTCTTTCGGGGACGCCGACGCGACCGTGATACGCGAGGTCTTCGCTCGCATCGACGCACACGCTGCGCTGCCAGCCATCGCCGCAGTCATCGACCAATGGCGCCCTGATGTTGTCCTTCGCGAGCCCGCGGAGCTCGGATCGCTGGCGGCGGCCGAGGCTGCTGGCGTCCCGCACGCCCAGGTTGCGATCGGGATGCAGGAGACACTGAGAACCTTTCTCGACCTGACCGCCGAACCGCTGGCCGAGCTTGCTGGTATCGCCGGGCTACCCGAGGAGCAGCTGTCCGCGGCCTGGCGCCGTGAGCAGACCTTCACCACCGTCCCCGAGCAATTTGACCGCGCAGGCGATCCTGGATACCGCGAGGACCTGCTCGCCATCCGCATCACGGCCTGGGAACCGGTGCCCGAACCGGTGACTGCCGACCCCCTTCCTGACTGGGGGGATCCGCACCAACCGCTGCTCTACGTCACGTTTGGGTCGGTCGCCGGCTCGCTACCACCCTTCGCCGGACTGTTTCAAGAGGCCCTCGACGGTCTGGCCGACGTGCCCGTTCGGGTGCTGATGACCGTGGGGCGCCGGTTCGACATGGCCAGCCTCGACCCGTTGCCGGCCAACGCGCTGGTCGTGCCCTGGTGGCCCCAAGCCGAGGTGCTCAGGCACGCCTCAGCGGTCTTCCACCACGGCGGCTTCGGCACCACCATGGGCACCATCTTCGCCGGACTGCCGCAACTCGTCGCCCCGATCTTCACCAGCGACCAGGCTGTCAACGGCCGCCACGTCGCCGCCGCCGATGCTGGCCGCACCGTCGACCCAGGCCGGGACGTCCTGGCGCGTGCGCTCACCGCCCTCCCCGACGTCCTTGGTGACCCCTCCTACGCCACCGGTGCAACAGCAACCGCACACCAGGCCCGCGGCCTGCCCGACATTGAAACCGCCATCACGCACGTCGAAGCCCTGAGCCGGTGATCGGGTTCGCGGTCCCTGACGGGCGCGTCCTACCGCCAATCGCGCGCTGTTCCCATGTCCAGCCCTCCGGCGTGCCCGAGGTACGTGCAGTGCCAGATCCGCGGTCCCTCCCGGCGCGGCCCCTCCGACAACTCCATGGACACGCCCACGCCGATCGGCGATGCTCTGCACTTCAACGCGATCGGCATGGCCGAGCGGGCGCGCAGGTTCACCTGCGAGCCCAGCACCGAGCGCTGTGCCAAAGGAGGATCTGCTGATGTCCACGTTCGTCATCGTGCCGGGCGCTTGGGATACACCCGCGACTCTGGAGCCCGTGATCGAGCCGTTGGGTTCGGCTGGCCACGAAGTGATCGTCGTTGACCTGCCGTGTGGGAGCCCTGACGCGAGCTTGGAGGAGTACGCGGATGCCGTGCGCGCCGTGCTCCCCGATGACCTGTGCCAGGTGGTGCTGGTCGGCTACTCGTTCGGAGGCTTCACTGCCTCCAGGATCGCCGTGGACCACCCCGACGTGCCGGTGGTCTACGTCGCGGCGTGGATCCCCCGGGATGGATCCTCAGTGCTCGACCTCTTCGCCGGCGGCGATCCGTTCGAGGCCGGCGAGGAGGCCGGATTCGCCGCCTTCGACGGACTGGTACTCAGCTCCGGCCCTGGTCTGTGCGCCCTGAACATCGACCTGTACGTCGCGGCGGCCGACCCTGCCGAGCGGGACGCGGTGCGAACCTACCTGGAGCGCACTCAACGTCCGCAGGGCATCGCTGCGCTACGCGAGAAGTGGCGCGGGGAACTGCCGACCTCCCGCCGCCGCACCTACATCCTGACGACCGCCGACACACTGGTGCCGCCGGAGACCCAGCGGGTGATGGCAGCCTCAGTCGGCGCCGATGTCATCGAGATCGCTGCCGACCACGGGCTCTTCCGCGAGCAGCCCGCGCGGGTCGCCGAACTGCTTGTCGCCGCCGCGTCCTGACCGCGCACCTCGCGGCACCTAAGAGCGATGAAGTGGCCATCCCAACGTGCCCAAAGCGCCGCGAAACGGGCGCAGATGGAGGGTCAGTGCGCCGTGCCCCGCTTCGTCTTGGACTCCTCGGCGGACGGGGGTTTCGGTGTCGCCGGAACCGATCGGCCTCAGAACAACTCGCGGCGCATGATGATCCGTGGCATTTTGCTGGCGACGGCGTTGGTCGTCCCGATGACCCTGAAGCCTGCCTTCTGGAACATCGACCGGGTCCCGACAAAGGCCATGGTCGTGTCCATCCGACCGGGTGGGTCCACGGGATAGGCCTCGACAGCCGGGGCGCCGTGCGCCCTGGCGTACTCGACCGCGCCCTCGAGCAGCGGGCCGGTGACACCACGCTTGCGGTAACCGCCGCGCACGACAACGCACACGATGCTCCACACGGGCAGGTCGTCGACTGGCTGGATCAGGGAGGAGTTGACCAGCCGTGGGATCTCAGACCGCGGACCGATGTTGCACCAGCCGACCGGGACGCTATCAAGGTATGTGACCACTCCCGGGGGGTTCGACCGCTCGCACAGGGCGCGCATCGCCCTCTCGCGGTTCCCCTCGCCGAGTTCCGCGATGTCCTGGGCCCGAAGCCGATGAGACAGACACCAGCAGTGCGACGTCCGCCGGTTGGGATTGATGACGTCGGCGAAGTCCTCGAAACGCTCAGACGTCACAGGATGAGTAAGCCACGACACACCCCGCAATGTAGGCGCTCCTGATCATCGAAGAGATCACGGGCTGGGTCATCGAAGCGAGGACGACTGACCCCGGCCCCCAAGGTGGAGCGTCTATCCGCCGCCTATCGCGCGCCTTGGGTGGCCAGTGCTGGTCACTCGACGTCGCGTGAGCGCAGGCTCCACCAGCTGATCAGGCATCCGATCGCGACCAAGGTGACCAGGGTGGCGATGCCGCGGGTGTCGTCGATGCGGATGTACCCGGGGGAGGTCGACCCCTCGGGAAGTAACCCTGCGGTCGGTTGCGCGGCGGCGGGATCGACCAGAACGTCCAGCCCGCCGGTGAGCCAGGCCGTGGCGTTGGTCTGGATCAGCCATTGGGATCCCCAGGCCCACAGACCCCGGATCAGTGATTCGACCACGACGACGAAGCCGATCGCGGCTGCGATGGCCCATCCGGTGCTCCGGGTGAGCATCGCCAGGGCGTAGGAGCCGGCGGCGGCCAAACCGGCCAGGGGAACCCATCGGGCAGCGGACTCCGCGGCCGCGCTCACGCTGGCGGGGTCGTAGCCCGGAATGGACCCGGCAGGTACCTCCAGGGGGTGCGCCTGGGCGATCACCGATCCGAGGGCGACCGCGAGCAGCGCGAGGATCGCTTGGACCGCTAGGGCGATCACCAGCAGGACTCCGAGCCGGACGAGGAACACGCGGGTGCGTCGCGGTTCCCAGCTCAGTAGCAGGCCCATGGTCCGCGCCCCCCAGTCCGCCCCGCCGGAGGTGGCGCCCAGCATGGCCACGACCAGCACACCGATGCCCCCGGCGAGGCCAACCAGACCCTCGAACCCACTGCGGTCGAAGGCGCGCTTCGGCAGCATCCACATGGCGTTGGCCTGAGCGTCCTCCTCGGTGGGCTTCCAGCAGGCCATCGCTTTCTGGTCCTCGGGGATGTTCGGATCGTTGATGCAGTCCTCGTAGAACTGGGTCTGCTCGGCCAGGAACCGCTGTGCCGCAGTGTCGAGATCCGTCGCCGTCACCCGCGCGGTGGTGAACCACATGATCGCCGCGACGCCGACTACGGCGAGCAGGGACAGGGCCACCAGCCACCGCAACGATCGGCGCGAGCGGGCCCGAAGGAACTCCGAGCGCACCAGGCCTCCCAGCGCGGGGGCCTTGGCGGGGGTGGGGGCGATCGTGGCGGTCATGCGGACGCCTCCGTCGTGGCGGTGAGATCCAGGAATGCGCGCTCCAGGTCCGGGCGCACCGGGGTGATCTCCGCGGCCCAGATGCCCTGGGCGCCGAGGATCGCGTTCACCTGGGCGCCGGCGGGGGAGTCGACCTGCACGGTGCCCGGCGGACCAGGGGTGGCCGTCACCCCCGCGCCCGCGAGGACTGCAACGGCCTGGACGGCCTGGTGCTCGTCGTCGAACCGCAGCCTCAGGGCAGCCGACGATCCGGCCATGGCCAGGACCTCGCTGACCGGCCCCGAGGCCACCAGTCGCCCGCGGACCAGGATCGTCACCGCGTCACACACCGACTCGACCTCGGTCAGCAGGTGGCTGGACAGGAACACGGTGGTCCGCCCGTCGCTGCCCAGGGTGCGGATCAGCTCGCGGACCTCGACCATGCCGGCCGGGTCCAACCCGTTCGTCGGCTCGTCGAGGATCAGCAACTCGGGCGCCTTGAGCATGGCCGCGGCGATGGCCAGGCGTTGACGCATGCCCAGCGAGTAGCCCTTGACCCGATCGTCGGCCCGCTCAGCCAAGCCGACCAGTTCGAGCAACTGCTCAACCCGCGTGCCGGGGACGTCGGCCAGCCCGGCCAGGATCTGCAGGTTGCGTCGGCCGGTGAAGGTCGGGAACAACTGGGGTGACTCGACCAGGGCCCCCACCCGGCCCACCACCGCCGGCAGCCCGCGGGGCACGTCCGCGCCTAGCACCCGGACGGCGCCTGCATCCGGGGAGACCAGGCCCAGCAGGATCCGGATCGTCGTGGTCTTCCCCGAGCCGTTCGGGCCCAAGAAGCCGTGGACACCACCCGAGGCCACGGACAGGGTCAGGTCGTCAACCGCGACGGTCCTGCCCTTGCGCACGCCCCCGTACGTCTTGCGCACCCGCTCCAACTCGATCACCACGACCGCCACCCTAGCCACCCAGCGCGCTACCACCCCTCGTGTCGGACTGGGGTGTGCGGCTCCCAGTGGTCACTCAGTGTGACTGACGATGGGGCTGGCCAGCCTTGCCGTCGACAGCCATGCTCAGACTCCCGTGCCCGGCTTGCCCGGGGAGATGCGGCATCATCCTGGGGCGCTTCTGTGGCGCAAGTTGTCGTGGCTACGATGCCTCGATGCGCGTTCGTGGCGATTCCCGGGGGACGTGGGTGGGGGTTGTTGTGCCTGGGCTGCAGCAAGGCCCGGTCGGGTGACCGTGTCCGAGCAGGCGGCGTACCTGGCCTATGCCGGGGGTTGGGCTGCTGTGCGTCACCTGCCGCGGCGGGTGGCCTACGCCTCGTTCGAGGGGGTGGCCGACCAGTTGTGGCGTCGGAACCGGTCGGGAGTCCGGCGTCTGGAGGCCAACCTCGCGCGCGTGCTAGGGCCCGGGGCCAGCCCTGGGGAAGTCCGAGAGCTTTCCCGGGAGGGGATGCGCTCTTACATGCGCTACTGGTGTGACGCCTTCCGACTCCCGGACTGGAGCGATGACGAGCTCGACGACTTCGAGTTCCCGGGGATCGAGCATGTGCTGTCGCCCATGCGGGCCGGCCGCGGGGCCATCGTGGTGGTGCCGCACATGGGCAACTGGGACCACATCGGCGCTTATGCGGCGCGCCACATCGCTCCGGTGACGACGGTCATCGAGCGGCTCAGGCCGGACAAGTTGTTCCAGGAGTTCGTGGAGATGCGAACCTCCCGGGGAATCACAGTCTTCGGCCACGACGATCCAGGGGCGATGGACGGCCTGCGCGAGACGCTGATCAGAGGCGGATTGGTCGCACTGATCTCCGACCGCGACCTGTCAGCCAAGGGAATCGAGGTCACCTTCTTCGGCCAGACCGCGAGGTTCCCAGCGGGGGCGGCCGCCCTGGCGATCGACACCGGGGCCGCTCTCGTCCCGCTGGGCATGTATTGGACGGGTCAGCGGAACGCCAGTCGGGCCTACCCCGAGTTGACTCTGCCCACGAAGGGCGATCGAGCCCAGCAGATCCGCGACACGACGAGAATGGTTGCCGCGTCCTTCGAGCCCATGATCCGTGAGCATCCCGCTGACTGGCACATGTTGCAGCGGCTCTGGGTGGCTGACCTCGACCCGGCGCGGCCCGTGTGACTGATGACCGGTCTGGCCGGCCCTGCCGACGGCAGACATACTGAGTCATCCGGGAACGGCTTCCCGGCAGCCCAGAAGGCGCCCATTCCGCCCAGAATGCAGCGCCTACTTGTCCGGCTGAACTACCGGATCTGCATGTCGATGGGTGCCTGCTGTCGCAAGGGCTGTCAACGTCGGCGCTGCTGCAGCTCTGGCGGGGACATGACCCGCGCGCCGGGCGGACAGCGGCGGGTCATGGTCCAAACCAAGCACCGCTGCTGACGGAAGCAGGCCGTCAGTGGGCGCCCGCGGAGGGAGCTCCAGACCATTGGTGCCGGGCCGGTCGAACAGGTGCCCGGTGATCGGCCCGGAGGCGGCCGGGCTCCCGAACCTCAGTGCGGGTCAGACCCCCGCCGCCCGCTGGCGCGCAGGCTGCGCGGGGGCCTCACCCGCTACAGGTATCAGTGACTCACCGTCATGCGAAGGGCCATGCCGACTCGGGCGGCCCTTGGTCGTGCGGGCCGGAGCCGGATCATTCGTCGCGATCACTGTGGTCATGATTGTCGTGGTGGCCGTCCCACCAGTCCCCGCGCTCGGGGATCGCTCGTATCACCCGGTTCGCGGTCCGGTGGCCCAGGTCGTAGGTGTCCTCCATCGCGGTCCGGAAGTGGAGTCCACCCCAGATCCGGGCGTTCAGGGCATCATGCTCGAGGGCGCTGAGTGAGGTGTAGGTCCGGGTCAGTTCACCGGCCTTGAGCACGAGGGTGGTGTGGTCTCCGAGGGTCCGGCGGAGCACCTGTGCGAATGGCGCGGTTGCCGACGCGTTGCCGCTGGTGTAGTCGGAGTATGCGGGATTGGCGACGAGCGGAGCCCAAGGCACGGTCCCCGGGTGGGGGTTGGTCGCCGGGTTGCCGTCAGTCAGGGCGCCGGCGATCGCCTGGAACGGCCGCCAGAAGCCAACCTCGTACTTCAGCCGCCACGTCTGGAGGAACGTGGTGACAACGGCGGCGTCGATCTGGGCGAAGAGCCGCGTCGTGGCCAACAGTCCCATCGGGTCAGCCTCGAGCAGGTCGCACAGTGCGCCGCGGTAGATGGGGACCGGGTTGTTGGCGAAGAACTTGGCGATGTCGGTCTGCTCCTGGGTTCGATCCGTGAGGGGCGCGTTGAGCTCACCGGCCTTGCGTACCTCCTCGTAGTCCCGTGCGTAGGCGGCACTGGTGAGCGCGTCGGGACCATCGACCTTGACGGGCCTGACGTCGATGACGGGCTTGACGAAGCCGAGCCAGTACAGTGCCATGCCGCTTGCCGGCGGTTGCCAGATCCCGGGAGCCGGGGCCTTTGAGTAGGGGGCCACGGTGCTTCCGTCGGCGAAGACGTTGTTGCGCCCGTCACCGACCCGAGAGGCGATCATCTCGTCGGCGGCGGCAGCGCCTATGGCGACCCCGAGGGCCTCCTTCCTGCCGTCAGGGACCGGCACGAGGCTGGCGGCCAGGTCGGCGGCGAGCGCTGCGCCCGAGGCGGGGAAGTACTCGAGGAGCACGTCGTGGGCGGCCGTGGCGACCGCGGCGGCAGCCACCTGCGGGCCGCGCCGCTGGGCCTTGACCGCGGCGTCATGCACCGCGAGCGAGGTGAACGCGAGGTACAGCGCCCCATCCGGGGGTGCCTTGGCCCCCTCGGCGTAGATGGTGCGGTTCGCCGTCCGCTGCCAGGAGACTGCTGTCGACGACGCGAGGTCGCGCGCTTCGGACTTTCCGTTCTGCGCGGCGACCGGCCCGGCGAGCGGGACGACGAGGAGGGGGGAGAGCAGGGCGGACGCGGCGGCCGCGACGGCTGGGCGAGGTAAGGACATGGACAGGCACCTTTCTGGTTGGGTGTAAGTGCGACGCTGCGGCCGGGCCCTGACAGATCGCTGACGATCCGTCGACGGTCCGTCGACAGAGAGGCAGCGGGACCGACGGGCGGGAGGTCAGGCCCGGTCATCTCCTCTTTCCATGGCCCCCACTAGCGTTCTGCGCCGGAAGTGCGCTGCAATGGTCGGGCGTGGGATTGCCGGATCTGGTCGGGGGGCTTCGAGGACTTTGACGCTCACCTTCTTTCTCTCCGCTGATGCCGAGGGCTTGGCCGACCGTCATTCGTCGGGCTTGACGAACACGATCGAGTCGAAGACGGCGCGTGCCTCTTGCCTCAGCGCCGGATCGATCGATTCGTCGGGGTACCTCAGCGCGATCACGGCGCGCTCGCCATTCAGGTCGACTGCTCGGTAGGTTTCGCGCTCGCCCACAGTTGCGTACGCCGTTCCGTTGCAGTCCTGCGCAAAATCCGAGTAGATGCAGGTCTTATCGCCGTCGCAGTTGGTGACGTCGACGTCACTCTCGGCGGCGTGGTCGAACTCGAAGCCGGCGTAGTCGCCCACCATGACCTCGACGGCAGGGCTGCTTACCGTTGACTTCTGCGCCGCCATCGCCTCGACGAACGCCTCAACCGTCGGATCGATCCTGACGAGCGCGCCCTCCCAGGCGCATGCGTCCGTCGGCACATAGGCGACGGGGTAGAAGAACAGGGCGACATTCCATGAATTGAGGAGATCCGGGTCGTCCTTGCCCAGGCTCGCGCCGTCGAAGGTCTCCCAGCCGTCCGGGACGGTGATCTCGAAGGGCACCGGGTAGCCGGTCACGAGGTAGGTGCCGGCGTCGATCCAACCGCTCTCCGGGAACGGTGCGATCGTGTCAGCCTCCGCGGTCGATGCGGGGGACGGCGGTTCGGTCGCGGTGCACGCGGCGAGGCCGACGCATGCCAGGAATGCGACGGCAACACGCACATGCCGCGAGCGTGTCGCGTGTGCGGCGCGCGGGCGCCGGATGGAAGTCCACATGTCACGTCCCTTCCTTCGATCCCTGCAGCACCGTGGCTGCTCGATCAGTGAAGGACACGTCCGTATCAGCAGCATAACGGCGCCCATCGCGGGCTGTATCAGCCCGCTATCAGCCGTCTTGACGGATGTGGGAGTCGGGGTCACTGTGGCGTCATGGAGGTGCGCGTCCTCGGAGCGCTGACGCTCGACGACGGCCGGGTCCCGCTGGCTCCTCGGGACCGGGCCGTGATGGGTGCGCTCACGATCCGGCTCGGAGCATCCCTGTCCGTGGAGTCCCTCGCGGCGGCGGTCTGGGGCGATGATCCACCCGCCTCATGGTCGGATGTCATCCGCGGTTGCGTCATGCGGTTGCGCCGGGTCATCGCGCCAGACGGGATCGAGACCACCCCGCACGGGTACCGACTGGTACCGGGGCATATTGAGGTCGACGCGGAGCGGTTCGAGAGACTCGTCACGCGGGGTTCGCAGCAGCTGGAGTTGGGTGAGCCGGAGCGGGCCGCGCACACGTTCTCGGAGGCGCTCGCGTTGTGGCGGGGCGAGCCCTTCGTCGAGCTCCCCGATTGGGAGCCGGCTCGGATCGCCGCGGGTCGACTGGAGGAGATGCGGCTCGGTGTCGAGGAGCTGCTCCTGGATGCGCGGCTGCAGGCGGGTGAGGTTGCGGAGGTGACCGCGTTGGCGCGCGCTCGCGTCGCCGAGGCACCGTTGCGCGAGCGGCGCTGGGTCGTGTTGAGCGTGGCGCAGTACCGGCAGGGTCGGCAAGCGGATGCGCTCGCCACGGTGCGCCGGGCGCGGGGGCTGCTCGCCGCCGAGCTCGGTCTGGATCCGTGTACGGAGCTCGCCGAGCTGGAGCAGGCGATCCTCCGCCAGGATCCCGCGCTGCTGTCCGACCGGGTGTTCCGGGCCGCGAGCCCGGAGTGTCCGTACTTCGGCCTGCCTCCCGCGGGCGTGGGGGACGCCGAGCGGTACTTCGGTCGTGAGCGGGAGCTGGCCGGCGCAGTGCGGGCGCTCGAGGAGCACGGTGTGCTGCTCGTCGCGGGCTCATCGGGCGTCGGGAAGTCCTCATTCGTCAGGGCCGGGATCGGTGCGCAGTTCCTCGCGCGCGGCATCGAGGTCGCCATTGTGACGCCCGGCGAGCATCCGATCGACGCCCTGCGCGACGTCGATCTTGCTGTGGGAGGCTCGCTGCTCGTCGTCGATCAATGCGAGCAGGCGTTCGCCGCGGACGACCCCGCCGAGATCCGGGAGTTCTTCGACGCGCTGTCGCAGATGGCTTTCCGTGGCATGCTCGTCGTGGCGATCCGCGCCGACCGTCTCGGGGACCTCGCCGATCACGAAGGCTACGCCCAGGCCATCGAGTCCCACATGCTGATGCTCACCGCGCTGAGCCTCGAGGGACTGCGGACCGTGATCGAGAAGCCCGCAGAGCAGGCCGGGCTCATCCTGGAGCCGGGCCTGGTCGAGATCCTCGTCCGCGACGCTGATGGGCGGACCCTTCCGCTGCTGTCTCACGCGTTGCGTCAGGTGTGGTCACGCCGTGAAGGGCGCGTTCTGACTGTCGATGGGTACCGGGCATCCGGTGAGATCGACGGTGCCGTCGCGAAGACCGCGGAAGAAGTGTTCGCCGCGCTCTCCGCGGACGGGCAGCGGATGCTGCGCGACATCCTCCTGCGCCTGGTCGAGGCCTCCCCGGGCGGCGCGGTGATAGCGCGCCGGGTGGAGCGCACGCGGATCGCGATCGACGACGCCCATGGGCAGATCGTCGATCGGCTGGTCGATGCGCGGCTGCTCACGACCGATCAGGAGTCCGTGCAGGTGTCGCACGAAGCCCTCGCCCGGGAGTGGCCACGGCTCAAGGACTGGCTTGCCGATGATGTCGAGGGCCAGCGGATCATGCGACACCTGACTGCCACGGCCGCGGCCTGGGATGCGATGGGACGACCCGACAGCGAGATCTATCGCGGCGCCCGGCTCACGACCGCCCAGCACTGGCGGGATGCAGTCGATCCCGCACTCACGTCAGTCGAGCGAGCGTTCCTCGACGCCTCCGCAGCCCATGAGACCGCAGGACTCGCGGCCGCACAGAGCCAGCTGCGCAAAGAGCAGCGGATGGTGCGACGACTGTCCTGGGTATCGGCCGGCGCAGCCACTCTCGCGATCGCCACGGTCACCGCGGGCCTCATCGCCGGGTTCCAGGCGAACCTCGCGGGCGAACGCGCCACGGTCGCAGAAGCACGGCGCGTCGCCGCGCTCGCGATCGAGGAACCGGACTTCGATCGTGCGCTGCTGCTCGCCCTGGAGGCCATCCAGCTCTGGGACGATTCCGAGGCACGCGTCAACCTGGTACGCGTCCTCTCACGCGCGCCCCGGCTGACAAGCATCATCCACATCCCAGGAAGACGGAGTCGCACCCGTGAGCATGTCGCTCGCCGAAGACGGGACTCGAGCATCCGTCATCGACAGCAACCACGATGTCCGCCTCTTCGATCTCGACGACCGGTCCCAGCTCGCCAAGTACGCGCCGTTCTCCAACCTGGTGGTGACCTCGGCGATCGACCCGGTCACCGGGGCGGTCGCGGTCAGCGAGACATCGGACCCCTGTAACGAGCTCCGCTGCGATCTCCGGCGAACGGCAACCCACGATCTCGCGCAAGCCGGACGCTCGGGCGTGACGAGCTACGAGGGGACGGACAGGCCGGCGGCAGACCTCGAGTACTCGGCGGACGGTTCCCTGCTGGCAGCGCTCGCCCAGACAGCAACATTCGGCTCGTCGGGGAACGTCGCCATCTGGCGAGTAGGTGCGGGCGACCCGACCCGTCCGATGCTCCTGGATCTGGACGTCAGCGGCTTCGATCCGGGCACCCCATTGCAGCCCGGCGCCGAGTTCGGTGCGGCGAAGTTCTCCCCGGACGGCTCGCGACTCTACGCCAGCGGGTTCGGCCCGACCATCGTGTTCGACACGGCAACGGGCGAGGAGCTGCGTCGGGTGCCCGGCAACGGGATTCTCGCGGTCAGTCCCGATGGCAGTCGGATCGCGGTCCGAGATGCCCCGTTCGCGGTGCGCATCGTCGACCCCGCCGGGGTCGATGCACCCACCACCATCCCGCTCTCGTTCTTGCCCACGGTCGCCGACTTCAGCCCCGACAGCCGTCAGCTCGCCATCGCCGCCGGCAACAGCATCGTGGTGGCCAGCACCAACACCGGCGACATCGCCGAGACGCTCCACGACGATGACGCAGCGGTGATCGCGGTCGAGTTTCGGCCGAACGGCGAACTGGTCACCGCCGGCGCGAATGGGGCGATCATCACCTGGGACCTCGGCGACTGGTCGGCGGGTTTCCGCACCGACACGTTCACTCAGGCGACTGCGTCCGTCGAGCTCGATGAGCGCACCGTCGCGCTCGAACAATCCCACGGGAATACCCAGGTGATCGTCGCTGACCCGGCGGCGTGGATCGAGCGCGCGTGTCAGGTCGCGGGGCGAGTGCTGACCGAGCAGGAGTGGTCGGAGCACTTAGGTGGTCGACCGTACGCCCCGGCATGCCGCGAATGAGCATGGCTGTAGCCACAAGACGTCTTCAGGCTCGCGTGGCTCACCCCGCCGTGTCATGAGGCGAGCTTGGTCGATGCACAACCCCGAGACGATACCCATCATCAGGTACCGCTACCGGGGCAACAAGATGCGCCCCAGGCCGACTCCACCCAGTCGCGCACGTTCGGGCAAGCAGGCGATATCGCAGTGGGGCACTTGTGATCGAGCGCCTGGGGAGGTTCTTGCCCTGGGCCGGCCATGGATCCGCAGGCCCAGGCCTACGGTCGTCACCCCAGGTTGCGCTCGAGGAAGGCGACGGTGCGGCGCATCGCCCGGTCGAGGGCGGCGTCGCCGAACGTGTGCCCTTCTCCCTCGTACCACCGCAGGGTGACATCGACCCCCGCCCGCTGCATGGCGCGCAGGCTGTGCCGAGCCCACCGGGGCGGGCAGGTGGAGTCCAGCGTGCCGTGGTGCATGAGCACGGGCTCCGTGACGCGGTCGAAGTGCTGGTCGGCCGAGATCCCCTCCCAGAACGCCGGGTTGCGTTCAGGGGTGCCCCAGCGCCGCCGGACGTACTCCCAGTACGGGGAGGGCCCGGAGAACTGGGCGTAGTTGTCCGCCTCGTCGGAGGACACCGAGGCGAACACCACGCCGGCATCCACCAGCCCGGGCGCCATCTGCAGGGCTCGGTAGACGACTCCGCCGCCCATCGAGCGACCCATCAGGGCGATTCGGTCGTCATCGACAGGGACGGCATCAGTTGCCCGCAGGGCGAGGACGGCGTTGAGCACGTCCACCGAGTAGCCGAGTCTGGCGGTGCGCTGCAGCGCTGGGTCGTCGTCGGAGGCGGCGTGGTTGCGGTAGTCCACGTGGAGGGCGATGTAGCCGGCGGACGCCAGCGAGCGCCGCTCCCGGGGCATGCCCTGCCCGCGCACGTAGATCGCGGGGTCGATGTAGCCGTGTGCAAGTACGACGGCGGGGAACGGGCCGCGGCCCCTGGGCACGTTGATCACTCCGGAGATGCGCAGGTCTTGGCTGCGATACGAGACGTTGTACGAGCGGTAGGCGCTCGTGCGCTCACGCTCGGCACCGAGCTTGAGGCCACCGCCGGACAGGTCGCGGTCGAACCACCGCTCCAACCGCACCGGTCCCCGAGAGGGCGGGGGCCCGCTGGCGGCCACCTCGGGAGCACCCCCGGCGTCGGCGGTCGGGGTGACGGCTGTCGACTCCGGTGCCTGCGGGCTGGCCGCGAGGCTTCGCTCTGGTGCGGACGGGCCGGGTGACGGCAGACGTGGCCGGGGACGTCGATCGCGACGGGGTCGGCTCGGCCTGCTGACCGTCACCGGAGCACCCGCCAACCAGTAGTGCGGCAGCCAGAACGGGGCCCACGACCCGTCCGAGGGGTCGTCTCCACCCGCGCTTCACCCATCGTTTGTACCGCAGTCGCGCGCGGCCGGCATGTCCAGCCCGCGGTGCCCCGAGTGGTGACGGGCACCGGGGGGGAATGTGGGCCGTGCCAGGAGGCGTAGCCCGTGGGGATCACGCCACCAGAACCGGACGGGGGGTCCTGGTCTGTCCTAGGGTCGGCGCGTGGCGCGGAGATCGTGGTGGGGTTGGGGCAATGTTGAGGACGCTGTGACGGGCGCCGAGGCCGAGGGGCTGGTTGCCCGGGTGGCGTCGTTTCTGCCCAACCACGACTTCACCGTGCACGAGCCCCCCGAGGTCGCCGACCTTGACCTGCCGGCGCCTCGGGTCGGCGTCCCGGATTCCCTGGCGTTGATCGCGTCGCATGACCTCGCCGACCGGGCGGCGCACGCCCACGGCAAGGCCTACCGCGACGTGGTGCGCAACCTGGAAGGGGACGTGAGGCACGCTCCTGACCTGGTGCTGAGGCCGCGCCGCGAGCAGGACGTCGTGGACGTCCTGGATTGGGCGTCCTCGGCGGGCGTGGCGGTCGTTCCCTTCGGCGGCGGCACCTCGGTGGTCGGCGGGGTTGAGCCGCGCTTCGACGCTCCCGCGCTCAGCCTGGACCTGACCCGGCTGGACCGGGTGCTCGAGGTCGACCCGGTGAGCCGGGCTGCCCGCGTCCAGGCCGGGGTGCTCGGTCCGGGCTTGGAGGACCAGTTGCGCCCGCACGGGCTGACGCTGCGGCACTTCCCGCAGTCCTTCGAGTTCTCCACCCTGGGCGGGTGGCTGGCTACCCGCGCCGGCGGCCACTACGCCACCATGCTCACCCACATCGACGACCTGACCGAGAGCCTGCGGGTGGTGACCCCGACCGGCACCAGCGAGTCGCGACGACTCCCCGGATCGGGTGCCGGACCCTCCCCGGACCGACTGTTCCTCGGGTCCGAGGGCACGCTCGGGGTGATCACCGAAGCCTGGGTGCGCCTGCAGGACCGTCCGCACTGGCAGCAGTCGGTGACGGTCAACTTCGCCTCCTTCGCCCACGCGGTCGCAGCCACTCGGACGATCGCCCAGTCCGGGCTGCACCCGAGCAACTGCCGGCTGCTCGACCCGATGGAGGCGACGATCAATGCCGGCTCAGCGACCACCGGAGGGCTGCTGGTGCTCGCGTTCGAGTCCGCCGACCACCCGGTCGGCCCCTGGCTGGACCGAGCGATCCAGATCGCTCGAGATCACGGCGGGCGCCCCGGGAAGGTCAGCGCCAAGGAGCCGGACCGAGCCGGCGCGGCACCCACAACCCCAGTGGACGCCTGGCGCTCGTCCTTCCTTCGGATGCCCTACCAACGCGACGCGGTCACCCAGCGCAGCCTGATCGCCGAGACCTTCGAGACGGCCTGCACCTGGGACCGCTTCGACGAGCTGCACGCGGCGATCACGACGGCGGCCTACGAGGTGATGGCGGCGCTGGGCGCTCCCGGAGTCCTCACCTGCCGCTTCACCCACGTCTACCCCGACGGCCCCGCGCCCTACTACGGCGTCTACGCCTCGGGGCGGTGGGGCTCCCTGGTTTCGATGTGGGACCAGATCAAGACCGGCGTCTCCGAGGCGATCACCGCCCACGGCGGGACGATCACCCACCACCACGCGGTCGGACGGGACCACACACCCTGGTATGACCGACAGCGGCCAGAGCCGTTCGCCGCCGCGCTGCGCGCAGCCAAGACCACCCTGGACCCGCGGGGCATCCTCAACCCCGGAGTGCTGGGACTCTGACCGGCCCAAGGCTCAACCAGCAGAGTCCGGAACCCGCTGTCGACCGCCCTCCCGCAGCGTCCTGCTGAACCCGGTCCTGCCAGCCGTTGGCCCAGCCCTCCTCATGCTGGATGACCCTCGCCATCTCGCTCCCGATCGACACCTCGCGCGCAGGACGCCGGTGCGTCCTTGCGCCGCCTGTGGACGCGCTCAGGAGTGAATGTCGAGTCTTGCGTCGGTGGGGTCCGGGTCCGGGTGCGGGTGGAGTCGGACCCCTGCTGCGGACTCTGCGTGGGTAGACCGGGCCGCCCACTGGGAAGGGAGCGCAGACGGTTTTGAGGCGAACCGCATTGGTCACGGTGCCACCCTTGGGATCGGCCTAGCGAGGAGCGCGGCTGTCGGGACCAACGACTCTGGCGGCCAGCGGCGGTCAGGTCGGACTCTGGAGGCGAGCCGCGCTCCTCACTGTGTTGGCACGCGCGGTGCAGGGGTGAAGGGATGCAGATCGCCGAGTTCCGCGGCCTCCTGGCCATCTCGGTCTGCGCGGCCTTGGTGGCGGGATGCTCCTCGCCGGGGGAGCCCGAGAACCCGGCACGGGAGTCCGCCAGCGCGACCGGGGCCGGCGCCGCCTCTGCCAGCGCGACCGCCACGGCGTGGGATCCGCGGTACGTGCGCGGCGGGGTGGACACCGACCAGCCCTGCATCGCCTCGATCCAGGCGGGCGACCTGGCCCGCCTCGGCATCACCCCGCAGGAGCTCGAGTCGATGCTGTTCGACCCGTGGGAGGCCTCGGGGCTCCCGGTCGAGATCACCGAGGATCCCGCCGTGGTTCCCGATGTGGTGGAGCGGGGACGTCCCCAACGACTATCTGGCAGACCTGCTGACACCCGACGAGAGGACTCGAGCCACGAGTGCGAGATCCTGGCCGGTTTCGGTCGGGTGATGGGCTACCACCGGGATGTGACAACTGATAACGAAGTGTACGAGCTGGAGGGCGAGGCTGCCCTCGCGCAGCCAGCGATCCTGGCCAGCGTCCACCTGTTCCAGACGGAGGCCGGCGCGTCGGCATTCCTGCGATGGTTGCCCGATCACGCGCGTCCGCATGTCGGGGACCCAGCTGATCGTCGGACCCTGCCGCTGCCTGAGGCGGGGACCGACGCGGTGCTGGTCAGCAACTCCTCGAAGTGGGGTCATGAGGACCTCGCACTGGTGCGCCGCGGCACGATCGTCGGCGAGGTCACGGTCGTCGGGCCGAAGGGAAGAGCCCCGGACGCCCCGGCTGCAGCCCTCGCGGTGGCCCTGGCTGAGCGGATCGAGTCAGCGACCCGCTCCGGCCGGCCCTACGACATCGGCCAGATGATGTCCGCGCCGATGTCCCTGGACCAGTGGGGCGCCGAGTACGCCGCATACGCGGCCGACGGCCAGTTTGGCGGCATCGACTACTGGGAGGAGCACTACTGGGTCGGCGACCCCGAAGACCCGGAGCAGCCAGAGGGCTCCGACCCGCTCTTCGGATACCAGGCCTCCTATTCCCCCTCGGAGGAACTCGACTGGCCTATCCCCAGGGTGGCCACCGAGCTGACGGTGTTCGACGATGCGGGGCGCGCTTCTGCTGCGGTCGACCGGTGGCTTTCGGCCTCCCTGCTCCTACCCGGCGTCGAGCGATTCGACGTGCCCGGCGTTGGCGGCGCCGTCGGGGTCCGGACCTGGACCACGGACGCCGCCGACCCCACCTGGGACAACGGCTACACGTGGACCGTCGCCCTCCCTCGCGATCGGAGCGTGGCGCGGGTGATCATCGAGTACGGGGCCGCCGAGGATGCCGCCCAGGCGCACGACCGGCAGAAGGTCATCGACGTCGCACGGGCATGGTTGCCCCGGCTGGACCGCATCCTTGGCCCCGCGCCCTCGCTCGCGACACCGGCGGCGACGGCCGGGCGCCCGTCGATCGACCAGCCCACCTCGACCGGTACCCCTACCGAGGAACCGGGGATCGTGCTCACAACCCCCCAGACGCCCCGACCCAGCACGATCAGCGCCGGCAGCGTCCACACCTGCGCCCTGGACCCCGCGGGACGACCGTGGTGCTGGGGCTACAACCAGAACGGGGCGCTCGGCGACGGCCGGACACCGTCGGACAGCGGCGAGTATTTCAGCGCCACGCCAGTCGCCGTCACCGGCGGGCACACCTTCACGACGATCAGTAGCGGCGGGCTGCACACCTGCGCGCTGGATGGGGCGAGCCGCGCGTGGTGCTGGGGATCGGACTACACCGGGGCGCTCGGCGACGGGAACGGGACGTCCGACGTCCCACGGGCCAAGCCCGGTGCGGTCGCCGGCGGGCACACCTGGGCCACGATCTCGGCAGGTGGACGCCACACGTGCGGCCTGGACACGGCGGGGAAGGCGTGGTGCTGGGGTGAGGACGCACTGGGGCAGGCCGGTGACCGCGGCGGCGACGCCTCGGGTGAGCGCCCACCCGACAGGGATGTCCCCGTGGCGGTCAGCGGGGGCCACACCTTCGTGGACATCGACGCGGGAAACGAGCACACCTGCGCCCTCGATACCACCGGCGCGGCGTGGTGCTGGGGCGAGGACAGCGCGGGTCCGCTGGGTGATGGGCCAGATGCCCTGCCGCTGGACTTCACCCCGGTCGTCAAGGACGCACCCGTGGCGGTCCTCGGGGGCCACACCTTCGCGACGATCAGCGCCGGGGAGTCGCACACGTGTGCCCTCGACGGCTCGGGCCGGGCCTGGTGCTGGGGCCTGGACGGCCAGGGGGAGCTGGGCGACGGTGTGGACGTCGGACCGGAGAAGCCCGCCCCGGTCGCCGTCGTGGGTGGGCACGCCTTCATCGCGCTCGACACCGGCGGGTCCACCTGCGCCCTGGACGCGGCAGGTTCGCCCTGGTGCTGGGGTGGGCAGGCCCAGGCTGTCACAGACCGCGACGGGGAGAACGAGTCGACCGCTGCGGAGCACCCCAGTCCCAGCCCCGGGCGCCCGCGTATTCGCCGCTGTGAGCCTCGGCAGTTCCCATGCCTGCGCCCTGGACCGTGACGGGAGTGCGTTCTGCTGGGGCAGCGCCGAAGATGGTCTCCTGGGTGCGGGGGCGGTGGAGAAGGACCCGGCGACCGACGAGGTCCCGCCTCAGCCGAGTCCCGCACGGGTCGCGGGCACCCACACCTTCGCGACGCCATGAGCCGCGCGGGACATACGGCGGCTGGGGCCTCCCCCGCAAGCCCCTGCCGAACCCCGCGGGCCCGCTTCGCCGACCACCACAAGACAGCGATGCATGACCACGGTCACTCCGCCGCCAGTGGACGCGCCGCGGCGAGGGTCGGCGGGCGTGGCCACGGTGCCGGCCGGTGCGTCCAGCGGCGACCCGACGGTCGTGGTCGACCTGCGCGAGGGCTACGGCACCCGAGCGATTAGCTCAGCCCGCAGGGACGTCGCGGCGCACGACAAGCCAGTCGCCCATGTCACGGGTGACCGCGAACCCGGCGGCCTCGTACATGCGCAGTGGACCCTTGTAGAAGGCAGCCGCCCACGGCAGGCCGTCGGTGTCGGCATCCGGGCGAGCCGGGTAGCCCTCCACCCAGGGCGAACCCCATCGGCGGGCGGCGTCGAGCGCCCCCACGAGCAGGTCGCTTGCCACGCCCTGCCCCCGATGGTCGGGGTGGATCACGAAGCACATCACCACCGCCGGCTCGTCGGCCGGATCGACGACGGCCTCCGCGAACTTGCGCAGGTTGGGGACCTGGCTGCGGGGCGCGACGTTGCACCAGCCGACCGGGGCGCCGTCGCGGTAGGCGAGCAGTCCGTGGGCTCGGCCCGACCGGATGCGTGCTGCTCGGTCTGCACGGTGCTGGGCGCCCTCCTTCTCCGGATCGAACGGCTGGCCCGCGGGGGCGTCGTAGAACGCGCAGTAGCACCCCGCCCAGTCGGGGAACTCCCGGAAGGCGGCATCGAACAGGGCGAGGTAGTCGTCGACGTGCTCGGGTCCGAGTTCGACGACCTCGAGGTCAGCAACCATGTGCGCCGACGGTAGCGGGCCGGCGAGCCATGTTGCGTGCTGCAGCCCCATTCCGCCCGGCTGGGCCCCACCCCGTGATGCGCATGCTGCTCCAGCGCGCCTGAACCAACGGCGACGTCGATCTCCTGGTCGTTTGGCGGGGTCATTCGGCCACTTGCAGACGAGGTCTTGATCGACGCGCGGTCGGCGATAAGGCGACGCTTGACGACCCCCTTGACGCGCTTCTGGTGAGGTGCGGTCGTTCTGCAACTCTGAGCCTCGGGTCGGAGGGCCACTGCCCGTCCGAGATGCAGGCGGCTGCGGGTCGGGCTATCGCCGACTAAGGCATCGGCCCCGTAACCGCCTCGGCCACCTGAGACGAACCCGAACGGGGTCGTTGTGATCGGCGTGCCTCAAGGACGACCTCGCGCAAGTGCGCCGTCTGGCGCCCGGGCTCGTCGAATGCCTGGATCGCGAGCACTTCCTCGGTCATCTCCTTGTTCAACCGGCGCAGGAGCTCGACGATGCGGACGTCGTCCCAGCGCAGGGCGGCGATCTCGGCGCTGTCGCGCAGCATCGGCACCGTGAGGCGGTTGCGGGTCAGTTCGTACGCGCGGCCGGCCTCCGCCGCGTCCTGGCCGGTGGTCAGCGTCTCGATGATGGCCTGAGCGAGCAGCTCGGCATCGCGCATCGCGTCGGTCAGGCCATGGGCACTGATCGGGTCCTTCCACGATCCGGCGTCCCCGACCAACGCCCAGCCGGGACCCCACGGCTGGCGAAGGTGGCCAGGTTGGCCGGTGAATGTGCGCAGGGGGCTCGTCAGCCGTGCCGATCGGAGCCGGTCGGCGATGTCGGGGGAGGACGCCGCTACCACCGCGTCCAGCACCGCGCGGCCGCCCCGCCCGATGCGCTCGGGGCGGTCGGTGCCGAACACGCAGGTCAGGCCGTCGTTGGTCGGGATCAAGCCCGCAGCGGCCCCCGGGCGGTAGGCCCACTCGTACCCGGTGGCGTCCAGGCCACTGAAGTACCCGTAGACCGACGCGCTGGTGTGTGCGGCGCGATGCGTGATCGGCGCCGCTACGAGCCGGGCGATTGTCGAGTGCCGCCCGTCCGCGCCGACCACGACCCGGGCGCGCAGGTGCGCGATTCTCCGGCTGCGGTCGCGGGTTGCGACGCCGACCACCCGGCCGCGCTCGCGGCACAGGTCGATGACTCCAGTGCCGTAGCGGACGTGCACCCCGGCGGCCCGGGCAGCCCCGACCAGGATCGGGTCGAGAACGGTCCGCCGGGGCGCGTAGAGCGCGTCGACGCCGGCCCAGGGCTTGATCGCGATGGTCACGTCGGCAGACGAGTATCGGAACGTGGTCTCCCGGATGGCCGGCGTACCAGCCTTGATGACCTGGTCCAGCAGGCCCCAACGGCTCAGCTGCGCGACCGCGCCGCGCATGAGTGCGTGGGTGGACAGCGTGTCGGTGCCCCCCCGGCCGTGGTCGAGCAGGATCACGGTCAGGCCGGCACGCGCCAGCAGCATCGCCACCGCCGCTCCCGCGGCCCGAGCGCCGACCACGATGACGTCAGCCTCGTCGGAACCCGCGGCCATGGTGCCTCCCTTCCTAGCTGTCGTGCGCCGCTCGAGCGGTCAGCCGGCGTCGACCTCGAACGACACCGGGACCGGTTGGGTGAGCATGTCGAGCACCGCAGATCGGGCCTTCGACTGCTCGACGACGCGGCGCAGCGCCTCCGGGTCGTCGCCGCGCAGCCGGAACGAGATCCGGATCCCCTGGCAGCCATTGCGGACCTCTGGGTCGAGGCCGAGCAGCCCCATCAGGTCGATGTCGCCCTCGACGGTGGAGCTGACCTCGGTCAGCTGCACGCCACGGACCGCGGCGATGTTGCCGATACCGGCGGTCAGGCAGGACGCGAGCGCGGCCAGGAGGAACTCCACGGGGGTTGGTCCGCGGTCCTCGCCGACGAGCACCAGCGGGTGGTCGGCGTCGTAGCTGCGGGACTCGACATGGGTGAGCTCCTGCATCGCACCGAAGAAGCTGTGGATCGTGGAGCGGCTGTGGGTGCCGCTGACCCACTGGTTCGTGGCCCGGAACTGGAACCTCGCGATCTGCGGGTTGTCCTTCACCGCGTTGAGCGTCTGAAACAGGGTGTTGACGTCAACACCATTGCGGGCGGGGTGATCGGTGATGGTCATGTGTTCCTCCTGGGATCGACCGGGACGGTCACCGACCACTGTCGTCGCCGGGGAGCGCCGGCACATCCGCGGCGACCACGGGTCCTCGCCTCCGTGGCGAGCACGGAGATCACGGTGGTGCCCGGGCAGCCCTCAGCGGCCCAAGAAGCGCTCGACCTCGTCGAGGAACTGGGCGAAGGCGATGTCACGCTGCAGAAGGATGTGGTTGCGGCTGCGCAGCGCCACGAACCGGGCACCGGGGATCAGCCCGGCCAGCAGGCGCCCCTGCTCGAACGGCACGCCCCGGTCGTCCGTGGAGTGCAGGACCAGGGTCGGCACTCGGACGGCCCTGGCCAGATCGCTGGCGTCCAGGTTGTGGAACGCGGCCTCGAGCAGGGGGGCGTTGGCCGGGGTCGTGGTAGTGCGCAGCTGCTCGGAGAACCATCCGATCTCCTCCGGTCCCGCGTCCGGCACGAACTGCCGAGCGAAAGTCTCGCGGAACAGCTCGTTGTCGGTGCGCCAGGCGACCCGGGCCAGGTCCTCCTGCACCTTGGCCTCCTCGACCTGGAGGGCGTCCCCACGGCAGCGCATCCCACGGGCATAGGTCCCGTACAGCACGAGCGCGCGCACTTGCTCGGGGTAGCGGGCGGCGAACCCGAAGGCCACCGGACCACCCTGGGAGATGCCAAGCAGCGCCACCGGACCGTCGGCGACCGCATCCACCACCGCACGCAGGTCCTCGATCCACAGGTCCAGGTCGGTGAGGTCGACCCTGGCCAGGTCGCGATCCGAGAGACCGCACCCGCGCGGGTCGTAGCGGACGTAGTGGTACCGCGAGCCCAGCTCGCGGACCCAGTGGCCCCAGATCGGGCTGGCCACCGTGTCCTTGTCCGCCTGGGTGAGCCACGTGGCGGCCTTCACCAGCGTCGGGCCCGACCCAGTCTCGGCGATGGCCAGGGAGGCGCCGCCCGAGACCTCGACGAACCGGATGCTGGTCAGTGGATCGGAGGATGGCGGCGGGGCGGAGTCGCCTCCAGGGCGGACGCCAGCGACTCAGCGCCCGCCGATCCCTTGCACCCAGCTTGCGCAGAATGGACGACACGTGGGTCTCCACCGTGCGCACCGACACGACCAGTTCGGCGGCGATCTCGGCGTTGCTCCACCGGCGCCGCACCAGCTCCAGCACGGCCTGCTCTCGCGGCGTGAGCCTGGTGCCCGGCAATCCGGCCATGCCCTCGAGTGTGCCACCGGAATCGGGCTCAGCGAAGGGATGACGCGGGGCGGCGACGGGACGCCGAAGACTGTGCGATCCCAGATTCCTGGTGCGACGCACTTCGTTGGGCAGATGGGCGGTAGATGTCCGATCGGACCCCCCTCCGGCCTTGGTCACACTGGGTGAGATGGGCGAGGTGTACGGCCGACCATCAGTTGCAGGCGGTCGAGGGCGAGACGCCGTGGTCTGCAGGCTCAGGTGACAGGCAGAAGGCCGATCGCCTCGCGGGCGCGCGCGACCGTCTGTCGGGCGATGGGAGCCAGAGAGTCACGGCCGGCGGCCAGCAGCGAGTTCAACTCTGTCGGGTCGCCCATGAGGTCGTGATAGCGCTTCTGGATCGGTTCAAGGGTTCCCACGGCCGCGTCGGTCACAGCGGACTTGAGTGCCGCGGCACCGGAGAGCCCGTCGAGGGCCTGTTCCGGGGTGGTGCCGGTCAGGGCGCCCAGCAGGATGGCGAGGTTGGCAACGCCGGGCCGAGCCACGGGGTCGAAGGAGAGGTTCGGCTGCCCGTCGGTCACCGCGCGCTTGACCTTGGCGGTGATTACGTCCGGCGAGTCGCGCAGGAAGAGCACACCGGCACCGTCGGAGCCGGTCTTGCCCATCTTGGCTGTCGGCTTGCGCAGGTCCTTGACCCGCGCGGTCGCAGCGGGCGTGATCGCGCGGGGCACCGTGAACACGTCGCCGTACCTGGCGTTGAACCGGCGGGCCGCGGTCGTGGTGAGCTCGAGGTGCTGGCGCTGGTCCTCACCAACGGGGACGACCTCGGTCTGGTAGGCAAGGATGTCGGCGGCCATCAGGGCGGGGTAGGTCAGAAGGGAGAGGCGCACACTGTCCTGGCCGTGCGACTTCTCCTTGAACTGCACCATCCGACGCATCTCGCCGAACGTGGCCGTGCACTCGATCAGGTACGCCAGCTCGGTGTGCGCGGGAATGCTCGACTGGATGAACAGCCTCGCCCGCCGGTCGAGACCGCAGGCCAGAAGTGTGGCGGCCATCTCCAGCGTCAGCGTGCGGACGGTGGCGGGGTCGTGGTCCACGGTGAGCGCGTGAAGGTCCACGATGCTGACGATGACGTCGTTGTCGGGCTCAGCGGCCAGGCCCATCAGCGGGCGGATCGCTCCGAGGTAGTTGCCGATCTGCAACTGCCCCGTGGGCTTGAGGCCGGTGAACACACGGGTAGTCATGGTGGGTCTCCTCGTTTCGTCGGGAAGGATCCACCCACCACGGCCACCGCGGCCCACACATGGGAAAGGCCACCCGTAGTGGGCGGCCGGTCGCACAGCACCTACCGGTGACGCCCTAAGCGGGCCACCACCAACCGGTGATCATCTCTGCGGACACAGGACCAAGTGTGCCGATCGGCCGGCCGCTCACGCAAGAGGCCTATGCGCAATCGTGAAGTCGGACATGGCACGTCCTCGCCACAGTGCCCAGCGCGAACGTGCCCTTGACAAGATATGTTGTCAATGGCACGGTGGCTGCGTGCAGGACGTCGAGGTCATCGAGAGCGCGGAGGCAGCCGCCGCGGCGCTGGATCCGGTCCGGGCCCGGCTGCTCGGCGAGCTTGCCGTCCCGGCCTCCGCCGCCGGGCTCGCCGCCCGGGTCGGCATCGCGCGCCAGAAGGTCAACTATCACCTCAAGGCGCTCGAGGCGCACGGCCTGGTGGAGCTGTCCGAGGAGCGCCGGCACGGGGGCATCACCGAGCGGGTGCTTCAGGCGTCGGCGGCGTCATACGTCGTGTCGCCGGCGGCCGTCAGCGCATCCGCGGCAGACCCGGACGCCAACGCCGACCACTTGTCGGCGGGTTACCTCGTCGCGCTGGCCGGCCGGCTGGTGCGCGAGGTCGGAGCCTTGGTGCGACGGGCCGACGCGTCCGGCAAGCGCCTGCCGAGCCTGACCATCGACACGCAGATCGGCTTCCGGTCGGCCGCCGACCGGGCTGCCTTCGCCGACGACCTGACCGCCGCGGTGCTCGACCTGGCCGCTCGCTACCACCACGACGACGGGCGTCCGCATCGGCTCGTCGTCGCCGCCCACCCCCTTCCTGAGGAGAGCGCATGAGCACGAACCCGAACGTCCCCTACCGCTTGGAGTTCAGCGTCGAGGTCCCGGGCACCCCGGAACAGGTCTGGCGGGCCATCGCCACCGCCAAGGGCATGAGCGCCTGGTTCCTGCCGACCGAGATGGAGGAGCGCGAGGGAGGCGCCCTGCACTTCACCATGGGCCCAGAGATGGGCTCGGACGGCCAGGTCACCGGCTGGGACCCGCCGCGCCGCATCATCTACGAGGAGGACTGGGCCGCCCTCATGGGCAAGGACCCGGACGCGCTCAGCTCGCTGACCTCGGAGTTCCTCGTCGAGGCGCAGTCCGGCGGCACCTGCGTCGTGCGGGTCACCAGCAGCGGCTTCGGGACCGGCGCCGACTGGGAGTCGGAGTGGTGGGACGACATGGGCACCAACTGGATGCCGTTCTTCGACAACCTGCGCCTCTACCTGGCGCACTTCCCCGGCCAGGAGGCCACGCAGCTGGAGGTCAGCGCCTCCCACCCCGGCGACGCGGAGACGCTCTGGACGATCCTGCACGAGGCCCTCGGGCTCGGAGCCGAGGGCGCGACGGTCGAAGTCCGCGGCGCCACAGGCACGGTCGAGCGCGTCGGCGAACGACAGACGCTGGTCCGGCTCACCGCGCCAGTGCCCGGGATGCTCAACGTCTTCACGCACGGCCAGGGCGACGGCAAGGCCATCGCGGGCGTACGGGCGTATCTGTTCTCCGCCGACGCTCCCGACTACGTGCGGCGCGAGGAGCCCGCCTGGCACGCCTGGCTGCAGGGCCTCTTCATCCCGGCCTGATCCTCGCCGCTCCAGGTGGAGGTCGACGCCAATGGCCTCGCCAACCGTGGCATGATTGTGGCATGAGCCGCACACGATTGAGCACCACGGTGGACACGGACCTGCTGGACATCGCCCGGAAGGCCTCCGGAAAGCCGGACTCCGCGCTGATCGACGAGGCGCTCGCTGCCTTGGTGGCTCGGCATCGCGCCGCCGAGGTGGACGCCAGCTACGCCGCATACGACGCGCACCCCCTCGACGAACCAGACGCGTGGGGGGACTTGGCCTCCTTCCGGCGGGCGGTTGCGGCCTCGTGACCGACCTACCTGCACGCGGGGACGTCTGGTGGTGCGAGATGCCGGAAATCGGGCGCAGACCCGTGGTCGTGCTCTCTCGTGACGCCGCGATCCCGCGCCATCGCCGCGCGCTGATCGCACCGTGCACGACCACCATCCGACACCTGCCCAGCGAAGTCCTCCTCGAACCCGGCGAGGACCCGGTGCCGCTCCGCTCGGTCGTGAACCTGGACTCGGTCGAAAGCGTCTCGATCGCAATCCTCGTCGAACGGCTGGGCCGGGTGGCCGACCATCGGATGCGCCAGATCTGCGCTGCCCTCGCCATCTCGGTGGACTGTTCGGACTGAGCCGCCGCCGCTCACCCGTCACGGACCCTCTCGCCAACCGCGCTGCACGACGCCTGTCTCGACCTTCGGACGACCAGCCCCCCTTCCTCCGCCGATCGCGCATGCGGAACGAGGAAGGCTCCCGTTGCGGTCGGACCGCGTGAGACAGCGAGCTTACGAGCGAGAGGCCGGGTTGCGGGGCAGGGGTGGGGTCGCGGGTTAGTGCGTGAGGAGCTCCTCGATCCGCGCGAGGGTGCGTTCCATGCTCTGCCGGGTGTGCTCGGCCAGCAGCGGCTTGAGCAGGAAGCGGGTCGGCAGGGCCTCGGTGCTCACATCCCAGGTCTCCCGGATCTTGGTGCCGCCCTCGACGGGTTCGAGCTCGTAGCGCCATGTACGTCCTGTGAACAGCAGCGTCAAGGGGGTCGGCGCGAGCGTGCGCCAGGCGATGCGGCGGCCCTCGTCGAACTCCGTCACGACGTTGCGGGTCGCGTAGGGGACCCGCCAGTGCATGTCCATCCCGAAGGAGTCGCCCAGACGCAGCCGGCGCCCCTCGCGGCGGGCGCCCTGCACCGTGCCCGAACCGTCGAAGTCGCGGTGGCGATCGGGCCTGGCGAGCAGGTCGAAGACCGCTTCGGGGGGCGCTGGGACGACACGTTCGACGCAGACGGGCTCAGGACGCAGGCTCGGGGATGGCATGCCCCCAGTCTCGTCGCGGGCAGCAGGTGCCGCGACTTGCTCCGGGGGGTGGCGACTGGACGCCGGGACGGATCGGCTAGCCGATGCGCTCGAGCGCCACGCGCCACACTCCGTCGGGTTCCTTGCGCCACACGATGATGCCACGCACAAGTACGTGCGTCGGCTCACTGTCCATGGGGCCGCTGACCCAGGATGCCTCGGCCCACACGGCCGCCAGGCCGTCACGTCCCTCCGTTCGAAGCGGCCTGATCGACACCGATCCCAATGGGCGCATGGATCTGGCCATCGCGAGCAACGACTCACGGCCCGTGACCGCGTGCTCCCCACCGCCGTCGAACGTCGCGTCATCGGTGTAGTGATGAACCCAAGCCGTGGGATCGGAAGCCTCGAGAGCAGCCTCGAGTCGACGCTCGGCTGCTCGGATCTCGGCCTCGTCGAACACCGTCCACGCAGTCATGGCCCTCCGCTCTCCTCTCACTTGGCCTGTCGCCCGCGTCGCGTCCGGGCAGCCACGGATTGCCATCCGTCGCGCTGCCCCAGGGGGCGGACAACTTCGACAACGGCACCATGATGGCCGATGCCGGCACGGCCGTCCTGCTCATGCCAGGGCAGGTGAACGCGCAGGCGATCACGGCCGCGCTGCGCGCGGTGATGGGATCACCGAACTACCGCCAGCGGGCCGGACAAGTCGCCGACGATGTGCGGGCGATGGCCAGCCCCGCGGAGGTCGCCGAGATCCTGGCCACCCGCTACGGTCACAAGCCATGAACCCCCCGAGACCGGATCCGGCTCGATTCCCCCACCATCAAGGCAGAGGGCGAATAGACGCACTCCCTGCTGGACGCCGCTTTGCGGATGCGGATGGCATGCTGGAGGTTGAGCCGTCTTGTCATCCAAGGGGACCACTTGCCTGCCTTCGACACGCACAGAGCCGTAGATGGACCTGGCCGGTTCTTCGCCAGCCACCCCGCCGCTTACCGGCTGTCGCTGGCCGGATCCGGTGGCGCTTCCGCTTTTGCACTGATGCGTGTGGGGAGTCCGCGAGGTGATCGGCGCCGGCTGTGGCTGGCGCTGGCGGTCTTGGAAGCGGGGATCGCCGTTGGCATCATGCGGGCCAAGAAGTTGGCCGTGACGGCGGAGTTGTGACGGGCAGGGCGACTTACCGCTATCTGTCTGAGTGAACTGCCCAGCCTTCAGGAGGGCATCACCGCGCCCAGTGTGATGCAGCCCAATGCGCGGATCGGCTCCGGCGGCTGAACACGCGCGACCGCGTCCAACGGGCGGTACTGGCCTACGAGACCGGGCTCGTACACCCGGGTCCGGGCCGGCAACCTGACCCGGACCCGGACAGCTGCGCTCTGCGGGTGACAATGGCAGGCCGCCAAGGACCACGAGCTTGGAACTTGGCGGGAGCGTGACGGATCAGCTGGCTGGTCGGCCGGGTTTGCCGACCTGCAGGATGCTGAGAACCACCAGGGCCAACGCGGCCACGGGCAGCACCAAGGTCCAGACGGTGGCGATCATGCCCATCAGGCACCCGAGCACCACTGCTGCCAAGGCCCACCCCGGTCGGGTGATGACGAAACTGCCCAGCAGTACGAGCGTGCCGCCGCCGCACAGGGCCACGAACCAGTACACGACAGCCTCGGCGTCGATCGGATCCGAGGAGAGCACCCGAACCGCGACCTCGACGACCCCCAACAGGATGAACAAGATGCCCACACCCCAGGCCAGCCACCTGACAGCACGGGCTCCGGCTACGCCGGGAGCGGACGGCCGCACAGGATCAGTCACCGGCCACCTCCGGGTCACACTTGGGCCGGCGCCGGAGCCGGAACCACTGGGGTGCTGTCCGAGTCAGCGGCCACCCCAACCCAGCGGTGTTGGCGGGGTCGACGGAGAGCATCTCCCAGCCAGGGAAGGCTGTCTCGATATCCGTCCTCGACGCTGCGCCGGTGGCGATGCGGATTCTGGTCGGCTGGAAGGCGAGGACGAGCAGAGTCGCACCGGGGTTGGCCAGGGCAGTGACTCCCCGACCTTCGGCGAGTTGCTGCTCGGGGTTCATGCCCTGGAAGCAACCGATGTCGAGGAAGAAGTCGAACGTGCCCAGGTCGGCCGATACCAGGTCCGTCACGTCGGCGACCACGAAACTGGCGCCGCAGTCGCCCGCCCGGTGGGCCGCGTTGATCGCGCGCGGAACGACGTCGATGCCCACGGCCTCCCAACCCCTACTAGCGAGTTCGCGGGTGTAGAGGCCCCGGCCGCACCCGAGGTCGATCGCCCGCCCTGGCGGCTGCGGCCGCTCGGCTTCCTCCCGGTCCAGGATCGCCCCCGTGCTCGCGCGCGTGGCCGTCGCATGCCGCTCCCACGGGGTGAACCCGACCCGGTACGCGAAGGCGTATCGGTCCATCTGCTGGCCTCCTGACGAAGGTCGGGTGCGTGGTGCGCCGCGCGGCGCAGCCTCAATCACAGCGGGGGACGGGCCGTCACCTGGTGGGCACCGGGTCCCCGACCAGCTCGACCTCCTCGGAGCGCAGCCAACGACCCAGCGGGACCAGGCCACCGACGAACAACGCGGCACCGACTAGGAACCCGGCGAGGACGGCGCCCGGGTAGCCACCGTAGGTGTCGACATCGCCGAGGCGCATCCGGTCAGCGATCACGAATGTCGCCAGGGCCGCGGGCCAGGCCGCGACTAGCAGCCAGTCAGTCGCACCGGCCCCGACCAATGCGGAGCGGGCCTTCAGGACGGCGATCAAGGCGGCGGCGGCGATCAGCATCGTCCAGACCAACCACGCCCAGGCGGTGACCACCATCATCGCTGCCGCGGAGCCGGCCAGCACGATCGCGAGGATCGTCCCTGCGTCCCGGCGACCACCCGCGCGGGACAGGAGCCCGGCGAGTGCGACGACGGTCGTGACGGCCGCGATCACGACCGGGATCGCGAACAGGATGTACGGGTCCTCGGTCGAGCCTCGGGCGCCGCTGAGCGCCAGGGCGGCCAGGACCCAGGCAAGTGCTGAGGCGAGGGCGGCTGTCCCGGCCGCGCGGGTGAATGCAGTGGGCATGGCGATACCTCCATGTGCAGTGACGGACAGGGCGCGGGCCACGACCACCGGGTCGCCGAAGCGCTCCAGGGTGATCCGCTGCGCGGCGATCGGGTCAGCACCGGAGCGGCACAGCCGTTCCACCGCCTCCCGGACATGGTCCTCGGCCTCGGCCACGACATCGTCAGCGTCGTGGCGGAACCGCAGGCACCGGTGCAGGTGGCCCAGGTAGGCCTCGATCAGGTCGGGTTCGGCCATGCCACACCTCCCGTCAGGACGCCCGCGACCGCGCTGGCGAACCTCTGCCACTCAGCCCGCTCAGTGACCAGGGCAGCACGCCCCTGATCGGTGAGCCGGTAGAGGCGACGGCGACGGCCTGCCACCTCGACCCACTCACTGGCCAGCAGGTCCGCACGCTCAAGCCTGTGCAGCACTGGATACAGCGTCCCCTCGGGGATGTCGAACGCGTCCCCGCTGCGCACCCTCAGCTCCTCGATCACCGCGTATCCATGCTTCGGCCCGTCGGCCAGGACCCCCAGGACGAGGAGGTCCAGATGCCCCTTGAGCGCTTGACCCTTCATGCCTAGGCAAACTAGGCCTAGTTTGTCTAGGTGTCAAGGGCCTTCGGGGCCGGGGGAAGCCAGACTCGGAGCGGCCCCACGCCGGTGAGGACGAACGCGAGGGGCGGAACGACGTCGGCGAGCGTGGGGGCCGGCCCGGTCAGGGACTGCTCGACGACCTCCGAGGCGATCGCCACGTCGAGCGCGCACCGCGCCACCTCGAGCCCGATCGGCCGGAGGGGGCGGAGGGATGTCGTCCGGCAGCGGTGCCCCAGCGCGCGGGGACAAGGCCCCCCACGCGGCGCAGTGGCGCCTTCGGGAGAGAGTTGCCGGGCCCGGAAAGCATGAACAGCACTGTCTCCTGGCCGCCGCCCCACCGTACGGACGTGGGCCTAGGGTTGCTGGATCGTGACCGCGACTCCGCCGCGCTTGTGGCCGGCTTCGACGAATCGATGGGCGTCGACGATCCGGTCCATTGGGTAGGTTGCCCCGACGATCGGGGTGAGGGTGCCGGCTTCGACGAGGGCCGTGAGTTGCTCCAGGCGTCGGGAGCTCAGTTCCAGGTTGCCGTCATCGATGGAGACGTACCTGCCGTCGGGGGCCAGGGCCTTCCGGCAAGCCTGCTTGAGTCGCGATGACTTCAGTCCGCCGACGGAGTCCAGGACGAGGGTGTAGCTCGCGCCCTGGGGCGGGGTGTTGACGCGGGTGTAGTCCAGTACCTGGTCGGCTCCGAGTGATCTGACGAGGTCGAGGTTCTTCGTGCTGCAGACGGCGGTGACTTGTGCTCCCAGTGACTTGGCGTACTGGATGGCCAGCGTTCCGGACGTGCCGGACGCGCCGTAGATGAGAACGTCCTGGCCAGGCTGGATTGCTCCCTTGTCGACGTACTGGAGTGCGAGCAGGCCGCCGTAGGCGGCAGCGGTCGCCTGTTCGTGGGTGAGGTTGGTGGGCTTGAGCGCCAGGGTGCCATGGGTGCGTGAGTCGGTCTCGATCATGCACCGGTACTCGGCGTAGGCACCGAGCCGGAAGCCGGTGCCCCCGTACACGGCATCACCGGGCGTGAACCTGGTGGTCTTCGCACCCGTCTGGTCGATCACACCGGAGAAGACGAAGCCGAGGATCGGGTGTCGCGGTTTGGTCACGCCCATCATGAGCCGGAAGGGGACCTGCAACCGGGCGCTGACGTGTGCCGAGCGGATGAAGATGTCGCTGGCGGTCACTGCGCTGGCGATGATCCGAACACGCACCTCGTCCGGCTTCGGCGACGGCGTGGGGACCTGGCAGACACGCAGAACCTCGGGCGGGCCGTACCTGTCACTCACGACGGCCGTCATGGTGGGAACGGTTGCCATGGAACTCACCTCACTGATGTGCTGGTCATCTGGAGGGCGGGCAGGGGGTCTCCGCCAGTCTCTCCAGGGCGACCCAGCGGGGGCTTCTCACTCCGGGGGAACCGGGCGAGGGACCTGACAGCATCTGTCCAGCCTCCCACGGGCCAGACCCCTGATCCGACCCGGCTTCATCATCTTCGATACCGCTCGCCGCATCGCCGCTTCGGGCTGGCTCGTTGCATGGCCGGGCGCGAGTGTGTCACGTGTCAGTGAATCGGATCGAGTCCACGATCTCGTTGATCTGTGCGATCTCTTCGCCGGTGGCCTCCGGCATTGAGAAGGCGTCGATGACCAGCCGTTTCCCGTCGACGTCGACGATCCAGAGTCGGTCGACCTGACCCGGGCCCTGGTGGTAGCGCGTCGACCCTCCCCCCACACCCGTCCAACTCCGGAAGTCGTTGTGACCGGCACCGTCGCCGTCGCAGTCGGGGAAGTTGCCCTGCTCGTCGAACTTGAGGTCCGCCGGCACGCTCCATTCGAGGTACATGCCCGCGTACCCACCGACCTCGACCGCACTCGGGCTCGTCGCGTTGCGCATGGGCACGGCGACAAGTGCCGCCACGAGCTCGTCGACCCCGGTGCCGGGCTGCACCAGTGTCCCTTGCCACTGACACGGGTGGCCGTAGATCTCGTCCACGTCCCAGAACGTTACGGCGACATTCGGATCCGGTGAACTGGGTGTGCCATCACGACTCACGGCCCAGCTGTCCATCGACGTCCACCCGTCCGGGAAGGTCGCGACGAACGCCGGATAGGCCCCTCCGCCCGGTTGCCACAGGTCGAAACGGTAGGTGCCCGCTTCCAACGCACGTTCACCCACGCCGAGCGTGACGGGTTCGGCGGTCGGTCCACCGCTGTCGCTGGGCACCAAAGATGCAGAAGGATCCGGCCTCCCGGTCCCGGCACCCTCCTCCGATGAGGGAGCAGAACACCCGGGCAGGAGGACAGCGAGCACCAGAGACGACACAACCACGCGGCGGACGTTCATCGAACCCCCATCAGCCAGCAGGGAACCCTTGACTGTAGCGACTGCGCACTCCGCGCGAAAGGTCCCGACCCAACAGCGCCCACCTCACCCGAGACGGGCGCATGAGGACGGCGCTCAGAGCCAGTCCAGCATCTGTCATGGCCGCGGCGATCTGGAGTCGATGGCCGAAGGATTCAGAGAACTCGACCCCGGGCTGCTCACTGCATCAGAGCGCCAGAAACGTCGCCCCAAGGCGGCGGATGACGGCCAAGGGCCACCCGCGCGACAGTCGCCCACGGCAAATCGAGGTGCCCCACATCGGCCGCGAAGGACGGACGGTCAAGAGCAGCCCTGGGGTGCTTGGGGTCAGGCGGTGCTGGGAGGCGCTGGTGCCGGCGTGAGTTCGCGCGGGGCGCCATCGATCCCGGATGCCAGGGCCATCAGCGAGAAGGTCAGCAGCTCCCGCCCCTGGCCTCCGGTCAGGACGGGATCTCCGCCGTCGGTGAGCACGTCGATGAAGTGCTTCCCGGAGTTCTCGAAGGAGACGCCCCAGTCGGGGTCCATGTCGTCGAAGTGCTCTGTTCGGCCATTCCGGTACAGGACGACGGGTGCCACGTCGAGCATGCGGCCATGACCCCTGGTCACCCAGATGACCCCCTTGGTACCGGTGATCTCGACCCGGTCATCCTGCCCGTAGTACTTGCCATGCAGAACCAGTTCGGGTGAGAACGTCACCTCGAAGGATCCGACCGCCCCATCCTCGTACTGCCACGAGACCAACGACGGCGAGTCCAGCGCCCCACCGAATGACGACCCGATGTAGGCGTGCACCGACTTCGGCATGCCGTGCAAGTACCACGCTGTGGCGAACTTGTGGTGGCCGTCATCGAAGACCTGCGGCCCGCCACCGGACCGCGCCGGGTCGAAGCGCCACGCCATGGCATCCGGAGGCACCAGCCACCCCTCCGGGCTGTAGCCGGCACTGGACTTCAGCCGGATCGCCAGGACGTCACCGATGTCGCCGTTGTCGATCATCTGCCGCGCCCGCTGGACGGGCGGGTAGAACACGAAGTTCTCAAAGACCTTGAACGCCACCCCGGTGGACTGTGCCTTCGCGATCATCTGGTCAGCCTCGGCGACTGACAGCGCCATCGGCTTCTGGAGTGCGACCGCCTTGCCCGCCTCCATCGCTGCGAGCGTCAGCGGCAGGTGCAGATGGTGCGGGACCAGGATCTCCACCATGTCGATCGAGTCGTCGGCGATCAATTCGCCGGCGTCTGGGTACTGCTTGTCGGCCGGCACCCCCCACTGGGTGCCGCGAGTCTGCCGGTTCTTCTCGTTCGGATCAGCGATTGCCACGATCCTGGCGCGCTCGTTGCCGGCATACGCCCGGGCGTGGAGGTCCGAGATGCGGCCGGCCCCGATGAATCCCACGTTGAGCACAATCAGTCCTCCATACTCCACAGGTCCAGGTCCGCGCCCTTGTCGGCCTGGAGAACCCGCTCAGCCTGCAGCCGCCGCCAGCCGGTCGGCGGCGGCGCGGGAGGCGTCCATGCCGCCCGCCGGTCAGCCAGCTCAGCCTCATCCACCAGCAGGTCGATCCGTCCGGCAGGCACGTCCAAGCGGATCCGATCACCGTCGCGCACCAAGGCCAGCGGCCCTCCGACGGCGGCTTCCGGGGCCACGTGCAGCACCACGGTGCCGTAGGCGGTCCCGCTCATCCGGGCGTCAGACACCCGCACCATGTCCCGCACACCGGTGGCCGCGATGGCCCTCGGGATCGGGAACGACCCCGCCTCCGGCATCCCGGCAGCCACTGGACCTGCATTGCGCATGACCAGGACCGTCTCCGGCGTGATGCCCAGGCCCGGGTCGTCGATGCGCACCGCGACATCCTCGGGCGACTCGAACACCACCGCCGGGCCTTCGTGGACGGTCAGGTGCGGGCTGGCCGCCGCCACCTTCATCACGGCCCCATCGGGGGCAAGCGATCCACGCAGCACGGCGAGCCCGCCGACCGGTTTCACGGGGGCGTCGAAGGTCCGGATCGTGTCCGTGCCGGGCGCGGGCCCTGTGGTGCCCGCCAGCCGGTCGGCCAGGGTCCCGCCCTCGACCACCGCAGCGGTCAGCTCCAGGTGGTCGCGCAACACGGTCAACAGGGCCGGGACCCCACCGGCGCGGTGCAGGTCCTCCAGGTAGCCAGTGCCCGCCGGCTTGAGGTCCGCCAGGACCGGGATACGGCGCGAAACGGCCGCGAACTCATCGAGTTCCAGGGGCACACCAGCGCGCCGGGCGATCGCCAACAAATGGACCACCGCGTTGGTGGACCCGCCCATGGCCGCCAGGACGATCAGGCCGTTGCGGAGCGACGCCGGGGTTATCAGGTCCCGCATCGGGCGCGGCGTGCGTGCCAGATCGACGGCGATCCGACCGGCCGCGGTGCCGTCCCGCAACCGGTCGCCGGTGGCGGCCGGTGAGGTCGCCGAACCGGGCAGCGCCAACCCCATCGCCTCAGCGACGCAGGCCATGGTCGAGGCCGTGCCCATCACCATGCAGGTGCCGCCCGTGGTCGCCAGCGCCTGCTGGACGTCCGCCACCTCGTCCTGGTCCAGCTCGCCGGCCCGGTGCTCGGCCCACATTCCGCGGCAGTCCGTGCACGCCCCCAACCGGCGGCCGCGCCAGGACGAGGTCAGCATCGGCCCAGCCACCAGCATCACGGCGGACGCCCCCGCGGACACCGCGCCCATGATCTGTGCCGGCACCGTCTTGTCACAGCCGCCGACCAGGACCACCGCGTCCATCGGTTGGGCACGGATCGACTCCTCGACCTCGATCGCCGCGAGGTTGCGGAACATCATCGACGTGGGGTTCATCAGGATCTCCGGCAGCGACATGCTGGGGAACACCATCGGCAGCCCGCCGGCCTGCGTCACCCCGCGCTTGATGGCCCCGATGAGTTGGGGCATCTCCCGATGACACGTCGTGTAGTCGCTGGTGGTGTCGGCGATCCCCACGACCGGCCGGCCCAGGTCCTCCTCGTCGAACCCGGCAGAGGCCAGGAACGCCCTGCGCAGGAACTGGCTGAACCCGGGGTCTCCATAGGACGTCAGCCCCCGATCGACCCCCTGCCAACCCTGCCCGTTCATAGCGGGTTCTCCGGCAGCAGGACATTGATGTACTTGGCGTGGGTGTAGCTCTCGACGCCCTCGGTGCCGCCCTCGCGCCCGAAGCCGGAATCCTTCACGCCGCCGAACGGCGCCTCCGCGGTGGCGATGGTCACGTGGTTGACACCGACCATCCCGACCTCCAGGGCCTCGGAGGCTCGGTAGGCCAGGGCGAGGTCCCGGGTGTAGACGAACCCCGCCAGGCCGTAGGGCGTGGAGTTGGCCATGGCGATCGCCTCGTCGAAGGTGGCGAAGCTGGTGATCGGCGCGATCGGTCCGAAGGGTTCCTCGGTCATCAGGTCCATGTCCTGGCTGACGTTGGTGAGCACCGTCGGGGCGAAGAAGAACCCGGCCTGGAACTCGTCGGGCCGATGGCCTCCGAGCGCGATAGTCGCACCCTTGGCCACGGCGTCAGCCACGAGGTGCTCGACGGCGGCAAGTCGCGTGGACGATCCGAGTGGGCCCATGTCGGCATCGGGGTCGGTGCCGGGGCCGACGCGCAGTTGCCGGGCCTGATCCACGAACGCGGTCGTGAACTGCTCGACCACCGACTCGTGGACCAGGAACCGACTGGCCGAGATGCACACCTGGCCCGCGTTGCGGTACTTACCCAAGGCGGCGGCGCGGGCGGCTGCATCGATGTCGGCATCGGGGAACACCAACAGTGGGGCGTGGCCGCCGAGCTCCATGCTCACCGATTTCAGGGTGCGGGCAGCCTGGGTGTTCAGCAGGATGCCTACCGGAACCGAGCCGGTGAGCGAGACCTTTCGGATGACGGGGCTCGCGATCAGGCGTTCCGAGATCCGCGGCGGATCGCCGGTGAGGATCGTCAGCACGGAGTCGGGCAGGCCGGCGCGCTGAGCGGCCTCCGCGAGGAGCATGCAGCTCAACGGCGCTTCGACGGGGGCTGCCACGATGATCGAGCAGCCGGCCGCCAGGGCCGGGGCGATCTTGCGCGCAGGCAGCAGCGACGGGAAGTTCCAGGCAGCAAACGCCGCGACAGGTCCGATCGGCTCGCGCCGAACGGTGATCCGCATGTCGGGGTTGTGGCCGTCCACCGTGCGCCCGTAGATCCGACGAGCCTCGTCGGCGTACCAGTCGAACTGGTCGGCGCTGGAGAGGACCTCTGCGACCGATTGGGCCAGGGGCTTGCTCAGTTCGGCGGTCATCACAGCGGCGTACCGGTCGACCTCGGTGCGGACGATGTCGGCCATCCGACGCAGCACCGCTGAGCGTTCCCAGGCCCCCATTGAACGCCAGATCGCGAACCCGCGCGCTGTGCTGGCCAGCGCGTCGTCCACGTCCGCATCGGTGGCATCCGGGACATGGGCTATCACGTCCTCGGTCGCCGGGTCGACCACCGCGATCGTGGCTCCGTTGCTCGCCGCCCGCCAAGCCCCGTCGATGAACAACCCCGCTGGTGCCGCGAGGTCACCCAGTGCGGTCAGCTCGCTCATGGTCGCCTCACAGTCCGATCTCGTGCCGCAGGGCCTGTGTGTCACTCACCCAGTTGCCGACGTTCCAGCGACCGTACGCTCCCAGGCCACCCAGCGGGTCGTCGCCGTAGTAGACCGGCACGTGGACCAGCGCCAGGCCGTCGTGTGCCAGTGCCTCGAGCATCGCCCGACGCAGGGACTCCGGAGTGGTCCCGCCAGGCAGCGCGAGAACGCCCCCCACTGACGCCGCCCAGGCCACGTAGTCGACCGCCACCGAGTCGTTGGTCGCGTGCATCGCCCCGTACTGGTCCTTCTGCAGGCTGGCGATGGCGCCCATGCGGCGGTTGTCGAAGACCACGATCACACCGGTGGCGCCATGCTCGATCCCGTCGATCAGCACCGCGGGGTTCATGGTGAACGAGCCGTCGCCGGTCAGGGCCACCGCGCGCCACGGCTCCGTACCAAGTGCGGTGGCGAGCACGGCGCTGGTCGCGAAGCCCATGTAGGAGGCGCCGCCGTCCGTGATCGTCGCGCCCTCGTACTCGTCGACGGCGATCTGGAAGCCGTTGGCCTGGACGTCCCCCGCGTCGAAGAAGGCGATCGCCCCAGCCTCGTGGGCGGCGCGCAGGACCACGTCGATCGCCGCCGGCTGGGTCAGCACCTCGGCCTGCCAGACCTCGTCGAAGAGCGTGGGGTGGGCGAAGCGCTCGGCCTTGAACGCCTCCCATTCGGCGCGCTTGTCGCGGCATTCCCGCAGCCACGGGGACTCGACCTCATCCACGGCGCCGCCGTGGGCCCGCACCGCTTCGATGAGGCGCTGCAACGTCGGTCGGGCGTCACCGACCAACGCGGTGGTCCGCTGGTAGTGCAGCGCCGCATCGGGATCCGTGTTGATGTTGACCACGTGCCTGACGTGCGGATACCCGGTTCGGCTGGAGTCGGACTGGCACACCGCACGGGTGCCGACCGCCAACAGGGCGTCGGCGTTCTCCATCGCGTGGTTGCCGCTGATCGACCCCTTCGATCCACCGACCGTCATGGCGCGCGGGTGGCTGCCCGGCACGACCCCGACGCTGATCGGTGACATCACGAACACTCCATCGACCAGGTCGGCCAACTCGATCAGCTCTGCAACACACCCCCTCGCACCGCCCCCCACCTTGATCACCACCCGCTGCGCGGCCAGCAGTTCGCGGGCAGCCTCGTCGTAGTCCCCGGCTGAGGCCCCGAGGCGGGGCGGCGCCCCGGCTGGCAGCTCCGCGAGGTTGAAGTCGTGGATCAGCGCCGGCTGGGTGTTCAGCGGCAGCAGCAGGAAGAACGGGCCTTCACGGTGCGGATCATCGACGGTGTTCAGCCCGCGTCGCAGTGCGGTGGCCAGCGCGCCCGGCGTGTGCAGTGAGTAGGCGGACCCCATCGTGGCCGCCAGCCGCAGGAACAGCCCCTGCTCAGCACGAGGAATCTGCTGCATGTTGGGTCCCTCGTCCTCGGTGGTCTCATCCCCGTAGATGTGCCAGACCCCGACCCCGTCGCTCGCGGCCACCAGCGATCCAGCCATCGCCTGCAGCGCGCCCGGCCCGATCGAGGTCACGACCGCGGCCTTCTCCCCGGTGGCCCACCGCAGTGCGGTGACGGCATGAGCAGCCTCGGTCTCATGCCGCACCGGGAAGGTCCGCACCAGTCCGGCGGCCTGGTAGATCCTCAGCACCTCGCCCAGTTCCGTGGACCCGTGGCCCAGCACCGTCACGTAGCGGGAGACCTGTTGGCGCATCAGGCCGAGCACGAGGGCTTCGGCGAGGGTCAGGTCCGCGCGGGCAGGGATGGCGCCGACCTCCAGAGCCGCCTCGAGCCCCCCGGCCGCTGCGATCGCCCGGGCTCGCGCCTCGCGCCCCTCCCGGGCTTCCGCTGCCGCGCTCATATCGCACTCGCTCTCGCCGGGTCACGCTTCCTCGATCTTGCCCGATCCGGCCGCCCTCTCGCGCGCCAACGGTGAGTCCTGCTCGCTACGCTCGATGAGAACGACAACTCGGAGCGAGGGCGGGTCATCGTGGCTGATACTGCGGGCGCGCCCGCGACCGAATCGATCCTGGCGCTTCGCGAACCGACCGTGCCGGTGGGAAAGAAGTACCTGGTCTCGATCACGCTGGCCAACATCGGCCTCCTCATGGTCCTGATCACCCCGTTGAACAACCTCCTCCCGCGCTACGCCGACCAGATCACCGGTGGCGACGGCAAGGAAGCCGCCCTGGCCTGGATCAGCGCGGTGGGGGCGATCGCCGCCATGGTCTTCAACCCCTTGGCAGGTGCGCTGTCGGACCGGACCACCTCTCGGCTGGGCCGGCGGCGGCCGTGGATCCTCGTCGGCGCCACCCTGACAGCCGTACTCATGGTGGTGATGTCGTATCAAACGAGCGTCGTGACTTTGGCGGCGCTGTGGTTCCTGGTCCTGGCCGCGAGCAACGTGGCCTTCTCCGCACTGACCGCCTACGTGCCTGACCAGGCCCCGGTGAATCAGCGCGGACTCGTGTCAGGACTCGTCGGGCTGGCGCAGGTGGTGGGCGTCGTCCTGGGGGTGGCGCTGGTGTCCTTCGTGGTCAGCGACCTGCAGGCGGGCACCTGGCTCCTGGGCGGCCTCGCCCTGGTCATGGTCCTGCCGGTTGTCCTGCTGGTCGATGACGCCGTCCTGCCGAGATCGTCGGTGCGCGCCTTCCGGTGGGGCGAGTTCATGCGCGGCTTCTACGTCAACCCGCGCGAGTACCCCGACTTCGGTTGGGCGTGGATCACAAGGTTCCTCGTGTGGCTGGGGACAGCGATGGCCACCATCTATCTCCTGTTCTACCTCGAGGACTTCCTGGACTACCCCGAGCCGGAACAGGGCCAGACGATGCTGATCGGCCTCTACGGCTTGGGCACGATCCTCACCGCGGTGATCGGTGGACGGATGTCCGACAAGTCGGGCAAGCGCAAGATCTTCGTGGTCGTGGCCAGCGTGATGATGGGCTTGTCCGTGTTGATCCTGGCGTTCATCCCGTCGTTCCCGGCGGCGTGCGTGGGAGCCTTCCTGCTCGGTACGGGATACGGCGTCTACCTCGCGGTCGACCAGGCCCTGATCACCCAGGTCCTCCCGACTGCCGAGGATCGGGCGCGCGACCTCGGGGTCATCAACATCGCCAACACCATGCCCCAGATCCTCGCGCCGGTGATCGCCGCGCCCCTTGTCACCTCGTTCGGCTATCCGTCGCTGTTCCTGGCCGTATCGGTGGTGATGGTGCTGGCCGGCTACCTGGTCAGGTTCATCAAGTCAGTGCCCTGATCTCGCCCGGGAGTAGGGGGGCCATGCCTACTTCAACTGCTCGAACATGCCGCAGGTCGCCGCTGGCGCATCCGCTCCACCTTCGGCGGCGGCTGCCGAGGTGTGCCTCGGGTCGGCCTGGTCGCTGGGAGTGAAGGCCCGGTCACCCTGCCATGTCGGTCCAGTCGAGGACGCGCAGCGCCCGCAGGGTGTTCCAGCGGCTCGGCTGCCAATCGCCGTCTTCGAACTGGAAGTGAGTCTCCCCCGGGTGGGTGTTCTCGAGCAGCCAGGTGCCATCGGGCTGCCGCTTGTCGCGGACCAGTTGCACGGCCTCGCTGACCCGCGGGTCGGGGGCCTGACCGGTGCGGCGGAGGTAGTCCAGGCCGCGCAGCACGTCGTAGTGCCAGCGCGGCGGCCAGGAGAACTGCAGCCAGCGCTCGACTGGAACCTCACCGGTGGTCCTGCGCCGGAACAGCCGCCGCTGTAGCAGGTACTGCTCCCCGCGGTGGCGGGCAGCGGCCACAGGCATCGTCCCGCCGGACATCTCGTATTCGAGCAGACCCTCGAGCACGCAGATCGTGGAGTCGAACGAGGACACGGTGGCCCCGTTCTCCGCCTCGCAGTTCCAACCGCCGTCGTCGAGCTGGTCGGCGAGCAGCCTTCTGACCAGGCCGTCAACGTCGACACCGAAGTAGGCGCCGATCGACAGGGTCCGACCGTTGATGCACGGCTCGACCTCGCCGTCGAAGAACGCCTGTCCGTCGTGCTCCCAACGGCAGTTCGCTGCGACCAGCTCGATCGCCTCCCGGGCGGACTGGCATGCCGGGTCCAGCCCGAGGTCACGCAGCAGCACCAGAGTGGGCAAGGTCGACGTCCACGGCTGCCCCTCGGAGAAGTCCGGGACGATTCCAGCCCGCCAGTCCTCGGCGACGTACCGCGGGAAGCATGCACCACCGGCCCACTGTCCATCGGGGTCGCGCAGGGCGAGCAGGCGGGCTCCCCAGCCCTCCCTCTCGACGCGGGCACGCTCGGCCGCGACCGCCTCGGCCGGCGCCTGCTCAAGATCGCGCAGTACCTGCCACCGGATCGCCGGATCGCCACCCAGCAGCCAGCCTGTGACGTCCATGGCCGCAATCCTTCCTCCGGCCACGGCCCCATGTCGATCCGCGTACTGGGCCAGCCAGGCTGGATCGACGATGGACATCGGCCCAGGCCCGTCGTTGCCTCACCTCGGCAGATGCGAGGCGGCGACTGAGACGTAGGCGAGTACCAAGAGGAGGTCGCGCTGTGGGGTGGAACCGCGGGCCAGGCGTACGACCCCTGCTACCACCTGGCGTGTGACACCTTCGCGAACAACAACGACCAGGCCCTCTACGTCAAATCCGACGCAGTGGCATTCGCCACGCTGCAGTACGCGATGAGCACCCAGGACCTCAACGGGATCCGCGGCAAGGGCAACTTCCGCCCGATCAGCCTCCCGGTGGTACCTCCGCCGCGCTCCAAGGCGGCCAGCACCACCACGAGCACGACCCCGAGGCGGAATGGCTCTCGGTTCCCTCTCGCTGGTCGGTGCAACGAAGTGCCAAATGATGGTAAGGCGCCTCGGTAGGGTTTCGACATGGGCGATCTGGAGGGGTGGAACGCTCCGGGCGACCTGAGCCGGATGCGGATCTCGGATGCGGACCGCCACCGGGTGGCCGAAGTGCTGCGCCAGGCTGCGGGGGAAGGGCGACTCGAGTTCGACGAGCTCGACGAGCGGCTCGAGCTGACCTTCAGCGCGAAGACCTATGCCGACCTGATCCCGATCACCGCCGACCTGTACCCCATGCCCCCTGCCCCACCGACCGCCTCGCCGGTGCCGCTCGTGGGTGGGGTCCCCGCCGTCGGGTATTCGTCATCGACGGCGATCTTGGGTGACCGCAAGCGTCGCGGGGTCTGGCAGGTCCCGGCCCACCACGCGGCGTTCACTCTCATGGGCAGCATCACACTCGACCTGCGCGAAGCGCTCCTGACCGCCCGAGAGACCACCATCAACGCCAACGCGATCATGGGGGAGATCAAGATCATCATCCCCGCCCATATGCACGCCGTGGTCGACGGGACGCCGATCATGGGCGACTACGGACAGGGCAAGGACAAGGTGCCGGCCGACCTCCGCCCCGAGTCGCCGACCATCCGGGTCAAGGGAGTGGCCCTGATGGGGTCTGTGCAGGTGGTGCGGTTGCCCCCGCCCGGCACGCCCCGCAAGTTCATCGGCACCTACTGAGCAGCGGGCCGTGGGACTCCGGCCTCTTGCGGCAGGTGCGGCACTCCGGCTCCGGTTCCTCCGTCGATGTCCAGCCAGCCGGTGGCCTGCACCGTCGCGCCGCTGATGACCCAACCTACGCACTGGGGACCTGGCATCGGCATCGACTTGGCCGCCGGCCGCGAGGCGGCTGGTGATGGGCGCTGGCGGGTCAGTTCGTGGGTTCCTCTGCAGGTACGCCCTTGATGAGGAGCCATAGCGCGAGGCTGACCTCGGCGATGAAGCCGATCGCCCAGGAGGGGTAGCTGATGGCTGGGTATCCGGGTGCGAGGAGTGCCTGGAGGAACCAGACGAGGACCGCGACGCCGTCCAGGAGGAGGAGCCAACCGAGGAACCGGGGGAGGAACCCCGAGCGCAGGACGAGCCAGCCCAGGGGGAACAGCCATGCGGAGAAGAACACCTGGGCAATGATGAAGCCGGTCTGGTGGGTGGTGACTGACAGCATCGCCAGGGCGTCGAGTTGCGGGCCGGTGAGTCCCACGGAGTCGCTCTGCGCGAGAACGGCGAACAGGGGCAGGTAGCTCGCGCACTGCACCGCCACCCCGATCGCGTTGAGTATGAGCAGGAGCAGGGCAAGGGGTTCGTTGACTGGGCGCAGAAGCACGTAGAGCGCCCAAGCGGTGAGGACGAACAGCAGCGCCGAGCTGATCGCTGCGACCAGTCCCAGCCGGAACAACATCTCGTCGTCGGTGATTGCCGCGCGCAGCGTGTCCGCGTCGCTGAGCCCGATGTGCCCGAGTCGGCTGGCGAGCACGTTGGCCAGGACGTAGGCCAGGTACAGCCCGCCCGCCCACCGAGCGACCGTGGTTCGTGGCCATGCCGTCCCGATCACGACAGCCCTCCTCGTTCGCTCACCCGAGAGTGAGCACCTGCCCCAGCCTGCCCTGCACGGGTGACCAGCCCGATCGCCACCCCGAGTGCCATGACCCGAATCACGTTGAACACCGTCGCCACCAGCAGCCAATAGCCGGGGTCAGACACTCCCGAGAACAACTTCGAAGGCACCTCGACGAACACGGTGAGAAAGACCAGGGCGGCTGCGCTGAGCCACAAGGCCCGGCTCATCGGGCCGGTGCCGGGGACCCGCTCCGGGTATCGCACCAGCACCACAGCCACGACGCTGGCGATGAGCAGCCCACCGAATGCCGCCTGTATGAGCATCGGCACATATTGGATCGACAAGGCGGACCGGTACGCGGCCGCGATCGGGGTCAATGAGATCACGAAGTTGGCTGACCAGAACGCAACCGCTCCGGCCACGGCGGGTCTCCACCAGCCGCTCCGGGGCGAACCCGCTGGCTTCGCACTCGGACTGGAGGAGGGGACTTCGACGACATCCATCACTACTCCCACCGGCCACGATCCGACCCGCCTCCGGCTTCCCGCCGAACGGGACCGATAGCGAGGGATCAACTTCAACGTACACCCGCGCCAGGGCCATCGTCTGGGCAGAGTGACCGAGGTCACGAGCGGCCCACACCCGAGCTGAATCTGGCCGCCGGTCTGTCGGTCTGGGGTGTGGCCCACATGATCACTGATTGTGACCCTATTGATCGTGAGCGGCACCCTCGAGGGGTGGGGTGTCGGTATCGGCCCGCGGGGCGGCTGATGACCGGGGTCGGCAGACTGGTGAGGGTTGCCCCGGAAGGCGGGACCACCGCGTGCGTGGGGCGCGAGTGGCTGCGCAGCGATGTCCGTGGTCTGGACCTGGGCCGTGGGGTGAGGCCATACTTCCCTTACCGGGAGGCCTGATGCCGACTGCGCGCCGTATGGTCGACCCCGGCGCCACCGACCTGCGCCGGGAGTTGAAGGACGCCCAGGAGCAGTTGCGGGCGACCAGCGAGGTGCTCGAGGCGCTGGGCCGCTCGAGCTCCGACCTCGATGACGTGTTCCGGACGGTTGTCGGTAGTGCGCTGAGCCTCTGCCGCGGCGATGCCGCCCAGTTGCACCTGTTCGAGGGCGACTCCTACCGGTTGGCGTGGCATTCCGGGCTCAGCGAGGAGTTCCGGGCGTTCATGGCTGAGCACCCAATCGTCGCGAGCAGGGCCACCCTCGTCGGACGGGTGGGGCTTGATCGGCGCACCCAGCAGATCGCGGACGTCCTTGCCGACCCCGAGTACCGTCGCACGGACGCCCAGCGCCTTGGCCAGTTCCGCTCGATCATCGGCGCCCCGATGCTCCTCGATGGGGAGGTCGTGGGCGTCCTCTCAGCGTGGCGGACCAGGGTCGCCCCGTTCTCTGAGCGTGCGGCGGAGCTGTTGACTGACTTCGCCACGCAGGCCGCTATCGCGGTACGGACCGTGGGCCTGGTCCGCGACCTGGAGGCGGGAGGTGCGGCGCTGGCCACGAAGGTCGACCAGCTGGAGGCGCTCGGCGCCGTCGGCGAGGCCGTGAGTTCCAGCCTCGACCTGAACGAGGTCCTGACCACGATCGTCACCCATGCCGTGGCGCTCTCGGGGACCGATGGAGGGTCGATCCTGGAGTTCGACCCGGAACTGCAGGAGTTCCGGGTGCGCACGGCCTTCGGGACCAGCCCCCAGGTGTTGGAGTCCCTGCGCGGTATCCGGCTCGGGCTGCACGACACGCTGGTCGGTCGGGCCGCCAGGGAACGTTTGCCCCTGCAGGTGGCCGACCTGTCATCGGATGCTGACGACGCACACCTGCGCACTCTCAGGGATGCCGGCTGGCGCAGCGTGGTTGCGGTCCCGATGCTTCGCCAAGACCAGGTGGTTGGGGCGTTGGTGGTGCGTCGGCGCACGCCCGGCGTGGTCGACCCGGAGACCTGCGAGTTCCTGCAGACCTTCGCCAGCCAGTCCGCCCTGGCGATCGGCAACGCCCAGCTGTACCGCCGCCTGGAGCAGAAGGGCGCTGAGCTGGCGGTGGTCAGCCAGCACAAGTCCGAGTTCCTCGCCTCCATGTCCCACGAGCTGCGGACGCCGCTCAACGCCATCATCGGCTTCTCCGAGGTGCTGCTCGAGCGGATGTTCGGAGACCTCAATGCGCGCCAAGACGAGTACCTGCGCGACATCCACTCCTCGGGCAAGCACCTGCTGGCGCTGCTCAACGACATCCTCGACCTGTCGAAGGTCGAGGCCGGTCAGATGGTCCTCGACGTTCGGCCCGTCTCCGTGCGGCCGCTGCTGGATGGGTGCCTCGGGTTCATCCGCGAGCGTGCCCAACGTCATGGGCTCGCCGTCGAGGTCAGGGTGGACGATGATGTGGGCGAGGTCGAGGCCGACGAGCTTCGGCTGCGTCAGGTCGTGCTCAATCTGCTGACCAATGCGGTGAAGTTCACTCCGGACGGTGGCCGGGTCACCGTGGAAGCACATCGTGACGGTGCTGAGATCGTCATCACGGTGACCGACACCGGTGTCGGGGTTCCCGAGGGCGACCGCGAGCGCATCTTCGAGTCCTTCCAGCAGGGTGGACGTGCGCCTGGGGCGCAGGAGGGAACGGGCCTGGGACTCACCCTCAGCCGGCGCATCGTGCACCTGCACGGGGGTCGCATGTGGGTGGTCAGCGACACCGGGCGGGGGAGCACGTTCGGCTTCACGATTCCGACCGCGCCCAGGGCGGGCGCCACGGGCCCCGTCCCGGAGGGGGAGGGGGGGTCCGGTGTGGTGCTGGTCGTGGAGGACGACCGGCCCTCCCAGGAACTCATGAGCATCCTGTTGGTGGACCAGGGACTGCGGGTGGAGGTGGTGTCGACCGGGGAGCAGGCGTTGGAGCGGCTGCACCACGGCCTGCCGGCGGCCGTGGTGCTGGACATCCGGCTTCCCGGGATCGACGGGTGGGAGGTCCTGTCGCGGATCAAGGGGGACCCGGCGACGGCACAGGTGCCGATCGTGGTGGTGTCCATACTCGACGAGCGGGGTCGGGGCATCGCGCTCGGGGCTGATGAGTACCTCGTCAAGCCCGTGACCCGGGAGCTGTTGGTCCCGGCACTGCGGCGAGCAGGGGTGCTATCCGACACGGTGCACGCAGCGGGGACCGATCAACCACCTGAGTCTGCTGGCGCCGCCAAACGTCCCCCGGCGGGCGGGGGGCACCATGACCGGTGAGCGCATCCTGGTCGTCGAGGACAACCAGCTGAACCTGAAGCTGGTCAGCGCCGTCCTCGAGCACGCCGGATACCTGGTCCGCCCAGCAGGCACCGCCGAGGACGGGGTGGCCTGGGCGGTGGCCGATCCACCGGACCTGGTCCTGATGGACCTCCAGCTGCCCGGGATGGACGGGTTCGCCGGCCTGCGGGCCCTACGCGCCGACCCCGCCACGTGCTCGGTGCCGGTGCTGGCCGTCACCGCGCTGGCGATGCCCGAGGACCGCGAACGGGTGCGCCTCGAGGGCTTCGACGGGCACATCGAGAAGCCGATCAGCGTCCGCGGACTCCCAGAGCAGGTCCGTGAGGTGCTCAACCGACGGAGAGAGTCACCATGACCGAAGCATCGCTGCCCCCCGACGCGGACCCCGTCGTGCTCGTCGTCGACGACCTCGCCGCCAACCTCCGGCTGATGGAGGCCGTGCTCGCCCCCCGGGGCCACCGGGTGATCCTGGTCGGATCCGGTGACGAGGCCCTGGACATCCTGCGCAGGGAGGACGTCGACATCGTGCTCCTGGACATCCTCATGCCCGAGATGGACGGCTACGAGGTCTGCCGCCGCATCCGGGCCGACCAGCGGACCGCCTACCTGCCCGTGGTGATGGTGACCGCCAGCGGGGACCAGGAGAAGGTCAACGCGATCGAAGCCGGCGCCGACGACTTCGTCGCCAAGCCGTTCGCCCAGCCCGAGCTCCTGGCGCGCGTGCGGTCACTGGTCCGGATCAAACGTTTCCACGACACCATCACACGTCAGGCCGCGGAACTGGCGGACTGGAACCGAGAGCTCGAGGAGCGGGTGCACCGCCAGGTCGAGGAGCTCGAACGGGTGAGCCGGTTGCGCAGGTTCCTGTCCCCCCAGGTCGCCGAGGTGGTCCTGGCCACCGGAGACGGGGCGTTCGCTGAGGGCCACCGCCGCGACATCACCGTGGTGTTCGCCGACCTGCGGGGCTTCACAGGATTCGCCGAGACAGCTGAGCCTGAGGAGGTGTGGGGCGTCCTGGGCCAGTACCACCAGTCCATCGGGGACCTCGTGATGCGCTTCGACGGGACGCTCGAGCGGTTCACCGGTGACGGGATCATGGTCTTCTTCAACGACCCTGTACCTGTTGACGATGCCCCTGCGCGTGCGGTCCGCCTCGGTGTGGCGATGCGCGCCCGGGTGCAGGAGCTGGCCGAGGCCTGGCGACGTGCGGGTCACGACCTGGCCCTGGGTGTCGGGATCGCCCAGGGGTACGCCACGTGTGGGCGCATCGGGTTCGAGGGTCGTTACGACTACGCGGCGATCGGCACGGTCACCAACCTGGCCGCCCGGCTGTGCTCGGCCGCCGAGCCGTGGCAGGTGCTGGTGACGCAGAAGGTCAACGCGGCTGTCGAGGAGCTCGCCGTGACCCGCCCGATCGGCGAACTCACCCTGCGTGGGTTCTCCCGCCCGGTCGCCACCTTCGACGTGATCGGCCTCGACGCGGCCCGGGTGGCACCATGAGCGCCCTGTCCCTGCCCTCGGATCGGGCTGTGCTCGAGGACCTGTCCCCGCAGGAGCGGGAGATGCGCTTCGACGCGCTGCAGCGGCGGATGCCCGACGTCTGGCGGCTCATGGGCCTCAACGAGGAGGGGGAGTCCGTCGTGGTGGTGCCCTCCGTCTCGCTGGACCGCATCGATGAGCGCGGCGGCACCCTGCTGCAGGCATACGAGGAGAGGTTCTTGTTCCTGCTCCTGCTGCTGCGCCAGCCACGGCTGCAGATGGTCTACGTGACCTCGATGCCGATCGCCCCGACGGTGATCGAGTACTACTTGGCGCTGCTCCCCGGCGTCATCCCGAGCCATGCGCGCTCCCGGTTGCACCTGGTGCACGTGGGTGACGCGTCGGGACACCCCCTGACCGACAAGTTGCTGGCGCGGCCCCGACTGCTGGCCCAGATCTCCGCGCTCGTGCCGGATCGTCATCGGTCCCACCTCATCCCCTACAACACCACCGAGCGCGAGCGAGACCTGGCCCTGGCCCTGGGCATCCCCATGTACGGAGCCGACCCGCGGCTCTACCCGCTGGGGACCAAGTCGGGCTGCCGCCGGCTGTTCGCCGAGGAGGGCGTCCGTCACCCGCTGGGCTTCGAGGACCTGAACAGCCTCGACGACGTCGTGGACGCTCTTTCACGGCTGCGCGCCGAGCGCCCGGCTGCGAGCGAGGCGCTCGTCAAGCTCAATGAGGGGGTGTCCGGGGAAGGCAACGCCTTGGTCAACCTGCGGGACCTGCCCCCACCGGGAGCGTCTCAGGAGCGCGGGGAGCTCGCCAGGCGTGTCCAGGGCATGGCCTTCGAGCTGCCGACCATCGAGATCGGCCCGTACATGGGGAAACTCGCCGAGCGGGGAGGGATCGTCGAGGAGCGGATCATCGGCGTCGAGCTGCGCAGCCCCTCGGTCCAGCTCAGGGTCCTGCCCGACGGTGATGTCGAGCTGCTGTCGACGCATGACCAGCTCCTCGGCGGGCCCAGCGGTCAGAGCTACCTCGGCTGCCGGTTCCCCGCTGACTATGGGTACGCGTCGGCGATCAGCCGTGACGCCCGTGTCATCGGCAGTCGGCTGGCGCGAGAAGGTGTGCTCGGCCGCTTCGCTCTCGACTTCGTCGTCGTCCGAGACGGTACGGGGGCGTGGACCAGCTACGCGATCGAAATCAACCTGCGCAAGGGCGGCACGACCCATCCCTTCCTGACGCTTCAGTTCCTCACCGACGGGCGCTACAACCCCGACACCGCACTGTTCGTGACCCCGGCCGGGAAAGAGAAGCACCTGGTCGCCACCGACCACCTGGAGGCCTCTGAACTCGCGAGCCTGTCCCTGGATGACCTCTTCGACATCGTTGCCCGCAACCGTCTGCACTTCGACCAGTCACGCCAGGTGGGCATCGTCTTCCACATGATGAGCTGCCTGACGGAGGAGGGGCGCGTCGGGCTGACCGCCGTCGGCGATTCCCCCGCAGATGCCGACGCGCGCTATCGCCGGGCCGAGCAGGTGCTGCTCGGCGAGGCCAAAGCCGCCCTCGCGCCGCTCGCACTGCCCACCCTGGGGTAGACGATAATCGGATCGAGGGCATGGGCAGGCGTCCTCCCGGTTTCGCCAGACACTCGGCCTGACGCTGTGGGCATCGTCCGGGCATCCAGGAGCTGATGCAGCTCGATCCTGCCGAGTGAAGACGGCCGTTCACCTGTCGCATCTCGACCAGCGTGAGGAGCGGCCGACCCAGTTAGATCTTGGCGCCGAAGTGTCGAAATAAGGTGTGAGCGGCGGTGCGGGTCGGGTCGTGACAGTGTGTGAGCGTCGTGGATAGCGGCAACCTGTCTGTCCGCATCACTTTGCGGCCCAAGTTCTTCAGGCTGATCGACACGGAAGCACTAGGCACCGGGCTTCTTCGTCGGCGCCGGGTAGGGGGTCTTGCCCTGGGCGAGGGCGTCGGTGAGCTGCTCGATGCGGCGGGTGCGGGTCTCCGGGCGCACCGCGGTCTGGATGCGATTCAGGAAGGCGAAGCGGTTGCGGCCGTCCAGGCCGGCGTAGACGTCGGTGAGGCCGCGCTCGGCCAGGGCGGCGGCGAGGTCGTCGGGCACCACCGCGGTGGCCGGGCCGTCGTAGGCGGCGTCCCAGCGGCCGTCCGCCTTCGCCTTCTCCACCTCGGCCAGGCCGGCAGGGCGCATCCGCCCCTCGGCGGTGAGCCGCTCGATGCGCTCCCGGTTGATCTTCGACCAGACACTCTTCGCCCGCCGGGGGGTGAACCGCTGCACGTACCAGTCGTCGTCGAGCCGCCGGGCGATGCCGTCGATCCAGCCGAAGCAGAGCGCCACGTCCACCGCCCTTGTCCAGTCGATCGACGTGACGCCGGTGCCCTTCTTGGCCATCCGAATCCAGACGTGCGTGGCGGTCGACGCGTTATCGACGAGCCAGGTCTCGAAGGCTTTGTCGTCCTCGAAGAACACCGCGTCGTCGTGGACCATCGACATGGCGGCAGCCTACGGCTCTCTGTGTGAGGCATCTGGGCGCCGGACGGTTCGCCCCGCCTCCGCACCACCAGACCCCCATCGGGCCGCGGTGGCGCTGTGCCCGTAACCGGTCGGACTGGACGCGTCCAAGCAGCCGACCAACACCCGCAGTGTCAGCCGAACCTGCGCGGCGGACCTCCGGTAGGTGTTGTGACTCTGGACCTGGTTGTCGGTGTTCTGGTCGGGCTGGTTCCACCCTGAGTTTGGCCGCCCTGCGATCAGCGCGCACCAGATCAAGCCAAGTACGGTTGTGCCCACGACATCCAGTTCCTGGCCAGGCCGATCGGCGTGAACCTACCGGGTGGCCGACGCCCCGCGCGGGTTGTCAGCGCACGAAACGTCGGCTGCCCACTCCTGTCCGGAAGTTCCGCGTCACTCGGGGGCTGTGGTCTGGGATGGGGCTCGACGCGAGGCCACGCAACCAGGTGAGGAGCGGCAATGCCCAACGACCGGTTCGACAACGAGCAGATGTTCGGGTGGATCAGGGATCAGGTGAGCATGGGCGCTCGCCGCGCGGGAAGTGCGGCGGACCGGCAGAACGAGGATTACATCGAGGCGCATCTGCGCGATTTCGGGCTCGAGAAGGTTCGCCGGGAGCCCATCCCGATCACCCACTGGGCCGCCGAGACGCACTCGGTCGAGATCGACGACGGCTCGGGCTTCGAGCAGGTGGACTCGTTCCCCATCCCCTACTCGGCGTTCACGGGGCCAGAAGGCAGGGAAGCCCGGCTGGTCTTCGCCGACCCGGCCACGCTCTGGCATCGGGCTGACTGGAACGGGGCCATCGTGGTCACCGAGATCGGCTTCCCGGAGCTGGATGTGAAGCTGCTCAGGAAGTTCAGCCTCGGCCAGTACGATCCCGACGGCAGCCTCGACCTCGTCAAGCACCCCGCCACGTGGGTCCGCCTCGGGTGGCACCTCTACCACCTGGCCGCCAAACGGGGGGCCGTGGGCTTCATAGGCATCGTGAAGGACCAGCCCGGGGGAAGCTGCCACATGTATGCCCCGTACGGCTTCCGGGAGAAGGACATCCTCGACAAGCCCATCCCCGGTTTCTGGGTCGGCCGGGCCGACGCGTCGTGGCTTCGCAAGGCCGCCGAGAGCGGCCACGGCAAGGCCCGCCTGAGCCTCGCTGGGATCCGCGAACCGGGAACGATGCACAACATCGTCGGCGAGATCCCGGGCTCGAGCGACGAGACCATCGTCATGACCTGCCACCACGACTCCCCGTTCGCCTCACCGGTCGAGGACGCCAGCGGCGTGGCGGTGGTGCTCGCCCTTGCCAGGCACTTCGCCCAGCAGAGGGGCTTGGAGCGTCGGCTGGTCGTCGTGCTCACCGCGGGGCACTTCTACGGATCCCTGGGCACGAGGACCTTCATCGAGACGCACAGGGATGACGTCGTGAAGCACACGGCGCTGGAGATCACCATCGAGCACATCGCGCTCGAGGCCGTCGAGGACGACCAGCAACGGCTGGTGCCTACGGGACTGCCCGAGGCGGCCGGGGTGTTCGTGCCCATGAACCGCACCGTGACGGGACTGCTCCTCGACGCTGCCAAGACCAACGAGCTCAGCCGCACGGTCCTGCTCCCCGCCGAGGGACCGTTGGGCGATTACCCTCCCACCGATGGCGGCGATTGGTATGCCGCCGGCGTGCCGGTCGTCAACTACATAACCAATCCGGTGTATCTGCTCACAGACGACGACGCCTTCGAATTCGTGGCCAAGGATCGACTGTCCAAGGTGGCCGGCACCTTCGCCGACTTCATCGAGTCGATCGACAGCGTGCCCCGGGAAGCTATCAGCGCTGTGGATTCCCAGCGCTACAAGTACGCCATGAAGCTGCTCAAGCACGTCAGCCGCGCCAAGACGACCTTCTTCGGTATCAAGCCAGTCTATTGAGCGCCCAAGGCAGTCAACGGCCCAGCTGCCCGCGGCAGGCGCCGCCGGGGGTGAACGCGCGGGCGGCCACTCAGTCACGCAGACACCGCGCCGGGGATCAACACCTCGACTTTCTAGCCGCGAGGCGGCCGTGCGTCGGTTACCAGAAGGACGCGGCATCGAACCTAGGGCATCTTCTTGTATGCTCCCCGTCGAGCGGGCCGGATCGCTTCCGCTGATGGACCCGCGGCGGTGGCGGCCGCCGATCGGCCTGAGAAACTGCTTCACGCCCGCTGCTATCCTGCTTGCTCCAGTCAGGACGGCTACCTCATGATCCGTGATCCCCGCATGCTGTCCGGGGACGGCATGTCGGCGGAGGACTGGAACGGCGTGGTCGCCGAGACGTTGACCCGTGTCCTGGCCAGTGCGGCCTTCTCCGGATCGGAGCGCTCGCGGGCATTCCTGGCGTACGTGGTGACCGAGACCTTGGCGGGGCGTGGCGATCGGCTCTCGGAGCGCACGGTCGGACGCCGCGCGTTGGACCACGGCGCGGCCTTCGACGGCCGGACGGACGCCTCGGTGCGGGTACGGGCCACCCGGGTGCGCAAGGCTCTGCGCGCCTACGTCGAGGGGGAGGGCGCTGCGGACCTCGTGCGGATCGACCTGCCAACGGGACGCTACACGCCGACGTTCTCGCGGGCACCATTTCCGCCCGTGGCGGGCCGAACGGTTGAGCCCGCCGTCTTGGTAATGCTGTTCGACGCCGCTGGGGAGGGGGCAGACCTAGCTGCGACGGCGGTCTGCGAGGCACTGGTGGGACAGTTGGCCCGCTTCCCCGGGCTGCGCGTGCTCGGCCCAGCGACCGCGCGTGTCGGGGATGCCCAACACATCGGTCGCCAACTCGGGGCGCGATACGTGCTGCAGGGCAGCACGTTGGGGACCGGCGATGGGATGCGCCTGAGCGCCCGGGTGACCGACGCCGAGTCCGGGGAGTTCGTGTGGGCTGTGGCCGAGATCTTGGCCCGGGAACCGCAGCAGCTGTGGGCGCTCGTGGATGGATGGGTGGCGGAGGTCGCCGGCGAGTTGGGCGACTACGCGGGCGTACTCCTGCCGCGCACCGTTCCGGCCGACGACCCGGGCGCGGCGAGGCTTGAGACGGCCGCCCGTCTGGCCTTCTACACCTACGTCGCCCAGGGCACCAACGCCTCGCTGCTGGACGCCCGGCAGGCGCTCGCACTGGCGCGGGAGTCCGGGACCAGATCCCCGGACGTGCTGGCTATGCACGCCAACACCCTGGCTGTGACCGCCGCGTACGGGCTGTCCGAGGATCCTGAGGCAGACCTTGCCGAGGCCGAGGCGACAGCCCGGGAGGCTCTCGCGGAGGATCCGCGCAACGCCCACGCGCATCTGGACCTCGGCACCGTCGCGCTCGCGCGTGGGCAGTGGGAGGTGGCGATCCAGCGCGCTCAACAGGGTGCGCGTCTTGGCGCGGGGCACCCGACCATGCTGGCCACGGCGGGCACCCTGCTGGCACTGGCGGGGGCATGGGCCGAGGGCGTGCAGGTGATGCGAGAGGCCCTGCGCCTGAACCCCAGCCACCCGGGATACATGCACGGCCTGCTCGCCCTGGACCGAGTGCTGGTGGGCGACGACGCGGCGGCCCTGGCCGAGGCCAGCCTGATCCATGCCCCGGACGCGTACTGGGGCCCGTTCTACCGGGCTCTGGCACTGGCTGGGCTGGGTTACCTCGAGCAGGCCCGCCATGAGTTCGCGGCGGCCGTGCTCATCGAGCCGACACTGCTGGAGGACCCACAGTCCGTTCTGGGAAGCTACGCCAACTTCAGCGAGAGCCAGATGTCCGTCCTGGTGGATCGCGTGGCGCTGATCAGGGGCTCGGGCGAGCCTCCGGCTGATCCGCCGAGCTCGGATCCCACCCCGCTGGGCTGAAACCGTTTCGGGTCCCGACCACGCCATTTCTGGGCGTGCGCGGGGTTTGCCCATCCTAGAATCCCGGGCGAAAGCATCCGGCTTGGACGGAAGGGACACACGCCATGGATATTCGAACCTCGCCCCTGGTCGAGATGGCCGAGGAGGCCAAGCGGCCCACGCGGTGGTGGTTGGGCTGGATCGTGGCGGTGCTGATCGTCGTGGTCGGTGGAGCCGGGGGCCAGGCGATCGGCTCTGCGGTGCTCGGGTCACCCGAGCCAGACGACCCCAAGTACCAGTTCGGGGAGTTCTTCTCGTTCGGTTTCACCCTGGTGGCGCTGCTGCTGTGGGTGGTGCTCAAGGAGGGCCGCCCCTTCACGTCGCTGGGCTTCCGTGGGGGGAACCCGGTGGGCAAGCTCGCGGTCGGGGTCGTCATCGGGGCCCTCATGATGGGTGCCGGCGTCCTGGCGCTGACGGTCATGGGCCAGTACGAGGCGGGCGTATCCGAGCACACCAACCTCGGCTCCGAGGCCCTGGCGCTGCTGCTGCCCTTGGCCGTCGTGTTCCTGCTGCAGGCCTCGACCGAGGAAGCAGTCACCCGCGGGTACATGCTCCAGATCGGTGGCCTGCAGTTGCCGGGCTGGGTCGCGGTCATCGCCACCTCGGTCATCTTCTCGATCCTGCACGTGGGCGCCAGCCCGCTCGCGCTGGTCAACATCGCGCTGTACGCCCTGTTCGCGTCCTTCGTGGCGCTGGGCCAGGGCTCCCTGTGGCTCATCTGCGGCATCCACGCGGGCTGGAACTACTTCCAGGGCAACATCTTCGGCGTCCCGGTCAGCGGCAACCCGGAGGCGAACTCACTGCTCGCGTTCGGCCCCGCGGAGGGCTCCAGCGAGTTGCTCAGCGGGGGTGACTTCGGCATCGAGGCCAGCCTCGCCGGCACCGTGGTGCTCGTCGTCGCCCTGGTCGTCGCCTTCGCCGCCTACCGCCGGGCCGAGGCGGCACGCCGAGCCTCAGCAGGAGCTGCAGTCACCCACGCCTGACGAGGCGAGAGGACCTGACCGCCAGGCCGTAGGCGAGCGCGATACCGGCTGCCGCGAACAGGGCAAGGTTCACGGGCGCGCCTCGACCGGGGGTGGCATCGGGCCGGGGCGGCTCATGCCCTTGCGGTTGTACCAGTACACCGGCAGGCCCAGGAGGTAGGCGCCCAGGGCGAACAGGAAGGGTTCGTACCGGGCCAGCCCCTCGGCATCGCTGTTCGTGGAGTACACGATGAACAGCACCGAGAAGACCAGGGCCACCCCGGCGATGCCGACGTCGCGGACCATCCGGCCGCGGGTGATGGCCCGCCCATCGGCGATCCGCCACTTGATCTGGGCCATCGCCGAGAACGCGTAGGGGATCGCGCCGGTGATCCCGGTCATGAGGACCAGGGTGTTGAACACCGTGATCCCGGCAGCCCCCAGGTGCGAGAGCAGGACCGCCGCGGTGGCCAGGATCGCGGAGACGACGATGCCGAAGGCTGGGACGCCCCGCCGCGAGACCCGGGCGAAGTGCTCCGGGAACAGCCCGTCGGCTGCTGCGGCGTAGGGCATCTCACCGGCGAGCATCGTCCAGCCGTTGAGGGCACCGAAGCCCGGAGATGACCACGACCAGGGCCATCAGCGACCCCGCCCAGGACACCCCGAACATGGACTCGGCCGCGGTGGCGAACGGCGCGGTGGTCGCCTGCAGCTCGGCGTTCGGGATGATCCCGAAGACCGCCACCAGTGACAGCAGGTAGACCCCGGCCGCCAGCAGCGTGCCCAGGATCGTGGCCCGCGGCACGTTGCGCTGCGGATCGCGAACCTTCGCCGCAGCCACGGACGCCGACTCGACCCCGATGTAGGAGAACAGGCACAGGGCCATCGCCCCGCCGATGGCCTGCCACATCCCCTGCCCGCTGAGGTTCCACACGGCGAAGTTGTCGGTGTCGATGAAGAACAGCCCGACCGTGGCTATGAACAGCAACGGGATGAACTTCAGGATCGAGGTCCACAGCTGGATCGTGCCCATGCTGCGCACACCACGTAGGTTGATCGCCGTGGCCGCCCAGATCCCGGCCAGGGTCAGGGCGATCGTGGCCCAGGTGGCCTGGCCCTTGTTGATGAACGTCTCGACGTAGAGGACCCACCCGGTGGCGATCGCCGCGTTGCCGCCCCAGGTGGTGATCCAGTACAGCCACGCGTTCGAGAAGCCGACCAGGTTGCCGAACGCAACCCGCGCGTACGCGTAGGGCCCGCCATCGGCGGGCATCCGCCGGCTCAACGACGCGAACATCAACGCCAGCGCCACCGCACCCACGGTGGTCAGCAATAGCGCCACCAGGCTGATCGGGCCGTAGGACGCCAACGAGCTGGGCAGGGTGAACACCCCGACGCCGATGATCGTGCCCAGCACCAACGAGGTGGCCTGCGGCAGACCGAGCGAACCACCCTGCTGCGCGGGGCTCTCGCCATCGGGCCCCAGGGGGTCGGCCTGCCCTGCCGGGCCGAGGTCCACAGGCTCGGTCATCGTGCCTCCGTTCCGCCCAAGCGGCTGCGTGCCCTGAACGGCTCGCGGTCAGCCAGCGAGCCCGCAGACCCACGATCGCCCACGGGCCTGCGCGAACCGTACCGGCTGCATAGTGGCCCAAGGCCCTGCACACCCCTTCCGTAACCGTTACAGGCAACGTGCCTTCTACGCGACCGCCGGGTACCCCGCGGTCACAGTCCCCTTGGGGCTTCGGGCCAGTGGCATGCCGACCGGGGCCACCCTGATCGGACGGCCAGGCACGGACGGGCAGCTCCTCGGCTACGCGCACGCGTTCGAGCGGGCCAGCAGGCTTCGAGTACCCGCCGACCTGCCGCCCCGGTAGGCGACGGCGATCGTGGGACGAAAGCATTCCTCGGTTATCACAGGCCGAGGAGGGCAACCATGGTGAGCACGGACAGGACCGATACGCCCAGAGCCGCGGCGGCCACCAGCCGCCGCCCGGACGGGATGAGCCCCGCGGTCAGCACCGCTGGCCCGGCAATGCCGGCGACGACGCCGAAGGCCAGGGCGGCCATGTAGCCCAGCCTGATCCCACTGTCTCTGGGACGACCCAGACCCACGACCTCCAGCCGCATAGCCAGCAGGCAGCCGACGACGGTGAACGCGCCGACGGCTGCAGCTGCGCTGCAGATCAGCACCCGTCCGGCAACTGGGCCCTGCGCCGTACGGGATGTCACCATGTCCGCCACTGTGCCCTACTCGCGTCACAACGGCAGCGACCACAGTGGTCGGGTCCTGCTCGGGGCCACCACCAACGCCGGCACCTTCATCGCCGGACTCCTCGTCCTCGTCCCCGACACCCGGCGGTCTACAGCTCGTACCAGTTGTAGAGCCCGAGTCGGCGCTCACAGCCACGCTGCGCGAGCTGGATCAGGTCGGCCGCGAGCTGGCCGGAGAGCCCATCGCTGACCGAGCCGCTCAGTTCAGCGGTCCAGGCCTCGATCAACTCAGGCACTCGTTCGGGGTGGATCGCTGCCACACGGTCCCGGAGGGGGTCCGAGATGCGTTCGACAACCGGCTCGGCCATCCACGACAGGTCGCCCTCCGGGTCCTCCGGCATGTTCGGCCAGATCTGCGTGATCACCGAGAGGTCAACCGTTACCGGGAGCCCCTCAGCAAGATCCGGCAGCGAGGTCAGGTGCGGCACCGTGATCATGTCGTGGGCGAGCACGTGATCGGCCCTCAGCAGGTCCTCGAAGTGACCGACGAACCGCACCGCCTCGGCGTCCCCATCAGCGAGGAAGTAGATCGAACTCACGTCGCAGCCTTCCCACATCGAGCGCCATCCAGACCATCGTGGCACACGCTCCACTGCCTGCACGGCCAGCTTGACCCATATCCACGCCCTCGTGGATGGGAACTAGCGCCTCGCCTGGTCGGCCACCCGCAGCTTCCGCGCCCGTCAGGATGCGGACTCGGGCGTCGCGCCGGCACTGTGGACGACGGCGTCCGCCCGACCGCCGTGCCGAGGAGGGTCAGGGATTGGGCGGTGGGGGCGGCGGGTCCGGCGTTGAGGGCCATGGTCTCGTAGGCCAGGGTGAGCTCGCCGACGACGTGGTGGCGGAGCCGTTTGGCGCCGGTGCCGTGGAGGCGCACCAGCCCCGCCCGGGGGCTCGCGGCCCCTACCCCCGGGCAACGTCACGTCGGGAAGGGATGCCTGTCGCGTGACGCCCGACGCATGAGCAGCCCGGCTCCGAGAGCGCACCACCCCAGCGGGAAGAGGAGAATCCACCCTGACCGCAGCAGTGCCGAACCCGTCTGGCTCACCTCGAGCTGGTCCGGCGCGGCCGGGTCGTCGGGGCTCGACAGGTTGCACACGAGGCTCGGCGGCCAGACCGACGCCGACTGGGAGCTCGCGCCGTAGCCACGCTCGTCGCCGACGGAGAGGCAGCGGTCCTCCAGCCCCCTGGCTATGCCGAATGCACCGACTCCCCAGACGATGAACCCCACCACGACCCACGCGAGGGCAGCGGTGGCCACCCCCCTCCTCGTGCCCATGCCACGCAGGATAGGCCGTGACGACCGGCGGGGAGCGGTGCCCGGCGCCCGGGCCTCGCACCCCCCCGCCGGGTCCCGCTGCGGTCCCGAGATGTACTGCACTTCGCCGCCTGTGGACGCACTCTGGACTGGGGGCTCCCGGAGACGGCTCAGGATGAGCTGGATTCGAGAAGTTGCTTGCGCGTTGGGAGGTCGCCCCTGAGCGCTCGCTTGCCGAGGGGCACGATCAGCGGGCGCAGAAGCCCGAGCAGACCGTGGAAGTCGCCCGCGTAGCCCATGGTCACCCGTGTGCCGTCTCCCTCTGCTTCGAACCTGCGCCAGGAGGTCAGCGGGAGGGGACCGCGCACAGTCTTCCACGTCACCATTCGGCCCGGGTCGTACGCGCTCACCGCGTCCGAGGCCGGCAACGCCCTCCGGGCGCAAGTCGAGAAGGGGCTCCTGGACCGCAACGCTGTCGATGCGGTCACCACGTCCGTCGGACAGCGAGGGGCCGCCACCCGTCGCGCCGCAAGCATCGCGCTGGCCGATCGCGAGGTCGAGGTGCTGCGCCTCTCGACCGGGTGAGGTCGTCCTGATTCGGTAGCCTGCAGGACATGCCCATCACGCTTGAGAATGTCGGCATCGCCGTTCGCGACCTGGAAGCGGCGATCTCCTTCTTCACCGACCTGGGGCTGACCGTTCTGGGCCGCGACACTGTCAGTGGGGAGTGGACCGATATGGCGGTGGGCCTCGACGGCAACCACGCCAACATCGCCATGCTGCAGACGCCCGACGGCAACGGTCGCCTCGAGCTGTTCGAGTACATCCACCCCGAGGCAATCGAGACCGAACCCACCCGACCGAACGAGATCGGCATGCACCGCGTCGCCTTCTCGGTCGACGACATCGACCGGGCCCTCGAGATCGCCGCGGCGCACGGCTGCCACCCGCTACGCGGCGTGGCCACCTACCAGGACCTCTACAAGCTTACGTATGTCCGCGGTCCCAGCGGCATCCTCGTGATGCTCGCCGAGGAGCTCAAGCAGGTTTGATCGCAGGCTGGACCCGTTCATTCTCGACATACGAACAGGAGCATCGTCATGTCCTTTCAGGCCTACCTCGACGCCATTGAGAAGAGGACCGGCAAGACCCCTCAGGAACTCCTCGACGAAGCCCACGCCCGCGGCTTCGGACCCGAGACCAAGGCCGGGGAGATCATCACCTGGCTCGCGGATGAGTACGGGCTCGGTCGCGGGCATGCCATGGCACTGGCACACGTCGTGAGGAACGGCCCAGCGATCTCCGAGAAGCACGTCGGCACCGACGGCACCCACCGCGATGAGAGCACCATGCTCCGGCTGGACGGCATTGCCCAACGCTAGTGACCACGCCGCTCACGCGCGAGACGTGGCCTGACTTCGCTGCTCTGGTGGAGGCGAACAACGGCGTCTGGGCTGGTTGCTGGTGCATCGGGTTTCACCCCGAGGGCATTGGCACGGACAGCACGGTGGCGGGCAACCGCGGCGCCAAGCTGGCTCACGTCAGCAGCCGCAGCGCGGCGCCTACCTGCACACCGGCCGGGAAGACCTCTTCAGAGAGTTCGGTTTCGTTCGGGATCGTCGCATCGCGAAGTGGCGTTGGGTCATGCGCGCGACTGTCCCCAACCGGACCGAGCGCTAGCGAAGCCCAGCGCTACCCTGACCGGGCCCAAGGTCACGGGGTGCCCTTGCGGGTGAAGGTGAGGTGGGTGACGCCGCTGGGGGAGGCCACCGTCTCGATGTCGTAGGAGTCCTCGAGTGCCTCGAGACCGTCCCAGAGGCGGACACCGCGCCCGAGGAGGATCGGGACCTGGACCAGGTGCATGTGGTCCACGAGCCCCGCGGTCAGGAAGTCGCGGACCACGGTGGGGCCGCCGCCGATTCGGACGTCCTGCCCATCGGCTGCCGCGCGAGCCGTTGCCAGCGCCTCGGCCGGGGTGGCCTCGAGGAAGTGGAACGTGGTCCCGCCCTCCATCACGATCGAGGGCCGGGGGCGGTGGGTGAGCACGAAAGTTGGGGTGTGGAACGGCGGGTTCGGGCCCCACCAGCCTTCCCAGTCCGGTTCGTCCTGCCACCCGGGCGGACCGAACTTGTTGGCGCCCATGATCTCGGCGCCGATCCCAGGGCCATGGCGCTGCGCGAAGGCGTTGTCGACCCCATCGCTACCGCTCGGGTCCCAGAACCTGGTACCGAACATCCACTCGTGGAGCCGCTGGCCCGCATGTCCGAAGGGGGTTTCGGCGGACTGCGGCTCGCCGGTGGCGAACCCATCGAGGGAGATGGACAAGTTGTGGATCCGTGTCAGTGACATCCGCACGCTCCTGAAGTTGGTGATTGTGCTGGGGGAGTCGGTGTGGCTATTCGACCCGCTTCATCTGGCCGTCCTGGGACTTCACGTTCGCGTACGACTGTCTCAGGATCTCCTCAAGGACCGGCACCTGGATGTCGCTCAGACGTTTGAGATACAGGCAGACACGGCTCGTGGTGTGCGAGCCGAGGCCTGCCAGCAGCTCGGCGTACCGGGCGGTGCCATCCATCAGGTAGACGGTGATCTTGCCCTTCCTCGGGTAGAAGCTGAGCGCCTGCGCATCTCCCTCGCGGCCACTGTCGTACCGGTAGTGGTAGCTGTCGAACCCGATCGTGGCGACGTTCCACACACGCGGCTCATGCCCGCTGATGCGCTGCATGAGCGCCACCAGCGCTCGACTGTCGGCGGCGGTCTGCTCGTCTCCGAGCGCGGCGATGACGTCGTCGGCGGAGCGCTCGCTCGGAACGTTCTTCGCTGGCTGGGCCATCCGCAAAGCGTAGGGTGCGCCGCCCGGCTCCCGCGGTTCGGTCAGCAGGTCGTGTCAGGAGGGGGTGCTCCTCCACGCTGGGCTCGAGACGCGTTTCAGGACCATTGGCTCTGGACGGCGCAGTCGCCGGGGAGCACGGTGAGCGTGGGCCGTGATCGGCCGTCGTCAGGAGCGCGCCATCTGGGGTGGTCTCAAGCACAGGCAGCTAGGGGACGATGTTCTGGTTGAGGTGGAACAGGTTCTGCGGGTCATACATCCGCTTGACGTCGCGGAGACGCGCGTAGTTGGTGCCGAAGTTGTCCGGCACCCGCGCCTGGTCGTCCGCCGCGGCGAAGTTGATGTAGCCGCCGGCCTCGGAGTGTGGGGCGATCGCCGCGTAGTAGTCCTTGACCCACGCCGTGTTGGCCTCGTTCTCGGCGGGATCGGGCCACATCCCCGCGATGACGGTCGCGAACGAGGCGTCCCGGTGGCCAAAAGCTGTCGCGTCGGCGGCCACGTCGTGGCAGGCCCCGTTGATCGGGTAGATGTGCATGGTCGAGTTCATCGCCGGCACGCCTGGGCCGTGCTCGAAGTGTGCGGCAATTGCGTCGTCGGTCAGCTCCCTGACGAAGGCGGCCTTCCAGTAGTGCTGCAGTCCGCGGGGGACGAGCCCGTCGAACAGGGCGTTCACGTCGGCGAACGGCATGACTCCCACCCCTTCGGCCAGGGGTGTGGCGACCTGTCGGAACGAGTCGATGAAGGCCCTGCCCTCGGCCTCGTCGCCGGTCCAGCAGTGCATCACGGCGCTGAACGGTTCACCAACCCGATCCTCGGGCATGAAGGGCAGCGGGGGTGCCTGGTTGAACAGGGGGAAGCCCCCGTAGGCACGGGGGGCGTCGCCGATCACGTCCCGGAAGTGCTTGAAGATCGCTGGCCCGTCGGAGAGCTCGAAGAACATGGGGCCGGCCAGCACGGTGGCCACAGGGTGCAGGCGGAAGCGGAACTCGGTGACGATGCCGAAGTTCCCTCCGCCGCCACGGATCGCCCAGTAGAGGTCGGGGTTCTCCTCCGCCGAGGTGGTCCGGACCTGGCCGTCGGCCGTGACGATCTCGGCGGAGATGATGTTGTCGACGCTGAGTCCATAACCGCGGGACAGGTAGCCGATTCCTCCGCCGAGTGTGAGTCCGCCGACCCCGGTGGTGCTGATGATCCCCCCGGGGGTTGCCAGGCCGTGGGCGCCAGTGGCCTGGTTGACGTCGTTCCACGTCGCCCCGCCCTGGGCATATGCGATGCGTGTCGCGGGATCGACGCGCACCTGGCGCATCCCGGACAGGTCCGCGACGACAGCACCGTCGGCTGTGCCGAACCCGGGCACGCTGTGGGAGCCGCCACGCACGGCCAGGTCGGCACCGGACTCGCGTGCGAAGTCCACCACGGCGGCGACGTCTGCGGTCGAGGAGCACCGTGCCACCGCCTCCGGTCGGCGATCGATCATGAAGTTGTAGACCTTGCGCGCCTCGTCGTAGCCATCGTCGTCGGCTGTGATCACCGGGCCGTTCACCTGCGTGCGAAGCGTCTCAACGGACGTCATCATTGACTCCTTGAATTCGGTGGGTCGGTCGTGGGGTTGAACATCGATCGCACCGGAGCCCGAACCACCGCCTGCGTAGCGTCGCCGAAGAGTCGCTCACCGCTGTAGACCGTTGCCCATTGCGCTGGACCCGTGGTGCCGGTCGCTTGTGACGCCGTCCAGATACCCGGCCTTAAGGGCGGCATACCCGCGGCGCCGATCACGATGACGGAAATCGTCATGGGTTCACCGGAGGCTCAGCTGTCTCGTTCCGGTGACGTCCAAGCCGGCATCGGCGGTCCGCCCGGGCATCACGACGGCGGACGGGGACCCGATCGCCCAGCCCCAGCGGGAGGCGTACCCCTCGAGGCCCACGCCGTGGGATCGACGCCGCTCGACCTGGACAAGGAGCAGCAAGCTCGGGTTGACCTGCTCGGTTGGCGATCTGCGTGCCAGCCGTGGGACTTGGCGCGGGTAGACCGACGGATTGGCGCCCTGGACGACTACCCAGTCAACAGCAGGGTGCTGCCGACCCGGCTCGGTAACGTCCTGAGGGCTACTGAGGACCGCCTGGCCAACGCCGACGGCGACCTGGAGGGGTTCGTCCTACGTCGTCGCCTGCGGAGTCCGGCGCGGGTGGTCGAGCAGCACGACCAATTCAGGACTTGTACTGGACGCTGGTCTTCGTCGCTGGCTTCCTGTCGCTGATCACCTTCTACATGCTGCATGCGTTCCGGTGGCAGGAGCAGTTGGTGGTCGCCGCAGCGTTCGGCGCGTTGGCATGGAGCAGTTACGGAGCTGCGATCGCGAGTGCCCGGCGCAGGCGGCAGGGACCCCGACTGCATCTTGCTGAGCGCGTCTCGACGGCGTAACTGAGTCCGGGTGTGGAGGTTCGTGCCGGGCGGGAACACTGCGCGGCTGCTCATCCTCCACCGTTGGCCGGCCCGGACTGGGCCCCGCGTAGGCTGTTCGCCGTCGTCGCAGGTGCAGTTCCGTCGGGCTTTGTCGCCCGCGAGGGGAGTGAGATGCCCACGTGGGTCATCGTGTTCGGGGTGTTGATCGGCGCCCTGCTCATCGGACTGGTGGCCAATCGATGGGTGCGCCCGTTCGCGAAGTCTGAGGTGCAGGGGGTCAAGTTGGAGCTCCTGATCTCCCCGCTGCTGACTCTGACGGTCCTGTTGCTGGCGTTCATGCTGGTCCAGGTGTTCGCCAGCTTCCGGGCCTCCAAGGATGCGTCGGGGCTCGAGGCCGGACGCGTGGTCTTCGAGTTCGACATCGCTGGCTATTACGACGACCCGATCGCGGAGCCGATGCAGTCGGCACTGGTCTGCTACGCCCGGGCGGTGGCCCATCAGGACTGGCCTGCGCTCGCCGGCGATCCTGAGCTGTCGCCGGCGGCTGGCAGGTGGGGGGCAGCCCTGGACATCCCCCTGGCGAAGCTGCGTGAGATCGACAATGGCCAGCCCTACGGCACCCTGCTGGGCGCGGACAAGGAGCGTGGGGACGGCCGACGACTGCGGCTGGTCCAGGCCCGGCCCACTGTGCCGACCGAGCTCGAGGTCCTCCTCTTGGTCACCAGCGCGCTGGCTGTGATGGGGATCGCCGCGTTCACGTTGCCCTACGTCTCGCGCCGCACCCAGATCGGCGCGTTGGCGGTCCTCACGTCGGTCCTGGGCCTCGTGCTGATCGCCATCGTCGACCTCGACACCAAGTACGAGGGCTTCATCCAGATGGAGAACCAGGACTTCCTGATCGCCGACCAGCTGCTCACTCCCCGCTATGAGGTGCGCTATCCGGATCGGGCCCTGCCCTGTGACGCGGTGGGGTTGCCGCTCTAGCGGGAGCGAGTCGACCCCTCGTCGCCCATGGAGATCTCGGGGGAGCGGTCGTCGAGCAATCGGGCCACCTGCTCGCGCAGGGCCCGGATCTCGGAGACGACCTCGTCCTCGGCGGCCTCCTCATTGCGGCCAACGAACCAGGCCGCGATGCTCGCGGTCACCACACCGATCATCGAGATGCCCACGAGCATCAGCCCGAACGCCACTATCCGCCCGCTTGCGGTGACCGGGTAGACATCGCCGTACCCGATCGTCGTGGCCGTGACCGCAGACCACCAGAGGGCGTCGCCGTAGGTCTGGATCGTCGATCCCGGGTGCCCCCGCTCGGCGTCCAGCACCGCGACCGAGGCGACCACCATCAGCAGCACAGTGGCGCCGAGGGCTCCTCCCAGCGTCTGGCCGATCGAGACCCGGCCCCCATGGCGGATCATCAGCTGCAGGGCGGTGAAGACGCGCAGCACGCGCAGGGGTCGAAGCATGGGCAGGAGGACGAGCAGGACATCGATGGGGTGTCGCAGCGCGTAGTGAAGTGGCTGTCCAGACAGCCAGCACCGCGTGACGAGGTCGGCGGCGAAGACCAGCCACAGGACGACGTTCATGGCCCGGAGGGTCATGATGAGCGGGTCCGGAGCGCCCTGCCAGATGATCGGTGTCGCGTAGGCGAACAGGAACGCCACCGCGAAGACGGTCAGGGGTGCGGCCGTGCGGTCCTCGTACCGCGAGAGGCTGGTGGGCGGATCTTCCATGCCGCGCGACTCTAACCGACGTCCCTGGCACACGCGTAGAGCAGTGGGATCACCGTTCTGGTGCTCCACCCGTGGCGACGCCCGAGGAGCGAGAGTCGCGCCCAGGGGGAACCGATCCCTCGCGCTGCAGCCTCTGGCGGATCTCATCGACTCGGTGGATGACTGCCTCGATCTCTTCGGCCATGACGTGTGCGGCGGATTGCCAGGTGACGGCGCGGATGATCTCGAGGTTCGCCTCGAACTCCTCTTGCGTTCCCTCGCCGGCGAAGTGCTCGCCGGCTTCGGAGATCCATTTGACGGCGAACTCCTCGCACAGCTCCCGGAATCGGCGACGCATGAGCTCGGCCGACCAGGCGCTGAGCTCGATGTCGGTCCCGACCTTCTGCAGTTCCAGTGCGCCGCGCAGTTGGGGGACGCTGGGCGCGAACCAGACGCCTCGGCCGCCAGGGCCGGTGCGTCGCTCGAGGTAGCCGTGCTTGACCAGGTCGCTGACGTACTCGGGGTACGCCTCGCCGAGCAGGTCGGCGAGCTCCCCCTCGTCGAGGGTTCGTGCCGAGGTCCGCAACCAGGCGCTACCGGACAGGTTGGGCCCGAGCAGGTCGACCACGGACGCGCCGGTGTCGGTGTCGCCGTTGAGCATGCTGCGGATCGTCTGCAGGCGCAGACCTTCCGCCTGCAGCTCGGCGACGGAGCGCAGCAGGTTCAGGTGCTCGGCGGAGTAGATGGCCTGGTTACCGCGCCGCCCTGGTCGGGGGAGCAGCCCGTTGGACTGGTAGTAGCGGATCGTCCGAGGCGGCACGCCAGTGACCTCCGACAGCTGCGTGAGCGTGTACTCGGTCGGCCCCGCCTGATCTGCCAGCGCTGCTGTCATGACATCCATTCAACCACATTGTGCCGGTTTCGGTGGCAGAAGCCACTCAGGCGGTTCAATAGCAGTGAACACTAGTGGTTGACACCGAACACTGTCATTCGCTACGGTCCCCCATGCCAGCATCCAGTCCCCTCAAGGAGCCACCCATGCCCGAGCGTCCCACCCCCAACGTCCCGGCAAGGATCTTCATCACCGGCGCAAACGGCTTCATCGGCAAGGCCCTCGCCGCGCGGCTCCGCGAGCTCGGTGCGGAGGTCACGGGGGTGGACCTCGTCGGCGACCCGGACAACGGCATCGTCGAGGGCACAACCGCTGACCCGGAGGTCTGGAAGGACTCCCTGGCCGGCATCGATGCCGTGGTGCACACCGCCGCGATCGTGAGCACGGTCGCGCCGATCGACAAGGCGTGGGAGGTCAACGTGCTGGGCACTCGCAAGGTGCTCGATGCGGCCATTGCCGCTGGCGTGAGCCGGTTCGTCCACCTGTCCAGCGTCGCCGCGTACGGCTTCGACTTCCCCGAGAACGTCGACGAGACCTACCCCGTGCGAGTCTCCGGTGGCGTGAGCAGCTACACCGACACGAAGGTCAACTCCGAGCAGGTCGTCCTGGCTGCGCACGCGGCGGGCGAGATCGAGTGCGTCGTCGTGCGCCCGTGCGACGTCTACGGCCCCGGCTCGGTGTGGATCCGGGAGCCCATCGCCCTGGCCAAGGCAGGCCAGATGATCCTGCCGAACGGCGGCAAGGGCATCTTCGACATCGTCTACATCGACAACTTCGTCGACGGCATGGTGCTGGTGCTGTCCTCCGAGGCTGCGGCGGGGCAGATCTTCAACATCGGAGACGGCGCGCCGGTGACCTGCAAGGAGTACTTCGGCCGGGTTGCCGGGTGGGCCGGCGGGAAGACCCGTTCGGTGCCGCTGTCCATCGCTGCCCCGGCCCTGAACGTCGTCGGCGGGCTGCAGCGCAGGATCGGCAAGCCCAACGAGCTCGGAGCCGCCGCCATGCACCTGCTGAACCGCCCGGCGGGCTATTCGATCGAGAAGGCGCGCACCGTGCTCGGCTACGAGCCGATTGTCACCTTCGATGAGGGGATGCGCCGTTGCGAGGAATGGGCGCACTCCGCGGGCCTCATCTGACCACCCGACCAGACCACACGAACGGAGCGAGGAATGCGCGTCCCGACCCCCCTGCAGCGCGGCCCACTTGCCCGGCGCCGGGTGACCCCGGCCGAGTTCGACGCCGCCGCCATCTACCGGCTCATGGTGCGGATGCGCCTGGTCGACGAGGCCCTTGTCCGGGCCTGGCACGACGGTCTTGTGCCCGGGGAGTACCACTCCGGCATCGGCGAGGAGGGCATCAACGCCGGCATCCTGGCCCACCTCGACGAGCGGGACACGCTGCACCTCGACCACCGGAACACCCCGCCGTTCATCGGCCGGGGGGCCGACCCCGAGTCACTGATGCTCGAGGTGCTCGGCTCCGACCTCGGCATGAACCACGGTATGGCCGGGCACATGCACCTGCTCGAGCCCGACCTGGGAACCGGCTGCGACGGCATGGTCGGCGCGGGCGCGCCGCTGGCCGTCGGCGCCGCGATCTCGCACGCGATGCGCAACCCCGGTGCGGTCGCCGTGGCCTTCCACGGTGAGGCCACCATGAACGCCGGCATGCTCATGGAGGCCTACAACATGGCGGTCGCGTGGAACCTGCCCGTGGTGTTCGTGTGCAAGGACAACAAGTGGTCGATCACGACCTACTCCTCCGATGTCACCGGCGCAACCCCCGTGGAGCGCGCACGCGGGTTCGGTCTTGCGGTCGAGACAGCGAACGGCGAGCGGGTCGAGGACGTCTTTGCCGCCGCCGGCCGGCTGATCGCGCGGGCTCGCGCCGGCAAGGGGCCCGGCTTCCTGCACGCCACCTGCCATCGCCCCGGCGGGCACTTCGAGGGCGACGGGCTGGTCCGCCTGCTGCACACCCCGAAGGTCATGGCCGCCGCGTGGGGCCCGGGGCTCAAGGACAGCGTCACCGCCGACGGTGGCGGCGCAGCCCAGAAGGCCGGCGGCATGGGCGAGATCACCAAGCGCGGGGCGCGTGCGGCCCGGGACTGGGCGATCGGCTCGACCATGGATCCCCTGGCCAACGCGCGCCCCCTGCTCGGCGACGGCGACGCCGATCGCATCGAGGCCCAGGAGCTCGCCAAGATCGGACCGGTCATCACCACCGCCCGAGCGGCCGTCGCCGGCCGCCCCGTGTTCGGCACCCTCAAGGCAGGCACCAAGTGACCATCATGACCCTCGACCAGGCCGTCGACCACGCCCTCGGCCAGGCCATGGCGGCCGACGACCGCATCCTCACCTGGGGCGAGGACGTGCGCCTGCTGCGCCGCAACCTGCTCACCCGGTTCGGCAACGACAGGGTGCGCGACACCCCGATCAGCGAGGGCGCGTTCATGTACGCCGGGATTGGTGCCGCGATGGCTGGCCTCAAGCCGGTCGTCGAGCTCTACATGATCGACTTCGCCGCCGTCGGCTGGGCCGCGATCGTCAACGGGGCGTCGAAGTTCCGCGACTTCTCCGGCGGACGCTGGGACATCCCGTTGGTGATCCGCGCCGGGGCAGGTGGCTGGTACACCGATGGCGGCCAGCACGAGCAAGCCCACTGGGGCACTCTTGCCGCCTACCCGTCCACCACCGTCGTGGTGCCCTCAACCCCTGCCGACGCTGCCGGGCTCATGCTCACCGCGCTGCAGGGCGACGAGTTCGTGGTCTTCCTGACCCCGAAGCTGTTCGACATCCAGATGCTGGAGTACCTGGCCGGTGACAGCCGCAAGACGGTCGACTTCACCAGCATCATCCCCGCCGACGGCATTCGCGGCGAGGTGCCCGACGTCGTCGAGCCGATCCCCTTCGGGAAGGCGGCCGTGCGCCGCGAGGGCTCGGACGTCGCGCTGATCAGCCTGGCCGTTGGGGTGCACCGCTGCCTGGAGGCCGCCGACGTGCTGGCCGACCAGGGGATCCAGGCCGAGGTCGTGGACCTGAGAACAGTCGCCCCCCTGGACCGCGAGGCGATCGTGGCCGCCGCGACCAAGACCGGCCGCGTGGTCGTCGTCGACGAGGACTACGCGCGCGCCGGGCTCACCGGCGAGGTGGCCGCGCTGCTCCTCGAATCCGGCACCCCGGCGAAGTACGCCCGGGTCGCCGTCGAGCAGACAATCCCGTTCGCCCCCCACCTCGAGCACGCCGCCCTGCCCAACGTCGACCGCATCCTCGCGGCCGTCCGCGGCATGGCGTGACCCCGCACGCCCCCGTACCCACCGCCCATCGAAGGAATCGAAGGAACACCGCATGACCGAGCTGCCCATCAACCAGATTGCGCTCAGCGTCCGCAGCGTCCAGCACTCCCAGCGCTGGTACCGCGACATCTTCGGCTATGTCGAGGGCGGCGGCACCGCGTCCTTCATCCCGCAGCTGGGCTCCGCCGACGTGCAGGGGGTGCCGGATGCGACCAGCGAGTGCTGGTGGCTGCTGGACTCCCAGGAGTTCTTCCAGGTCGAGCTCTTCGAGTTCCGCAAGCCGACGCCGCTCCCCGTCCCCGCGGGCTGGAGGCCCTGCGACATCGGCTACACGATGATCGGCCTGCACGTCGAGGACTTCGACGCCGTGCTCGAGCGCCTGGCCCGCCGCCAGGTCGCCCTTCTCACCGAACCGATGGGCGAGCCGGGGGCACGCCGCGTGTGCGTCAAGGACCCGGACGGGGTCCTGCTGGAGATCCTGGAGGACGACCCGCGTGCCGCCGAGCCGCGCAGCCGCATCCGCGACCTGCCCGTGGCCACCCGGTTCCTCACCCTCTCCGTGCCCGACCTGGCGCAGGCCCGGCACACGTGGTTGGAGGTTCTCGGCCTGCCCGAGGAGCACGACGTCGTCCTGCACACCCCGGAGCACGAGGCCCTGTGGGGCCTGGCCGGGGCGACCCGCGAATCGTTCCTCGTGCGAGCCCAGGACATCTTCCTCGAGGTCGTGCAGTACATGGACCCCGTCGGCAAGGGGTGGCCCGAGGGCTACCACATCAGCGACATCGGCCCGCTGAACGTCGCCCTCGGGATTCGCGACGAGAAGGAGCATGACGAGCTGGTCGCGCACTGCCAGGCCAACGGCCTCGTGCCCAACAGCACCAAGCCGACCCTGCTGAAGAAGCTCTGGTACGCGGTCTACGTCAACGACCCGATGGGCTTCAGCATTGAACTGCTCTACCACAAGCGAGCGGGTCGCAAGGAGAAGGTCAACCCGTTCAACCTGCTCGAGCTCGGCTTCGCGCCGAACCCGGCACCGGTGACCAGGGCGGCGGCGAGCGCGTTCACCTCGGCCCCGCCGGAGCGGGTCTGGGAGGTCCTCACCGACCACGAACGGATGTCCCAGTGGTCGCCGTTCTCCAAGTCCGAGGTGGTCAGCCGCCCGTCGGACGGTCGCGAGGTGGGCACCGTCCGCCGTCTCTCAGGTGGCCCCGGGCGGCTGGCGGTGACCGAGACGATGGTCGTCGCCGAGGAGCCCAACCGCTTGGAGTACACAGCCAAGGGCGCCCCGTTGCAGTGGATGTACCACGGCTTCGTCACCCTCGAGCCCACCCCCGGCGGAGGCACCACCGTCACGTGGGAGGCGCAGTTCCGCACCCCCGTCCGGGGTCCCGGAACGGTCACCCGCCAGATGCTCAAGTCCCTGGTCAAGGGCCTGACCCACGCCGCCGAGCAGCGCACCTACGCGCACTGACCCACGATCCGCCGCACCACCAACCCGAAAGGCGCTCACCCATGCGCGCGATCCTCGCTGACATCGCCATTCCCCGATACCTGTACACCGCTGCCTCACAGAAGCTGCCGAAGGGCCGGGGGAAGGGTGCCGGGTGGGGCTCTGGCGGCCTGCTCCGGATGCTGGAGGACGAGCCCACTCCCGCGTTGCCCGACGCACCCGGATGGGTCCTGCTGCGCCCGGAGCTGTCGCTGATCTGCGGCTCGGACGTCGGGCTGGCCCACGCCAAGCTCTCGACCGTGCTCAGCGCCTACTACCCGGACACCCAGCAGATCCCCGGCCACGAGTTCGTCGCCGTCGTCGACCAGGTCGGCCCCGGGGTGACCCGGGTCAAGGAGGGCGATCGGGTCGCCGTCGACGTCATCATCAGTTGCGCGCAACGCGGCTTCGACCCCGTGTGCCGCAGCTGCGCCGCGGGCAAGCCGAATGTCTGCGAGCGGTTCGACCTCCCCGGGGTCTCGGGCTGCTCCGCGCCCACGCTGGGCTTCTCGCGTAGGACCGGCGGCGGATGGTCCGAGCAGGTGATCGCCCACGAGTCGCAGCTGTTCCCGATCGGGGACCTCCCCTCAGCGCGGGCCGCGCTCACCGAACCGGCCTCCGTGTCCCTGCACTCGGCCCTGCACTGGAACGGGCAGGGGGAGCGGGCCGTCGTGATCGGCCCCGGGGCCATCGGCCTGCTCACCACCGCCGCCCTGCGCCGGCTCCATCCGGAGCTCAACATCTCCGTGGTCAGCCCCGGGGCCTTCGGCTCCGAGTGGGCGTTGAAGGTTGGCGCGGATCGGACCCTCCCGGCGGGAGCTGCCGCAATCGAGGCCCTGGCCCAGCAGGACGGGGGTCGACTCCTGCACCACACCGTCACGCCCGGACAGCCGAAGCTGCCAATCCTGGAGCAGGGTGTGGACCTCGTGATCGACTGCGTCGGCTCAGCCCAGACCATCGACCTCGCACTGCGCCTCATCCGCCCGACAGGGATGGTCGTGCTGGCCGGCGCCGCCGGGGAGCAGCCGATGAACTGGGCCCTGGTCTGGAAGCGGGAGATCACCGTCCAGGGCACCACCGATCCAGGCCCAGAGCCGAAGCTGGACGGACGCCGCACCCAGGAGCAGGTCCTCGACTGGCTCGCCGACCCCGCCTTCCCAGTCGACGGCATGGTCACCCACACCTACGACCTGTCGGAGTGGAAGCAGGCCATCCAGACCGCGTCAGCCGGCCCAGCCTCCCAGGCCATTCGGGTTGGGCTGCGGCCGAACCCCGACCTGCCGCTCGTCGGCTGACACGCAGGCACGGCTTTCCGCCCGCCACCAACCTCATGGCCGGGTACAACCAGACCGTCGTGATCTGCCCGTGGTTCCGGGGGAGTGCCTCCGGGGGTCGCAACACCAGCGTGCGTGCCCCGCGGCTATCGCGCGGGAGCGGGCTCTCTACGATTGGCGTGAAGCACGAGCAACGGGGGCGAACGGTGACCGAGAGCATGACCAGCCAGTCGGAGAGGGAGGGTCGGCTGGATCCGGTCGACATCGACACTGGTGCGGAGTTCGCGGCAGGGCTGACTGACCTTCGGCTGCGCGCGGGCCGGTCGATCCGGGATGTGGCGCGCGCGACGGGGATCCCGTCGGCGACCCTTGGTGGGTACTTCAGCGGCCGGCACCTTCCCCCGGGCACACAACCCCAGCAGTTCGACCAGCTCCTGGATGCCCTTGGTGTCACGGACCCGGCCGAGGTGTCGGCGTGGCGGGAGGCGCTGCTGAGGACTCGGCGCGCGAGCTCGGGCCGGGGTGTTGGGCAACGGGGAACAGATTCCAGCGGGTCGGGGTTGAGCCCGTACCGCGGGCTTGAGCCGTTCACCGATCGTGACGCCGCACTGTTCTTCGGGCGGGAGGGGATCGTTGAGGACCTGGTCGCCGCCGTCGAGGACCGTGCTGGTAGTCCTGACAAGCCCGGTGTCCTGGTTCTCGTGGGTCCGTCTGGCTCGGGGAAGTCGTCGGTGCTGGGCGCTGGGCTGGTGCCGAGTTTGCGTGACCGTGACGACCAGCCGTGGGCGGTCAGCCTGCTCGTGCCGGGCACCGACCCGATGGCCGCGCTCGCCGCAGCCCGGGCGGAGGTGCTCGGGGCTGCCCGGGTCCTGCTCGTGGTGGACCAGGCGGAGGAGGTCTTCTCCCCGTTGGTATCCCCGGAGCAGCGCAGCGAGTTCATCCGTGAGCTGGTCGCCGAGGCGGAGGGGCGCACGTCACCGGAGCGCACCGTGGTGGTGGTCGCGGGCCTGCGTGCGGACTTCTACGGCCAGGCTGCCTCCGATCCTGACCTGCTGCCCGCCCTGCAGTCGTCGCAGGTGCTCCTGGGGTCGATGCCGCTGAGCGACCTGCGCCGGGCTGTGGTGCGCCCGGCGGAGTCGGTCGGCGTCTCGATTGAGCCCGAGCTGGTCGATCTGCTCCTGCGGGACCTCAGCCCGCGTGGGCAGGGGCACGGCGCCTACGAGGCCGGGGCACTGCCCCTGGTGTCCCACGCCCTGCTCGCCACGTGGCAACGTCACCGCGGCAACCGGCTGACCGTGGGGGACTACCTGGCGGCCGGGGGCCTGGCCGGCGCTGTCCAGCAGACCGCCGAGAGCGTCGTGGCCGGCCTGGACGAGACCGGGCGAGCCGCGGCGCAGTGGTTGTTCGGTCAGTTGGTCGTGGTGGACGACGAGGGTGTGATGACCCGTCGCCGGGTGCGTCACGACGACCTGCGCCACCCGGACCCGGGCACCGACCTGGCCCTGGACGATGTGATCGAGGCGTTCGTGGCCGGGCGCCTTCTCACCGCTGGGGATACAACGATCGAGATCAGCCACGAGGCCTTGCTCTGGGCGTGGCCCCGTCTGCGTGACTGGATGCTCCGTGACCTGGATGCGGCCCGGCTGCAGCGCCGGATCGCTGACGCGGCAGCGGTGTGGCGCGAGCGTGACCGGGACCCAGCAGCCCTGCTGCGCGGCGGGCTCCTGGCTGACGCACAGGACCTGGACGCCAGGCCGCTGACCTCACATCGTGTCCTGACCGCCGCCGAGCACGACTTCGTGGCCGCGAGCGCCGCCCATGCGGAGTCGGAAGCCGCCGCCGAGAGTCGACGCACCAGGCGTCTGCGCTCGCTGGTGGCCGTGATGACGGTGCTGGCGCTGCTCGCGGGCCTACTCGCCGGCGTTGCGTTCCGCGCACGCGACGAGGCCGCGCAGGCACGCGACGAGGCCCTGTCGCGGCAGTTGTCGATCTCGGCGAACGACCTGCGGGAGACTGATCCCGCCTTGGGGGCGCAGCTGGCGCTGGCTGCCTACCAGGTCTCTCCGACGGTGCAGGCGCGTTCCAGCCTGCTGGACTCCACTGGGGTGCCGACGCCGACCCGGTTCGTCGGCCCATCCGGTGAGATGCACGCCGTGGCCAGCCCGGACGGTTCGGTGCTGGCGATCAGCGGGGCCGACGGGGTCACCCGGCTCTGGCAGCGGACCGCGGCGAACGTGAGCCCCGAGGGCGCTTCCGCTGGGTATGGCGGATACGAGCAGGCGGGGGAGTTGCCCGCCGCCGGGGGAGGGGAGCCGGCGTACGCCTCGGCGTTCAGCCCTGACGGGACGCTGCTCGTCGTCGGCACCGCCGCGGGCGAGGTGACGGTGTGGGACCTGCGCGTCATCGACTCACCACAGAAGGTCGCAGCGTTGGGAGTTGATGGGGCGGCGGTGTACTCGCTGGCGTTCAGCGGGGACGGTACCCAGCTGGCTGCCGGAACAAGTGAGCCCGCGGTGCGGCGCTGGGCCATGCCGGCTGACTCCCCTGGCGAGCCGCGAGCACTTGAGTCGATCACCGAGGAGTTCGGCGGGAAGGTGCAGTCGGTGGCCTACCGCCCCGACGGGGAGATCTTGGCCACCGGAAGCTCGGACGGCGCGATCCGGCTGTGGTCGACCCCGACCGACGGGGCGGCCGCCCTGCTCGGAACGGCCAGTGTGGGTCCGACGACGAACTTCGTCCACAGCGTCGCATTCTCCCCGGACGGAAGCCTGCTGGCCTCAGGGGAGAAGGACCGCGTGGCCAGGCTCTGGGATGTCAGCGACCCCAGCGCACCCACCCAGCAAGGCGAGCCGCTCGAAGGGTTCACCAGCTGGGTCAACACCGTGGCGTTCTCCCCAGACGGGACCACCGTGGCCGCGGGTTCCTCAGATGGGCACATCCAGCTGTTCACCGTGGAGGATGGTCGGTCGACCAGCCTGCCGACCCCGGCGGTGGTCACCTCGGTGCAGTTCGTCGGCCCCGGGTCGGCCCTGCTGACCAGCGAGGTCGACGGTGTGGCCCGCCTGTGGCCGTTGCCTGGTCCGGTGCACACCGGGTTCTCCGACACGGTCTGGAACATCTTCCCGTCCGCTGACGGGTCCCTGGTGGGCGTGTCGCCCGGCACCGCAGATGGGTCGGTCCACCTGGTCGCCACCGTGAACCCCCCAGCTGTCGATGGGTCAACCGTCCTCACCCCGCCTGAGGAGGCAGGGCGCGCTGATGGGGCCGCCGCCATGTCATCGGACGGGCGTTGGGTCGCCGCGGGCACGGCCATCGGGCGCGTCGCCGTCTGGGAGCGCGACCCGCAGTCCGGCAGCACCCGCCTCTCCGGTGTGGTCACCGTGTCCGACCAGCTGATCGAGGCAGTCGCGATCACCGCCGACGGATCGCAGCTGGCCGCCGTCGCCGACGATGGGGCGGTCCGGCTCTGGACGCTGCACCCCGGGGCCGAGCCCCGACCGAGTCACCAGCTCAGCGTGCCCGGGCTCCCGCTGGGGGCCGTGTTCAGCCCGGACTCCTCGCTGCTGGCCGTGGGAACCACCGACGCCCAGGTGCACCTGTGGCGCCTGCCCGCGACGGCTGCCGCGACTGGGGCTGAGGCTGAGGAGCTGCCCCCGTTGACCGGGTTCGCGAACTACGTCTACGGGGTGACCTTCGACCCCACGGGTCGGTACCTGGCAGCCGGCAGCACCGACAGGACCGTGCGCATCTGGGACCTCACCACCCCCAACGCGGCCGTCCCGGTCGGCGCGGAGCTGCGCGGGCCCCGGGACACTGTCTACGCGGTGTCCTGGACCGGGGACGGGGCAGTATTGGCCGGGGCCAGCAAGGACGGCGCGGTCTGGTTGTGGGACGTCACCGACCCAGCAGCCCCACTCCTGCAGTCCACGCTCACCGCCGCGGAGGGCAACCTGTACGCGGTGGCCCTCAGGCCCGCCGGCGCTGAAGTCTCAGCCGGCGGCACCGCACAGAGTGTGGTCACCTGGCAGATCGACCCGGACGCCGTCGCGGCGTCCACCTGCCCCCGGACCGGCACGCCCATGACCCAGGACGAGTGGCAACAGGTCGCCCCCGGAGTCCCATACGACCCGCCGTGCCCACTGCCAGCAGCCAGCTGACCAGCGCATTCCCGCACCGGCCCTCCCAAGCCTGGCCGACAGGCCCGTGCGCGAGCGGCGGGGTGTACGGACTTGTACGGATTCGCTCCAGGTGCTTCCCTCTCCTTTCGGGATCAGTAAGGGTCTGAGAAGACCCCCTGCGCATCCACCCGTGACCGACGACCGCATCGAGCACGGGTGGATGGCTCGCCGGAGGCCGTCCGGCGATCACAGGGGAGTTGCCGGCCGGGCACCGAACGTGCAGGGTCCACCCCACAAGGGGACTAGGTCGGGCGTCGCCCGCTGTGGAAGCACCGCCACACTGTGAGCGCGTCACCTTGGGGGCTCCAGCGGGTGAACCTGGAGCCCCCAAGGTGACGGGTGGTCGGACAGAGCGTTGGGAGTCTCGCCCCGGAGTTGTTCGAGGACCCGGTCTGTGTCGTGCGTGAAGCTGCGACCACAAGCTTGGACCCGGGGGGTTGCTGCTGCCGCCTGACGGCGCGGCCGATTGTGCGACGGCTCGGGGAGCGGACGAGACTGAAGTCGGTCCGAAGTCGCACCTCGCCGGGACTCCAGGCCGTCAGGGCCGACGGATGCCCCGCAGGCAGAGGTAGCCCACCATCCAGAGCTCTCCGATTGTGGCGGGGATCGTCAGCAGTCCGACGGCGGTGCCGGGGTTGGGGATCAGGTAGGTGAGGAAGGCGTTGACGACGTACCCGATGCCGCCGATCATCAGGATCCAGCCCAGCAGGTTGGGCATCCAACCGGACTGTCGGGCGAGCCAGCCCATCGGGATCAGCCACAGGCCGAAGAAGATCCCGCCGACGATCCACAGGTTGGCGCTGACGGCATACAGCAGCTGCACGGTGCTGGCCGCGCCAGCGCTCTGGGTCAGCGACGGATCCTGGCTGACCTCGAGAGCGGTCGCGAGCAGGGCTGCGCTGACCAGGATCGCCACCGCGTTGACCATGCCGAACGCAGCGAGCGAGCCGGCCGCGAAGCTGTTGACCCCGCGGAACAGCCGGTAGAACCACAACGCCACGAGCGCCTGGGTGATCACCACGCCCATCTCGAGGACGATGCCCAGGCGCGCCAGGGACTCGTTCTGCGAAAGGTTGGCCAGGGTCGCCTCGGCGTCGTCGGCGACGAAGAGCTGGTTGCGGATCAGCATGAAGCCGAGCAGCCCGGTGAGGGCCAGCCCGAGGTAGAGCAGGCCGGTGGTGCGGGCGGTGCGGACCAGCTCGGGCGTGGTCGCCTCGGGAGGGGCGCTGGTGGTGGCGGTGATGGTCATGAGGGTCTCCTTCTCGATCGTCTTACACTGTAAGAATGCCTTACGGTGTATGGTTGAGTCAAGTGGGAGGAGGCAGAGATGGACACGACCTCGGTGCGGATGCCGCTGAGTCGGCAGCGCGTGCTGTCCGCCGCGATGGACCTGGCCGACGCCGAGGGCGTCTCCGCGATCACCATGCGCCGTCTGGCTGCCGACCTCGGCGTCGAGGCGATGTCGCTCTACTACCACGTGCCCGGCAAGGAGGGTCTGCTCGACGGACTCGCTGAAGCGGTCCTCGACGAGATCAACGCGGCGGTCACCGCTCGGGTGCGACCGGACGACTCCTGGCCAGACAGCACTGCGCCACCGCTGTCTCGCCGCGCGCGAGGTGATGGTCCGCCACCGCTGGGCGCCGGGCTCTGCTCGGCTCACGCTCGAGCATCCCTGAGGGCATGTACCCCTACTACGAGGAGATCCTCGCGACAATGATTCGCGGCGGCCTCAGCTATCACCTCGCGCATCGCGCCATCCACGCCCTGGGCACCATGGTCCTCGGCTTCACCCAGGAGCTGTTCAGCCCCGACTCCGACGGCGGAACCCTGGACGAGGAGGCAGCCGAGGCCGAGTTCGCCGCCATGGCCGCAGTCCTGCCCCACCTGACCGCGATGGTCGCCGCCGAGGTCCACGACCACGAGGAAGACCCCCTCGGCTGGTGCGACAGCCAGAACGAGTTCGAGTTCACGCTCGACCTGTTGCTCGATGGCGTGGCCAGGGCTGCTCAAGGCTGAGCGACACGATGAACCCGACCGCTCGCCCGAGCGGGTGCAGGCGGCGAGGCTGTCCCAACGCCCGGGCCCCAAGGTGGTTCCCTCCGCCCGGAGGCGCAGCCTCAGATGCCGCCGGTGCGAGTTGCATCGGGTGACGACGGCCGCGCGGCCTGGGGCAAACCGTCGGTGAACTCCCTGAAGTGCGTGGTTGTCATCGTCTGTCCGAACTGGTAGCGGAACCGGGCCAGCGCGAAGGCGTGGGCATCCTCAGCCGAGAAACGCTCGAAGGGCTGCGACGCGCATGCATCCTCGAGGATGACCACCTTGATACCGGCCATGCTGAGGTCATCAGACGTTGTTCCCACGCAGATCGGGGTGGTCAGCCCTCCCATGACCACGGTGTCCCATCGGTTCTCGGCGAGGATGTCGAGCAGGTTGCCGGCCGCGACCGCGGAGAAGCCCGTCTTGCGCATCACCAGATCCTCCGGCTCGACCAGACCCGGATAGAACTCTGCGTTCTCTCGCCCGGACATCAGTGGATGGTGCGCGACGACGTCCGCGAGCGGCTCACCATCCGCCCCTGGATAGTCGCTCGGGTAGTAGATCTCCCGGCACAGGATCACCCGGCCGCCGGCATCGCGCCAGCTTGTCGCAGCCTCACGGAATCTCGCCACTGCGGTCGGTGCGTGCGGGGTGTGCTCCCAGGAGCCGTCGCCGAACCCCAGCTGGAAGTCGACACCCAGCATGACCGTGTGATCAGGGCTCAGGTCGTAGGGCTCTTCGACTCGTGGGTTGCTGCCCATGGCACCTCCAGAGCAATCTGACGTGGGTCATGATCGTGGGGCCATCCAACTCGGTCAGGACGGGGGTGTCCCCACATCCGGAAATGCCGCGATCCGGATCATTCGCGGGGTGGCCGCGGGCGCGTCACCTCGGCCAGTAGCGGCGAAGCCGGCAGCTCTGAACCGGCAGCTCTGAACCGGCAGTGGACCTCTGACGTCGGTAGTGTTGCGTGGTGGCCATCGGAACGTCGAGTGAGAAGGCAGCCGCTCTGCTCGCCCTGCACGCGGGTTCCGGATTCGTGCTCCCCAACGCCTGGGACGCCGGCTCCGCCCGCATCCTCGAGCAGGTGGGCTTCCCTGCAATCGCCACGACCAGCGCGGGTATCGCCTGGTCCTGCGGGGTCCCGGACGGAGGAGCGCTGGACCGCGACACGATGCTGGAGCACGTCGGTCGCATCGTGGCTGCGGTGGGCGTTCCGGTGACCGCGGACCTCGAAGCCGGATACGGCGACACCGCGGACGAGGTCGGGCGCACCGTGGCCCGGGCCGTTGACCTCGGGGCCGTGGGCGGCAACCTCGAGGACGCCAGGGAGGGTGGGCTGTTCGGCATCGCCGAGGCGGCCGACCGCATCGCGGCCGCTCGGGCCGTGGCGCCGCGCGGCACGTTCGTGCTGAACGCCCGCACGGACACCTACTTCGCCGGCACGACCGGGGACGTCTTCGCCGAGACGGTCGAGCGCTCGGTGCGGTACCTCGACGCGGGGGCCGACTGTGTCTTCGTGCCCGGCGTCGTCGAGGAGGACACGATCCGCAGTCTCGCGGCGGCCATCCCAGGCCCCCTCAACGTTGTCGCAGGGCTGGCGAACACCATCGACGTGCCCACGCTCTTCTCGCTCGGCGTCACGCGGGTCAGCCTGGGAGGCAGCCTGGCCCGAGCATCGCTCAGCATGCTGGAGCGCGCCGGCCGGGAACTGCTCGACTCCGGAACACTCGGCTTCCTCGACGGTGCGATCGGATACGCCGACCTGCAGCGACGCTTCGACGCGTGAAGGTCCGAGACGATGACCTGGTCATCATCGCGATCACGCTCGGGCACCGATGGACGGCGTCTTCAGCCTGGCGTCGGCCAGTGGGAATCCGCTCTGCGCACAGCCGGTCGAGGTAGGCAGCCGGCCCTGTTGGGCATCTGCCAGGCGTAACCCCGCATGGCCACCGGATGGACCATTCGGTGGCAGTAGAACCGTTCCATGTCCGGCGGATGGGGTCGCCCCAACGCCGACGCCGACGACGGTGCGAGCACTGTGAGTGAGACGACCAGCACTGCGGTGAGGGGCCGCCCCATCGTGTGGGCCATTGGTCGCTCCTCTCCGGAAGCCGACATGCCCATCCGAGGTGCCCTCGCGCACCACCAGACGCCGCGCGACTCCTACATTCCGAGCGTCCTCCCGGCCGCTCGCCAAGTCAATGGCCTCTGGCCATGCGGCTGTGGTGAGACCCTGACGGCGACCGGCCACCGATCGGCCTTGCGCAGCGGACCCGCTCGCGGCTCAACGCTGGGGCTCGGGTACCCCCCGGCTATGCGCCGGTGCTGTCGCTGCCCGCATCGGGGAGGCACACGGTGCCCTCCGCCGGTAGCTCACCATCAAGGAAGTACGCGTCCACCGCCCTGTCGATGCAGCTGGATCCGGACGTGTACCCGGTGTGCCCGTCACCCTCGTAGCTGAGCAGCGTCGCGTTGTCGAGCTCGTCGGCCACCTGCACGCCCCACTCGTACGGCGTCGCGGGATCGTACTTCGTGCTCACGACCAGGATCGGGGCTGAACCCTGCGCCCGGAACACCGGTGGTTCACCGGCCGCCTGCGCTGTTCCCGCGCCCATCGGCCACTGCCAGCAGGCAAGGGTGCCCCACGCCATGTACGGACCGAACACGGGCGCATCCACCGCCCACTGCTTGGCGAGTTCGGCTGCGTGGTCAACGCCTCCCACGCCTGGCCGGTCCAAGCAGTTCACGGCGTAGATGGCCTCGTTGCCGTTGTTGGCGAATGTCCCATCAGGGTTGCGGTCCGTCCGGTAGTCCATCATCTCCATGAGGACGCTGCCGTCGCCCTGGAAGGCTGCGTCGAGGCCGAACCTCAGCACCTCCCAGTCGCTGGGCGGGGCATAGAGGTAGCTCGCGATCGCGAACGTCGCGAGCGCTTCGGTGAGCACCCGATCGCCCATGCCAGGCAGGGGGTTCTGGTCGAGGTCGGCCAGGAACTGCTGTATCCGCGCCATGCCAGCGTCCACGTCGCGGGGCAGGGGGCAGTCATCCTGGGTGATGCAGTCCTCGACGAACCGCGTGAGCGCGAGATCGAACCCCTTGGCCTGGCCGAAACCGAGCTCGTCGGAGTCCAGCGAGCTCGGCAGCACGCCGTCGAGGACGATCCTGCCCACCCGCTCCGGGAACAGATCGGCGTACTGGGCGCCCAGGAAGGTGCCGTAGCTCTTGCCCAGGTAGTTCAGCTTCTCGTCACCGAGGACGGCGCGCAGGATGTCCATGTCGCGCGCCGCGGACAAGGTGTCGACGTAAGGGGCGATCTCGGGCGAGTTCGCCTTGCAGCCGACGCCGATCTGTTCCGACGATGCAGCCAGGTCCGTGACCTCCTGCGGCGTGTCCGGCGTTCCATCCATGGCGAACAGGGTGTCGAGCTGCGGAATCGTCGAGGCAGTCCACCGGGTCGGATCGCACCACCCCACGTGGGTCGAAGCCGACGACGTCGTAGGCGCTGTAGAGCGGGCGAGTGAGAACCACCCGCGCGGCGCGGGCGTAGTCCACACCAGAACTGCCTGGCCCGCCGGGGTTGAGGATCAGGGAACCCCGCGGGTTCTTCACCGTGCGTCGCAGGACCGAGAGTTCGGTGCTGCCGGCACCGGGATTCGTGTAGTCGAGGGGGACCCTGAGCGTCGCGCACTGGAACGTGTCCTGGCTCTGCTCTGAGAAGCCATCCTCGTTGGGGCAGCCCTTCCAGCGGACCTTCTGGCCGTAGAAGGGGGCGAGGGCGTCGCTGGCAGATGCCGATGCGGACGAGGTCGGCGTTTCGCTGGGCGCCGGCTGCGGCGCGGGATCCGCCGTGCAGGCGGTGAACGCGAAGAGGGCCGCTGCGCCGGCGGCCACCACCCGGGCTGGACGTGCGCCCACAGGATCCTCAGTTCCTCAATGCGCCCTGCATCGGGCGCCTGATACTGCCTGCAGGCTACCGGGTGATGTCTGGATCGTGACCCCTCCGGCGGAACAGTCGAGGTCCACGAGTGGGCTGTCGATCCCGAGCGCATCGCCTTCGGCCAGGATCGCGTCGGGTTCGAGGTGATCGTGTTCGTCGAGATCCCACGGGATCTGTACTCCGGGCCAGCAGACCCGACGCGATTTCGGGGCTCGGGCGCGGCGACTCGGGGTCGAGTCCGCGGCGTGGCGGGGGGAGACTGTGCCATGACCATCCACGAGACGGTGTCGGTCACCAGTGATGACCGCGTCCTCGCCGGAACCCTCGTCACGCCGGAATCCCCCAGCGGAGCGGCCGTGCTCTTCGTGCACGGACTCGGAAGCAGCCGGGGGACGAACGTGGAGCGGGCCGAGGCCGTGTCCCGGAGCCACTCCGCGACGTGCTTGGCGATCGACCTCGGTGGCCACGGGGACAGCACAGGCCGGCTCACGCAGGTGACACCCCGACAGAACCTGGCCGACGTGGTCGCCGCCCACGACAGGCTCAGGTCGGCCCCCGGGCGTCGATCCAGACCGGATCGGCGTGTGCGCGGCCAGCTACGGGGCCTACCTCGCGGTGCTCCTGACCGCCTTCCGGCCGATCAACCGGATGCTGCTTCGCGCGCCAGCGCTCTACGCCGACGCGTGCTTCGACCGTGGGCTCAGCGAACGCAGGGCCGGTGACCCGACGACTGCTGCGACGCCACTGGCCCACCTGGCCCTGTTCCCAGGGCCGGTCACCATCGTCGAGTCCGAGCACGACGAGGTCATCAGCCACGACACCATCGCCGCATACCTCGCGGCCCTTCCCGGAGCCGGACACCTGATCCAGCCGGAGGCCCGGCACGCGCTGACCGATCCTGCCTGGCGGGCGAACTTCGAGCGGATCGTCGTGGAGTTCTTCAGCACCCTGTGATGCCCCCGCGGGCTGTGCCCGCTCAGTCAGAGGTGGCCGGACCGGCCTGGGGAGGTACCAGAGTTCCCTGATGGTACAGAGCCCGCCACCGGCCTCCCTCCCGGCGCCACACCGTGGAGCGTCGGGTCTCCCGCTCGTCCTGGAACAAGCGGTACGCGACCAGCCACACGTCCGGCCCGACCCGCCGGACAGCGAACTCGTCGACGGTCATGCCCAGCAGCGGGTCGTAGGCCGGGTCCGCGTAACGGCGAGTGAGCTCGTCGAGGCACCACTGCCGGTCGTAGACCTTCCCCGAAGCGCCGACCTCCCAGAAGTCGTCGCTGGTCATCGCTTCGAAGTGGGCACGCGTCGATCCGACGGGTGAGCGGTGGAAGATCGGCTCGAGGGCGCGAAGCTGCTGGATGTCGTCGTGAGTGGCGGGTGACGACGCCGCCGGTGCACTGGCAGCGTCAGCCCCTGCCTCCAGCTCGCCTCGGGTGATCCGGTAGTTGACGAAGTGCCGAACGGTGCCCTTGAGCTCCCAGGAGTCGATCGGCGTGTCGGCGGGCCGGTAGCCGACCGACCGCACGACAGCTGTGGACCGGGGGTTGTCCAGCTCGACCTCCAGGACCGCGGTGTCGAATCCGCCGTCGGTCAGCGCCCAGCCTGTGACCAGGCGCAGTGCCCGGCGGGTGAATCCGTGGGACCGGCCCCATGGCGCGGTCCAGTAGCCGGCCCCGATGCGTCCGTGCTGATGGTCAGCCTCGAGCAGCCCCATGCAACCCAGCAGGAGGCCCGTTGTGGGATCGGTGACCGCGAACTGGGCGCCTGTGCCGTCCGCCCACTGCCTGGGGGCGTCGGCGACGAATCCCTCCGCATGCTCAAGGCGGTAGGGCACCGGGACCTGGGTGAAGTGCTGGATGTCCGGGTCCTGGCACGCCCGGAAGACGGCATCAGCGTCCTCCGGCAGCCACTGCCGCAGCAGCACCACGCCGTCGGTGAGGATGGGCTGCTGCACCGGCCACGTCCCCCTCATGAGCCGCGAGGGTAGCCCACTGGCCCGGCGTCATATGGCTCCGCTCGCCTAGAGTCCTGCGCAGCATCGATCTGTGAGGAGGGCACATGGCCAAGGACGAGCCCCAGGGCGGGTTCACAGCGGAGGAACGCGCTGCCATGAAGGAGCGGGCCGCCGAGATCAAGGCGTCGTCAGTCCGAGGCTCGAGCGCGGCCAAGAAGGCTGAGGCGGACGAGAGGGACTGCCTGGCCAAGATCGCCGAGATGCCCGACGGCGATCGGGTCATCGCCGAGGCGCTGCACGCGATCGTCACGGCCAGCGCCCCCGACCTGGCACCCAAGACCTGGTACGGCATGCCCGCCTACGCCAGGGATGGCAAGGTGGTGGTCTTCTTCAAGCCCGCCGCGAAGTTCAAGGTGCGCTACGCCGAGGTCGGGTTCAACGAGTGGGCGAACCTCGACGACGGCGACATGTGGCCGACCGCTTTCGCCGTCACCGCGATGAACGCCGCCATCGAGGAGAAGCTCACGGCACTGGTCAAGAAGGCCGACAGCTGATCAGTCCATCGGGGCCCGGGATGGGCGTCGTCGCCGCGTCGGGCGCACCTGGGGGATCATGTGGGGGTGCTGCGCGCCCTGAGTGTCACCGTCACCGTTCTGGTGGTCGGGCTGCCGATCGCTGGTGCGACCCCTCCGGTCGGGCGGGGGTGATCCGCCGATGGACTGGCTGGTGAGCAACGGTTTCGGATGGCTGCCCTGGCGCTGGGCCCTGATGATCGCCGCGGCGATGTGCGTGGTGGCTCTGGCCACCCGCCTGCAGCCACGCTGGCGATCGGTCTCCAGCGGCGCAGGCGAGATCGCGCTGCTGATGGTGGCGTACGCCGCGTGGCAGCTCGCAGCGTCGTTGACGTTCGGTGGACTCGACGGGGCCGTTGAGTCGGGGCTGAGGATCGCCCGGCTGGAGGACATCCTGGGATGGCCCAGCGGTGCAGCGATGCAGGCCCCCGTGCTGGGCCACGAGTGGGTCATGCGGATGGCCGACACCTACTACGCCAGTGCGCACATCACCGTGTTCATCATCACGTTGGCCTGGGTATTCCTCCGGCACCGGGCTGACTGGCCATTCACCCGGACCACCGTCTTCCTCACCACCGCAGCGTGCCTGCTCATCCAGTACAAGCCGGTCGCGCCCCCCCGGCTGATCCCCGAGCTCGGCGTGGTCGACACTGCGGCCCGCACGGGCCTGTCGGTGTACGACGCGATCCCGGGGGCCAACCAGTACTCCGCCATGCCCTCGGTCCACATCGCTTGGGCGGCGGCCGTGCTCGGCGTGGTCGACACTGCGGCCCGCACGGGCCTGTCGGTGTACGACGCGATCCCGGGGGCCAACCAGTACTCCGCCATGCCCTCGGTCCACATCGCGTGGTCGGCTGCCGTCGCGCTGCTGATCATCGTCATCGCCCGGACGCCGTGGAGGTGGCTGGCGCTGGTGCATCCGCTGGCGACGACCTGGGTCGTGGTGGTCACGGGCAACCACTACCTGATGGATGGTGCAGTCGCGGTGGCCCTCCTGGCGGGTGCCTGCGCCGTGGCACTGTCGATCCCCTCCCAGCGGCCCCAGCGGTTCGTCCGCTACCTCGAGCGACGCTCGGCAGCTCAGGGGAAACGCGAACTCGACGCGGTGGTCGGCTGAACTCCGGCAGCGCGAGTTCAGAGCCAGTCCGGGTCGAGGTCCACCGTGGTGCGGTCGCCTGAGGCCAACAGGTCCAGCATCGGGCCGACCTTGGGCAGCTCACGGGCGAAGAAGTAGCGCGCCGCAGCCCGCTTGCCCTCGTAGAACGCCCCTTCCTTGCCGTTCGCCGCCAGGGCCTGCTCCAACCACAGCCACGCGACCACCAGATGGCCGGTGGCCTCCAGGTAGGCCGTGGCGTCGGCCAGGATCAGGCGGGGATCGCCCAAACCGCCGAGGAACCCGGTCACCGCAACCAGTCGGTCGGCGACACCCCTCAGCTGCGCGGCGTGCTCGCGGGCCTCCCCACCCATTGCCTCCGCGCGGGCCGCCGTGGCCTGCATCCGACCCAGCAGGACTCCCAGCCCCGCGCCTCCATCGAGCAGCACCTTGCGACCGAGCAGGTCCATCCCCTGGATCCCGTGGGTGCCCTCGTGGATCGGATTCAGCCGATTGTCCCGGTAGTGCAGCTCGAGGTCGAAGTCGCGGGTGTACCCGGCGCCGCCCAGCACCTGGATCGCCAGGTCGTTGGCGGCCAGGCACCACTGCGATGGCCAGCTCTTGGCGATCGGGGTCAGGACGCCGAGGAGCTTCTCCACCTCGGCCGCAGCTGCGGGGTCGTCGAGGGACGCCGCATCGTCGACGAGCCGCGAGCAGTAGAGGATCAGGGCGAGGGCGCCCTCTGCGTACGACTTCTGGGCGAGCAGCATCCGGCGGATGTCTGCGTGCTCGACCAGCGGGACCTGCGGGGAGTCGGTGCCGACGCCGGGCGGTCGGCCCTGCAGCCGGTCACGGGCGTAGGCCAGGGACTTCAGGTAGCCCGTGTACCCCAGCGCCGTCGCGCCCAGCCCGACGCCGATCCGGGCCTCGTTCATCATCGTGAACATCACCGGCAGGCCCCGGTTCTCAGCTCCTATGAGGTAGCCGACCGCGCCCGGATGCCCGCCGGGCGTGTACGCGCCGTCGCCGAAGACCGGGGCGGTGTTGACCGTGCCGCGGTAGCCCATCTTGTGGTTGATCCCGGCCAGGACGACGTCGTTGTGCTCGCCCAGGCCGCCGTCCTGGGCGACGAGGTACTTGGGGACCAGGAACAAGGAGATCCCACGGGTCCCGGCCGGTGCCCCGGGGATCCGGGCGAGGACCAGGTGCACGATGTTCTCGCTGAGCTCGTGGTCGCCACCGGAGATCCACATCTTGCGGCCGAAGAGGCGGTAGGTGCCGTCGACCTGCGGCTCGGCCCGGGTCGTGATGTCCGCCAGGCTGGAGCCCGCCTGGGACTCCGACAGCGCCATCGTCCCGAAGAACCGGCCCTCGAGCATCGGCTGCACGTACCGCTGCACCTGCTCGGGTGAGCCGTGGACGGCCAGCAGGTTCGCGGCGGCCATGGTGAGCAGTGCGTAGCCGGTTGTCCCGACATTGGCAGCGTGGAACCAGGACATCGCGGCGCCGAACACGGACGCGGGGAGCTGGGCTCCGCCGATCGATGCGTCCATCGGCGCGGCAAGGAACCCGGCGTCCGCGAACGCCCGCAGCGCGGTGCCCACCTCCGGGATGATCTCGACGACCCGGCCGTCGAAACGTGGTTCGTTGAGGTCGGCGACCCGGTTGTGGGGTGCGAAATGACTCGTGGCCACGGCTTCCGCCAGGTCGAGGACGCCGCTGACGGTGTCCGGGTCATGCTCCGAGAAGCGGGGCCTGGCGAGCAGCGCCTCGGTGTCCAGCCACTCGAACAGCAGGAAGTCCAGGTCCCGCCGGGACATGATCTGGCTCACGGCCGCACCCTCTTCCCTCGCGTGTCCGGAACGCTACCAACGCATGTCGTCGCCTGGTCGATCAGATCGGTGCGCACCGACGACACGGGCCAGTCTGCGACCCACGCCACCCTGCAGGGGCAGGATGGGCACGTGGAGACCGTGGGAAGCATCGTCGCGAGCCGCTCGTGGCGCGATGGGCAGGTGGTGGACGACGACGTCCGCCTCGAGGAGATCCCTTCCGCTGTGCGCCAGCCCGAAGGTGTCGTGTGGATCGACCTGCTGCGACCCACCCCGGACGAGCTGGGTGCCATCGCCGCCGAGCTGGGTATCTCGGCGACCTCGGTGGAGGATGCGCTCGCGCCCTTCGAGCGTCCGAAGCTGGTCCGGTACGACACCCACCTGTTCTTCACGGCCTACGCCACGTGGATGGTGCCCCAGGACTCGGTAGCGCCTGGGGAGGGCCGACTGCGGTCCTCCCGCATCTCGGGGATCGTGATGCCGACGGCTCTCGTGACCGTGCGCGTCGACGATGGCTTCGACATGGGCCCGGTGCTCGACCTGTGGGAGGCCAACTCCGAACTGCTCAAGCACGGGTCGGGCACGCTGGTCCACGGGCTGCTGGACGTGATCGTGGACAGCCACTTCGACACCATCCAGCAGCTCGACGACACCGTCGAGGAGCTCGAGGACGTGCTGTTCGAGGAGCGCCGCACGGGCAAGGTCTTCGCCCGCAGCGTCTTCCAGCTGCGCAAGGACCTCGTGCAGCTGCGCCGGCTGGTGCTGCCCATGCGCGAGGTGGTCAGTGGGCTCCTGCGCCACAGCAAGACGGGCGACGCCGAGATCGACACCTGGTACGACGACCTGTACGACCACGTGCTGCGGGCATCCGAGTGGACCGAGTCCCTGCGCGACATGGTCTCCTCCCTGTTCGAGACGAACCTGTCCCTGCAGGACTCGCGACTGAACGAGATCATGAAGAAGCTCGCCGCGTGGGCCGCGATCATCGCGGTGCCGACAGCCATCACGGGGTGGTTCGGCCAGAACATCCCGTACCCGGGGTTCGGGCACACGTCGGGGCTGTGGCTCAGCGCCCTGCTGATCGCGGGGATGTCCGGCACGCTGTTCTGGGTCTTCAAGAGGCAGGACTGGATCTGAGCCCGGCGCCGGACGAGGGGGACAGGCGTCGATGGATCAGGCCGTGACAGCCCGCAGCGCAGCAAGGATCGCGTCGACGACCCCGTCGAGGGGGATCCGGCTGGTGTTCACCACCAGGTCGTAGTGGTCGGGGATGCCCGGGTCCCAGTCGTACAGGGCGATCGCCATGTCGGCGCGCACGTGGTCCTCCCGGTGCACGCGACGGGCGGCGTGCTCCGGCGTGATGCCCGACTCCGTGGCGGCGCGCTCAATCCGGTCCTCGACGGAGCCGGTCAACAGGACGTGCACTGTGTTGGGCCGGTCCGCCAGCAGCAGTGCGCCGTGGCGTCCGATCATCACCCCACCCAGATGCGCACAGCCCTGGACCTGCCGGCGGTTCTCCTCGATCAGCTCCTGCCTGTGACGCTCGACCGAGTCGTCGTCGGGGCCGGTGCTGGCACCGAACGTGGCTGCCATCACCGCCACCATCTTCCTGAGGAATGCGGCCTCCTGCTCGCGGACGTCGTCAGGCGCACCCTCGATCGCCTCGGAGCTGAAGGCCGGTCCGAAGAACGGCAGGCCGAGGTGATGCGCAACCGCGCGTCCCACCTGCTTGGCGCCGGCTCCGTAGGTCCCGTAGATCGTCACAACCGGCTTGGGCGAAGTAGGTGTTGGGCTGGCGGTCATCTGCGCATCCTCCTCTCAGTGGTCGCGATCCTGGGTCAGTAGTGGTGCCGCAGGAGGAGGGAGACCTCCGGGTCCGCTGAGGCCCATTTGAGGACCTCGTCGGGGAAGATCACCTGCTCCCAGTCGAGGGGCTCGCCGGTGCGCGTGTGCCACTCGTGCAGCGCCACATAGGTGTCGCGCCGCCTGTCGTCGGAGTAGTCCACGCCTCGATCATCCACCTTCGGTCGAGGCCACTCGACGCCGGTGGGTGCGTCACGGCCCATGCCGGCTCGCCCCCCGCCGAGCTCGGGCGGGGCCGCCATAGGGACTTTGTCCTCTTGCGCGCCACCAGGGCCGACGCAAGGGTGGAGGCGGGACTCGGTCCTGCGCTCTGATGGGGGATGGCGATCATGCCGACCGCGATGCGCGACCTCGGTCCGGTTGACGCTGCTCAGCGCCGCGTCCAGCCGGCCGGCGCAGGTGCATGCCCGGTTCTCCTCCTGGCTCTCCCGCCAGTCCTCTTTGTGCGCTCGGGCCCCCATGAGCGCATTCGGCCGATCGGAAGTGAGGTGTGACATGGGCAGACTCGTCGCTGCGTTGGCGACTTTGGCGTGCATGATCGGACTCACGGTGGCACCGGCTCCACCCGCTGCCGCGGACTCCCCGACGGTGGGGGCACCCGGCTGGTCAGTCACCCTGACCTTCCCGGACCTCCAGTGGTCGTCGGAGGCATGCCAGTACCTGCCGGTGACCGCAGTGGTCACGGGAACCGGGATCGAGTCCTGGACCTTCGGCGGCTTCGTGGTGAAGCGTCAGGGCGAGGCTGAGGGCGATGACGATGGTGATGGGAGCGGCGGTTGGTACATCGACTACGACACCAAGATCAGCCAAGGGGTGGGGACCTTCGACTTCCGTCACGCCGTGGTGCTGTGCCCGGAGAGCGATTCCAAGGGCGTGTACGACGTGATCGGAGAGGTGGGAGTCCGCATCACCGGAGCGACCGGATGGACGTGGGTGCCCTACCGGGCGGCGTTCACGGTGTCGGGCATCCCGACCACGACGAGCCTCGACGCGATCGCGCCTGCTGGGCCCGACTTTGTCTTCGCGGGCAAGGTGGTGGCCTCACCCGCGGCGACGGCGACCTTCCGCAGCTGCGGGGGATGGCTCATCGTCGAGGGCTCCGTCGGTGGCGACTGGGAGGAGGTCGGCGGCACTGACGTGGGTCTGGACGGTTCGTTCGCAGCGACGGTCCCGACCTACCGTCTGACCGGAACGCAGTACCGAGCGAGGTTCTACGGCAGTTCGATCTGCGCAGGCTCGACGAGCGCGGAGCTGGCGCTCCCAGTCCGCCTGCCGACGGTCAACGTCACCAGGGTGGCCAAGCAGTCGAAGCTCGTCGTGGACATCGACCCCACCATGGGGCGGAAGTCCTGGGTGTTCCAGGTGCAGCGCCGGGGCGACGACGATGTCTGGCGGGACCTGGGGAAGTATCGGACGCAGGGGAAGCGTGAGACCCGCACCATCAACCCGCGCAAGGGTTTCTACCGGGTCCATGTGCTGCCGCGGTTCGGGTTCGCCGAGACCTTCTCCGACTCCATCTACATCGAGAGGTGACCACCAGCCCGTATCCGCAGCCCTCGCCTGAGGGGTGGTACTCAGCCTGCCGGGCCTAACGTTGGGCTCATGACCGAGTTCACCCCGCAGATGGCGACCGACTTCGTCCACCAGGCGGTACCCGCGATCGGCCGCCTGGGGGTGGTCGTCGAGGCGATCTCCCCCGGGGCCGTCGACCTGCGGGTACCGATCGCGGGCAACGCCAACCACATGGGGACCATGTACGCCGGTGCCCTGTTCGCCCTGGCCGAGCTACCGGGCGGGCTGATCCCGTTGGCCGTCCTCGAGCCCGGCCGGTACACGCCGATCGTGACGGCGCTGGAGATCACGTTCCTCGCCGCCGCGCGCACCGACGTCACCCTCTCGGCGCGGATGGATCCGCAGGATGTGCAAGCGCTGGCGGCGCAGGTCGATGCCGAGGGCCAGGCCGACTTCACCCTCGACCTGGTCGGGCGGGACGCAAACGGCCGGACCGTGATCACGCAGTACGGGCCACTACCAGCTGCGGCCCAATCGGGGCTGACGGAGGACTCAGGATCCGGCAGCCCGCTCGGCCCGCTCCTGCGCACATGAGATGAGCGAGGCCAGGTCCAGGCCGTAGCGCGGTCCGTCGCCGGCGTCGTAGTCCTCGAGGTTGCCGGCACCCCGTTCGAACAGGGTGACCGCGCCGGTGGGGTTGCCGCGGGCCTCATGCGTCAGGCCCACGCACACCTGGGCCAGGCCCTGCCAGAGGGCGCGCTCCGCCTCCGGGCCCGCCTTCCAGCGGGCCTCGAGGACCTCGTGGGCGGAGAAGGGCCTGCCCTCCCGGACGAGCTCACGGGCCCGGTCGAGGGTCTCCTCCGGTGGCAGGGCCCCCTCGGGGACCGGCTCGACCCCCGTCGATCCGTAGGGCAGTGGGCGGCCGAGTTCGTCACGCGGACGCTCCTGACGGGGGCGGCCGGCGGCATCCCGGTCCCGATCGGTCACCGCAGCGAGTCCAGTGCTTCGAGCACCCGGTCAGGGCGCGTCTCCGGGTTGACGAACGCCAGGCGCAGGACGGTCTCCCCTCGCCACATCGTCGGCACGCAGAAGATCGTCCCCTCCAGGGCCGCTCGCCGCGACCAGGACTGGTAGTCCTCGGGTTCCCATCCGGGGCGCTGGAACAGCAGGACGGACAGCTCCGGGGCTTGGACGAGTCGGAGGTGGTCGCTGGCATCGATGCCGTCGGCCACCTCCCGGGCGATGGCCAGGGTCCGCTCGATGGCCTGGCTGTATCGGTCGGTGCCGTGGACGGCGAGCGAGAACCAGAACGGCAGCCCACGCGCCCGTCGGGTCAGGTGGGTCGCCAGGTCCGCGGGGTTCCATTCCTCGCGGTCGATGTGGTCCAGGTAGCTGGCCTTCTGCGAGTGCGCGGCGCGCGCGGTCTGCGGCTCGCGGTAGAGCAGGGCGCAGCAGTCGTACGGCGCGAACAGCCACTTGTGCGGATCGACGATGAAGCTGTTCGCGCGCTCGATGCCGGCGAACCGGTGGCGGACGCTGGGCGCAGCCAGAGCGGCACCTCCATACGCGCCGTCGACGTGCATCCAGACGTCGAACTCGTCGCACGCATCGCCGACGTCGGCCAGGTCGTCGACGATCCCGGCGTTCGTGGTGCCGGCCGAGGCGACCACCGCGAACACATTCGGGTTTGCCGCGAGGACCTCGCGGAGGGCCACCCCGGACATGTGCCCCTCGGGGGTCTGCGGCACCTCGACGACCGCAACGTCCAGAGCCCGAGCCGCACCGCGGATCGAGGAGTGCGCATCCGACGTGCAGGCCAGCGCCCACCCGGCGTCCGGTCGGTGGCCGCGGCGGGCCAGCATGGTCTCGCGGGCGGTCACCAGCGCTGACAGGTTGCCCATCGTGCCGCCGGACACGAACGTGCCACCGGCGGTCTCGGGCCACCCCAGCAAGGCGACCAACCACGCCAAGGCCTCGTTCTCGGCGTGGATCGCACCAGCTCCGGCCTCCCACATGCCCGCGAAGATGTTCGCCGCACTCGTCGCGAGGTCGAAGGCGACTGCCGCGCGCGTCGGGGCGGCGGGGATGTAGGCGAGGTTCAGCGGATCGTCCTGGGCGCGGGTCGCGGGGACGAGCACGCGATCGAAGACACCCAGAGCCGCTTCCCAGCCGATCCCCTCGGGCGTCACCGCGTGCCCGGCCGCCGCTGTCAGCTCAGAGGCTGGGCGTGCTGTGGTCTTCGGGTCGCTGGCATGCGCGACCCGGTCGGCCACCCAGCGCAGGACCCCGTCGACGGCAGGGCGCTCGTCGCCCCAGAACGGAGCATCGGTGTCGGGTGTCATGGCCTCATTCTCGCCGGTCCCCGGGGCCCGTCGTCCCCGAGTGGTGGCGTCCAGGTCGCAGGACTCCGCGAAGGTCGCCGTTGAGCGTGGCGATGATCCTGTCGAGGGCGGTGAACCCCAGAGCGGGGGACATCGTGGCGAACGACCGAAGGGGCAGTCCCTCCAGCACCGCCTCGAGCATGTCGTCCATGTTCCCGGTCTGGTTGTCGGCGAACTTGCGCTGGATCCCCCAGCGCATCGCGGCCACGAGTCGCCGCCCGAGCCGACTGGTCTCCAGGTCGACCGCGGTGGAGGTACGGGTGAACGGGCGCTGGCTCGCTGGGACGGGGATGGGCCGACCCAGGAGGGCCGCGAACTCCGCATCGGTGGCGACCGGCCCCGCAGGGGCAGGCACGGGCGCGAGGACGTCCTCGGTGTCGATGTGGACCGTGATGCTGCCGCGCAGGTCTGTTGAGGAGGAGCCGACGAGGATCTCGTACTCGCCTGCCTCGACGAGCCAGTCGTTGGCCGCCACGTCCCAGACCGTGAACGAGCGCCGGTCCAGGGCCACTTCGGCACGCGCTGTCTGCCCGGGCTCCAGCCGCACCTTCGCGAACCCGGCGAGCTCCTTGGCTGGCCGGGGAAGGCTGGACTCGACATCGCGGACGTAGACCTGCACGACCTCGCTGCCAGTTCTGGCGCCGGTGTTGGTGACATCCACGGAGACCATCAGGTCGGTGCCGCTGCCTCTGACCTCCGGAGCGCCGTAGGCGAACGTCGTGTAGGTCAGGCCGTGGCCGAAGGGGAACCGCGCAGGGACGTCGTTGGTGTCGTGGAACCGGTAGCCGACATTGAACGTCTCGCGGTACTCCACCTGGCGCGGGTGGCCCGGGAAGTTGCGGTCCGAGGGGAGCTGCGTGACGGCGAACGGGATGCTCTCGGCCAGTCGACCACCGGGCTCGTCCGACCCCAGCAGCACGTCGGCCAGCGCCGCGCCTCCTGCCTGTCCGCCCAGGTAGGCCTCGATCAGGGCAGCAGGACGGTCGGCCCACGGGACGTCCACCGTGCCGCCGTTGACCAGCACCACGGCGGTTCGAGGGTTGGCTGCGAGCACGACCTCGGCCACCTGGTCCATGCCTGCGGGCATGCCCCACTCGGCGCGATCCTTCGCCTCGGTCTCCAGCCGCGCCGGCAGCCCGACGACCATCACGACCCGGTCCGCGGAGCGGGCGACCGCGGCGGCCTCGGCCATCAGCGCCGGGGTGGTGTCCCCGGTGACCCCGTCGTACCCGGCGGCGTAGCGGATCTCCGCCCGGCCGGCGGTCTGCTGGGTGAGCGCGTCGAGCAGGGCGTCGACCCGGGTGGGGTTCACCTTCGAGCTGCCCGCCCCCTGGTAGCGCGGGTCCACGGCGAACGCCCCGATGACGGCGATCGTGCCCTCGGCTGGCAGGGGCAGCAGCCCGTCGTTGGTCAGCAGGACCGTGCCCGCGGCGGCCGCGCGGCGGGCCAGGGCGTGGTGGGAGTCGAAGTCCGGGATCGTGGCCGGGGTGGCATCCCGGAGGTCCTGCCAGCGCAGGGCGAGCTCCACCAGACGCGTCGCAGATCGGTCCACGTCAGCCTCGGCCAGCCTCCCGTCGCCGACGGCCTCGGCGATGTCCGCGTCGAACGCTCCCGCCCCGCCGGGCATCTCGAGGTCCATCCCGACACGCAGGCCCGCGACGTGGTCGTTGGTGCCGCCCCAGTCGGACATCACCAGGCCGTCGAAGCCCCATTCGCCGCGCAGCACATCGCGCAGCAGGTGCTCATGGTCGGAGGCGAACTGCCCGTTCACCTGGTTGTACGAGGTCATCAGGGTGGCCGGGTCGGAGGTCTCGACCACGATCTCGAAGCCGCGCAGGTACAGCTCGCGCATAGTGCGCTCGTCGATGATCGTGTCGATCACCATCCGCGCGGTCTCCTGGTTGTTCGCGGCGTAGTGCTTCGGACAGGCGGCCACGCCCTCGGACTGGATGCCGCGAACCAGCGCCGCGGCCAACATGCCGGACAGGTACGGGTCCTCGGAGAAGTACTCGAAGTTGCGTCCGCAGCGCGGGTGCCGCTTGAGGTTCAGCCCAGGGCCCAGAAGCACGGCCACGTCCTCCGCGCGGGCCTCGCGGCCCAGTGCGGCTCCGACCTCCTCGAGCAGTGCGGGGTCCCAGGTGCAGGCGAGAGCTGCCGCCACCGGGAAGCACGTCGCCGGCACGGAGTCGTTGAGCCCGACGTGATCGGCGTCGCCGGCCTGCTTGCGCAGCCCGTGCGGCCCGTCGGTGAGCATCAGCGACGGGACGATTCCCTCGACCGCCTCGGTGTTCCAGAAGTCGCGGCCACTCAACAGCCGGATTCGATCGGCCAGCGGCAGGCCGGCAACGATCGCCTCGGCACGTTCCCGCAGGGTGCGAGGCGGGGGGCTCTGCTGCTGTGTTCGACATGACCTGCATCATGCCCGTGCGCGAGTTCCGGGGTCCATGCGAGGTCCCGAGCGAGGCATCGTCCGTGCGAAGCGGCGGGATCCCCGCCCGGCGTCAGGCTCGTGTGCCGGGCGCCATCCCGCCCTCCGAGGCGGGCAGCGGCGCCGCGGCCTGGCTCAGGACCAGGCTCAGGACCAACGGGATCGCGATGGTCAGCAGCGCCATCTGGTAGCCGACGTGGTCGGCGAGCATGCCCAGCACCGGTGGCCCGGCGAGGAAGGCGAGGTAGCCGATCGAGGACACCACCGAGACGCGGGCGGCCGAACGGGCCGGATCGTCCGAGGCAGCGCTCATCCCGACGGGGAAGCCCAACGCGGCGCCGAATCCCCACAGCACGATCGCGACGACCGCGATCGGCAGCGACGGTGCGAAGGCGAAGACGACCAGGCCCACGAGCGCGAGGCCCGCGCACAGGCGCAGGACCGGCACCCGGCCGAAGTGGTCGAGGAGGCGGGTTCCGGCGAAGCGCATGACGGTCATCGAGGCCACGAAGATGCCGAAGGCGGTCGCACCCACGGCGTCGGAGGTGGTGAAGCCGTCGACCACGGACAGCGCAAGCCAGTCGTTGGCGCTGCCCTCAGTCAGAGCAGCCGCCAGCACCATCAGGCCGATCATGAGCGTGCGCGGCTCGGTCCACGCGGCAAGGGCACGGCGACCCGTGCTGGGTGCATTGGGCTCGTGCGGATCCGCCGCCGTCATCGCGCCGTCGGGCAGGTAGAGCGCAGTGAGTCCGAGCACCACCATGAAAGCCGCCGTGACCAGGGCGGTGATGTGCCACGTCACGGACACACCGGCCACGGCGGCCAGGGCGCCGGTCGCTGCCCCCGCAACCGCGCCCAGGGAGAACCCGGCATGGAACCGGGGCATGATCGCCCGACCCAGATCGTGCTCCACGACCGTTCCCTGCAGGTTCATCGAGACATCCCAGGCAGCGATGCCCATGGTGGCCAGGAACAGGGCCGCAGCCACCACAGGGGTCCACCCGGCGCCGACTGCCAGGGCGGCGATGGTGTACCCCGTGACGCTGAGCAGGGTTGCCAGGCGTGTGGTGAGTCGGGTGCCGATCCGGTGCACCACGGATCCGGTCAGTGGGAGAGCCACGATGGACCCGGCTGACCCCACGAGCAGTACGAGGCCGATCTGCCCCGGGGTCAGCCCGAGTGCGTCACGGATGGCGGGGAGTCGACTCATCCATGAGGCGAAGACGAACCCGTTGATGGCGAAGACGCCGAACACGGCCAACGAGGCCGTGCGCGCCGGTCGTGTCGCGGTCGCGTTACTCACGGCGTTGGAGTGAGGCGACCAGCCCCTTCGCGTCGACCTTCTGCAGGATCGCGTCGGCGATCGCCGCCAACTCGTGGACCTGCTCGCGGGTCAGGACGTCGATGACGTTGCTGCGCACGTTCTCCACGTGTCCCGGGGCTGTGGCCACCACCTTGTCCCAGCCGGGCTCGGTGAGGCGGGCGTTCGTGGCCCGGCCGTCCCCCGGGCAGGGGAACCTCTCGACCAGTCCGCGTTCCTCCAGCCGGCTGATCACGTGCGAGAGCCGGGGGAGCGTCGCGTTCGTCCGTGCGGCGAGGGCGGACATCCGCAGGGTGCGCTCCGGGGCCTCCGACAGCATCGCCAGGACGAAGTACTCGAAGTGGGTGAGGTCGGCGTCGCGGCGCAGCTGGGAGTCAAGGACGCCCGGGAGCAGCTCGAGCACCGCGGCCAGACGGATCCACGCCGCCATCTCATCGTCGTCCAACCAGCGGGTGCTCATGGGAACATCCTAGCAATTAGTTGACACTACAACCAAGCCCGTGTAGGTTCTTAGTTGTACCTGCAAGTAAATCCCTCTCCAAGGAGCTCACATGTCACACGTCACCATCATCGGAACCGGAAACATGGGCCAGGCCATCGCAGGAGTCGTCACCGCTGGCGGGAACACCGTGCAGCTGCTCGGCGTCGCCGACGCGGCCACCCCCGTCACTGGCGAGATCGTCATCCTGGCGGTGCCCTACCCGGCCGTCTCCGACGTGCTGGCGACCCGCGGGGACAGCCTCGCGGGCCGGGTCGTCGTCGACATCACCAACCCGCTGGACTTCCAGACGTTCGACTCCCTGACCGTGGGCGCCGACAGCTCGGCAACCGCCGAGATCGCGGCCGCACTGCCCGACTCCAGGGTCCTCAAGGCGTTCAACACCACCTTCGCTGCGACTATCGCGTCGCGTGAGGTCGGACCCGTTTCCACGACCGTGCTCATCGCTGGCGACGACGCCGAGGCGAAGGCGTGGCTGGCTGAGGTCGTCACTGCGGGTGGCCTGCGCGCCATCGACGCCGGCTCGCTGCGCCGGGCGCGTGAGCTCGAGGCCATGGGCTTCATGCAGATCACCCTTGCTGCCGCGGACAAGATCTCGTGGGCCGGCGGGTTCGGGATCGCCGCCTGAGCCGGAGCCGTTACCTGACGACGTGGGTGCTCAGGCGCCCGCGTCGTCAGTCCGCTGTGGCGCCGTGCAGTTGAACCTCGACGTAGGGGTCGGGGCGCAGCGCCCGGTCCGCCACGGCCCGCAGGATCCAGGTGAGGCTGAAGCGATCGGTCACCATGGAGGGAGCGGGAAGCCGGTCGGGGGCCTGCAGCCGGAAGGGCAGCGCGACCGGGGAGCGGGGATCGAGCTCGATGTGGTGCGCGATCGCCTGCCGGGCGACGACGGTGTCCCGCTCGCGGCCCTCGTTGGCGGGGTTGCGGGTCGGGTCGTTGCCCACCCAGGGCCCGCGGTGGACCTGCTCGCGGAGGAGGAGCTCGACGCGAACTCCCCGAGCCGACCCCGCACGTCGCGGTTCCAGTGCGAGCATGCCCATGACACTCGCGGCAGGCGCGAGCCGTCGGGACGACAGGGCGGCGAAGCGCAGGACCACCAGCCCCCGGTCGACGGTGGTGGGAGGCTCGTCGGCGACGGTGGCGAGGTCCTCCGCGCGGGAGAGAACGACGACCGGGCGGGTGTGCTCCTTGGGTGGCGACCCGATGACCTGCACGCGCGCGCGGACCGCCCACTGGACCTGGACCAGCGCTGCAGCGACGGTGCCGGGCTCGTCGACGGGGACCTCCAGCGTGAACGGCAGCGTCTGGGTGCCCCCCGCCCGCAGCGGTCCCGAGCAGGGGATGCCCTGTGCGGCGAGGACCTCGGTGGTGCGTGTGGGAACACTCATCGCACCGCCGTAGAGGTTGCCCTGCCGGTAGACATACGTGGTCGTCCTGATCAGGGCCACATCGCTACCGACAAGGTCGAGGTCGGCGCCAGCCTCGGCCAGCACCGTGCCTGTCAGGGTCGACCCCTGGGTGACCTCCTTGTGGGGGAGGTCGACCTGCAGGGCGATCTGGGCGTCCGTGGTGGGGATGAACACGTCGGCTCCTTGCTGCTCGCCCCATGCTCTCGCGGATCCAGCCGCCCGCAACCGGGCGCCTTGATCCTGCGGCGTCAAGGCCGCGTCAAGGATGTCCGCGAGGAAGTCGGCTGCCGGGGCACGGTTGAACCATGCTCACCATTGCCAAACGTGTCGTCGTCGGTCGCCCGCTGGATTCGGATGCCGCTGGGCACGCCACACTGCCCAAGCGGCTCGCGCTGCCGATCTTCTGCTCGGACCCGTTGTCGTCAGTGGCGTACGCGACCCAGGAGATCCTGCTGGTCCTGGCCATCGGCGGGGCAGCGGCGCTCACCCTCACCCCGTGGGTGGGGCTGGCCGTCGTGTTCCTGCTGGTGGTCGTCGTCGCGTCCTACTCCAAGACCGTGTACGCCTATCCGGGTGGCGGTGGGGCGTACGCGGTGAGCAAGGAGAACCTCGGACAGACTCCCGCATTGATCGCGGCGTCGGCACTGATCGTGGACTACATCCTGACGGTGTCGGTGTCGGTGACCTCTGGTGTGTCGAACCTGGTGTCGGCGTTCCCTGATCTCGCCCCGCACACGCTGGCGATCTGTGTCGGGATCGTGGGGCTGCTGACGGCCGTGAACCTGCGGGGTCTGCGCGAGTCGGGGCGGGCGTTCGCAGCCCCCACCTACGCGTTCATCGCGGTGGTGCTGACGATGCTCGGGCTCGGCCTGTACAAGATCCTCTTCGGCGAGGGGGTGACGGCCGAGAGCGCGGGGTACACCGTGCATGGGGCGGACCTGACGAGTGCGGCGATGGTGTACCTGGTGCTTCGCGCGTTCGCGTCGGGTTGCACCGCCCTGACCGGGGTGGAGGCGATCAGCAACGGGGTGCCGTTCTTCCGCAAGCCCCGGTCGCGCAACGCGGCCGTCACCCTGGTGGTGATGGGTGCCCTGGCGATCGTGATGTTCTACGGCGTGACCCTGCTGGCCACCTCGGCGGGCGTGAAGTACGCGGAGTACCCGGCCGAGCTGGGGCTTCCGCCGGACTACGTCCAGCAGACGGTCATCGCCCAGCTGGGCACCGCGGTGTTCGGTGCCGGGTCGTTCGGGTTCTACTTCCTACAGATCGCCACCATGCTGGTTCTGGTCCTGGCGGCCAACACCGCCTACAACGCGTTCCCGCAGATGGCCTCGGTGCTGGGTCGCGACGGCTTCCTGCCGCGCCAGCTCGGCCGCCGTGGTGATCGACTGGTGTTCAGCAACGGGATCATCCTGCTGGCGGCCTTCGCCGCGCTGCTGATCGTGGCGTTCGACGCGTCGGTGACCCGGCTGGTGCAGCTCTACATCCTCGGGGTCTTCCTGTCGTTCACCCTGTCGCAGTTCGGGATGGTCCGGCACTGGACGGGCGAGCTCCGCACGGCCACCACCGGACGGCGGGGCCTGCACGCGTCGCGGGTCATCAACTTCGTCGGCGCGTCGGTGACCTCGCTGGTCCTGGTGATCGTCATCTTCACCAAGTTCAGCCACGGTGCGTGGATCGTGATGGTGGCGATCCCGGTGTTCGTGGGCCTGATGCTGGGCATCAAGCGCCACTACGAGACGGCCGACCTGCGGCTGTCGCCCCCTGAGGGCGGCGTCCGGCTGCCCAGCCGGGTGCACGCGGTGGTGCTGATCAGCCGGCTGAACGCCCCCGCCCTGCAGGCCCTCGCATACGCGCGGGCGACCCGACCCAGCACGATCGCGGGCCTGCACGTCGAGCTCGACCCGGACTTCACCGCCCGGCTTGAGGCCGAGTGGTTGAACCGGCAGATCCCGGTCCCGCTGACCGTCGTGGCCTCCCCGTACCGCGATGTCACGGGCCCGGTCCTGGACTACGTCCGCAACATCCGACGGGAGAGCCAGCGCGACATCGTCGCCGTGTTCGTCCCCGAGTACGTGGTGCGGCGCTGGTGGGAGCACCTGCTGCACAACCAGTCCGCACTGCGGCTCAAGACCCGCCTGCTGTTCCTTCCGGGCGTTATCGTGATCAGCGTGCCCCTGATCCTGGACGCCGTCGACGAACCGGACCGCATGGTCGAAATGCGCGCATGAGCCAGGGGGTGTCGCCGAGCACGACGGCGAGATGGCGACGCCGACCCCTGGTTGTCGGCCTGGCCATCCTGACGATCGTTGCCACCATTGCCGTGGCCACCGCCATGCGCCCGGTGGGACTGGCCGAGGTCCTGCTGCTCGTTCTGGTCGAGGTGGTCGTCGTCTCGCTGTTCGCCGGCCGAACGATGACCGCTGCCACCGCTGTCGGGGCAGTCCTCGCGGTCAACTGGTTCCTCGTCCCGCCCTATGGCACGCTCCAGATCCAGGTCCAGGAGAACTGGGTCTACCTCGCGGTGTTCCTGCTGCTGGCCGTGGGCGTCAGCACGCTCGTGGAGGTGGTCCTCGGCTCCGAGCGGGCCGCAGCGGCTGCAACCGCTCGGGAGGCGGTTGTCTCCGAGGTCCTGCGACCGGATTCGGCCTCGGCCGCCGACTCGTTGAAGGCGTTCCGATCGGCGCTGGATCTCGACGACGCCGTGCTGCGTGCGCCGACCACGGGCGAGGTCCTCATGAGCAGCACCAGGGACGAGGTCCCGCGGCGGCCCGCGGACGCCGTGATCGATGTCGAGGTCGCCCCCGGGTTCCGGGTGGTCGGCCACGGTGCGGAGATCATGGGGGTCAACCGTGAGTTCGCCGACACCCTTGCGACCGCGGTGGTCCGCGCGTGGGAGAGCCAGGAGCTGGTGGCCGAGCAGGAGCGGTCGGCGCGCCTGGCGGAGATCGACCGGGCCCGCGCCACCCTCCTGGCGAGCATCGGACACGACCTGCGGACCCCGTTGGCCGGGATGCGGGTGTCGGCCGATGCACTGCTGATGACCGAGGGGACGCTCAGTGAGGCCGATCGGGCCGAACTGGTTGGCGGCCTGCGGCAGTCGGCGATCAGGCTCGATGAGGTCCTCGGGGCGCTGCTGGACTCCTCGCGGATCGAGGCCGGTGCGCTGCAGGTGGACAAGCGCCCTGCCGACCTCGAGGAGGTCGCGCAACGGGCCGTGGCCGTGTGGACGTGCCCCCGGATCAGCCTGGTCCCCGTGCGGCATCCTGTCGTCGCCGTCACAGACGCCGTGCTCCTCGAGCGCATCGTGGCGAACCTCGTGGCCAACGCCCTCACGCACACGCCACAGGACTCCCCGGTCGAGGTCGTCGTGGGCGAGGGGACGGGGGGCGCGTCGGTGGCGGTGATCGATCACGGTCCGGGACTCGCGGCCGACTCGGCCGACGTGGGCCGAAGCCGCCACGGCATGGGGCTGCTGATCGTCGACCGCCTCGCCGATCTCATCGGCGCGCACACCACCTACGACGAGACCCCGGGGGGCGGGCTCACGGCCACCGTGCGGGTGCCCTCGTGAGGATCCTGCTGGTCGAGGATGACCACTCCGTGCGCCGATCCCTGGCCATCGCCCTGCGCGCTCAGGGCTTCACGGTCTTCGATGTGCCTGACGCCCGCGGCGCACGTCGGGCAGTCGGATCGATGCGCTACGACGTCATCCTGCTGGACCTGGGCCTGCCCGACGAGGACGGGATCCGGCTGCTTCCGGACCTGCGTAGGGACCACGACGGGCCGATCGTCGTGCTGTCCGCCCGCCGCGACCAGTCGGACAAGGTGGCCGCCCTCGACGCCGGGGCCGACGACTACATGACAAAGCCCTTCGGCCTCCCCGAGCTCCTGGCCCGGATCCGGGCCGTGGGTCGACGCTCCGGGGTGGTGGAGGTGGTCAGGACGCCGCTGTTCGCCGTCGACCTGGCTCGGCAGGAGGTGACCGACATGCAGGGGCAGGCGGTGGCGCTCACGGCGACCGAGTGGGCGGTCCTGGCCGTGCTCGCCCGCGCCGGCGGCGCCCCAGTCAGTCCGGAGGACCTGCTGGCCCAGGTGTGGGGGGAGGACGAACCCAGCCACCGCAACTACGTACGCGTGTACATGAACACCCTGCGCCGCAAGCTGGAGCCGGTGCCGTCCGAACCGGTCTGCCTGCTCAGCCAACCGGGGCGCGGGTACTGGCTGCGGCTCGCCGACTGAGTCGGGGCGCTCGGGCCGACCCGGACGCGGAGGCCCTGGGGGTCGCGGTCGACCCGGACGCGGAGGCCCTGGGGTCGCGGGCTAGTGTCGAGGCCCACATCCGCAGAACGCCCACCCCAGCGAAGGAATCCCCGCATGAACGACCTGGTCGGCTACCACCTCGAGGACGGCATCGCCACCCTGACCCTGGACAACGGGAAGGTGAACGCCGTCTCGCCGGAGGTCATCGCGGCCTTCCACGCGGCGCTGGACCGGGCCGAGGCAGACAAGGCCGTGGTCATCATCACCGGAACCCCGGGGATCCTGTCCGGCGGCTACGACCTGAAGGTGATGACCTCAGGCCCTCAGAACGCGATCGCCCTGGTCGCGGCCGGCTCCGGCCTCGCGCGCCGGATGCTCGCGCACCCGTTCCCGATCATCGTCGCCTGCACGGGCCACGCGGTGGCCAAGGGGGCGTTCATCCTGCTCTCGGCCGACTACCGGGTGGGCGTCGAGGGCCCGTTCCGGATCGGCCTCAACGAGGTGCAGATCGGGATGACCATGCACCACGTCGGCATCGAGCTGGCGCGAGATCGGCTGCGCAAGTCCTACTTCAACCGCTGCGTGATCAACGCCGAGATGTTCGAGCCTCAGGAGGCCGTGCAGGCCGGGTTCCTCGACGCGGTCGTGGCGCCCGACGAGCTGATGCCGGCTGCCCTGGCGATGGCCGAGCAGTTGAAGAAGCTGAACATGACCGCGCACGCGAACACCAAAGTGAAGGCGCGCAGGGCGTTCCTGGAGACTCTCGACTGGGCGATCGAGGAGGACAAGCTCCACGCCCTGTAACCCCCCCGCCCCGCCGCCGCCGCCCCGCCCCGCCGCCCCGCCCCCCAAACCCTCCATTCTGGTTCAGATCCTCCAAGCCAAACGGGAGGGTCTGACCCTTGCTGGAGGGTCTGGTCAGGTGGGGCGCCGGCCCGAGGGTCAGGTGGGGCGCCGGCTTGCGCGCCAGGCTGCCCAGGCGCCGGTGGACCACAGGGCCCAGACGACGAGGATCGGCTGGAAGAACAGTCGGATCAGCCTTGCTTGGTCGGTGTCGAGGCCGAAGGCGTCGGTTCCCGTCACGTACTGCGAGATGTTGCCGGGGAACACCGCGACGAAGAACGCGGCCACGATCCAGCCGACCGGGACCCGGTACCGGGGCAGGGCGATCAGCGCGAGCCCGAGGGCGATCTCGACGACCCCCGAGGCGACGACGACGAAGTCCGGGTCGAGGGGTATCCAGGTGGGTACCTGGGCCTGGAAGGCCTCACGCTGAGTCGTGAGGTGACCTATGCCGGTCATGATCAGGAACGCCCCGAGGATGAGCCTCGCGACCGTCCTCGGCAGCGACGATGGGGCTGGCGAGGACGAGGGCAAAGGGTCTCCTGGGGTTGGATCGCGCGGGATGCGCCCTCAGTCAAACACCCGGGGCCCCGTCCAGCATCCCCGTCAGCCGGCCGCGGATGATCTCCTCGGCCTCGGACATGATCCGGTCGATCAGCTCCTTGCACGTGGGGATGTCGTGGATGAGCCCGGCGACCATGCCGCAGGACCACGCGCCGGCGTCCATGTCACCCTCGATCATGATCCGCGGGTAGACCCCGGCGACCTGCTCGATGATGTCCTCGAACCTGAGGTCGGAGCCCATGTCGCGCTCCTTCTCCAGCAGCTGCTCCACGGCGGCGTTGACCATGACCCGCTCGGTGTTGCGCAACGGGCGCATGACCAGCCGGGTGTCGAGCTCGGAGGCGGCGACGATGGCGTCCTTGACCCGCTGGTGGACCGGGGCCTCCTGCGTGGCGATGAATCGCGTGCCCATGTTGATGCCGTCGGCGCCCATCGCCAGAGACGCGACCAGGCTGCGCCCGTCGGCCTGGCCGCCGGACGCCACGAACGGGATCTCGAGCTCGTCGGCGGCGCGCGGCAGCAGGATCATGTTCGGCACGTCGTCCTCGCCCGGGTGACCGCCGCACTCGAAGCCATCGACCGAGACGGCGTCGCAGCCGATCGACTGGGCCTTGAGCGCGTGCCGCACGGACGTGCACTTGTGGATCACCGTGACCCCGGCGCCCTTCAGGTAGGGCAGGACCGCCTCGGGGTTGCGCCCCGCGGTCTCGACCACGGGAACGCCGCCCTCGATGATCGCGCGCACGTAGCCGGGGTAGTCCGGGGATGCGACGGTCGGCAGGAACGTGAGGTTGACCCCGAACGGCTTGTCGGTCATCTCCCGGCAGCGGGCGATCTCGGCGGCCAGTGCCTCCGGTGTCCGCTGGGTGAGTCCGGTGATGATGCCCAGGCCGCCGGCGTTGGACACCGCCGCAGCCAGTTCGGCGAACCCCACGTAGTGCATGCCGCCCTGGATGATCGGGTGCTCGATGCCCAGCAGATCCGTGATTCGAGTCCTCATGAGCCCACACTGCCACAGCGGTGGTGGCCCCCGACGAGGGGTGCCGGGAACTGGGCTGTCCGCTCAACGGGGCTGGATCACGGCAGCAGGGACAGAGTCGCCCGGCCTCCCCAGCCGATGACCTCCTGGTGGGCCGTCCGGCCCGCACCCGACGCCATGCAGGCGTGACCCGGCCACCCGGAGTCGAACGACCCGAGGTCGGCACTGCCCGGGTGGTGGGGGACTCCCGTGGCGCGGGCAGCCACCCCGTGACGGCTGTCGTGGGCTGTTGACTCCGCGCTGGGGCGCCAGACGTGGCGCCGCCGGGCCACTTCCGGACCCGGCGGCCCTGGGGGCATCAGGCGGCTGCCTTGGCCTCGACCCCCGCCTTGAGGCTGGCGAGCATCTCGTCAAGGAACGGCTCATGCTCCTTGACCATCATCCCCTCGATGCGCCCGCCCGCGACCGGGAGCCCCACGTGCCATTCGCCCTCGGCGGTCACCTTCGTGCCGCTCTTGACGGGTGCGAACGTGAACGTCCATGTCGGCTTCTCCATGAAGAAGTGGACCTGGGCGACGATGCGCTGGCCGGGGACGACCTCGGTGTACTCGAGCCCGCCCTCCAGGTGGAAGCCCAGGAAGTGCGAGTACATGCGCGCCGAGGTGCCGACCCCGTCGGGCTTGATATCGACCTCAGCCAGGCCCACATCCTTGGCCTTCCACAGCTTCGTGATGTCCAGCGCGTAGTCGAACACCCTGTCGACCGGGGCGTGGACCGTGATGCTGCGTGTCAACTTTGCCATTGGTTTCACCCCCTTCCACCTCCCACGGTAGGCAGGCGGGAGGGGCCGGACCAGAGGCGATCGGCTCTTGTGGAGGATTCGGACCGTTGGGTCTTCGAAGGATGGCGGGCCTGGTGTCGCGGGCTGCAGGCCGGGCATCTCCCCGGGCTGAGCGTCGGCGACCTCGTGCCCCTAGGAGACCTTCTCCCAGGGGCCCGTCATGTCGGCCGCGGTGACGCCGGACTCCTGCATGGCCGCACGCAGGGCGGGGTCGTTGCGGAAGCCCTCCATCGCTTCAGCATCGGGGAACTCGAGGACGACCGGGTCGTCGACCAGGCGGCACCGGGCTCACCGTGGAGTGGCTCGCCGGGCCCCCCCGGTTGGGGCGGCGGGAGGTGCCCTCGATTTGACTCGGAGGTGCAACTACGTAATACATTACGTATATGAGGGACGACGAACTCCTGGCGACTCGGGCCGAGGCCTTCGGATCGCTCTTCGTGCTCATGCAGCACCTGTCGCGCAGGGCCGACAGCGAGCTTGCCGACCTCGGGCTCACCACGCGCCAGTGGCTGCTCCTGGCGGTCCTGACCAACGGGTTCCCCGGTTACAGCCCCTCGCTGAGTGAGGCCGCCGAGAAGTACGGCAGCTCACGTCAGAACGTCAAGCAGGTCGCCCTCGGGCTCGAGGCTCGAGGATTCGTGCGGCTCGTGCAGGACCCGGCCGATGCCCGGACCACGCGGATCGAGGTGACCGATCGGGTGCGCGACTTCGACGAGCCCGAGATGGTCGAACGCACCCAGGGCATGCTCGACGACGCCTTCATCGGCCTCACGCCTGATGAGACCGGCGAGTTGCTCGAGCTCCTGCGCCGTTGGCTCGCGGGACTCACCACCCCCAGCACCACCCCCACCCAAGGAGAGGAACAACGCTCGTGACTCGCGTCGCGCTGGCAGCGGCGATCGCTGCGCATGGAGTGATCCACCTCATCGGATTCGTCGTCCCGTGGCAGGTGGCCGCCGTCGCGGGGTTCCCGTACCGCACCACGGTCCTGGACGGCACGGCCGACCTCGGCGAGATCGGTGTGCGCGTGGTCGGGATCCTGTGGCTCGCGTGCGCGATCGGCTTCATCGTGGCCGCGGTCGGCATCGTCCGTCGCTCGGCCTGGGCGCTGCGGCTCACGGCAACACTCGCCACGGTGTCCCTCGTGGTGTGCGTGGTCGGGCTCCCGGAGACAGCGATGGGGATCGCCGTCAACGCGGTCATCCTGGGCGGTGTGGCATGGGTCGCCCGCTCACGAACCCACATGGTGGAGGTGGCAACGTGACCACCACGATCGACGCACGAGCACACGCCGGCACTGGCCGCTCGCTGCGCGCCCGCTACGACCAGGTCGTTGCGGCCGAGTTCGCCGCCCAACCGTTGACGCCCGACGCGGCGACGCTCACAACCGCCGACCTCGCCGGGCTGCCCGACCCCGTCCGGCGCTACGTCGAGCGTTCCGGCGCGGTGGGCCGGCCCCGCCCGCAGAACATGCGGGTGGTCCTGGACGCCACCATGTACCGCAAGCCCGGCGCCCCGATGCCGGCGCAGTCCGTGCAGTACACCTTCTTCGGTCGACCCACCCGGCTGTTCCTCATGGAGGCCCGGATGTTCGGGCTCCCGGTCCGCGCGCTGCACGTGTACCGCCACGAGGCGGCCACGTTCACCGTCCGGGTCGCCTCGACCGTGAACATGGTCGACCTCAGCGGCGAGGAGATCAGCGCTGCCGAGACCGTGACGGTCCTCAACGACATGTGCCTCATGGCACCGGGCGACGCTGGTGGATCCACGGCTGACGTGGGACTCGGTGGACGACCGGTCGGCGATCGTGACCTTCACCAACGGCCCACGCGTCGTCACCGCGACGCTGGTGTTCAACGACCGCGACGAGCTCGTGGACTTCTGGTCCGACGACCGCCCGGACAGCAGCACCGGCACCTTCGTCCCGATGCGCTGGTCGACGCCAGTCACCGAGTTCCGCGACGTGGACGGCCGGCACCTGCTGCACAGCGGGGGAGCGGTCTACCACCGCCCTGACGGACCGTTCACGTATGGCGAGTTCACGATGCGCTCGATCCAGTACGACGTCCCGGGGCCGGTGCGCGACTGACCCGGCACCGCTACTCGGTCTGGGTCACGGCCGTGGCGGCGTCGAGCACCAGCCGGTACGAGTCGGAGGAGACGGCAAGGTCGCCCACGAACGGGCTGTCGTAGGCGGCGATCAGGACGACGACCATGCCGATGATCGTCGCGAGCAGTCCGACCAGGATCAGGTGCAGGCGTGGGTCGCCCACGACGAAGAGGTAGGACGAGCCCAGCGAGATGGCCGCACCCACCAGCACGAACGCCCACATCGCGACCGAGAGGTGCCCACCGACCGCGTCCAGTCGCAGCCGTCGCAGCTCGACCATGTCGCGGAACGTGTCCAGGGCCTGGGCGTGCACGGCCTCCATCCCCGGTGAGGTCGGCTCGTAGGAGCCCAGCGTGGACTGGATGTCGGTGATCACCGTCGACCGCGCCCTCCGGGACCTCGCCACGAGCCTGCGCGGGCCAGGCCTGGTCCACGATGAAGGTCGTGTACTCGACAAGACCCTGCTGCAGCTCGTCGCGCACGTCGTCCGGGTAGAGCAGGCGTCTCGCCGGTAGAGGGTGGCGATCGTGGCCGCCTCCTGCGAGCTCTGCTCGGAGATGGAGCTGTGCTCCTCCCAGGTGCTGACCGCGACGAGGGCGATGGCCAGCGCGTAGAAGACCAGGATGGCCTGCACCATGGCCCCACCGAACTCGGCGTCGCCCTGCCCGATGTTCAATCGGGGGAGGAGCCAGCGCCGGGCGGCGAGCAGGCCGAGGGCGGCGAACCCCACGAAGATCACGATGATGAGGATGGTGAGCAGCCAGATCGGCAGGCTCAGCACGGCGGTCGGCAAGAGGGCCTCCGGGCGTCGTCGGGCGCTGGTGCGTGCAGGCGGATCCCTGCCGCAATTCGGGGCAACCCTGCCACATGCTCGCGCGCTGGTGCTCCGCCGGCGCGGGGGCTCACTCCTTCGTCGTTGCGACGGGTTCTGCTGCAGCGGAGCTGGGCGTCAGGACCAACCAGTCGCGCAGGTTGCCGGTGTCATCGTCGCCAGCGTCATCGAACAGAAGGGCGATGTCGGCTGTCTCGTTGTTCCAGCGCATGCCGGTCGCCGCGTAGAAGTACCGATCGTCCTTGGAGCCGTCGGGGGCCACCCCGTTGGTGCCTGAGCTGGAGTACACGACCACGTAGTCGTCGGCCCGCACGACCGAGCCCGTGGGGAAGAAGTAGGCGTTCAGGGGCGAGGTGTCCTGCACCATCCATCCCGTGAGGTCGATATCGGCGTCCGAGCCGTTGAAGACCATGACGAACTCCGAGCCGGCCGTGTCGCGTCCGGGGCCATCCGCGACCACCTCGAGCTCCACCCGCTGCTCGGAGCTCGCGCTCGACCCGCACCAGGTGGGGTCGTGCATGCCGATCTGCTTCTCATGGGCGTCCAGCCCCAGCGCCAGGTACTCGTCGTTGTGGGCGTCCTCGCCGATGAAGGGGAACGGGAAGACGGTCCCGCGGGCCAGCAGACCTGCTGCGATGTCGACCCATTCACCGTCGACCTGCGTGTGCACGGTCCGTTTGAGCCGCCAGACCCCCCTGGGTGCGTTTCCGGAGCGCTCCTTGACGCTGGCCAGACGGACCTCGGTGCCTGTCGGGAGCAGTTCCTCGAGGGCCGTGCGGGCCTCCTGCCCTCCACACCAGGTGGACTCAGGGGCCTGGATCCCGTTGATCCGCACTCGTACGGTGCCGTGCGCGGTGGCCATGTCGAATGTGTCTCCGTCGAGGACCCGCACGACTGTGCCTGACTCGCGCCAGTCCTCCTGGCCCGTCTTGGCCTGCGCCGTCGGAACGGTCGAGATCAGCAGGATGCCCACGAGAGCGGCGGGCAGGAGGCGCCTCATGGCTCAGCTCGGACGGTGCCGCCGGGGGTGACCTGGGTGTTTCGAGCTGTCGGGATCGGCGCTGGCTGTGGTGTCCCTGCCGAGGCGGCCGTCTCGAGTTCGGCGACGCGGCTTGAGGCGGCGGCCGCGGCCCGTTCGGCCCTCCGGTGGGCGGATTGGGCCTCTCCGAGCGCGATCTCGGCCTGTGCGAGCGGTTCCTCGACAGCCTGCAGTTCGGCGAACAGCTTCGCGCCGGCCTCCTCGGCGATGGTTCGGCGCACATGCGCTGCGCGCTCAGCGACGGCGGCCATCTGCCACTCGATGAAGGCCGAGCGGTGGGCCTGTGAACGTGCAGGGATCGCTTCAACGCGGGTCGCGGCGCGCGTCAGCGTGACCAGGGCGGCGTCCTCGGCGGCGATCAGATCACCCAACCGAACGCGGGCCGCGAGCAGCGCATCCTGGGCGGCCACCTCGGCAGTGAGTGCCTCGGCCTGTGTGGCAACTGCCTGGTCCAGCACTCCGCGCGCCTCGGTCAGCGCCGACTCCGCGGACGTGGCCTCAGCGCGAGCGCGCTTCAGGTCGGCCTTCGTGACCGCCGTGGGTGTCGGGGTCGCCTGGGGCACTGGGGCCTCGTCGTCCCGCGCGGTCGCCTGGGTGGCAGAGGGCTCAGGTGTGGGGCCCGGCCCTGTCGCTGCACGTGTGGGGGGCAGGCCCGGGTCGCCGTGGGGGTCGGCACCTCCGGTGGGGGTCGTCAGCACGATCAACGAAAGCCCCAGTGCGATGGCTGCCGAGGCCCGCAGGGCGTGCCCGAGCCACCGGGGGGGATCTCCGCCGCCGGTGGCTCGAGCGACTCGAAGGGAGTTCACACGCAGAACTCCCTTCTCGCCAGGGATCACCGGACCAGGTGGCCCAGGCCCGGGGGCGGCCGTTGCGGGGACCGTGCTCGGAGGGCTCGACCTGGTAGGTGTCCCACGCACGAGCATGCAGGCGCGTCAGCAGCGTCCGCCATCCCCAATGTTGGGGGAGCAAGGTAGGGGGCAGGCACCTGCCGGGTCATCCAGATGAGCCGCGCAGGTGACCTCACAGGTAGCGGCGGCCGCCGGCGAACTCGCGGGCCCAGATCCCGGTGCGGATCGACGAGACCTGCACCGGTTGACCAGTCCGCGGCGAGTGGATCATGCGGCCGCGACCGGCGTAGATGCCGACGTGGTGGATCGCCCCGGATCTGTCGCGGAAGAACACCAGGTCACCCTTGCGCAGGTTGCGGACCCGCGTCACCTCCCGCCCCGCGGCGAACTGGGGCGTCGCATCGCGGGGGATCGTGACCCCCAGCTGGGCGTACACGAGGTGGGTCAGGCCCGAGCAGTCGAACCCGAAGCCCGATGTTCCGCCCCAGAGGTAGGGGAGCCCGAGGAACTTGCGAGCCTCGGCCACCACGGCGGGCCCTGTGGGCCTGCGCGCCGGTGCTCCCGGGGCGATGACCGCCACCTTGCTGCGCGACAGCCAGAGTGATCGACCGTCGGGCGCCTGCACCTCGACGACCTCCTGGGTGGAACTCACGACAGGCAGCCCGGTTCCGTAGGAGAGTCTGATGATCGGCGCGGTGAGGGTGGCGTCGGTGTGCGCCCACGCCGAGCGCCCGGTCACCACCGCCTCGTCGGGAGTCGGGTCGGTGGTCGTTCCCGACGTCGCAGGAGCTGGCCGGGCCACCACCAACTGGGCAGTCGGGATCCAACCCGGATACCCGTCCGGTGACTTCGGGCTCGGCTGGCCGGGCAGGGCCACCCGTGACCACGCTCCGCGCTCCTCAAGGACGGTGACGGGCTGCCCGAACAGGGCCTGGCTCTCGACCCGACCATTGAGGCCACGGCGACCCGCCGTGGTCAGTCCGCTGAGCCAGCCAGCGGGGTTGGCTGGGGCGCCGATCGCGAGGGCATCGAGGGGGCGTGGGGATTCGGGGGAGGCCCAGAGAGTGGCCACCGAGACGGCGATGCGGGCCTGGCTCGTCGGTGTCTCGGTCCCCACAGAGCCGGTGGCGGGCGATGCCAGGGCGAGTGCAGCGAGCGCGCTCGTGATGGACGCGATGAGGAGTGTCCGGAGCCCTGAGGTCATGGGGGGAACTGTAGGGCGGTCCACGCCGATAGTGGCGGAGGTCGAACGCGGGGCACCTCAGGTGGGTTCCGGGACTCGAGTGTGCGCCGCCTCACACGAACCCGGCGTTTCGGGCACGTCCGGACGGGCATGCAGGGGGTGTTCGGTCCGCGCGCGCGGACCCCGTCCCAGCCACGGAGTTGACCAGTGTCCACGCCCCACGCCAGCAGTCCCCAGACCGCCCTCGCCGACGTCGAGCAGCGGATCGTCGCCGCGGCCAAGGAGCGCGAGGAGGCGGCCGCCGAGGCAGGGTCGCAGGTCCGCACAGACCGCGCGTAGGCCGGCCGCTCAGACCAGCCCGCTCGTGTACGCGACGATCACCGCCTGAGTGCGGGTCGCGGCCGGGTTGGCGCTGCGGGAGGACCCCGAATGGTTCGCCGTCCTGGGCCTGCCGGGCAACCTGCTGGCCAGCATCGGGTTCATCGTCGCGGCCCTCGCCGGCTGGCGCTCACGGCGCATCCCCGGATGGGCAGCGGTGCTGCTGGGCGTGGGTGGCTTTGTGGCCATCCTCGGCGCGGAGTTGGGCACCACTGTGCTGATCGGCTGCTATTGGCTCTGGTACGCACGCTGGATGAACCGCCACGTGACCGATACCGAGGCTGCGGCCAGCGCATCGGTGACAGGCTCGCCGTCGACGACCTGACGCAGCGATGGCGCCGGCGATCCCGGCGCTACATCGCGTCGAACGTCTCGCCCACCTCGACGCTCCCGCCGTACGACGAAAGGATCGGGCAGCCCGCGACGAGCGCAAGCGCGGCGTCCAGGTTGTCGGCCTTGATGATGCTGTACCCGGTCACCGGGTTCGCTCCTCCGCCCTCCGACGTCGAACCGTCAGAACCCACGGTGACGGTGTGCCCCACCGGGTTGCCGGGGTCGACCATCGCGTCACCGACGGCAGCCATCCACGCCCCCCACGCGGCCATCACGGCGGCGCCAGCCTCCTCGGTCTCGGGCATGCTGCCACCGTGGTAGCTGAGCAGGTAGTTCGGCATGGGCGTCTCCTCCGGTCGTCCCCCTGGGTACCCCCGCGTGTCAGCGTGGCTTAGGCGACCCTCACCTGTCAACGGGCCGAAGTCGTTCAACAACGAGCCCGCTGGAGCGTCACTCCGAAGCCGGCCGCACCAGCCCTTCCTCGTAGGCGACCACGACCAGTTGTGCCCGGCTGGACAGGCCGAGCTTGGCCAGGGTCCGGTTGATGTGGGTCTTGACCGTGGCGGGAGAGAGCACGAGCCGTTCGCTGATCTCGTCGTTGGACAGCCCGCGGGCGATGTGGGTCAGGACCTCCCGTTCGCGTGGGGTCAGGCGCTCGAGGGTGCCGAGTCGGGGCGGCGCCGCCGACCGGTCCTCGCCCCGTGCGGCGCGGCTGACGTGCTCGGCGATCAGCCGCTCGGTCACCTCGGGGGCCAGCAGCGCCTCGCCCGCCGAGACCAGTTCGACGGCCTGGGCGAGGCGGTCGGGCTCGGCGGACTTCAGCAGGAATCCCGACGCCCCCGCCCGCAAGGCGCGGAAGACGTACTCGTCCTGGTGGTAGGTCGTGAGGATGAGGACCCGTGGCTTTCCGGGGCCGGCGATCGCCGCGGTGGCCTCGATCCCGTCCATGACCGGCATCCGGATGTCCATCAGCACGACGTCGGGGTGGTGCGCGGCGGCCGCGTCGACGGCGGCGCGCCCATCGGCTGCCACCTCGAGGACGTCGATTCCGCGGCGGCCCAACAGGGCGGAGAGACCCTCGCGAACCAGGGCCTCGTCGTCGGCGATCACTACGGTTGTCACGCCGTGGACTCCCGTGGGATGAGTGCCCGGATCTCGAACGAGCCGTCGGGGCCGGGACCGGCGTGCAGGGTTCCGCCGAACATCTCGACCCGCTCGCGCATGCCGATCAGGCCCTGGCCCGCGCCGGATGTCCGTTCGGTGGAACGGTCGGGGAGGTCGCCGCGGCCGCTGGTGACCGCGATCGAGATCCCGTCATCACTGTCGACGACGTGCAGGGCGGTGGGCCCGCCGCCGGCGTGCTTGAGCGAGTTGGTGAGGGCCTCCTGCACCACGCGGTACACCGACAGGTCGACTGCGGCGCCCAATGGCTCCGATCCCAGGTCCACATCTGCGGGTTCGACAGTCAGCCCGGCACGCCGAAAGCGATCCACCAGAGCCGGAATGTCGGCGGCCGTGGGATTGGGGGAGTCCTGGGCGTCGTCAGCCCGAAGCAGGCGCAGCATGAGGCCGACGTCGGTCAGCGCGCTGCGCCCGGTATCGGCGATCTGCGAGAAGGCCTCGCCCGCGGCCGTGCCCGATCCCGAGTCCGCGCCCATGTTCGCCTGGATCACCATGCTGCTGATCGAGTGCGCCAGCACGTCGTGGAGCTCGCGGGCGATCCGGACCCGCTCGGTGGCGATCGCCTCGCGTCGAACCCGCTCCTGCTCACGTTCGTGGGCGTGGGCCTGGCGCAGTGCCAGTCGGCCGAACGCGAAGGGCGCTCCGAGGATGAACATGATGAAGAACGCATCGGTGATATCGACCTCGCCCGGGTAGTCCAGCCACTTGGCCACGAAGGGTGCCAGGGTCGCGCCCACGGGGGCGGCGTAGGCCCATCGGTCGCTCCGGTAGCGACCGGCCGCGAACATCGCGAGGCCGAGGATCAGGATCGGCGTGACCGGCTCGTCCATGTGGATGCCGAACATCGGCATGACCGCGCCGAGCATGCTCGTGGCCAGTGCGATGGACAAGGGCCAGCGACGCCGGAACACGAGCAGGCCACACGCCAGGGCCTCGATCGTGATCCCCGCGGCCGCGCTCGAGGGGCTGATCAGGCGGGAGTCGACAGTCCCAACCCCGCGCGACAGCGCCACCATCTCGAAGGCCCCGAGGGCCAGGATGCCCAAGGGCCAGGCCCAGTCGCCGCGTCGCATGAGCGCGAATGTACCCCCGGAGGTGGACCCCCGACATCAACCCTGGGTTTGACCTGGGACAACGGAACTGACCGCTCCAGGTGGACGACCGGACCTCGCGTCGCGGGCCACGCTGCATCCATGACCACACACGCAACGCACGAACCGTCCCTGCTCGACCACACCCCTCGCCTTGCCTGGTACGGCGGATGGATCAGCATCCTCGTCGGCGTCATGCACTCCCTGGCCAGGTTCGCCACCGAGGCAGGGCAGGAGGACGTGACCTCCCTGACCCGCGTCTGGGCAGACCCGGCTCGCAGCCTCCTCGAGCCACTGCTCACGTTCGCGGACGTGGACCACGTCTACGTCATCTACGGGATGCTCTGGGGTCCGCTGTTCCTGGTCGGCCCTCGGGTGCGCCGTCGTGGTGCGCCGCCGCCGTTCCGAGGTCGGCATGGGCGGCGGGGAGCGGTGGGCCTGGCGGGTGTACCTCACCGGCTTCACCCTGTTCACCATCGGCGGTTTCAGCGCCTACTACGGGGCGTGGATCAACCCGGCGATGGTCGACGGGGCGTTCGTGGCGCTGGTGATCCCCGGCGTCCTCATCACGCTGATCGGTGGGACGTGGCTTGGGCATCGTGCTGTTGCGCCGCGGATTCCGGCCGCGGGTGACAGCGGTGCTCCTGGCCTTGATCTTCCCCCTCGTGATCGCGGTCTCGTCGCTCATGAGCCTCGGATCGGCATTCATCCCGATGCTCATCGCCTGGGGCTTCGCCGGTCGGGCGATCGTCGCCGAGGACGCCCGCCACCCCGCCCCCTCGGGTGTCGGCGTGGTCGTCTGACCCCTGCTCCCTCGCAGGACAGTCCCGTACGAGCGGGTCACCCCCTGAAGGGCCCCTCCTCATGGTCGTGGGCTGACATCCACCGCTGACCCGGGGCGCACCTTGCGCTCGCCTCATCTGCCGCGCGGGGGGGTGTCGCCCCCGCCTCCAGGCAGATGTGCCACGGGCATCACCACCCCTAACGTCGCAGGAGCCCCCTTCGGCGTCACCACCTGGGCGCATGGACCGACTGTGCGATCCGAACCACCAATGAGAGGACCACCCGTGAACACCAATACACACAGCCCCATCCGACGCCTCGCGACATCGGCGGCCCTAGCGCTGTCGCTGGGGGCGCTCGTGGCACCGTCCGCGCTCGCAGCCAACCAGCAGGCCACCAGCCCTTATGGCACGTTCACGTGCTCGGACGGGCGCACCTTCGATATCACGGGGATGCCCTCGCCCAGGTTCCCGATCCAGGTCGGCTTCATGGACGGCAGGGGCGTCGTCGCCCGCTGGTTCGACCAGTCGTTCCGCGCCGAGATCGTCGCACCTGCCCAAGTGGCGGATGTCGCCGAAGTCTTGGCTCCGGACCCGTTCTCGGGTGCCGCGAACAGGAGCCGTAGGGCGAGCTCCCCGGACCTGTCCGGCCTGGCAACCTGCACCAGTGCCCAGGACGCCGTCAACACGTGGGTGCTGGACGCGGAGACCGTCTCATTGTTCGGGCTGGACGAGTCCTTCATCGGGGCCTCCGTTCATGTCCACGAGGTGTCCAGCCTGACCGTGTACATCAACGCAAAGCAGGTCGCTGCGCGCTGAGGTCCCGTCGCGGCTCACCCGCGGCTTGACGGGTGGGCCAGCACCGCGCCCGTGCCGTCACCTGCGATGGGGAGCTCTCACCGCAACCAGGCCCAGCCACAGGGGGATGATCAGGTTGGCGATCCAGTAGGTGAAGGGCACCACCAGCAGCACGGCCACGGTCGCACCAGTGACCCGGCTGGCTCGGGGCAGGTTGGGGCTGGCCGCGGCCGCCACCAGGAGGGCGAGTGCTGGCCCGACCATCGTGAGGCTGAACGTGTTGAGGACGACGAGTGTGGCCTCGCCAAGGCCGGCGCCCGGGTCGGTGACGCCGTTCGTCGCCACAACTGATCCGGCCGCGAAGCTGGCGTAGTAGGCAAGCATCAGGACGGCCACGGATGCCCCGGAAGCCGCGATCACGCGGCCCGTCGTGCCTCCTGCGGACCGGGAGAGGCGGGTGCTGGCCAGGATCAGCCCGGCGCATGCGAGGGCGGCCGCCCAGGCCACAGCATGCATCTTCATGTTGTTGGACATGAGGTCGTCGGTGATGCCGGCGCCCGTCGTCGAACTCAGAGGATCGCCGAGCAGGAAGATGAGTGCGCTACCGGTCACTCCTGCGGCGGCACTGATGGGGCCTGCAAGGGATCGGCGGCCGCTGGACTCCTCGATGGGGCGCTGGTGGGGCATGGTCTCGGTGGTCATGGTTCCTCCTGTGTCGGTCCCGGAAGCCCGGGGTGGCGGGAGGGCCCGTGCGGGCCCTCGGGACGACCCTGCTGCGCGCAACGGGGAAGGGTCCTCCACCTTCCGGCCAAACCGACTCATCCTCATGGCAGAGGCCGAGCAGGCTCACCCGTGCGTACCATCCGGGGATGCGCGGTGAGATCCGATCGGTCGACGTGGGGGCCTTTGCGGCTGCACTGGTCGCGAGCCAGGTGGAGATATCGATGGCGGCAGACCAGGTCACCGGTTCGTTGGGGGCAGTGCGGCTCTTCGCCGCCGTCGTCTGCGCTGCGCTCGTGCTGGTCCGGGCGTGGCCGCTCGGAGCCGTTCTCGTCGCCACGGTCGGGATGACCGGCCTTGCACTTGTTGCCACGGCGCCGATCGCCATCCCGTTCCTGGTCCTGCTCTTCCTGTTGGGGAACCTCGGGTGGCGAGCGACCAGGCGCGACGGACTCCTGGGCGTCGCGGCGGCGGCCGCTGGCCTGGTGATCGCCGAGATTGGCGCTGGTGACTTCACTTCCGGAGATCTACTGGTGAACCTCGTGGTCGGAGGGGCGGCGTGGCTCGCGCCCCATCTCGTGCGCGTTGCCACCGACCGGAAGGTCGCAGTCGAGGTGGCAGCCGAGCGAATGGCGGGAGCCGCGGTGGAGCAGGAGCGGGTCCGCATCGCCAGGGACCTGCACGACACGGTGGCGCACGCGGTGAGCGTGATGACCCTGCAGGCAGGCGCCGCACGCCAGAACCTGGACGACCGCGACTCGATTGAGTCGGCTCTGCTCGCGATCGAGCGCAGCGGCCGGGCCGCGATGGAGGACCTGCACGGCTTCCTCGGACTGCTCAAGGCGGACCGGGAGCCGGAGTCCCCTGGGCTGGGTGACTTGGACCACCTGCTCGACGGTCTTCGCGCCACCGGGTGCGAGGTTCGCGCGGCAATCCCGAAGTCCACGGAACTGCCCCTGACCGCGCAGACCACCGCGTTCCGCGTCGTCCAGGAGTCGGTCACCAATGCGATGAAGCACCAGAGCCTGCGGCAGGTGGACGTCAGGGTGGACGACGACCCTCTGACGGTTCAGGTGAGGTCCTTGGGGGAGTTCCGCGCCGGCCCCGGGACCGGGAGCGGGCTTGAGGGCCTGCGTGCTCGGGTCGAGGCGTTCGGCGGCACCCTCGTTGCTGCCGGCGAGGCATCGGACACCTGGGTGGTCCGTGCGGCCCTGCCCGTCGGAGGGCTGGTCCGGTGATCCATCGGGTCCTCGTGGCCGATGACGAGACGCTGGTGCGCAGTGGCATCTCGATGATCCTTCGGGCAGCAGGTGACTTCGAGGTGGTCGGGGAGGCTGTCGATGGTCGTGACGCGCTGGCCAGGGCCAAGGAGCTCGCCCCCGACCTGTGCCTGCTCGACGTGCGGATGCCGCAGCTGACCGGCGTCGAGGTCGCCCGGGCCGTTCGGGCGTTCCCCTCACCGCCTGTGGTCGTCATGCTCTCGACCTTCCCCGACGACGAGTACCTCGTGGCCGCGTCGCGGGCGGGCGCGGGAGGCTACCTGCTCAAGAGCATGCCCCCCGAGCAGATCGTCGCGTCGCTGAGGGCAGCGATGAACGGTCAGGTGATCCTGGCGCCGTCGATGATCGAGAAGCTGGTGCGGGAATCCGAGAGCCGACTGGCGCCCCCGGACCCACGGTTGGCGGGGCTGACATCCAAGGAGCGGGAGGTCCTGGCGCTTATCGCGCGAGGGCGCTCCAACGACGAGATCGGCCGGGACCTCTTCATCAGCGAGGGCACCGTGAAGACCCACGTTGCCGCGATCCTGCGCAAGTTGGGCGTTCGGGACCGGGTGCAGGCGGCGGTCATGGCGGTCGAGGCCCGGGCACTCGGTCATTGAGCTGCGCCCCGAATGGCCTTGCGGAAACGGCGGGGTCCGGGCTTGCACCCCAGGACGTCACCTGGCAGGACCGGCGCTCACTGGATCCTGGTGACCTCCGGAGCCTGACCGCCCGGACCACGTCAGGCGGAACCGCCCACCGGGGCGCACGTTCGCCACGCCGGCGGGGCGGAAGCATGCCACGGCTTCGCGGCCCGGGTCGCGGACGGCCGGGTACACGACCCCGATCGACCCCGCGGCAAGGAGCTCGGCGGCCACAGCCTGGCTGTTTGCGTAGGAGTCCGGCGCCAGGCACGCGCGCGCCCGCCGGTCACGCGGCCGGCGCAGGTCGTGCATGGGGTGCGTGGATGTCCGACAGGTAGTCCTGGTAGTCGGCCACGAGCTCCCACCGGTTGATCTCGGCCAGCTCGACGCTCCGGTGGTAGGCCACCTCGGCCAGCGAGGTCTCCACGTGCTGGCCTGCGTACCAGGCGCCGCGGTCGGGGCCGTTGAACCGGGAGCCGAGCGGGTGCGGGTGGCAGAAGGAGGCGTTGATGATCCGCCAGTGCGGGACGGCGAACACCAGCTCGTCCTGGTGGATCCCGCCGGGCAGGGCATTCGCCTGGGCCTGGAGCCGGGCGTTGGTGGCAGCCGTCAGGGCCACTAGGTCGGCGATGTCGGACTCCTCGTCGGCGAGGTTCGCGAGGATGGGCTCATCGGTGTCGGCGTAGGCCGCGGGGATCAGCCGGTGGGTGTCGTCCCAGCGCACCTCGCTGACCGGTGGCCACGGCCGAGCGGTCGGGCTCACGAGCCGCCGCGCCGTGCGTCGAGCAGTGCGCGGACGCGCTCCATCGCGGGGATGCCACCGCGCAGCATCACGTCCAGCGGGGTGGCCCCGGCGAACAGGGCGTTCGTGTTGGGCAGGTGCACCCACTCATCGGCCAGGTCATCGCCGTAGAGCACATGCAGGGCGGTGTAGATCCCCAGAAGGTAGGAGGCGCGGGTCAGGCGATCGACACCCAGGGTCTTCGGTGGGGTCCGGGCCCACGCGTGCCAGCTGCTGGGGGAGACGTCGCCCAGCAGGGAGCAGGTCTGAGGGACGGTCAGGCCCCAGGCCGCAGCTCAGCCGTCCCATCCCGCGCACGGCGGCCGGAGTGAGCCGCGCCTGCTCGGCCGGATCTCGCAGGTCGACCCACGCCTGGGTCTCGAACCTGCTGGACGGGTAGCGGACTGGTGCTGCCACCGCAGTCATGGCGATCCCTCCTCGATCGAATGTACTCCGATTCTGGAGCAATTGTAGCGCAGGACTGGACGTCTCGGCGATGGTGGATGCGGGTTCACCTTGCCGCACCCGTCGGGGCAGCCCTGACGGGATCCCGGCGATCCTTCTGGCGCGCCTGGCCATCGGACCGGCGAGGGTGAAGATCCCGATCAGCCGCAGCTAGCGAACAGTCACCGTCACCTGGGTGGTCGATCCGTCGTCGGCCTCGATCGTGACGACGGCGACACCGGGGGCACGCGCGACGGCCGCCGGGTTGAAGACGGCGCTGCCGTCGTCGCTGCCCTGGGTCAGTTCGAGGACGTCGGGCTTGTCGGTGCTGATGGTCGTGTTGGCCGGGTCCGGCTGGTTGAACACGATCGTCTCGCCGACGGTCGCCTCCGCCGTGGTCTGATCGGGGGCCACGATCACCGGGGCAGGCAGTTGGTTCGATCCGGAGGGATGCTCGGTGAGGCGACGCTCGGTGTCGGGGACTCCGGCTCACCGTCCGACGAGCCCGTCGCGCACCCACCGGCTGCGAACACGGCGAGTGCGGCTGCGATCGCGACGCGCCGACTCGGGAGCGTGTCGACGCGTGATCGGTGCATGGCTGCTACCTCCTCCGGGTCGCTCGGCTGCTGTGGCCGTGGATCGCTACGAGCGCTCGCGACGCCGGGTGTGGCCCATGCGGTGCTTCACGACCCGACCCGGCCTGCGCACATGTCGCCGCGCATGGACACCGCGCCCCTCATCGAACGAGCGCACTGTCAGCCGACCCCGGGACCGGACGCTGCTCATCGTCGGCACCTCCTCTGATCCGTCCACCTCCAGCAGATCGCAGATCAGCCGCCGGCGCCAGAGTCGACCGACCCTGCCATCTGCCGCGCGGAACAGGTGGACGTCGTGGCGGCCGGCCGAGGGTCACTCGGCCGCGTATCCCGCCTGCAGCGCGCCCTCGTCGTCGCGCAGCTCGAGCTGGTCGCCGCGGATCGTGTACGTGGTGACCCGGCCGAGCGCCTCGAGGTAGTTGGCCTCCTGCTTGCTGACGTCCGGCTCGCACGCCATGCGCGTGGTGGCCAGCGGCCCGATGGTCATGCCCTTGCCCGACACCTCGTAGGTCCCGTTGTAGGTGTTGCACCCGGCGTTGCCTGAGATGGTCCCGTCGTCGCCGAAGACAGCCGTGACCGTGGTCCCCGCCACCAGCGAGGAGACCGCATTCGTGCCGGTGTTGATCCCGTTGGCCGACCAGTTCGTCCCGGTGAGCGTGATCGGGACTGCCACGGTGTACGAGAGGACGACCTGACCGGCGCTGTCGCTCAACGTCAGGGTCCCGTCGCCGATCGAGTACGTGGCTGCCTCGTCCAGGCGCGCCAGGTAATCGGCCTCCACGGCCATGGCCTCTCCGACGCACGCCATCGCGGTGGACGCCAGGGGTCCGATCTCGATGGTGTTCCCGTCGGTCGTGTACCCGCCGCTGAAGCGGTTGCAGCCGCTGGAGCCAGAGATCTTGTCCGTGGTGAACTCGGCGGTCGCCTTCACGCCGTCGGGGACAGCGGTCAGGGCGGACTTCCCGGCCGGCGTGTACTGCGCCAGGTCCCAGCTCGTGTCCGCCAACGACTGGGCTGGGGTCGACGCCGCCCCGCCCGATCCGGAGTCGTTCGAACTTGCACACGCTGCCAGCGGCAGGGCGAGCAGCATCACCATCGTGGCCACGGTACGAACGCGCATGATCAGGACCCTTCGCCGTTCCGATCGCCAGCCCTCAGCGGGTCAGCGGACGTGACGTTAGCACCGGCCGACGGGGGCATCCCGCAGTTGGTGGTGCTGGATGCTCGGTCCGTGAGGATCGTGTTGCCCGGTCGCTAGTCGAGGTCCGCCAGGGCGGGGATCGGGGTGAGTGAGCTGCCGGGCCGCCACCCTCGTTCCAGCTTCTGCTCCGCCACGCCGCCCACGGCCCAGACGTGGCACGTGTCGGCGATCAGGGGAAGCATCGCGCGAGCCTCGCGGTACTCCGGATCATCGCGTCCCCCCACCCGGAGCCGGGCGGAGAACGCGGCCTGAAGAAGCGTGGGGGCCAGAGCCCTGGCCAGTTCCCGCAGGTGGGTGCAGCCGGCTGGTCCGCCGAGTCGCTCGCGGACGGCCGCGTTCCAGCCCCGACCGAGGGTCACGCCGACGAGCGCTTGATGTGCTTCGGCGATGTCGACGCACTCGGCGTGCGGGTAGGTCCAGAAGTCCACCCGGACGGCCCGGACGACGAAGTCGGCCAGGGACACGGTGACCGCCAGTCCGAGGTCGTGGACCACGGGCAGGTCGAGCGGATCGCTGGCCCACGGCCGCTCGTCGCGCATACGGCCGGCCACCTCGATCAGGCCGTCCGCTGCATCCGAGACCTCGACCACGACCGTCCGGCGGTGATGGGGCGTGGGCGTCGGTCCCGCGGGGGTCAGGGCCTCGGGTGTCCCGGACGAGGGCCGCCATGGCGGCGGTGGGGATGAGGACAGTGGGGATGAGGGCAGCTGTGGATCCCCGGACGTCATGCGAACCTCCTCGCCTGGCCGCGACCGCAGCGCATTGGTGCGCCTACGCGGCCGTTCCACGGTACTCGGCCACGAACGGCCAATGACCGCCCCAGGCGACGATCCCCCGTCCGGGATTCGCTTCCGTTCTGTCGATCTGCTTCCCGAAAACTGGAAGCAGATCGTCGGATCGGAAGCGCCTCCGGTTCGGCGGGTGCGCGGGTGCGCGGGCGCGCGAGTGCGAGATGGAGCGGGTGCGCGTCTGGCCGGACGTGGGGGCGCCACCGGCCGCGTCGGCGGAGCCAGCGCGGGCATGGGCCGGCCCCCCGGGTCTGGGCCGGGGGGCCGGGTTCAGGGGGAGCGACGGGGTCAGGCGTCGCGCCGCTTCAGGGCGATGGCGGCGCCGACGATGGCCAGCACCACCCAGCCGGCGAAGACCGCCATGCCGGCACCGGGGCTCAGGAGGGTGTCGCCCGGGTTCAGTGAGGTGAAGGCCTGCCCGGCGTTGGAGGGCAGGTACTTCAGGACGCCGTCCCAGCTGTCGGGCAGCAGTGCGGACGCCAGGGTCGGCACGAAGAGGACTGCGCCGATGACCGTCCCGATGGCACCTGCCGTGCTGCGCATCATGACTCCCACGGCGACCCCGATAACGCCGAGCCCGACCAGGTAGACCGCGGTCCCGATCACGGCCCTGGCCACGCCGTCGTCCGACCAGGAGACGGTCGCGGCGCCACCGGCATCGAGGATCGCCATCCCCGCGAAGAACGAGACCAGCACACCGACGAGGGCGACCGGCGCGAGCACGCCCACGAACGTCGCGAGCTTGCCCCACAGGACCGGCAGTCGCTTGGGGACGGCGGCGAGCGTGGTGCGGATCATGCCCGTCGAGTACTCCCGCGCTCCGACGATCGCGCCGAGCACGGCCACGATCAGGACCGCGAAGTTGGCGCCCGCGAGGACGGTCGAGACCGGATCGGTGCCCGGCGAACCCGGGCGGGCCCCCTCGTCCGCCGGTCACCTCGACCTGGCCGCTCGCGGTGAGCGCGGCGATGAGCCCGAAGGCGACGAGGGCGAACAGGATCCCGCCGATGGTCAACCACGTGGAGCGCAGGGTGCGCATCTTGATCCACTCGCTCCTGATGACGCGGGGGGTGGTGGTGCGGGCCGCTGTGATCGCGTGCGTGCGGACCGGGGGAGTGGTGAGAGTTGCGGCGCTCATCAGGCTGCCGTCCTTTCGGTCGTCTCGGTCGAGCCGTGGTACTCCACGGCGTCGCGGGTCAGTTCCATGAAGGCCTCCTCGAGGGAGGGGGCGACGTCGACGAGCTCGTGGAGGACGAGCCCGTCGCGGGCGGCGAGCTCGCCGACCCGTGCGGCCGGCATCCCGGAGACCTCCAGGTGGCCGGGGGAGTCGGAGGTGACGGTGACGCCGGGGCCGGCGAGCAGGTGCGTCAACCGGACGGCGTCGGGGGAGGAGACGCGGACTGCGTTCTGCGAGGAGGCTGCGATGAAGTCGGACATCGACACGTCCGCCAGCACCTTGCCCCGCCCGACGATCACGAGGTGCTCGGCGGTCATCTCCATCTCGCTCATGAGGTGCGAGGAGACGAAGACCGTGCGGCCCTCGGCCGCGAGGTCCTTGAGCAGGGTGCGGATCCACTGGATGCCGTCGGGATCGAGGCCGTTGACCGGCTCGTCGAGCATCACCGTCTGCGGGTCCCCGAGCAGCGCGGTCGCGATGCCCAGGCGCTGGCCCATGCCGAGCGAGAACCCGCCCGCGCCCTTGCTCCCCACGTCAGCCAGGCCGACGAGGTCGAGCAGGTGGTCGACGCGCTTGGCGCCCACTCCGATGGTGGCCCCGAGGGCGAGCAGGTGGTTGCGGGCCGTCCGGCCCTTGTCGATCGCCCGCGCCTCGAGCAGTGCGCCCATCTCGGCCAGGGGCGACGCCGACTCGACGTAGGGGCGGCCGTTGACCGTCGCGGTGCCCGCCGTCGGCCGGTCGAGGCCGAGGATCATCCGCATCGTGGTGGACTTCCCGGCGCCGTTGGGCCCGAGGAACCCCGTGACGATCCCGGGCTCGACGGTGAAGCTCATGTCGTCGACGGCGAGGACGTCGCCGTAGCGCTTGGTCAGGTTGGAAACCTCGATCACGATCTCTCCTTGGTCCAGGCCCGCCGGCTCCTCCGGTGGGCATGGACCAAGGTTCGCAATCGGGGCGTGCAGTCCGCGTCTGCCAGATGCAGGCTCCTTCGGGTACTGCGCCTGCAGTAGTGCGGAGCGACTCAGGCGTCGCCGGCGCGGACCAGGCCGCTCTGGTAGGCGATGACCACCAGCTGGGCGCGGTCGCGGGCGCCGAGCTTGGTCATGGCGCGGTTCACGTGGGTCTTGGCGGTCAGCGGCGAGAGGTACAGCTGTTCGGCGATCTGGTCGTTGCTCAGGCCGCGGCCCACCATGGCCACGATCTCGCGCTCCCGATCGGTCAGGACCTCGAGCTCCGCCGGGCTGGTCGTGAGCTGGACCTCCGACGGCTGGGCGAGGAACCGGTCGATGAGGGTCCGGGTGGCGCGTGGGGAGAGCAGGGAGTCCCCCGACGCCACGACGCGCACCGCGTCGAGCAGCTCGTTGGGCTCCACTCCCTTGCCGAGGAATCCAGCGGCCCCGGCGCGCAGGGCGGCGACCACGTACTCGTCGGCCTCGAACGTGGTCAGGATCAGCACGTGCACGCCGGCGAGGTCGGGGTTCGCGCTGATCTCCTGGGTCGCCTGCAGGCCGTCGAGCTGCGGCATCCGGATGTCCATGAGCACGACATCGGGTGTCAGCGCGACGCACTGCCGCAGGGCGTCGGCACCGTCGATCGCCTCGCCGACCACCTCGAGGTCGGGTGCGGAGCTGATGAGGGCGGCGAAGCCCGCGCGGATGAGTGCCTGGTCGTCGGCGATGAGGACGCGGATCATCGGGGCACCCGTTCCTGCGGCCCCGCCTGGCCGTCTGAGCCCAGGGGGAGGTCGACACGGACGTGGAAGACCGCACCCGAGGTCACGGTGATGGTTCCACCGGCAGCGGCGACCCGCTCGCGCATGCCGATCAGGCCGTTGCCAGTGGTCTGCGCAGGGGATCCCGGACCTCCGGCCGGCGATGCCACTGGATTGCTCACCTCGACGTGCAGGGTCGGACCGTCCTGACGGAGCACGACGCGCGCCGTCCCCGTCCCGTACTTGCCGGCATTCGTGAGGCCCTCCTGGATCACCCGATAGGTCGTCAGGCTGACGGTGGTGGGCAGGTCGCGCGGACCCACAGCGTCGTCGAGTTCGACGTCGAGCCCGGCCGAGCGCATCCGGGCGACCAACCCGGGGATCTCCGTGAGCCCCGGCGTCGGTGGCTCGACCAACTGGGCGTGCCCGTCAGTGCGGAGCAGCCCGACCATCACGCGCATCTCCTCGATGACCTCCTGGCTCGCTGCCCGCACGTGCACCAGGGCCGTGCGGGCAGCCGGGGGGTCGGCCTCGAGCAGGTGCGAGGCGACGCCGGCCTGCACGTTGATGACCGACACGTGGTGGGCGACCGCATCGTGGAGCTCGCGTGCGATCCGCAGGCGCTCCTCGGCGACCCTGCGGCGGGCCTCCTCCTCGCGGGATGCCTCCGCAGCCTCGGCCCGGGCCAGGGCGGACTCGACCGATGCCCGCTGGTTGCGCACGGAGTCCCCGATCGCCGCGGCGAGCCCGCTGAGCGCCGCCAGGGCGTAGGTCGCGTCGCTGCCGATCCACCCTCCCGTGACGGCCAGCGTGGGGATGATGAGCGTGACGGCCGTCGCCGCCGCGACGAGCAGCGTCGTCCGGCGATTGGTGTGGACGGCGACCGTGTAGACCGCGACGAGGAGGGCTGGCAGGCAGCGCGACGGCAGGTGCGTGAGGATGGTGTCCGTCGCGGCCAGCGCGAGGATCCCCAGCCAGACCGGCACCGGCCACTGTCGTCGCCACACCAGCGCGAGGCACGCCAGGAACACCAGCGCGAGGGAGTCCCAGCCGCGGGCCGCGAGGTCTGCGGGGTCGAGGCGGGCGGCGCTCGCACCGGCGCGCCCCGCCGGCGGGAGGTAGATGCACGCGACCAGGACCCCCGCCGCGATGGCGAGGTCGAGCGGCGCGACGCGCGAGCCCAGCCGCGCCGCCATCCGATCCGCCCAGCCCTGCATGCCGATCACGATAGGGGCATCGGCCGCCCGGCGCGCCCGATGCCCGCGGTATCCCCACGTACTGCAACCGCAGTACCCGCCGGGTCGAACCCGGCGATCTGCTTCCCCCGCATCGATCTGCTTCCGGTTCATTGGGAAGCAGATCCACCGAAGGGAAGCCTTTGGCTCGGGTGGGGCACCGGTCGGTGGGGGCGACGGTCGGCTCGTGTGACCCGTTGCACACGCCGGGAGGGAATGCCGCCGGTTCGGAGTAGGTTGAGCGGCCATGAGCACCCCGAGTCCGGCTGCCCCCATGACCACCGACGTCGTGGCGCCGCACCGGTGGCGTGCCCTGGCTGCGCTGGTCGTCAGCCTGCTGGTGGTGGTGCTCGACAACACCGTCCTCAACGTCGCGCTCAAGACGATCCAGGATGACCTGGGCGCCACCCAGAGCCAGCTGATCTGGGCGATCAACGCCTACTCGCTGGTGTTCGCCGCGCTGCTGTTCACCTGGGGCGTCCTCGGCGACCGCTACGGACGGCGCAAGATCCTGATCATCGGCCTCCTGCTGTTCGCAGCGGCCTCCCTGCTCAGCGCGTTCGCCCAGACACCGACGCAGCTGATCGTCGCGCGCGGGCTCATGGGCATCGGCGGCGCGTCCGTGCTGCCCGTGACACTGTCGATCATCACCGTGATCTTCCCGCCCGCTGAGCGCGGCAAGGCGATCGGAATCTGGGCAGCTGCCGTGGGTGGTGCGGTTGCGCTCGGCCCGCTGCTCGGTGGGTTCCTGCTCGAGCACTTCTGGTGGGGCTCGGTGTTCCTCATCAACATCCCGATCATCGCCATCGGGATCGGCGGGATCCTGGCCAACGTCCCTGAGTCGCGCAACCCGCACCCCGGGCGGCTGGATCCCCTCGGCCTCGTGCTGTCGATCGTCGGCCTGATGGCCCTCGTCTACGGAATCCAGGAAGCTGGCTGGAGCGAGCCGGTCACATACGCCTGGATCGCGTTCGGCGTGGCCGTGCTGGCCGGGTTCCTGTTCTGGGAGTCGCGCACCGATCACCCCTCGATGGACCTGAGCCTGTTCTCGATCCGCTCGTTCTCCGTCCCGCTGTCGGCCACCTCACTGACGTTCGCTGCGCTCAGTGGGTCGCTGATCTTCCTGGCGTTCTACTACCAGGTTGTGCGCGGGTGGTCGCCCCTGCAGTCCGGTGCCCTGACTGTTCCCTTCGCGATCGGGCAGCTGCTGGCTGCTCCGCGGAGCGGGAAGATGGTGAGCCGCTTCGGGGCTCGCCGTGTGATCCCGTTCGGCCTCGTGCTCGCGTCGGTGGCCATGTTCATGTTCACCCGGCTCGACCTGGCCACGCCCATCTGGCTGCTGGTCCTCATCCCGTTCGTCTTCGGGTTCGGGATGGGCAACGTGATCGCCCCGTCGACGACCCGGATGACCCTGGCCACGCCCCCACAGCGCTCCGGTGCCGGATCGGCTGTGCAGAACACGGTCCGCCAGGTCGGGGCGACGCTGGGTGTGGCGGTCATCTCGTCGGTCGTCGCCACCAAGTACTCGGGTGCGATGTCCAAGGGGCTCGAGGGGAGCCCACTGCCGGCCGACCTGCAGGCGGTGGCCTCCGACAGCGTCGGGGCGACCTACGAGGTGGCATCGAAGCTGCAGGCGTCCGGCCGGGCGACAGTGGAGCAGGCAGACGCCCTGCGCGCCGCCGCCGATGCTGCTTTCATCCCCGCCTTCCACATCGCCGCGTACATGGGGCTGGCGCTCCTGCTCATCGCGCTGGTGATCATCCTGGTGTGGCTCCCGGCGCAAGCTGAGGCCGTCGCCTGGAAGGCCGGAGGCACCTCCGCCCCGCTTCCAGGACAGCCGGGGGCAGGGGCTGCGGGGGAGGCTCCGGCCGACCCCTACGCCACGGGTGGAGATCTCGATGCGGCGCACCAGGTCCACTTGGTGGCCGAGGACGCGGAGCACCTCAGCCACGTGGAGGACGCCCCGTTGGAGCATCCGATGGGGGAGACCGCGCCCGAGCGGCAGTGACCTGCGGCGCCCTCGTTACCCGCCGGTAAGGTCCAACGGCTTTCCCTCCGTGGGGGATCCTCGGGACGCATGCCCCCCGGACCGGGACCTTTGCCCGGCGTGACGTGCGGGTTCGGTCGCTACCGTGTCGGGCGTTGGTGCCTGTCCGATCGGCACCCCGAACTAAGGGGTAACCCCCGATGGCGAAGTCCCCGGGCCGCGTCGCCCGAAGTGCCGCAGTGCTCATCGCAGTCGCAAGCCTCGCCGGATGCTCGTCAACGAGCGCCGAGGGTGAGGCCGGCACCGGGGGTGGTGAGGCCAGCCTGGTCCTGCCCGACCTCTCGACCGTCAACGTGGTCGGGGGCGGTTCCGGCCGCGTGCTGCTGATGTTCGGGCTGCTGGTGTGCGCGCTGGGCCTGGGCTTCGGGCTCCTTGCCTACCTGCAGCTCAAGCGGCTGCCGGTGCACGAGTCGATGCGGGAGATCTCGGAGCTGATCTACTCGACGTGCAAGGCCTACCTGCTCAAGCAGGGCCGGTTCCTGCTGCTCCTCTGGGTGTTCATCGCGGCGGTGATCGTCGTGTACTACGGCGTGCTCGTCGGGTTCACGTGGCAACGGGTCGCGATCATCCTGGCGTTCAGCCTCCTGGGCATGGGCGGCTCCTACGCGGTCGCGTGGTTCGGCATCCGTGTGAACACGTTCGCCAACTCCCGCACCGCGTTCGTCTCGCTGCGGGGCATGCCGCTGCCGCTGCACCGCATCCCGCTGAAGTCCGGCATGTCCATCGGCATGGTCCTGATCAGTCTCGAGCTTCTGATGATGCTCACCATCCTGCTGTTCCTGCCCGCCGAGATCGCCGGCGCGTGCTTCATCGGGTTCGCGATCGGTGAGTCCCTGGGCGCGGCTGCGCTGCGGATCGCCGGTGGCATCTTCACCAAGATCGCCGACATCGGCTCGGACCTCATGAAGATCGCCTTCAAGATCAAGGAGGACGACGCGCGCAACCCCGGCGTGATCGCGGACTGCACCGGCGACAACGCGGGCGACTCGGTCGGCCCGAGCGCGGATGGCTTCGAGACCTACGGCGTCACGGGCGTCGCCCTGATCACGTTCATCCTGCTGGCGGTCCCGGATCCGGGCGTCCAGGCAAGCCTGCTGGTGTGGCTGTTCGTGGTGCGCGCCGTGATGGTGATCGCCTCCGGCGCCTCCTACCTGCTCAACGACATGTGGGCCCGCCGCCGTTACGCGACCGCCGACCGGATGAACTTCGAGGAGCCGCTGAGCTCGTTGGTGTGGGTCACCTCGGTGGTCTGCATCCTGTTCACATTCCTGACGACGTACCTGGTCCTCGGCGTCGGTGCCACGAGCGGGTTGTGGTGGAAGCTGGCCGCGATCATCTCCCTGGGGACACTCGCCGGGGCCCTGATCCCCGAGCTCGTCAAGGTGTTCACCTCCACGAACAGCAAGCACGTCAAGGAGGTCGTCAAGAGCTCGCGTGAGGGCGGCGCCTCGCTGAACATCCTGTCCGGCCTGGTCGCGGGCAACTTCTCGGCCTACTGGCTGGGGATGGCCATCGTCGGGCTGATGGGCTGTGCCTACCTGATCAGCAACATGGGCCTGGACGTGATCATGATCGCGCCGGCGGTGTTCGCGTTCGGCCTCCTGGCCTTCGGCTTCCTGGGGATGGGTCCGGTGACGATCGCCGTGGACTCCTACGGCCCGGTCACCGACAACGCCCAGAGCGTCTACGAGCTCTCGATGATCGAGGACATCCCGGCCATCGACGGCGAGCTGGAGCGCGACTTCGGGTTCACCCCGCAGTGGGATCGCGCCAAGCAGATGCTCGAGGAGAACGACGGTGCGGGCAACACGTTCAAGGCCACGGCCAAGCCGGTGCTGATCGGTACGGCGGTCGTCGGCTCCACGACGATGATCTTCTCGATCATCATGGGGCTCACCGAGGGCCTCACGACCGGCATGGAGAACCTGTCGCTGCTGTACCCGCCGTTCCTGCTCGGCCTGATCACGGGCGGCGCGATCATCTACTGGTTCACCGGCGCCTCCATCCAAGCCGTGACCACGGGCGCCTACCGCGCTGTGGAGTTCATCAAGGGCACGATCAGGCTCGACGGGGTGACCAAGGCCTCGGAGGCGGACTCGCGCCGGGTGGTGGAGATCTGCACCCAGTACGCGCAGCAGGGCATGATCAACATGTTCCTCGGGGTGTTCTTCGCAACGCTGGCGTTCGCGTTCCTCGAGCCGTACCTGTTCATCGGATACCTGATCTCGATCGCCGCGTTCGGGCTCTACCAGGCCATCTTCATGGCCAACGCCGGCGGTGCCTGGGACAACGCGAAGAAGATCGTGGAGATCGACCTGCACGCCAAGGGCACCGCGCTGCACGACGCCACGATCGTCGGCGACACCGTGGGCGACCCCTACAAGGACACGTCCTCGGTGGCGCTGAACCCGGTCATCAAGTTCACGACCCTGTTCGGGCTGCTGGCTGTGGAGCTGGCGGTCAGCCTCGACGGGCAGGGCAACCAGGTCCTGGTCAAGGTCCTGGCCGCGGCGTTCTTCGCAGTCTCGGTCTTCTTCGTGCACCGGTCCTTCTACGGGATGCGCATCGAGGTGCCGCTGGTCGACGACGAGGACTACCCGGAGGAACCGGACGGCTCGGACGGGTTCGGTGGCAGCGGCGCCCTTCCTGAGGGCAATTCGGCAATGGCGTACGAGGGAGCAGGTGGGGTCAAGTGAACATCGCGATCCGGTATGGAGCGGCGATCGTCGACGCGGACGGTCATGTCAGCGGGCACGATGCAGGCGCGACCCTGGTGCGGCGACTGCTCCGGGTGTTCCCCGAGGCACGGCTGATCGGCCCGGGCCCGCGGCAGGGCGAGGGGTTCGACGTCATCCCGCTGGAGTTCGTCGACGGCTCGGACACCGTGGTGATCAACATGGACGTCATCGACTCCGTCGGCGTGTGGCAGACGCTCAAGCAGAACTGCGACGAGCCGAAGCTGATGAACTTCGTGTGGTTCAACACCGCGAAGTACGACCACCGCGTGCAGCGCTCGGCGCTCGGCCTCTCGTGCGGGCTGTTCCCGACATTCGCCAACTCGGAGCGGACCGCCAACGAGATCCGCGAGATCGTCTCCGGCTGGACCATCAAGCCGATCTGGGAGGAGGCCCGGATCGCGTGGGTCAATCTCGGCATCCGGCTCGAGCACGTCCAGCCGCGCAAGGAGACCTCGATCCCGGTCGTTCTGTACCCGGCCATCTACCTGTCCGAGCGCAAGCAGCCGCAGCTCTTCCTCGACACCGTCGAGAAGGTGCAGAAGCGCACGCCGATCAAGGTCGAGGCGCGCCTGCACGAGTCGCACCTGATCAGCGAGCGAGCCATGCGCCTGTCCCGCAAGGACTGGGCGTGGGTCGGCCCGCTGACCGCGACCCGTGAGGACTACTGGCACGCGCTCGCCCGGACCACCGCGTTCCTGGCCACGGCGCGTGACGAGTCGTACGGCCTTGAGTACGTGGAGGCCCTCGTGGCCGGCGCGGTCGGGGTGTTCCCGGATCGCCCGTGGGCGCGCGCGATCCTGCCTGAGCGCTACCCGTTCCTCTACAAGACACCGGCGGAGGCCGAGGCGCTGCTCTACCGCGCAGTCACCGAGACCGAGGCCTGTCGTCGCGAGCTCGACCAGGCCGCTGGCGGGGACTTCGTGCAGTGGCTGGGCGCGCGCCACGACGACGACCAGTTCGATCGCGCGATCGCCGCACGGGTCCGGGAGTGGTTCGGGGCCTGACCAGGTTGCGTTCGGGAGGGTCCGTCGGCCCGCCCTGGAACTCCGCCGGGGCGACGCTCTCGTTGATCCTCTCCGGGCCGAACGCCTCGAACAGGTCGCGCTGTCCGGACGGGAGGCGAAGCCCGCCCGGTCGGGGCTCTGGAAGGCGGGCTGCATGCCCGCCTTGGGTTGGGTCTGTTGATCATCGAGAGCGGTCGAGTGCCTCTGTCCACAGATCGGTTGTGAGCTCTGGTGTTGTCAGCCGCCCCTGATATTGTTCGAACAGGTGTTCGAGATGGGGGATGGGATGGGGATGGGAGGAACGGGCGGCCCGCCGCTGGTGGCCGACGTGCGAGCCGCGGCGGCCGTGCCGATGGCGTCACGGGAAGCGGCGGACATCTGGACCCAGGTGTCCGCGGTGACCTCGGGTGAGGTCCCGGCGATGGGCCTGTCGGCGGGGGAACGCCCGGCTGCGGATGTGGAGGTGCTGTGCTCGGCGGTCGCGTCGGTCGAGTTCGAGCTGGCCCGCCGGATGGTCGCCGCAGCCCGGGCTGGCAGCCTGCCGCTGGTCGGTGACGGGGCGATGCTGCTGGCCCGCGGGTGGTCGACCGGCTGGGCGCGCAGGCTGGCCCGCGCCGGGGCGTTCGCCGAGGTGCACCCCGCGTTGGGGGAGGTGTGGGCCTCAGGCGTGATCACCAGCGAACACGTCCACGCGCTCGCGCGGCACGCCGACCACCTGACGGCCGAGCAGATGGCGGCGGTGATCACCGAGCTGGGCCCGTGGTGGGGTCAGCTGTCCCCGGTGGCGGTTGCCCAGTTCGTGGCCCGGGTGATCCGCGCCCTGAACCCACCCACCGATCCGGAACCCGACGAGGCAGCGGCCCACGAGAGCCGGTCCCTGTCGTTCGCGCTCACCTCAGACTCGGTGATCCTGGCCGGGGTGCTGCCCCGCCTCGAAGGGGAAGCGGTGATCGCCGCGATCGACGCGTTCGCCGAACGCCTGCGCTCCGAGGCCGACCACGTCCCAGCCTCAGCCCGCCGCGCCGACGGCCTGGTCGCCCTGGTCAACGCCGCGCACGCCACCGACTCGATCCCCACCCGAGGCGGGCTCCCCGTGTCCGTCTCAGTCACCCTGGACTCCACCACCCTCGGGGACCAGGTCTGGACCACCTCCCGCGGGCACACCCTCACCGCACGCCGAGGCCCGGTTCGCCTCCTGCGACGCGATGGTCACCCCGATCGTGATCGACACGGGCAAGTGCCCCGATACCATCAGCGAACTCCTCACGCCCGCCGCCGACCCACCCGCGGGGCAGGGTGCCGAGGGCGGCGGCGACCGGGTCACCGATCCGGTGGGCCTCACCCTGAGCCCGCCGGCGGTGCTCCGGATCGCGGAACTGGCCACCACCCTGCTCGGCACCCGGATCCCGCTGGCCGTTGGCCGCACCGCCCGCACCGCCACCCCCACCCAACGCCGGGCCCTCGCGGCCCGGGACCGGGGGTGCATCATCCCGGGCTGCGGAATCCCCGCCGAGGCCTGCCAGACCCACCACGTCGAGGACTGGGCCGCCGGCGGGGACACCGACCTACCCAACCTGGCGTTGTTGTGCTGGGCGCATCACCGGCAGGTCGACTTGGGCATGTGGACCATCGTCCCGGCGTCCAACGACCCAGTACCCCAACCTGAACCCGGTGCCCCACCCGGAACCCCCTGGCCCGCCAACCACAGCGCACCTTGGACCATCACCCGCACACCCCGAACACGCTGGCGGACGTGAGAGCGCAGAACAGTCAGTGCTTCCGGGTGGCCAGCTCGTGGAGGTCGTATGGCGTCTCCTGGTAGACGCAGTAGTTCAGCCAGTTGGTGAACAGCAGGTCACCGTGTGCGCGCCATCCGACGATGGGCACGTGCCCGGGGTCGTCGTCGCGGTAGTAGTTGCGCGGCATCTCGATGGGCAGCCCAGCCTCGAGGTCCCGCCGGTACTCGATGTCGAGGGTCTCGGCGTCGTACTCGGCATGCCCGGTGACGAACACCCTGCGGCCATCACGGGACGCCGCGAGGTACACGCCGGCCTCCGGGGAGACGGCCAACAGCTCCAGGTCGGGTTCGGCCAGGATGTCCTCCGCGCTGACCGTCGTGTGCCGGGAATGCGGTGCAAGGAAGACGTCGTCGAACCCTCGGGTGATCTTGTTCTTGGGGTCCGTCACCTCGTGGGAGAACACACCGAAGACCTTCTCGTCCACGGTGTGCTTGCCGATCCCGTAATGGTGGTACAGCTCGGCCTGGGCGCCCCAGCAGATCGCCAGCGTCGAGAACACATGCTCGTCGGCCCAGTCCATGATCCCGACCAGCTCGTCCCAGTAGTCAACGTCCTCGAACTCCATGAGCTCGACAGGGGCACCCGTGATGATCAATCCATCGAAGCTGTGCTCGCGCACGCGGTCGAAGGTCTCGTAGAAGACCTCGAGGTGGGTGTGGTCGGTGTGCTTGGGGGAGTACGAGGCGGTGTGCAGGAACGTGACCTCCACCTGCAGGGGCGAGTTGCCCAGCAGACGCAGGATCTGGGCCTCGGTGGTCTGCTTGGCCGGCATCAGGTTCAGCACGAGGATGCTCAGTGGGCGGATGTCCTGGCTCGCTGCACGGCGATCCGTCATCACGAAGACGTTCTCAGCTGCCAGGACGTCAGCAGCTGGAAGGCCTTCCCTGATCTTGACGGGCATAGTCGCAACTCCCTGTGGCGGTGGGGTCGATTCTACGATGCCTGCCCGCTATCGGGGGATTCGCCGATTCCCGCCCGTGCCCACCGGCGCACGGGCGCGCCCGCTGGCGCCCATGCCGGATCGCTGGCACCCTCGATCGCATGGACGCTCACCTGCGCGAGATCGTCGATCGGGGTGGTCGGGCGCAGTCCGCCGAGGCCGCCCGGCTCCTCATCCGGCTGGAGTCCGACCCGGAGGACGCCGAGGCCCGTTCCATGGCCCGCGTCCTCGTCGATGCCTATCTCCACGATCCGGACCTCACACGCTGACTGGCTCAGCGCAGGGGACTCATCGGGCGGTCAGCACCTCGAAGCGCAGGGCGGGCCCACCGCCGGCTGAGGCGAGCTTGGTGAACCGCTCGACGAGCACCCCACCATTGGCCTCGATGACTCGCTGCGAGGCCACGTTGTCCTCATCGGTCGTGATGTCCACGATCGGCAGGCCCTCGTCGGCGGCGATGCGCAGCATCGCGGCCAGCGCCGTCGTCGCATAACCCCGGCGTCGCTTCCACGGCACAACCGAGTAGCCGATGTGCCCGAGGCAGGTGGGCGGCAGCTCCCGTGTGCCCGGCTGCCAGCGCAGGTTGATCGCTCCGGCGAACTCCCCGTCCCACATCCACCGGCTGAGGCCGGGCAGGCGGGGGACGGTGCTGCCGTCGGGCAGCTCGATCGGGTCGCCGGCGGCCTCCCGGTCGTCACGAAGGGCGAGGAACCGATCCGGATCCTGGATCACCCGATCGATCTCCGCCTGGTCGATCCCCACATGCTCGGTGTTCGGTGACCACCCGCGCCGCAGCGCATCGAGGTAGCTGGGCAGGTGCTCGGCCTGGGGGCGGATCAGTTCCATGGGACCCAATCCTCCCACCGAGGTGATCACCGGCCTCACGCCATCCGAAGGATCCGCCACGCCCCTGACGCGACGAGCGCGGCGATCGCTGTCCCGATGACCAGGTCTGGAAGGGCCGAGCCGGTGACCGCGACCAGGACGCCTGCCATGATCACGCCGACATTGGCCAGGGCATCATTCGTCGTGAAGATCCAGCTGGCCCGCATGTGGGCCCCTCCCCTTCGGTGCCGGCTGAGGATCGCCACGCAGGCGAGGTTCGCGGCCAGGGCCAGCAGCCCGATGACGACCATCAGGGCCTCGACCGGCTCGCTGCCGGACAGGGCGCGGCGGATCACCTCGACGAGCACCAGCGCGGCCAGCGTCAGCTGCAACCAGCCGCTCAACCGGGCGGAGCGACGCTGCCTGGACGCGTCGCCGGCCGCCACCAGGGCGATCGCATAGATGCTGGCGTCGGCCAGCATGTCCAGGGAGTCGGCGACCAGGCCGGTGGACTGGGCGACGAAACCTGCCCCAAGCTCGACGACGAACATCACCGCGTTGATGGCCAGCACCCACCACAGCGCACGACGCTGGGACTCAGGGGACGCTGATGCTGACGGGTCGAGGCCCGCATCGGTGGGGTCCATCTCGGTGGCCTCCGTGAGCACCGCCCCCATCCCCAGGGGTCTCAGGGCAACGAGCAACGGTTCAGGCGGACCCATGTGGACGGCCTGCAACTCGCGTGCCCCGAGGTCGAAATCCAGGGACCGAATCCCGGTGACCTCGGACAGCGCCATCCGGACGAGCTGCTCCTCGGTCGGGCAGTCCATGCCCGGAACACGGAACACCGAGCGCCTCAGCAGCGAGTCGTCGGCCACACCGCGAGTCTGGCACGCCGTTGGCGGACAGCCGTGACGCGCACCCGCGACGGCCTGCCGGTGACGAATGGTGTTTGAGCGGTCACGGATCGGGGTACTCTGGCGATGCATCGTCTGAACGGTGCACGTTGTCCGCGGCATCCGCCGCTGGCGAGGTCGTCTGCTTTGACGCCGTGACCGGCGTCCCCTTCGCGAGATGGGCCAGCACCCGCGGCCACCCCTCTCGACGATCAGGACCCCTGTGACCTCTCCCGCCCGTGCGGCTTCCGCTGCGCGCACCACCAACTCCACCCGGCCCCCCGCGTCGGCTCGCCCCACGTCGGCCCGCCCCGCGTCCGCTGGAACCGCGTCCGCGCCCCGCACCTCCGCCACCACCGATGCGGCCACCTTCGCCGGGCTCGGCGTCGCCCCCTCGCTCATCGCGTCCTTGGCGTCCGGGGGCATCGATGCCCCCTTCCCCATCCAGTCGGCCACCCTGCCCGACTCCTTGGCCGGACGCGACGTGCTCGGCCGTGGCCGCACCGGCAGCGGCAAGACGGTCGCATTCGCGCTCCCGTTGGTCTCCGCACTTGCCGGCAGTCGGTCGGCAGCACGCCGCCCCCGCGGGCTCGTGCTCGTCCCCACCCGTGAGCTCGCCGTTCAGGTGGACAACACCATCGCACCGCTGGCCGAGGCCATGGGCCTGAAGACCCGCACGATCTTCGGTGGCGTGGGCCAGAACCCGCAGGTCGCCGCACTGGCCAAGGGTGTGGACATCATCGTTGCCACGCCGGGCCGCCTGGCCGACCTGATCAAGCAGCGACTGTGCAGCCTCGAGGACATCGTCGTGACCGTCATCGACGAGGCCGACCACATGGCCGATCTCGGCTTCCTGCCCGAGGTGCGTCGCCTGCTCGACCAGACTCCCGCCGATGGGCAGCGCCTGCTGTTCTCCGCGACGCTGGACTCCGGCGTGGACGTGCTCGCCCGCCGTTACCTGCACAACCCGGTGACCCACGAGGTCGACTCGGCCGCGTCGCCGGTGCCCGCGATGGACCACCACGTGTTCAACGTCGATGCCGCGGACCGCAGCGAGGTCGTCGCGCAGCTGGTCGGTGGCCAGGGTCGGACACTCGCGTTCGCCCGCACCAAGCACCAGGCCAAGCGCTGGGCCCGCACCCTCACCGCGTCCGGGATCCACGCCGTCGACCTGCACGGCAACCTGAGCCAGGCCGCCCGCCAGCGCAACCTGGCGGCCTTCGCCGACGGTGATGTGCGCGTCCTGGTGGCCACTGACATCGCCGCTCGCGGTATCCACGTCGACGACATCACGCTGGTCGTGCACATCGATCCGCCGGCGGAGCACAAGGCCTACCTGCACCGTTCCGGGCGCACCGCCCGCGCCGGCGCCGCCGGTGTCGTGGTCACCGTCGCCACCCATGACCAGCGCCGTGACGTCGCGGACCTCATGCGTCGGGCCGCGATCACGCCCACGCAGCACAAGGTGCGTGCCGGTGACTCGGCGATCGCGGACATCGCCGGCCCGAGCGCCCCACGCGTCGTGGTGCCCAACGCCCAGCCGATCCCGGAGGAGCGCACGGGCCGTGGCTCGGGTCGGTCCGGGGGCGGCCGTGGCCGCACGTCCGGCGGCTCGAATGCGGGCTCCGGTACCGGTGGCTCGTCGGGTGGGCGGCAGCGCTCGACCTCGGGCTCGCGCCCGGGTCAGGCATCCGGCAGCTCCACCGTCCCGTTCGTCGCAGTCCCGCTCGTCCGCCCCTCGCTCGTCGCAGTCGACCTCGTCGGCCGGTCGGGCGTCGGGCGGTTCGACCACGGTCTGGTCGAGCAGCGGTGGCGCGACGGCCGCTGCCGCACCGCGGCGCGGGCCCCGTCGGGCCACCCGCCCGGCAGGCGGTGCCGGCTCCGCAGCCTGATCGGACCGGTGTCCGGGCCGTCGCGAACGCTAGGGTGGGCGCCGACCTGAGGGAGGCGTGGGCGTGGGCCGGTTCGACGCGTGGGTGCGGGCGGTGGGCGACGATCCCGATCCGCGCTTCACGCTGGCCAACGAGCGGACGTTCCTGTCCTGGGTGACCACCTCGCTCGGGCTGCTGGGCATTGGCCTGGCGGTCGGCACGATCATCCCGGGGGAGCACTTCTCGATCAACCTGCTCGCGATCCTGTGGATCCTGATGGCCGCGATCCTGTCCATCCGCGCCCTCGTCCGGTGGTTCCGGATGGAGCGGGCCATGCGCCAGGGCCACGGGCTGCCCCTGTCGACGTCGATCCCCGTGGTGGCGATCTCGCTCGCGCTCCTGTCGGTGGCGACGGGTATCGCCGTGGTGATCTCCTCGTGAGCCGCGGCGCGGTGTCGGGCCCCTCGGATCCGGGGCTGGCCGGGGAGCGCACGACGCTTGCCTGGACGCGGATGGGCCTGACCCTGTTGGGCGTTCCGGCCGCGCTCCTGGCGTATGCGAGTGGACGGAACGAGCTCGCGGTCGCGGCTGCGGCCGCCGCCATGGTGCTCGGACTTGCCGTCCTCGTGGGCTCGGTGCGCCGTCAGCGGGTGGAGCCGGGTGTGATCCCCTCCGGATCGTTGGTCCCTGCTGCGAGGCTCATCCTCCTGACTGGGGCATGCGTGCTCATGCTCAACATCAGCGGCGGGATCCTCGTCCTCAGCTGAGCCCTGCCCCCGCTTCCCCCGCTTCCCCCCGTTCGGCTCCGGCATGTCCCTTCATCGGCCCGCGCGGTTGCGCGCCCCGGCGGACCGCGACACCCTTCGGGGCGTGGCGAACAGGGCGGACGTGGTGGTCGTCGGGGCGGGGCTGGCCGGGCTTCGGGCGGCACAGCTCCTGACGGCAGCGGGGCGCGACGTGGTTGTCCTCGAGGCCGCCGACGACATCGGTGGGCGCGTTCGTACCGACCGTGTCGACGGGTTCACCCTCGACCACGGCTTCCAGCTGTACAACCCGGCCTACCCGGAGGGGCGCCTGGCCTGGCCCGGGCTTGCGATCCAGCAGTTCTCGGCAGGGGTCGACGTCGTCCGCGACGGGATCTCGCACCCTCTGGCCGATCCACGGCGGGACCCTCGCAGCCTGCCGGCCACGACCCGGTCATTGCGCGCACTCGGGGCCACCCGCGGACTCACTGCGTTCGGGTCGTATGCCGCCAGGTTGGGCACTCCACTGCACCCGCGTCGGACGCCTGCGGGAGCAGCTGAGCGGGGCATCGGCGAGGCTCTGCGCTCGGCCGGCGTCGACGATGCCGCCTTCGACTGCCTGGTGCGGCCGTTCCTGTCCGGCGTGCTCGCGGATTCAGCCCTCGAATCCCCGCGTGGTGTCGCCGACGAGATCCTGCGCACCTTCCTGGCCGGGACTCCCGGGGTACCCGATGGCGGGATGGACCGGCTGCCACGACGACTGGCCGCCGGACTCTCGGTCCTGACGAGCTCACCCGTTCTCTCCGCCGCGGCGGGTCGGGTCACCACCGCCGACAGCGAGTGGCTGGCAGACGACGTGATCGTGGCAGTGGATGACCCGTCCCAGCTCGTGCCGACGGCGTCCGCGACCAGGTGGCGGGCGCTGACGACCTGGTACTTCGCGGCCGCCGACCTGCCTCGCCGGCACACCATGCTCCTGGTGTCACCCGACGTGCGCCTGGCCAACGTCGCCGTCATGAGTGACGTGGCGCCCTCGTACGCACCGGCCGGTCGCCGCCTGATCGCGGCGTCAGCGGTCGGGTTCCACGACTCCGCGGAGGCCGAGCAGTGGGCCCGCGAGGATGCAGCGCGGATGCTTGCCGTCGCGCCAGGGGAGCTCGAGGTGATCGCCCACTACCCGATCGCCGCCGCACTTCCGGCGGTCGGTTCCGGCCGATCGCCGGCGGTCAGCTCGGGCCTCGTCCTGGCCGGGGATCACCGGCAGGGTCCGAGCATCAACGGCGCCCTGGCCAGCGGTCGGCGGGCGGCTGAGCTCCTGGGTGCGTGAGGGGAGTTCTGGGGCCCGAGGGCTGACCGCCTGCAGGTGGCCGACCAAGCGACCTGCCGGCTCGGTGCCGGGCGCCGGTGGCCACGCGTAGTAGGTGCCTGTCGCTGTAGCGTCCGGATCATGTCATCGAGTGCGCTGTCGCAGCCCCAGGGCGAGGGCGGCGGGGCAGCCGCCACAGGGACCGACGAGCTTCATCTCACCCGGCGCACGATCGTCTCCTACGCGTTCGGGTCAGTGGGGACGGGCGTCTTCGCCACGGTGCCCGGGTTGGTCCTCGCCTACTACCTGACCAACACGCTGGGCGTGGCAGCGGGCGCTGCCGCGTTCGTGGTGGCGGTCCCCAAGGCGTGGGACGTGATCGTCCTGCCCATCGTGGGCCGGCTGTCGGACCGGGCCGCCGCTCGCGTGGGCAGCCGCCTGCCGTTCCTCCGCCTTGCCGGCATCCTGCTGCCCCTGGCCTTCATCCTGATCTTCTCGGTCCCGCCGGCGCTGGCTTCGGGCGGGGCGGCGTTCTGGGTCTTCCTGGCGTTCATCGTCGCATCGACGGCATTCGCGCTGTTCCAGGTGCCCTACATCGCCCTGTCCGCAGAGCTCACCGACGAGCCGCAGGAGCGCTCCACGCTCATGGCGTGGCGCGTGGCATTCCTGACCATCGCGATCCTCCTGGGGGGAGCGCTGGCCCCGGTCATCCGGGACGCGCTCGGCGGGGCGTACCTCGGCCACTTCGTGATGGCCCTGTTCATGGCAGGCCTCATGCTCGCGGGGATCTGGCTGTGCATCATCGGGCTGTCGAAGGCCCGCGCGCGGGTGGCCCCTGCCGCTGAGGGCAGCCTGATGGACCAGATCCGCGTCGTCCGGCACAACCGCGCCTTCGTGGCCCTGCTGGTCGGGTTCGTGATCCAGGCACTCGGCTTCGCCGCCATGCTCGGCGCTGCGCAGTACTACGCCACCTACATCGTGGGCAAGCCCACGTCGATCACGATCCTCTTCGTGTGCCTGGTCGCCCCGGCGATCGTGGTGATGCCGTTCTGGAACTGGGTCGCACACCGGTTCGGCAAGACCCGGGGCTTCCTGGCCTCGACGCTGGTGTTCCTCGTCGGCGCCCTGGTCCTCATCGCGGGCGGGCGGAACCTCGGGATGGCGACCGTGGCGGGTGCCATCGCGGTCTGCGGCATCGCGTACGGCGGATGCCAGATGTTCCCGCTGGCGATGATGCCCGACGCCGTCGCCGCCGACCGCGAGCGGACCGGCGAGGTCCGCGCCGGGGTGTTCACGGGCATGTGGACCGCCGGCGAGACACTGGGCTTCGCGCTCGGCCCGGGCCTGGTCCTCGTGGTCCTGGCGCTGACCGGGTTCGTCTCCAGCAAGGCCGACGAGCAGGTCACCCAACCCGACTCAGCGATCACGGGCGTGCTGATGGCCTTCACGGCCGTGCCCGCCATCCTGGTCCTGATCAGCATCCCCTTCATCCACCGGTACGGCGTCGAGTTCGCCAAGATCAGCTCCACCTCTTCCGAAGGAACCCCCTCATGAGCGCATCCCTGCCCCCCGCCTTCCCCGATCAGGGCCTGCCCGACGAGGTGATCCTCGCGACGCTCGGCCGGGCTGCGCGAGCTCGACGTGCCCGTCAAGGGTGGCCGGACGACGTCCTACGTCTACGACCCCGACCGCGACGACCTCGAGGACCTCGGACATCGCGCGTTCGCCCTGTCCGAGCACGTCAACGGCCTGGACCCGACCGCGTTCCCGAGCTTCGCGGCGGTGGAGAACGACCTGGTCGCCGCGGCCCTGAGCGTCCTGGGAAGCGGGGACCCCGGCGAGGTCGGGACGATGACCAGCGGCGGCACCGAGTCGTGCGCCCTGGCCGTCCTCGGCGCCCGTGAGCGGTGGCGCGCCAAGGTCGGGGAGCCCTACGGCCACCCCACGCTCGTGGCGCCCAGCTCGGTCCACCCGGCGTTCGTGAAGGCCTGCCACCTGTTCGACGTGCAGCTGGTGTCGGTGCCGATCGACCCCGTCACCTTCGCCGCCGACGTCGAGGCGATGATCGCGGCGATCGACGAGCGGACCGCCCTCGTGGTCGTCTCGGCGCCGTCCTACGCCCACGGGATCGTCGACCCCATCGAGCCGATCGCCGCGGCCGCTGCGGAGCGCGACGTCCTCTGCCATGTGGACGCCTGCATCGGCGGGTGGACCGTCCCGTTCATCCGGGAGGCCGAGGGGTTGTCGCCGATCGGGCTCATGATCCCCGGGGTCACCTCGGTCTCGGTCGACCTGCACAAGTACGCCTACACCCCGAAGGGGGTGTCGATCCTGCTTCATCGGGACTTCGCGCTGCGCCGTTTCCACTGGTTCGCGACTGCCGCGTGGAACGGCTACCCGGTGGTCAACCCGACCCTGCTGAGCTCGCGCGGCGGCGGCGCGCCGGCGATCGCCTGGGCCTACCTGCACAAGATCGGCCGCGACGGCTACCGCGACCTGGCCCTGTCGGCGTGGCGGGCGACCAGGGCGCTCATCGACGGGATCGCGGAGATCCCCGGGATCCACGTGGTGGGTGAGACCGGCTCGACCTTGCTGGCGTTCACCGACGACGGCGGCCCGCAGGACCCGGACATCCGGGTGGTGGCCGACGAGATGGTCGCCCGCGGGTGGCTGCTCGGCGTCCAGCCGGGGCACGGTGGGCCGCCGACCGCGCACATCTGTCTGATGCCGGTCCACGAGCCCCAGACCGGCACCTTCCTCGCCGACCTCGCCGCCTCAGTGGAGGCTGCCCGTCCACTGGGCCGGGTCGAGGTGGATCCGGGGCTGCTCGCCATGGCGGCTTCGCTCGACCCGAGCAGCCTGCCCCCGGGTGCCATCGACATGGTGCTGGCCGCCGCCGGGGTCTCCCTCGGTGGTGACGCTGGGGGCGAGGGGATCCCCGATCGGCGAGCCACCCTGAACGCGATAATGGACCTGGCTCCCGAGCCGCTCGTCGAGTGGCTGCTGATCGAGGTCCTGGGCAACGTGCTGCGCCCGTCGGCGCAGTGACATCCGGGGTGAATGGAGGGCGCGTCGGATGAGCATCGATCCGGGGACGGTGGACATGGGCTCGACTCGTGCCCTCCAGGAGGCATTCCGGTCTGCACCGGACCCGACCGTGGAGGACCTGGTCGGCGCGCACCGGGGTGAGTACGTCGGCGCCCAATGGCTGCGCACGGCTGGGCCGGTGATCATGCGGCTCGGCCGGATGCCCGGCTGGTACGGCAAGCGGTTCGCCCTGGCTGAGGAGGGGCAGTCGACCCTCGTGGGCGTGAACCTCCTGCGCTCCGGGGATCAGATCGTCGACTCGGTGCCGATGAAGGCCGCGGTCGGGCCGTCGCGGGTCGACGGACGTCCGGCGCTGATCATCGGCTATCCCGTTGACGCGCCCTTCCCATGGCCACGGGTCACCGACGAGCTGCGGCCCTTCGGCGATGGCGCCCTCATCGGCGTGACGTTCGGGATCCCCGGGTCGCTTCCCGGGGGCACGCCCTTCCTCCTTCGTCGGATCGAGTAGTCCCGCCCCGTCAGCACCAGACGACTGGTCGTTCGCGGGCCGGTCGGACGCCGGTGGGGCCGAACGGCACTGTCCCGCCGTGCTCGCCCGCGCGAGCATGGGAGATGAGGGCGGCTGCCCCGCGCCGCCCGCGTGGGGAGGTGGTGGGGATGGGGCGTGGTCCGGCCAGGACGGCAGTGCTGTGGCTCGGGCTGGGCATCGTCCTCCTCCTGGGATTCCTTCCGGCGTGCGCCGGCGACACGGAGGACGGCGGTTCGTCGACCTCGGCGACATCGGCGCCGACGACCCCTGCCTCAACGTCGGCCACAGCGGCCGCTGAGTTGTCCATCACTCCCGTGGGGATGGTCTATGTCAACGACGTCTCCTTCGACGCGACCTGGGTGGTCGGGACCGAGCCGCGCGAGCCGGGAAGTGAGGCGCAGAAGCCCTTGGTTCTCTGGGATCGCGCGACCGGTGCGCAGACGATCCTCTGCGACTGGGCCGACCCCGACCTCGGCTTCTGCTCGATGGCGGAGCAGGGCGCGATGATCCCCGAGACGCCCACGCTGCTCGTGGACCAGGTGGACACCAGCGTGGTCGGGTGGTTCCCCTCCGGCGGGCTCTACCTGGTGGACTCCGCGAGCGGGACACGGACCCGCATCGACACGGACTCCTCGGGGACGCCCCTCGAGCCGGCGTGGAAGGCCCGCGCGTGCGAGGGGGGCTGCGACTACCACTGGGCACCCCGGCTGAACACGTCGGCGGATGCCGTCTCCGGTGACGGGCGCATCGCGGCGTTCTGCGCCAACTACGAGAAGCCGAAGGAGCCGCGGCTCTACGTGAAGGACCTGAGCACGGGTGCGTTGACGAGGACCTCTGTCGCCTGCGGAGTCAACCGGTTCGGTCGGGAGGACGACAACGACGAGTTCAGCGACGAGGGGATGAGCTACCCGCAGGTCTCGACCGACGGGACCGTGGTGCACGTGAACGGCGACCGGTCCACGGGCGGCGAGTACGGGAAGGTCGCCTGGGAGGCGGACACGCTGTACTTCACGGCCACCGGGGAGGTCCGCGGACGTGCGAGGGCAGCGGGGGCATGACCCGTGACGGCCGCACGGTGTTCATCCGCCAGGGTGTCCAGGCCGAGGCGCCCGAGGCCGAGGTCGTGCCCGTGTACGCCGCCTATGACGTGGCCACGGGAAACGCGACCCCACTGCCCTGGATGCAGGAGTTCGTGAGCACCCCCGCCATGCCGAACTACCCGTTCGACACCTTCCGGCAGTCCAGCGCCGACGGGCGACTGGTGGTGAACCACGGTTCGGTCCGTGACGTCCAGTCAGGGGCTGAGACCGACATCGGGGCCCTGTTGGAGGAGGACGGCTACGAGCCGTCGACCGGTGACGGGCCGCTGCACATCTCCGGGAACGGGTCGGTCGTGCTTGCGAATGTCGTGGGCCCCGACCCACTCGCGGAGTCGAGCAACCGGGTCGTCGCGGTCACTGGCTGGGCTGCTGACTGACGTTCGGGAAGGGGGCGCCATGTGGAGGACGCGGGCAACGGCCTGGGTCGCTGCCGGTGCGTTGGTCGCGGGGTGCGCCTCGGGGACGCCAGGAGCGGACGTGCCCGCGGACTCGGGATCGGGGGAGCCCTCGATCTCGGAGTCGGGAGTCGCATCCCCCACGCCCACCGGCACCTCGCCTGAGGGTTGCCCGCCGGGCTCCACCCCGTACCTGCCGGGTTCTGTTGACGAGCCCCGGCCGGACCTCATGGCGCGGTTCAGCCTGGCCGCCATGGACCCCGGGATCGCGGCGATCGTCGTGGGCGAGCCAGCCCTTGTCCCCGAGGGGGCGGGCAGTTGGAGCCAGCAGTTCACCTGGACCTTCGATGTGTGCACCAACTCGTGGCGGAAGGTGGTCGCCAGTTCGCCGGAGCCCGAATCCGACCAGCCGCTGATGCTGGGCCAGTACGTCTTCCACGCCGGGGAGGGCGTGACACTCGCCCTGCCTGTGGGGCTGGCGCCGGTGTCGCGCTACGACGCCGACACGGGGCAGCTGGACTCAGCTGTCCTCCACCGGCGGTGGTGGTGAGGCGTGGCCGATCGCGGTGTACGACCCGGACGGCGAACGGCTGCTGGCCTTCGAGGCCCACAACAGCACCGTGAAGGCCTACGACCTGGCCGCCGATGCGTGGAGCGTCGTGGACTCCGCGGAGTCCAGGGACTCATCGGGTGCCCGGCCCAACGCCCGGATGGATCAGGTCGACCTCGCCTACGACAGCGCTCAGCACCTGCTGATCCTCGTCATCACGCCCTCCGGGGTTCTGGAGGAGACGGCCGAGACCTGGGCGTTCGACCCGGCTTCGGGGACGTGGTCGCGGCGGTCGGACGTGCCCAACACCCTCGAGCTCGGCTATCCCGCCGGCTGGGCGGCGGCATTCGACCCCGTCGGGGAGCGCACATGGCTGTTCGCCGAGACGGCGATGCTGGCCTACGACGCACGGGCCGACGAGTGGACTGCCGCGGAGCGTGGCCCCGGCTGGCCGTCGCTCGCGATGCTCGGCGGGGTGGAGGTCGATCCGATGGCACGGCTGGTCGACACCCTGGTGTACGACCCGATCAACGAACGTCTGGTCGTGATCGGGGGGTTGGTGCGCCGCGCGGGCGATCCCGTGGGCGGGTTCGAGTTCGAGAACTCGACCCTGTCCACCGACGACGTCTGGGCCTACGACCCTGGGGCGAACACCTGGACGCTGCTGCTGCCGGCCTCGGAGCACCCAGCCTCCTTCGGCCCTGGCTGACTGATCCCGGCCGGTCAGCCGTGGACGTCGAGGCGGCGGTCCTCCCAGCGCATGAAGTCCGCGATCCGCTCGGCGGTGACGTGTCCCAGGCCCCCGCGCGGGAACGGGACGATGCGCCGGTTCACGAAGAACACGTCGGTCAGGTCCGACTCCCGCTCCAGGACCAGGTCGGTGATCGTCTGGCCGTTCAGGTGGGTGACGGAGACCCCATGACCGACGCACCCGAACGAGTAGATGACGTCCTTGCCGCCGACGTAGCCCAGCGCTGGGAACATGTCCAGGGTCGCGGACACGGGACCGCCCCACGCATGGCTGAACTGCACGTCGGCAAGGCCCGGGAACATGGTGCGCACGTCCTGGCGCAGGGCTGCCCACACCTGCTCGTCTGAGTCGAAGTCCATGCCCACGCCGTCGCCGAGCTTCACGTCGCGCCCGCCGATCAGCAGGCGGTTGTCGGCGGTCAGCCGGTAGTAGTGCACCAGGTCGCGGAAGTCCTCGACCCCCTCGCGTCCCCGCCACCCGACGCTCTCCAACTGGGTGTCGGTGAGCGGCTCCGTGAGCACGATGTAGGTCCAGACCGGGACCTGCTTGCGGGCGAGGCCCTCGAACATGTGCGACCAGGCGTTGGTGGCCAGCACCACCTTGCCAGCACGGACCCGGCCGCCGGGCGTCGTGAGGATCACCCGACCGCTGTCCGGGTGCCGCTCGAAGGCCGAGACGGGCGTGCCCTCGTAGACCTGGGCGCCCTGCTCTGCCACGACGTCGCGCCACGCCCACGCCAGCTTCGCCGGATTGACCAGGCCCATGTTCGGCTCCCACCACGCGGCGCCCACGTAGGTCGGGCTCGCGACGCGGTCGCGCAACTCCTCAGGCCCGATCAGATGGATGCCAGTGACCCCCATGCGGTGGACCAGGGCGATCTCCTTGAGCAGGCGCTCCTGGTACTTCGGCGAGGTGGAGACCCACAGGAAGCCGGGGTGCTCGTAGTCGCAGTCGAGGTCGAGCTCGCCGACGAGATCCTTGAGGAGGGTGACCGCGCGATCGGCGTACTCGTGCGCCTCCTTGGCCTTCGTCCGGCCGAAGCGCATGGCGGTCAGGGAGTGCATCATCCCGATCTTGGTCATGCTGAACCCGGCGTTGCGCCCGCTCGCGCCGTGGCCGATGAAGTCGGCCTCCAGGATCGCGATGCGCATGGTCGGCTCAGCCTTGTGCAGGAAGTGGGCGGTCGAGAGACCGGTGTAGCCGCCGCCGACGATCGCCACATCGACGTCGAGGTCCCCGACCAGCGCCGGACCGGGGGAGTAGGGGCGGGTGGTGTGCCAGAAGCCCGTGGGGGTGAAGGTGGTCATGCTTCGAGTATTCGCCGCCGATGGGCGTCGATTCCCGGCGGCGGGAGGGCTTGATGGCTCGTTGTCAGCGGCGGACCCTGCCCGGCAGCAGGAAGTCGTAGTTCTGGCGCAGGATCTTCGTGCGGATCGCCCGGTCGGCGCGCCGTGCCTGCATGAAGATGCCGAGCAAGCGGGCGTCCTGGCGGTAGTAGTCGTCGACCTCCTTGGCAGTTATCGGGTCGCGCGGACCGGGGATCTCTGCCGTGGCCAACCAGTCGTTGGCCACGTCCAGGCCGGTGCCGATCCGGTCCGGGGCCCCCTCCTTGTGGAAGTTGCCGAGCAGGTCCAGGGCCACGGTCCTGGGGACGAAGTAGTCGTCCTGGTAGGAGTCCGCCACGAACCGCAGCAGCAGGGCCCGGATCCCGGGTGGGGCGGCGGCGACGACCACCCGCGCGTCGAGGCGGTGGCGACCGTCGCGACGGATGAAGGGGGTGCCGACGTCGATGAGCACCGGCTGCCCGGAGGTCTCGGAAACGGCGGGGCTCGTGTGCCTCGGCGCCGCCCCGGTTGCCGGGTGGGGCGCGTCGAAGGACCAGTTGGAGAGCTGGCCGTCGACGGCCACCTCGACCCCGTCAGTGCGCCCCTCGCCGTGCCGGGACAGCTGCGCGACCGAGTTCGAGCACCTGGCCCATCACGGTCGCGAGACCCGCATCGTCGGTCGTGTGCAGCAGACGATGGCCCAGGGTCTGGGAGTCCATCCGCGGTTGGACGAGGTAGACGACGGGCGGGCTGTCGGGGCGGTGGACCGGGATCGCCTCGGTCGGCACGACCCTCACGCCCGCAGTCGCTGAGCTCCGTGAGGTACTCGTCGACGAGGTCCAGGTAGGCGCTGACCGAGGCCTCGTCCGGGTATCCCGCCATCCGTTTGCACACCAGCCCGGGCAGCTCGTCGGTCGTGAGTGCGGCGGAGATCTCGCCGTATGCCAGCACCTTGACGTGGCCGCCGGCCTCGGGGTTCGCCGGGTCGAGTCGCCGTTCGGTATCGCTGAGGACGGCGTGGAGGCGGTCGCGGTCGGGGAGCGTGGGCGGTGACGGCGTGGTGTGGGCGGGACGGGTGGTGTCGTCCGCGGGCATGCCGTCGGCGGTGTGGCCGCGTCATCGGTCGTTCCCCTCTGCGTCTGCCGCCGAGCCGCTGTGGGACGGGGCCACCTGGCCGAACATCCGGGCGACCAGCCCGGGGTCGTCGAGGATGCCCGTGCCGAGGAGTCCGGTGATCGCGGCCTCGAGCCGGGCCAGCGCCTCGCCCGCCTCGGCGTCCGACATCAGCAGGCCGGGCTTGAACTGCAGGACCGAGCGGTCGAACCCGGCGAACATCGCCCAGATGCCCGCGTCGTAGCAGGCGCGGGTCATGAGCATCCCGCCCATCGGGTGGGCGAAGCGCAGCCCGATCACCAAGCCGGTCTGGCGCACCTCGACCAGCCACTCTGGGGTGCCGCGCCGCGATCTCGGCGAGGCCGGACGCGAAGGTGTCGGTCAGGGCGTCGACGCGCGCGGTGGTCTCCGGTCGGGTCGTGATCGACAGGACGGCGCGGGCCACCCGGCAGCCCAGCTCGGAGCCGCCGAACGTGGAGATGTTCGACCAGCCGTCGTCCTCCAGCCAGGCACCGGCACGTGCGGAGAGCAGGGTCGCGGCGATCGGGTAGAGGCCGCCGGACAGGCCCTTGCCGGTGACCAGGATGTCCGGGACGACGCCGGCGCGCTGCACCGCCCACAGGGATCCCGTCCGGCCCAGCCCTGTCTGCACCTCATCAGCGATGTAGAGGGCGCCGTACCGGTCGCAGAGCTCGCGGACGCCGGCGAGGTAGTCGGCGCCGGGGGTGGGGAAGCCAATGGTGGCGGGGATCGTCTCGAGGATGACCGCGGCGGTGGGGGCGGCGGCCAGCGCCTGCTCGAGCGCCGGTAGGTCGTTGAACGGGACCTGGGGGAACTCGTCGTCCGCGCCGGTGGACAGGAACGCCTCGGCCGCCTCGCGGTCCCCAGCGGCCAGGGCCAGCCCCGTGTGACCGTGGTAGGCGCCGGCCACGGAGACGACGCGGCGGCGTCCGGTGGCGCGGCGGGCGGACTTGATCGCGAGATCGACGGCCTCGCCGCCGCCGCTGGCGAACACCGCGTAGGCCATCCCGGGGGTGCGGTCGACGAGGTCGGCGGCGAGCAGCGACCGCTCGACGCTGGGGAAGTGGTGGTTGCCGATGTCGAGCTCGTCCAGGGCGTCGACCAGGACGGCGATGAGCTCGGGGTTGCGGTGCCCAAGGTTGAACACACCGCCGTTGAGGTGCAGGTCCAGCCAGCTGCGGCCGTCGACGTCGTGGATCCGGTACCCCTCGCGGCGGCCCATGACGATCCCGGCGCCGAGGGCAGCGAACGTGCGGACACGATCGGGGCAGACGTGGCGCTCAGCAAGGGCGAGGACGTCGTCGCGGGTGGGGGCGGGTGGGCGTGCTGCGTCGGTGGGAGAGGGACCGCTCATACGGGCAGTATCGACCCGGCCGATGGCGCGTCGCTCCACAGGCGCTGAGAAGCTCGGCGCGCTGCCGCCCGATCACCTCTTCAGCGTCACCTCGTTCGGCGAATAGGCCTCCGCGAACCCGTACCCGGGGCGCACCCACACCCGGTAGGTGCCCTTGCGCAGGTTCAGGGTCCTCTTCTCGGTCGCACCTCGAGTCTCGTAGGACTTGACCGCCTTCCACGATCCGTCCGCGTTCTTGCGCTGCACCTGGAACACGTAGAACTTCGTGCCCCGGTTGGGGTTGACGTCCACCTTCAACTTCGACCGGTGGCTGACGGCCTTGATCTTCACGGTCGGCACGGGCAGGGCGGCGGTGGCGGCTGGAGGGGGTGTGCCCGCGGGCGTGATGGGAGGGGACTCCACGCTGCGGATAGCAGCCGATGGGATCGCCGGGCTAGGGGACCACCCAGTAGTCGCCCGGGTAGCAGGAACCGGACGTATGAGCCGGCGGGGAGCACCTGCCGCCATGACGGCGACGTTGCCGTCAGCAGCCGAGACTGCCTCTCCGACCTTGAGCCACGTGCGCCCTCCAGCCGTTCAAGGTCACCAGACCCACAGGGGCAGGTCTCTGAATCCGTCGGTAGTGACCAGGATGACGGCCCGTGAAGCGCTGACGCCGTCGCGCAACTCATGCCTGGAGCTGGCCACGTACTTCATCGGCGCGATGGTGAACCGGACTTCGAATGGCAGTTCCGGCGTAGCGCTGTGGGGACGGTGCGGTGCCAGTGGCCACGTACTCGTGGTCGGGGGCGCACCGGGCCGTTGAAGTGCTCGCACATCGATACGCCAGGGACGAGGACGGACTTGTCGTCGGCCCAACCCCGGTCGTGAATGCCTCGATGCTCGTCGACCGGCGCCCGAGCTCGACGGTCGAGGACGACGAGAGGAGTCGTAGAGGTAGTCCCGCCAGATGCGTAGTGACAGGCGATTGTGGCTCGCTGGCCGACGCCACAGCAGGTTCCGGTAGTATCGCCCCGTAGCGTAGAGGCGGGGCCAGCCCGGCGCCGATGGGCCCGGCGAAGTGCTGGCACATCGACACACCCGGGAGAGGCTGCGGGTCCGTCGTCGGCCCGATGCCGTGAGCCGCGAAACGCCCCAGGACGGTGGTTGAGCCCGCACCCGTGATCTCACCAGAGACACTCCAGGCGACACCGGGCTGGACGCTCACATGCACGTACCCAGCCAGGTCCTTGCAGACGAGGAAGTTGGTCGTGAAGAGCTCACTCCAGGACGTGTCCATGACGACGAGCTGCATGTTCCAGTCGGCGATCACGTCGGCTTGCGCCGTCGGGGGTGGTGTTCCAACGCTTGCGGTTACGAGCGCGGCACACGAGAGAAGCGCTGCAAAGGTTCGTTTCATGGTGCACCTCTCCTCTCGCGGGACGGGCGAGGCACCGTCTGTGCCCGCCCGGTGGGGCGATGGGCCGATAGAGGTGCGGGCGAAGGCGCGAGGACCCGGGCCAGCCGGGTGTGGACGGGGGAGCAGCTCGTGCTCCCGTCGGCGTCACGGTCACGCATCGCCGTGCACGGCGGATCATCCCCATCTCCACGTGCAGGACTCTCGTCCCGGAACCAGCCTCGCGACGTGATCTGGCTCACCGGTAGAGGCTTTGGTCCTACGCCCACCCGCGGGACTTGGCTGGCTCAGGGCGCGCATGATTGACGCATGTGCGACACCTTCGTGGCCCTGTCCGAGGCCACCGCCAACGGGTCGGTGATCTTCGCCAAGAACAGCGACCGGGAGCCCAACGAGGCCCACGAGGTCGTGCACGTCCCGGCGGCCGAGCATGGCCCGGGGGCTCAGGTCCGGTGCACCTACATCACGATCCCGCAGGTCGAGCGCACGAACGCGGTCCTCCTCGGCAAGCCCTACTGGATCTGGGGCGCGGAGATGGGCGCGAACGCCCACGGCGTCGTGATCGGCAACGAGGCGGTCTTCACGAAGCTGCCCTACGAGAAGGAGCCCGGGCCTGATCGGGATGGACCTCCTGCGCCTCGGGCTCGAGCGCGCCAGACACCGCCGAGGCGGCGGTGACGGTCATGACCGAGCTGCTGACCACCTACGGGCAGGGCGGGAACTGCGGGCACACGCACGACTTCCGCTACCACAACAGCTTCCTGGTCGCCGATCCCTCTGAGGCGTGGATCCTGGAGACTGCTGGCCGGGAGTGGGCAGCTCGACGCGTCGAGGGGTCCGGGTCGATCTCGAACGCCATCACGATCGGGGGGCAGTTCGACCGGTCCTCCCCGGGGCTGGTCGACCGTGCGGTCGCGGAGAAGTGGTGCGCCGGCCCGGACACGTTCGACTTCGCGGCCGACTACAGCGACCGGATCTACACGCGCTTCAGTGATGCCCGGTCCCGGCAGTGCCGCACGAACGATGCCCTGGCCGCCGCCCGTGGTCGCGTCGATGTGGCTGGGGCGTGGGAGCTGCTGGCCGATCACGGTGCGCGTGCTGATGCCCGGGCGGACTGGGGGCCGTCGAATCACCAGGTGGGTGGCCTGATCGGGGCGACGGTGTGCATGCACGCCGGGTTCGGGCCGGTGCGGGGCTCGCAGACCACCGGGTCGTGGGTCTCCGAGCTCCCGGCGGTGGGGCTCCGGCCACCCATTGGGTCACCGGAACCGCCGCGCCCTGCCTGTCGATCCGAGTGCCGATCTGGTTCGACGCCGTCGAGGCCGCCGGGTTGCCGGATCGCGGACCTGCCCCCGGCGGCACCTACTCGCCGGGATCGCTCTGGTGGGACCACGAGGACCTGCATCGAACGGTCCTGTTGGACTACCCACGCCTCCACGGGCTGATCGAGCCCGAGCGTCGCGCGGTTCAGGAGCGCATCGACGCCGCTGCTGCCGTGGCGGTGGCGGGCAGTGTCGACGACCGGGTGGAGTGCACCCGCGCCTCCTTCGCGGAGGCGGCCGAGGCGTACCGCCGCTGGCTGGGCGACGTTCGCCGAGCGGCCCCGGTGAAGCGTGGGCTCAGCCCCTTCCACCGTGCGTGGCGTGGGTTCGACAAGGCCGCGGGCAGGACGTAGCCGGGTCCACGAATCGGGACCTTCGGGGCTTCTCGCGTCGCGCCCGATGCGGCCATGATGGAGGTGTCCGGGGGTCCTCAACGAGCCCGCCGGTGGGCTCGGCGCCCGGGTTGAGGGGGCTGTGATGTGGTCCCGTGAATCGGTGTGGCGACGAGTCCTGTCGGCGGTTGCCGCCGTGGTGGTCGTGCTCGCACTTCCCGGCAGCGCTCTGGGGGCAGGCCCGGTCACGTCGGTGACGGCGCCGACACCGGCCGTCGCCACGCTCGTCGACATCCGGGCGGCGCACCACCCGGGCTTCGACCGGTTCGTCCTCGAGTTCGACACTCGGAAGGCACCTCAGTCCACGGTTGCATTGGTCCCCGCACTGATCGGTGACTTCTCCGGGCAGCGCGTGCCCGTCCCCGGGCGCGCAGTGATCCGCGTCCAGGTCCAGGGTGCGCAGGCGCACCGCGAGGGCGGCGAGCCCACGGTCATGCTCGACCAGGCGTTCGCCCTGCCGAACGTGATGTCGGTGCGAGGTGCGGGGGACTTCGAGGCGGTCCTCACCATGGGCATCGGTCTGGCCAAGCGCATGCCCTTCCATGTGCATCGGCTGGTCAAGCCGGGCCGCATCGCGATCGATGTGTCCACCGCCTTCCCACGCACGACCCGGCGGGTCACGTTCATGGACAAGGACGCCCCCGCGGGGACGTCCGCGCGGGTCACCGTGCGTCGGGCGATCCCCGACGCCTACCCGGCGACGGGGCTGCTGGACCGGATCTTCGCCGGTCCCACCGTTGACGAGCAGGCTGACGGGATTCGGCTGGTCAGCCTCGGGTGCGACCGGGTTCGCCTCGGTGCGGATCGCCCGTGGGATCGCCCGCCTCCGCCTGACCGGTGGCTGCGCGAGCGGGTCGGGCAACTTCACCATCGCCGACTCGATCATCCCGACGCTGCGGCGCCTGCGGACCGTCGACTGGGTGAAGATCTACGACCCCTCCGGACAGACCCAACACCCGACCGGCCGCCGCGACTCGATTCCCTCGTGCTTGTCCCCGCTGCAGGGCACGTGCCTGTACCTGGTGTCCGGGGTCAGCGCCTCGGACCCGACCACGGGCTCGTTCATGGTGCTCAACGTCAACCAGGGTGACGTCCTGGGGACGAGGGGTGCGTTCTACAGCGAGTGGTTCAGCGTCCGAGGACGGCTGACGGATGCCGGCGCGCAGCTGGAGGCCCAGGGTGAGACGGGAGTGTGGACGCCGCTGCCTCTGACCTGGATCCCCGCCCAGGGCACGTTCGCCGGGTGGACCGCGATCACCGTGGCGCAGATGCGCGACTACTCGGGCGGCGGGGTCCCGCTGCGAGGGCAGCCGTGCGGGTGATCCTCCCGGGTTCGAGGTCAATTCGGCCCGCTGTCCCTGAGGTCGGTTCGACCTTCGCAGGAGGCCCGGGTTCGGGGCTCCTTGGAGATGTCTCGGTAGCTGGACTCGAGTCGCGTGATCACTGACGTCGGGGCGGGGATCACCTGGTCGGTCAGCCGCGCTGCCAGCAGGTCCGGCCGCCGGGGGAGGGCATCGGTCGGGATCGCGCGACCGACCAGCAGCAGGTCACCACGGTCCTGGGCTGCGCGCAGGGCGGAGGCGTTGTGTGCCGCCACCTCGGAGAACGAATCGGCGATTCGGCTCAGGGACCACCCGACCTCCGGGCGTGCCAGCGGCACACCACTGGGCAGGGCCCGGCTCAGGAGACGGTCGATGTCCAGTCGCTCGATCTGGATCGGGTGGGCACCGGGGTGCGGGGTGCGCAGCGCCCGGACCTGGCCGGCGACCTCGCGCCATCGTGATTCGGCCTCCTCCGCACGGACCGCCGCCTCGATATGTCGGTCTCGGCTGGGACCCGACGGGGTGCCCAGAGCCAACGACCGGTGGGCGCTCGCAGCGGCCCGGTGCAGGGCGATACCGATCGCGGCGAGGTTCCCGTGCACCGTTGCAGGGGCGCTGCCGACCTCAGCCAACGTCCAGGCCAGGTGGCGCAGCCGGCGGACCCGATCGGCCAACTCCTCGAGGGCCGGCCGACCGCGCCGGACGCCGGGGCGAGCCACGGTCAGGTCCAGCAGGCCCTCGGTCGCAGCAGACGGGCGAGCATCGCCTTGGGGCCGGGGGAAGCCGCGCAGGGCGGCCACCGCCGCCTCGGTGAGCGTCGTCCCTCCACCGTGCTCCGCCAGGGCGCCAGCGGTCGTCCCGGTCAGGGCGACCAGCGTGCGCCATTCCCGGGATGCTGCCCCCAGCGTGGATGGGTGGCGCATCCGAGATGCCTCAGGACTTCGCGGGCGACCGTCGGAGCAGTGGTGAGTGGCCCACAGGTCGGCTGCCGACCGGATCAGGAGGGCGGCCTCAGCCAGGGCCGCCCCCGCGCCATGCCTCGGACTCGGCTCGCTCCAGTCACGGGGCCGGGCGACGGTCTCCAGCGAGCGCAACAGCCGTGCATCGGGACCTCCGCGGCGGCGCCCTGCTCGGTCGGTGCCGGCGGCCAGCGGTCTGGCCAGCGTCTCGCCCAGGTGAACCAGGGCAGCGGCCAGGTCCTGGTGGGCGGCGACATCCGACGCACCCGGTCGGCGCCCCTCGGCCGCGTCCATCGGGACGCTGAGCGAGGCCCGGGCGATGCACCGAGCCGCGTGCTCGGTCAGCTGCGAATACGTCGTCGTGGACCGGCGGACCGGGGCCAGAGCAGGGCGGAGGTCGGGGGCGATGCTCATGCGACCCCTCCCTGAGCGACGCTCCGGGCAGCGCAGAGGGCGGTCACCGCTCGGGTGACAGCCAGGACCTCAACGGGCGAGAGCGGCTCTTCCTCGTTCCCCAGAAGGTCGATGGCGAGGTCGATGCAGCCGCTCACCAGGGCGCCAACCAGGGGCAGGCCTTCGGCCGCATCGCCGGCCCTCGGCACCGGCAGGTCGACTGTCGGGCATAGCGCCTCGGGCCGCGAGAGGGCGAGGCTGTCCGCTGCCTGCGCGCAGGCGGCGGCCATGGCAGGGAGGCCCGCGGGACCGCCAGGATCGCGAGTGGTGATCAGCGCATCGGCGATGTCGTGGGTCAATGTGATGGCCGTCCAGAGCCCCGCGAGAGTCGCGGGAAGATCGGTGATGAGTCCCTGTTCAGGGGCTGACGCGCTCAGTGTCATGGGTTCCTCCAGGTCGGTCGGCCGGCTCGAATCTGCGGCCGTCATATGCACCAGTGCCCGGAGCTCGGGCCCATGGGCAGTGCCGGGGAGGACCCGGGCGCCGCAGGTGTTGCCCGGCAATCCCGTACCACTCCGCGCCAAGTTGCCGGCATTGCGCGCGGGGTCGGCAGCAGGGTTGCGGGGCCGCCGAACCCGCGCAACGCGCGCGCCGGAGGATGGGTTGTTGCCGGACCTGCGGCACGGCGTCACCGCAGGTCAGGGGAGCATTGACCGGCGTCGCTCAGCGATGGATGGCACGTGCACCCCGTCCGCCCCATGGCGTGGCAACGGATCCGGCAACCTGCCTCGGGCACGGTTCTGCGCACTGGCCGATCGACCTCCGGCCATCCCCTGAGAGAGAGGAGTGCCGACATGGACATGAGTGCCGAATCCCTTCGTGAGGCGCTGCACCGCGTCGATGTCGAAGGCTGGGACAGCGCTGCAGGCCGGGAACTGCTCGACCACGTGCGCAGGGCCGTGGTGGTCCCGGTCGTTCGTCGCTCGGGGCTGCGCGGACCGGCCGCCGACCAGGCGGAGGCCTCGGGATGGGAGGCCGCCTGGGACGCGCTGCGGCGGCCCACGGCCAGGACTGCGCAGAACCCGGGTGGGATGGTCTGGGTCGCGGTTCGGCGCGCGGTCGCGGGCGAGGCGGACTTCGCCCGGATGCTGGATGGTGGAACCGCCGGCCGCGTCGCACGGGGCACAGCGGCCGCGGACGCGGGGAACCCCGTGGAACCGCGAACGACCGCCGGGCCCGCAGCGATGGCTGTCGACGAGCGCCGGCCCTTACCACCACGGTCGCTGTCACGGCCGGATCGCCCGAGCCCGTGTCTCTCCCTCGACGACCTCATGGACAGTGGGTGGCAGCCGGCCGGACCGGCGTCGGGCCCAGCTGAGGACCTCGGCCCCGTTGTTGCAGCGGTGCTCGACGGCCTCGTGGCCGTCGGTTGGGATCGAGCAGGTGCCGCGGACGCGATCGTGATCATGGCCGATCACGTTGGACACGATCGGGCCGGCTCGCCCACGACGCGGTGGCGTTGGGTGTCGCTCCGGCTCGGGGTCCCCGAGTGGCAGGCCCGGCGACTCGCCGCGCTGCTGCTGGGGGGTGGCGGCTGGCCCGGCGTTCTCGAGCTGGTCGTCAGCCACGGCGCACAGGTCGTCGGGGATCCGGCCGTGCGGGGCGCCGTGCAGTCCACCACCTCGAGGTGGTCCGCGGGCCCGAGTGCCTGGCTGGCCGGCTGGGACGCCTGCCTGGCGGGGGTCGCATGAGTCGGCTTCGGGGCGCGCTGGGCGCCGGATCGCCCATGCGGTCGGCAGTCGATTTGGCTGCGCGGGACTCGTTGCATACCATACGCGAGTCCATTTCAGGGCACATTGCCCAAAATGCGGCGTGTCGGTCGGTATGCCGGGTATGTCGGTATCCGGACGGGGGAGGTGCCATGCGTTCGTTCGCGCGGTGCACCGCACCCTTCCCCAGTGGCGAACGCCACGTCACTGCCGGCCACGGCCACCGACGCTGAGCCCAGGGGAACAACCATGACCACCACGCCCTCTGCGGTCGGTTCCGCCCGCCCGCGAACGGCCGCCACACCGGCCGGCGCAGTCCGCCCGGAGCGCTCTGGGGCTGGGCTCGCGCCTGTCCGCGGTCGCCGACGTCCATGGTTGCTGGGTCTCGGAGCCTTCCTGGCTGCGGTTGGGTCGCTGACCGTGGTCTGGCTCGTTGGCGCTGCGGGTGAGCGGCAGGAGGTCCTCGCCGTCCGCGCTGATGTGGCCTACGGCGAGGTCGTGACCGCGGACGACATCACGATCGCCCGGGTCTCGGTGGATCCGGGAATCGCTGTCCTTCCCGGAGCTGACCGGGACTCGGTGGTCGGTCAGGTGGCTACCACCCGCCTGGCACCCGGGATGCTCCTCACCGAGGGCATGGTCGAGCCGGATGGTGAGCCGGGCCCGGGCCGGGTCCTGGTTCCGATCGCCGTTCCGGCCGAGCGGATGCCTGCCGGCGGGTTGCGTGCAGGGGATCGGATCCTGGCTGTCGACTCCGAGGCCGCGGGGCCCGACGCCGGCGCGAGCGTGGCCGCGGCGCCGACCGCTGCGACCGTCGTGCGCGTCGGTCCGGCGGACATCAACGGGGTCACGGTCGTCGATGTGACCACGGCCGCCGCGGCAGGGCCGAGGCTGGCCGTGGCCGCGGCCAACGGCCACGTCGCCCTGATCGTCGAGCCGACCGGGGGCTGAGATGGCGACGATCAGCCTGCTGAGCGCCAAGGGCTCGCCGGGCGTGACGACCACCACGGTGGCCCTCACGATGGCGTGGTCCGGCGTCCATCCCGGCCGGTGCGCCCTGGCCGTGGATGCGGATCCGATCGGCGGGGATACGGCTGCGGGTGTCCTGCGTGGGGCCGTCCCGACGAGTGCCGGGATCCTTCCCCTCGCCACTGCCCGCGGTGTCGATGCCCATGAGGCCCTGGACTCAGCCTGCGTGCACCTGCGCTCCGACGGCTCTGCTCGGGTGTTGCCAGGTGTTCCCGATGGGGCGCGCGCCGCCGCACTTCCGCTGGCCTGGGATGTCCTGGCCGATCTCCGCGCGGACCTGCATCACGCCGGCACCGATGTCCTCGTGGACGCCGGTCGGGTGGATCGAGCCGGGCTCGCAGCGGTGGACGCCGCGTGGCTGGCGGACAGCGACATGGCCGTCCTGCTGGTTCGGCCCTCCCTGGCTGCGGTCATGGCCGCCCACCGGTTCGTCGCTGACTGGCCGTTGGCCGGAGTGCCGCTTCACCTTCTGGTCGTCAACTCCGAGTCCCCTTACGGGCCCGCGGAGGTCGGCGAGGCGGTGGGCGCCCCCCTACTGGGGGTCGTCGCCTTCGATCCGGCGAGCGCACGGGTCCACTCCGAGGGTGCGAACCCGGCGCGCGGGTTCGAGCGCAGCGAGTACGCCCGCAGCCTGCGACGAGTCGCCGGCGACCTGGGCGAGCTCGCGGTCGCTCGTGCCGACCTGCACCTGCCGGCACCCGCCTTGGGTGACGCCGTCGCGTCTCCGTTGGCCATCGAGGTGCACGGCTGATGGGTCCGACAGAGGTGCTGCCCGCTGTGGGCCTGGCCGACCAGGTCCGACTTCTCGCCTCTACCGCTGGCGATATCGCCGTGGGGGAGTCGGGCAGGTCGGCCGCCCGGGAGGTGGGTGCTGATGGCGCTGCCCCCAAGCCGTCCGGGGATCGATGCCCGCTGGACTCGACCGAGTCGACCGAGCGACTCGACCGAGTCGACGAGTCTCGGCCGGTCACGGCGAACTGGGCGCCGACACCCGCAACGGCTGTCGACCATGCCCTTGTCGCGGAGGTCCGTCGCGAGGTGTCCGACGCGCTGGCTGTCCGGCTGCGCGAGGCTCCGGTCGCCGATCCGCGCGCCCGCCGCGAGTTGGCCCGCACGCTGCTGACCGAGGTCCTGGTCGCACGGTCGCGAGATCGGGTCCACGCCGGAGAGCGTCCATGGACGGTCGACGAGGAGTTCGCGATCGCCGACAGCGTCATGGACGCGATCTTCGGGATGGGCCGGCTGCAGCCGTTGATCGATGACCCGTCGATCGAGAACATCGAGGTGACCGGGTACGACAACGTGTGGATCGCCCACGCCGATGGACGCGAGGTGCGCGGCGAGCCGGTTGCCAACTCCGACACCGAGCTCGTCGAGCTGATCCAGGCGCTCGTCACGCGCACCGGCCAGGCGGAGCGGTCGTTCTCGACGGCCAGCCCAACGTTGCACCTGCGCCTCGACGACGGCTCCCGGCTGACCGCGATGGCCTGGGTCACGCCGCGTCCAGTCGTCGTGATCCGCCGGCACCGAGTTCGCGACGTGTCGCTGGACCAGATGGTGGCGTGGGGCTCGATGTCGCGTGCTGTCGCCGAGTTCCTCGGGGCAGCGATCCGGGCCGGCAAGAACGTGATTGTCACCGGCGCTCAGAACGCGGGAAAGACGACCATGCTCCGGGCTCTGGCCGCGGAGTTCTCGCCGATGGAGCGGTTCGCGACGATCGAGCGGGAGTACGAGCTGCACCTCCACGAGCTGACCGAGCGGCACCCGCGCGTGGTTGCCATGGAGGCCCGGATCGGGTCCTCGGAGCGGGATGCCTCGGGGCGTGCGTCCGGCGAGGTGACGCTGTCAGACCTGGTTGTCGACGCCCTGCGGATGAACGTGCGCCGCGTCATCGTCGGTGAGGTGCGCGGGCCGGAGGTCGTCCCGATGCTGAACGCGATGAGCGTCGGAGACGGCTCGATGTGCACGCTGCACGCCCGGACGGCGGGCAAGGCCCTGGACCGGATCGTGAACCTCTGCCTTGAGCAGGGGGGAGGGATGACTGACTCCTTCGCGTACCGCGCGGCTGCTGACGGCATCGACTTCATCGTCCACCTCTCGCTGCGCCACGACGCCGAGCGCGGCGGCGCACGACACCGGTTCGTCTCCGAGGTGCTCGAGGTGGATGGCGTCGGCGAAGCGGGACGACCCGTCGTCACGACTGTGTTCACCCCCGGCCCCGACGGGCGGGCAGTCCCGGCTCACAACCCGCACTGCCTGGCCGATCTCGTGGCTGCTGGCTTCGACCCGTCCCTGCTCGACCAGCCGCACCTGGACCCGGTCCGGGCGGTGCGCAGGGCCGCTCGATGACGGCCACCCAGGTGCTGGCCGCGGTTGCCGCACTCGTTGCCGCTGCCGGAATCGGACTGATGATCGCCGTGGCAACGGGATGGCAACCCCGGACCCGGGTCGCCGCCACTCGCGCCGACTGGTCCTGGGCGTCCATGCGGTGGCCCCTTGCCCTCGTGATCGCCCTGGTCGTGTGGGTCCTGACCGGGTGGCCGGCACTTGGCCTGGGCGCGGCCGCCGCGGTCATCGGACTGCCCGCGATGTCCGGAGCGGGTGCGCGCGCCGAGGCCCAGATCGACAAGGTGGAGGCGGTCGAGGAGTGGACCCGACGGCTGGCCGATGTCCTGGCCATCGGGGTCGGCCTCGAGCAGGCGATCCAGACAGCCGCACGGACCGCCCCGACACCGATCGCTGCGGAGGTCGCCACGCTCTCGGCCAGGATCTCCGCGCGCACCCCGACGGAGACCGCTCTGCGCCGCTTCGCTGACGACCTCGACGACCCGACTGCTGACCTCGTCGTGGCCTCCCTGATCCTGGCCTCCCGCCGGCGCGGTCCGGGCGTTGCCGCCGCGCTGACGGCGATCGCCGACTCCGTGGGGGAGGAGGTCGCCGCCCGCCGACGCATCGAGGCTGACCGGGCCAAGCCGCGGACCACCGCCCGCGCCGTCACGGCCATCACGTTGGTGATCATCACCGCAGGCCTGCTCAACCGCGGGTACACCGGCCCGTACGGCACGTTGCTCGGGCAGGTCGTCCTGAGCGCCACGCTGGGGTTCTTCGGTGCGGCGCTGTGGTGGATGCACTCGATGACCCGGACCACCCGCCCGGCCAGGATCCTCAGCGCCCACGAGGCGGACGCATGACCGCCATGCTGCTCGCGGGCGCGCTCGTCGGGCTCGGCGTGACCCTCGTTGTTGCCGGGCTGCGCGTGCCTGTGCCCGATCTTGCCGCTGGCGTTGCCCGACTGTCGGGGAGCGCTCCGGCCCCGGTCAGCGGCGACGGGCCCCTCGACCGTGCCCTGTCCCGGGCCGCGATACGGGTGGTCGAGACGCTTCGCCTGGATCGGCATCGCGCGGACCTGGCCATCTCTGGCACAACGCCGACCCGGATGGCGCTGGAGACGATGGGCTACGCGTTCGTCGGCCTTGCCTTCCCCGTGCTGCTCACCTCGATCCTGTCGATCGCCGGACTGGCGCTTCCTGTGGTGACCCCCGTGCTGGCGGGCATCGCGCTCGCGATCGGGATGTCGTTCCTGCCCGAGGTCGAGCTGCGCCGCAGGGCCGCGGTCGCCCGCCTCCAGATGCGCCGCACGGTCTGCGTCTACCTGGAACTGGTCGCCCTCGAACGGGCCGCTGACGCCGGTGCGGTCGAGGCCCTGGAGCGCGCCGCGGCCATCGGCGACGGACCCGGTTTCGGGCACATCCGCGACGCCCTGCTGCGCGCACGGCTGGAGGGCCGCACGCCGTGGCAGCAACTCTCGGAGCTCGCGCTCGAGCTGGACGTCCCCGAGCTCGGCGACGTGGCCGACATCATGCGCCTGTCCGGCGAGGACGGCGCCGCCGTGCTCCCCACCTTGCGGGCCCGGGCCGCCTCGCTGCGCACGTGGCTGCTGCAGTCGGAGGTCACCGCAGCCAACGAGGCCAGCGAACGCATGTCGATCCCGGTCGCGCTGCTCGGCGTGGCCTTCATGGCCCTTCTCGGTTTCCCCGCCTTCTGGCGGATCCTGTTCGGCTGACCACATCAGATGGAGAGAGAAATGAACGCAGTCCTGACCACCGCCCTGACCGTCCTGGGCGCCCTGACCGGCCGCATCCGCAGCGGCTGGGAGAGCCGTGGCACCGAAGCGGGTGCGAGCACTCTGGAGCTGGTGATCCTCGTGCTGGGCCTGATCACCGTGGCCACGCTGCTGGTCGCCACCCTGACCGCGGCCGTCAAGTCGCGCACCGACCAGATCAGCTGATGCCCCGAGGGGATCGCGGGTCCGTCACGCTCGAGGTGTCGATCCTGGCCCCCGTGCTGCTGCTGGTCGTGTTCACGATCATCCAGGTCGGCCTGTGGTCGTACGCGCGCAGCCTCGCGCTGGGTGCCGCCCAGGAGGGCGTCGCGGCCGGTCGTGCGTACCGGGCGCCCGCTGAATCTGGCCGTGCCCGGGCGCTCTCGTTCCTCGACGCGACCGCCGGTGACTCCCTTGTCGGGAGCGCGGTCACGTCGACAGCGACTGCTGCCACCCTGCGGGTCGAGGTGACGGGGCGTGCCCTGAGCGTGCTCCCCGGTGTGCCCGGACTTCCCGTGCGGCAGCACGCTGAGGGCCCCATCGAGCGGTTCACGTCACCATGACCGGAGTCCGCGCATTGGCGACCGCGCGGCCCCGGCCGCGGCCGATCGGGGGTGGGTGATCGATCGGGGCTCCGCGACGATCGAGATGGCCGTGCTCGCCCCTGCCCTGCTCGCACTGCTCGGATTGGTGATCGTCGCCGGCCGCATATCGGCCGCTGGCAGTGCGGTGGAACAGGCTGCGGCCTCGGCGGCCCGAGCGGCGTCGATCGCCCGGGACGCCCGCGCCGCCCAGGCGGCGGCTGAGCGCGGCGCCCGGGCCTCGTTGCGCGACCAGGGCATCACGTGCCAGCCGTTGACCAGCTCGGTGGACACCAGCGGCTTCGCCGTCGCCGTCGGCTCCCCATCGAGCGTCAGGGTGAGCGTGAGGTGCGTCGTCCCGCTGGCAGACATCTCCGTCCCGGGCATGCCCGGGCAACGCACAGTCACGTCCCAGATGACCAGCCCGATCGACCGGTTCCGGGGGCGGTCATGATCGCGGGGCGCGCGGCTGCGGTCTGGTCGCGGCTGTCGTGCGCCGGACCGGCCGACCGCGGCGCAGTCACCCTGTTCGTCGCGATCGCCATGGTCGGGCTGTTCGCCCTTGCCGGGCTCGTCGTCGACGGGGGCGCGAAGGTGCGGGCTGTCCAGCGAGCCGATCGGGTCGCCGCCGAGGCCGCCCGCGCCGCTGGCCAGGCAATCGACGTCGCCGGAGTCCTCGAGGGCAGCGACGTGCGAGTTGACCGTCGTGCAGCGATCGTCGCCGCGGAGTCCTACCTGCAGGCATCGGGGGTGGAGGGCTCGGCCCGTGTCATCGATGGCGGGAGCGGAATCGCCGTGACGACCACGACCTCAGCCCCCACCGTGTTCCTCGGCCTGATCGGGGTGCCTCAGTTCACCGTCCGCGGCGGTGCCGAGGTTGCCCTCGTCCACTCCGTGAGAGGAGTCCGTCCATGAGTGCCACCATCGACCAACACGACTCGGGTCCTCGCCGCGTCGGGCGCGCGCTGGCGGCGCTCGGTGCGCTCACTGTGCTCATCGCGGTCGTCCCGGTCGTACTCGTCGCCCTGACGCGGGCGCTCCCCCTCGACCTCGGGGCCCTGTCGCCTGCCGCGTGGGGTCACGCCGACGACGGGCGGCTCCTCCTGTTGGCGATCGTGGGAGTGGCATGGTTCGCCTGGGCCGGGATGGTGTTCAGCATCGGCTTGGAGACGTGGGCTGCTGTCCGCCGGGTGCCGACGCCGACGCTGCCCGGCATGGCCGTGCCGCAGCGGCTGGCCGCCGGCCTGGTGGCTGCGGTCCTGGTTGCGTTGAGCCCCGCGCCCGGGGTTCCCGCCATCGGGGCAGCCGTCGCGTCCACGGTTTCGGGTGCGTCAGGCGGTGCAGCGGTAGTTGCAGCTGCGTCGGTCGGGACCGATCGGATCGAGTTCGAGGAGCTCCGCGAACCGTCCCTTGCCCCCCGGCCAGCCAGGCCGTCGCTCGACCAGTCGATGAGCCGCCTTGCCGCCCCTGCCGTCACGACGGAGCGTCACGACACCCTCTGGCTGCTCGCCGAGCAGTACCTGGGGGCCGGCGAGCGCTACGTCGAGATCGTCGAGCTGAACCAAGGCGTGCCGCAACCCGACGGTCGGTCGCTGGGTGACGACGGTCGCATCTACCCGGGGTGGATGCTGGCGCTCCCGGCGGACGCCGCAGTCGACGCCGTCCGCCCCGAGCGCCATGCGGTTGTGCGGGGTGACACCCTCTGGGAGATCGCAGGCGACGAGCTCGGTGACCCGACGCGGTACCCCGAGATCGCCGAGGCCAATCGGGGCGACCTTCAGCCCGATGGGCGACATCTGACGGATGCGGACCTGATCCTGCCGGGTTGGGTCCTGGAGATCCCCGGGACCGCAGTCTCCGAGGCTCGCTCGGAGGTGGATGGGCCGGAGGCCGGACCCGGCCGACGTGCCACGACGCCGGACACGTCGGCAGCGGACGGGGATCCCACTCCACGCGCCGCCGCCACGATCCCCGCGCCGGAGGACTCGGAACCTGCGACCGAGGGGACCTCCTACGGCGCGTTCGGTGCTCCCTCCGATTCGGCAACCGCCCCGTCATCGTCCGCGATGGCGCCGATCGACAGGTCCGGGTCGACCTCGGCGGCGCCGACGAGCTCGCCCGACCAGACACCCGCGCCCGACCAGACAGCGCCGCGCCCGACCAGACACCCGCGCCCGACCAGACAGCCACGCCCGGCGGGCCGGTGGATGCCGCCTCGGGCCTGCCGACACTGGAACGTGCGACGGGAGCTCGGGCCACCGCCGGAGTGGTTGGGCCAGCCGAGGCCCTCGACCTGAGGTCCGAGTCAGAACCGGCGTCGAGCCCGCCCGCAACTGCCCCGCCCGCAACTGCCCCGCCCGGACCGTCCTCGGACGGCCCAGTCGCGGAGTCGTCGACAGCGACCCCACCGGAGGTGAACTCCGAGCCGATGAGCGACGCAGCGCCGGAAGGCGGCGCTGCGATCGCCCTGCCGGCCCGGGGTGCGGTCGCGGCCCTCCTCTTGGCCGGCATCGGCGCCGAGTTGGTGCGTCGCCGCCGTCAGTTCCAGCGTCACCGTCGTCCCGGGGAGCGGATGCCGACCTCGGGTCCCGGCGCCCAGCAGGTCGAGCGTGCGGCCCGGACCGCCGGGAGTGAGCCGGGCCTCGACCTCCTCGATGCGGTTCTCATCCAGCTCGCCGAGGAAGCGGAGGCCGGCGGGCATGCCCTGCCCGACGTGCGCGTCGTGCGGGTCAGCGCAGAGTCCGTGGTCCTCGACCTCGCGGCCCCAACAGCGGGCGCTATCGCCCCGTTCGTCGCAGCTGACGACACCCGCTGGGTTCTGTCGCCCGCGCTCCTCGCCTCGGAGCTCCCGGACCGAGCGCGGGCGCTCGCCGGCCTGGTCACCCTGGGCTTCTCCGGATCCGAGACCGTCCTGCTCAACCTCGAATCCGTCGGGACCCTGGCTGTCGCCGGTCCGTCGGAGGTCACCCGCGACGTGCTCCGGGGTCTGGCCGCGGAGTTGGCCTTCGGCCCATGCAGTGCCCTCACCGAGCGCATCCTGTGCGTCGCCGAGCCGACGATCTCCGAGGCCGTCGAGGCCGGCGCCATCGGGGTCGAGCACGATCCGGAGCGCGCAGCTGCCACGCTGAGATTGGTCATGGCTGATTCGTCTGGACCGGCAGTCACGCCTGCCGACCCGGCTACCGGTCCCGTGGTCCCGCACGCCCCCGACCTGCACGCCCCCGACCCGCTTTCAGGTGACCCCTTGCTGATCGTGCTCAGCGACCAGGAGCTCGACCTCCGGGTCCCGACCCGATCCGGCTGCGCCCTGATCACGACGGCCCCGGTCGAGAGTGCCGGTGCGACCTTGGTCCTCGACGCCTCGGGGACTGCCCTCCTGCTGCCGGAGCGCGAGAACCTCACCGCTGCGTTCCTGAGCGAGGCCTCCACACGCGACATTGTGGAGGCGCTGAGGGCGACCGACCTGCCGGCGGCTGGCCCCGACCTGACCGACGCCCCAGGTGTGGGCACAAGCCCCGAGCAGCCCGCGGAATCCGACGAACCGACCTCCGGGCAGGCCGGCCTCTGGGAGTCGCCCACGTCCTCATCCGAGGTCATCGACCTGCGCGAGAACATCGCGATGTCCGGTGCCGTGGGCGACCCACGTTGGTCGGAGGAGCAACGGCGACTGCCCTTCGGGCTGGATCCCGTGGGTTCCGTCGCGCCGCCCACCGCAGTAGCGGTGCCGCGCGTGCTGGTCCTGGGTGAGGTCCTCGTCGAGAACGCGCACGGGAAGTGCGAATCCACACGGATCGGCCGGCTCGCGGAGACGGCAGCCTTCGTGCTGTTGAACCCCGACTCGCGTCCGAGCGAGCTGCAGGGGGCCCTGTGGCCTGGCCGTCGATCGAACCCGCAGACGTGCCGGCAGATGATCTCCCGTGCCCGGACATGGCTTGGCCGGACCGATGCCGGGGAGCCCTACCTCATGACCTTCGCCGAGTCCGGGGGTCGGCTGCGGCTGCGCCCGGAGGTCGGCTCGGACTGGGCGGACTTCCAGCGGCTCGCCGAGCTCGGCCTTGCCGATCCCGAGGATGTCGAGAACCTCACCGCAGCCCTGGCCCTCGTCCGGGGCCGCCCATTCGGCGCCGTCGCCAGTCGCGAGCTGCCCTGGGCCGACCTCCACATCAACGAGATGATCAGCCTCATCGGCGATGTGGCCCACGCCCTGGCCGTGCGCCACGAGCGGGCGGGCCGGCGGTCCGCGGCCCGCGACGCCGCCCTGCGCGGGCTGCGGACCGAGAGCGAGTCTGAGGTCCTCGAGGCGATCGTTGCCCGGACGCTGGTCTAGGCACCTGGAGGCGGGCGCGGAACCTCGCACCACTTCCGGTGGTATCGGCCCATGTCGTGCTCGGCGGAAACCAACCTCGCACTGGTTGCGGTGGTTCCCATCGGAGCGGAACGAGACCCACACCACCGCTTCTGGCGCGAGGTTGGAGCAGAGGCCGCTGGACCGGCCGGTTCACCACCGCTTCTGGCGCGAGGAGTTGCTGTTCCGCTCTTCGGATGGACACCTGCGACCCGACCTGCGCTGGGGGATATCGGGAGGGACCGGGCGGTTGCCCCTGCCTCCGATTGAGCCGGCGCTCGCCACGCCTTGCCCGCCGTCTCAGGACAAGGATGGGCCCATGCGCCATGACGAGTACGCCGCCCACGATGCCCTCGGCCTTGCCGACCTGGTCCGCACCGGGGAGGTGACCTCCACCGAGCTCGTCGAAGCCGCGATCGCCCGGACCGACGCGGTGAACCCGACGCTCAACGCCGTGGTCCACCGCATGGACGACACCGCCCGTGAGGTGGCGGCCGGGGAGCTGCCCGACGGGCCGTTCGCGGGCGTGCCCGTTCCTGGTCAAGGACATGGACGGCTTCCTCGCCGACGAGCCCTGCACCTTCTCCAGCCGGTCGCTGCACGACTACGTTCCCAACCACGACTCCGAGCTCTTCGCGCGCTACCGCCGGGCCGGCGTCGTCTTCGTCGGCAAGACCAACTGCCCCGAGCTCGGGATCTACGGCGTGACCGAGCCCGAGTTCCGCGGCCCGGCGCGCAACCCGTGGAACCCAGACCACACCCCTGGCGGGTCCAGTGGTGGGTCGGCGGCAGCCGTGGCGGCGGGGATCGTCCCCGTAGCCCATGCCGGAGATGGCGGCGGCAGCATCCGGATCCCCGCCTCGGCGTGCGGGCTGTTCGGCCTCATGCCCTCACGCGGGCGCACCCCGCTGGGCCCGGACGAGGGCGAGGGATGGAATGGGCTCGTGCGTCGGCACGTGGTCAGCCGCACGGTGCGCGACAGCGCTGCCTTCCTGGACGCGACCCAGGGCGGTGATGTGGGTGCCCCCTACGCCGCCCCACCGGCCGGTGACTTCCTCGCGGCTGTCGGCCGGGACGCCGGAGCCCTGCGCATCGGCTTCTCCACGCAGTCGATCCTCGGCCGGGCCATGGACCCTGAATGCGTCGCAGCGGTTGAGGAGGCCGTCGAGCTCCTCGAGGGCCTCGGACACGAGCTGGTCGAGATCGACCTGCCCATCGACCGCGAGGGCCTGGCCAACGCCTACATCGCGATCGTGGCTGCCGGCGTCGGCGCGATGGTCGACAGCACCGAGCAGATGACCGGGCGCAAGCCGCGATCCGAGGACTTCGAGGGGCCGACCTGGTTCCTCCGGCAGGCCAGTGATGTGCTGTCCGCCCGGGAACTCGAGCAGGGCCGCGAGAGGGTCGCCACCGCCACTCGGCGCCTCGGAGCGCTCTTCGCCGACCAGATCGACATGCACCTCACCGCGACCCTGCCCTACCCGCCGGTCCGGGTGGGCGAGAACTCCCCGGGCCCCGTTGACCAGGCATTGCTCCGGGCGCTGCGCACCCTTCCGCTGAATGTGGCCCCGGCGATCCGGATCGCGCTCGGCCAACTGGCCGGCCCCAGGCTGGAGAAGTCCGCCAACACCCAGGTGTGGAACATGACCGGCCAGCCGGCGATGAGCCTGCCGCTCCACTGGACCCCCGAGGGACTGCCCGTCGGCGTGCAGATCGCGGGGGCGTTCGGCGCCGAGGAGCAGATGTTCTCGCTGGCTGCCCAGATCGAGCAGGCTCAGCCGTGGCTGCCGAGGTTGCTGGAAGGCCCGGTGACGGCTGACATCTGATCGCCCACACCTGGCGCGGCCCAGACCTCGAGACGCGACGGGCTCGGTTGAGTGCCGCGGTCGTCGCGCTGACTCCCGGGCGATGCCGATCAGATCGACGGGTCGGATGAGTCCGCGGCGTCCGACCCGTCGACTCGGGCGACTCGTCGGATCACCCTCGGTCGGATCCTCGGCCGGCTCGGGGGCGAGCCCAGCTTCGAACGTCATCCCGGCTGCACGCAGGCGCTCGATGAGCGGCATTCCGAGGCCGGTGGCTGGGGTCAGCACGCCGGCCGTGTCGGGCAGCGCCGGATCCCCGGATGCAGCGAGCAGGACGGACTCCGCCAGCATCAGCGACGTTGCCGCGTAGCCCGGATCGCCCTGGGCGGCGACGGTTGCCACGTAGTGCTGGCCGTCGGTGCCCCACCCGTGGATCTCCATGCGGAAGCGCCCGGCTGCGCGGTCCTCGGCGCTGGGTCCCTCGCCGGGCTTGGGAAGCACCTTGCCCATGCTCGACCGTGCCGGTCCGAAGTTCAGGGCCGCGCCGAGCGCGCCGAGCCCTGCGGTCATGCCCGTGGCCTTGGCTCGCGCGGAGAGACCCTCGCCGAACCACATCGCCTCCTGGTACCGGAACTCCCGCGAGTAGGCGAACCCCATCAGGGCGTTGGAGCGTCGGACCACCCGCGAGTTCGTCGGACCCATGATGAACGGGCCGATCCAACCGAGCTCGGGGTGGTGGACCGCGCTGCTCAGATCGGCGTCGCGGCCCGGTTCTGAGTCCTCGCCGAGGTCGGGTTCGGCCTCGCGATCGGGGCTCAGGGCGTAGGGATCCGCCGCGATCCTGCGGGCCTCGGGATCGGCCGCCACGGCCTCAGCCTGAACCCGGCCGGAGGCCAGCGTGCCGCCGGAGAACGAGCCGCGCATGTCCTTCACGAGCAGCGTGGTCTCGGCCAGGGGCCCCGCGACCTCGTGCAGGAGGAGGACGCCGAGGTCTGACGGGATCGAGTCGAAACCGCAGGCGTGCACGATCCGCGCCCCGGTTCCCCGGGCGATCTCGTCGTAGGCATCGGCGGACGCCCGCATGAACAGGACCTCACCGGAGAGGTCGACGTAGTGCGTGCCGGCCTTCGCGCACGCCTCGACCAGGGGCAGGCCGTACTTGGCGTAGGGCCCCACGGTCGTGGCGACCGCGACCGTGGAGCGGGCCATGGTGGTCATCGTGGCCTTGTTCGAGGAGTCGGCCAGGAGCAGTGGCCAGTGCGCGGCGGCCGCGCCGAGTTCATCGCGAACCGCCCCCAGCTTGGCCAGGGATCGACCGGCCAGCGCGATGCGCGTGCCCTCCGGCGCGCGCTCCACCAGCTGCTCGGCCACAAGCCGCCCGGTGAAGCCAGTTGCCCCGAACAGGACGACGTCGTACTCGCGCTCAGTCATGGTGCCAACGTAGCGTGGTCGAGCAGGCGCCGCTTCAGGACGCCCCACGACGTTCGGCGAGGGCTCACGAACATGACGAACGCCCCGGGGTGATCGTCCGGGGCGTTCGTCGGGTACGACGTGATCGGGTCAGGCGGTGCCGGGTCAGCCGACGGGCTGGGCGTACGCAGCCGACGGGGCCGACAGGTCCGACGTGCGCACGATCGTGTGCCCCAGCGGGGTCAGGGCCAGCGGGACCATCTTGAAGGCGGCGATGCCCCACGGGATGCCGATGATGGTCACGCACAGGCCGATGCCGTAGGCGATCAGGGCCAGGGCGATCCAGATCCCGGCGAAGATCATCCAGAGGATGTTCCCGATGAGGCTGGCCACGCCGGCGTCGGGGTTCGGGACGGACGTCCGGCCGAACGGCCACAGCGCGTAGTTGGCCAGGCGGAACGACGCGATCCCCCAGGGGATCGTGACGATGAAGATGAACATGATCACGCCCGCGACGGCGAAGGCCAGGGCGATCGCCCAGCCGGCGATGATCAGCCAGATGATGTTGCCGATTGTCTTCATGGTCCTTGAGTCATGCCCCGGATGGGCCCCCGGAAAACCTCGGGGACGGCGGGCCTGGTGTCGCGGGAGTCCTTCGGCCCTACCGGATCGCTGCGCGTCTGGCTTAGGTGTGGACCATGAGCATGCCTGTAGCGCCCGGGCCGGTTGTCGTCGTCGAGGGACTGTGCAAGGACTACGGCGGCACCCGCGCCGTGGACGACCTGAGCTTCACCATCGAGCGGGGCGAGGTGTTCGCCCTCCTCGGCCCGAACGGGGCGGGCAAGACGACGACCGTGGAGATCCTCGAGGGCCACCGCAGCCGCAGCGGTGGGGAGGTCACCGTGCTGGGCTTCGACCCAGCCACCGGGGGGCGGGCCTATCGCGACCGGATCGGGATCGTGCTGCAGGAGGCGGGCTTCGATGAGGAGTTCACTGTCCGCGAGCTTGTGACGCTGTACGCGGGGATGTACTCGGACCGCCGCGACGTCGACGAGCTGATCGCGCGTGTGGGCCTCACCGAGAAGGCGTCGTCCCGCACCAAGACCCTGTCCGGTGGCCAGCGCCGTCGACTCGACCTGGCCCTCGGGCTGGTCGGGTGCCCCGAGCTGCTGTTCCTCGACGAGCCCACGACCGGTTTCGACCCGTCGGCTCGTCGGCTGGCCTGGGACCTGATCGCCTCCCTGCGCGACCTCGGCACGACCGTCGTGCTCACCACGCACTACATGGAGGAGGCCGAGCGCCTCGCCGACCGCGTGGCGGTCATCCAGTCGGGGCGGCTGGTCGCTCTGGACAGCCCGACGAACCTGGTGCGCACCGAGGGTGCGGCGGCGGTCATCACCTTCGTCCTGCCCGATGGCGTGGGCCCGGAGGACCTCCCAACGATCGGCGTCGGGGCGGCGCGCAGGAACGGCCAGCAGGTCGACATCGGCTCGGCCGACCCGACGCGGGACCTCAACGCGCTGACGCAGTGGGCCCTTGGTCGGGGGATCGAGCTTGAGGGGCTGACGATGACCAGGCCCACGCTCGAGGACGTGTACCTGGACCTCACCCAGGGGGAGAGCCGTGTCTGACTCCGCCTCCGTCGCCTGGGCGCCGATGCTGTTCGGCCAGGTCCGCTACGCCAACCGCGGCTTCTGGCGCACGCCGATCGCAGCGTTCTTCACCATCGTGTTCCCCCTGAGCTTCCTGGTGATCCTGTGCTCGCTCTACGGCAACGCGGAGATCGACGAGGACACCGGCCTGCGGCTGGCCCAGTTCACCACCCCGGTGTTCGCAGTCTTCGGCGTCTGCATGGCCTGCTACGTCTCGCTGGCGATGGCCTTGGCCTTCGCACGCGGGTCGGGGGTCCTCAAGCGGCTGCGCGGGACTCCACTGCCGCCAGCCCTGCACATCTCGGGGCGCATCGGCTCGGCGATGTGGGTCTCGACGATCGCGACCGTCGTGATGGTCGGCGTGGGCGTCATCTTCTACGGCGTGCAGATCATCTGGGCCAACGTGCCGGCCCTCATCCTCACGTTCGCGGTCGGGATGGCGTGCTTCTCCGCGCTCGGCCTGGCGGTCGCGGCCATCGCCCCGACGCCCAGTGCGGCCCAGGCGTTCAGCAACGCCTCGCTGATCCTGCTGTCGTTCATCTCCGGCATCTTCGGCTTTGCGGAGCTTCCCGAGTGGATGGACCGGGTGGCGAACTTCTTCCCGCTGAAGCACTTCGTGGACCCGGTCGCGGCCGGGTTCAACCCGTACGTCGACGCCACGACCCCGAGCTGGGGCGACCTGGCCGTCATGACGGTCTGGGGGATCGTCGGCGGCCTGCTGGCCTGGCGCCGGTTCCAGTGGGAGCCGGGATCGGGGCGGGTGCGCACGGCGCGGCGGGGGCGGCACGCCGAGGTGCCGGCGGCCACCGACGTGGACGCGGTCGAGCTGCAGCGAGCGCTGAGCACGTTCGACGCGGTGGGCACCGATGGAGTCCCCGCCCGCGCCGTGGCTGTGCACGGATACGCAGGACCGGCAGATCGTGCCGGCAGGGGGGCCCTCGCGTGGCGCCAGACGAGGTACGCGATGACCCAGGTGCTGCGCGACCCGATGTCGATGTTCTTCGCGATCGTGTTCCCGGTCCTGCTGGTGACGGCCTTCTCCCTGATCTACGGGTCCGAGGTCCAGTGGGGTGGGCTGCCGCTTCCGCAGTACCTCGCGGCGGCCTTCGCGGTCTATGGGGTGGGCACCATGGCGTTCGTCAACCTGCCCGGGTCGATCGCTGAGCAGCGGGCGGCGCTCATCCTCAAGCGGCTGCGCGGGACGCCCCTGCCGCCGATCCTCTACCTGGTCGGGCGGATCCTGGCCGCACTGGTCCTGGGGCTGGCCACGCTGGTGCTGGTGTTCGTCGTGGCAGTCGCGTTCCTGACGGTCACCCTGCCGCCCTCCACGTGGGCGGCGACGCTGCTCACCTTCGTCCTGGCGATCGTCTGCTTCGCGGCGTGCGGGCTCGCCCTGGTCTCCCTGGTCGATGGGCCGCAGGCGGTCATCGCGGTCGCGCTGTGCATCCTGCTCCCGCTGTCGTTCATCTCCGACATCTTCATCCAGATCGATCAGATGCCCACCGTCCTCAACGCGATCGGCTGGACGTTCCCGCTGCGGCACGCGGTCCACGCCGCGGTCACGGCCACGAGCGGGGGAGCCCTGGACGCCGACTTCTGGATGAACCTGGCCGTGCTGGTGCTGTGGATCGGGATCGGGCTGCTGATTGCGTGGCGGTTCTTCCACTGGGAGCCGCGGCAGGCGCGCTCCTCGCGCTGAATCCGTGCCACTGAGGGGCCTACCGTCCGGGCATGGCCTCCGCTGCAGCCCCTCCGCCCATCGTCGGCACGCCCATCGATCCCCCGCCGAAGGAGGTGCCGGCGTTCGCCACCAAGCTCGACAGCACGACCGTCGGCGGGATCGGCTACCGCGCGATGCGCCGCTACTCCTTCGGCAACGTCGGCCTGCTGGCCAACGGGACCGCGTACTACCTGTTCCTGTCGCTGTTCGCCCTGCTGGCCTTCGCGTACGGGATCATCGCCGTCCTCGGCGCCGACCAGTTGTCCACGACGATGACCGAGGCCCTGAACAACGCCTTCCCCGGCGTGGTCGGCGATGAGGGGATCGATCCGGCGAAGCTGGAGTCGGCCGGGCGCACCGCGGGGATCATCGGCCTGGTGCTCCTGCTCTTCGGAACCCTGGGGGCCGTGAATGGTGCGAGCAGCTCGATGCACCTGATCTTCGGGGCGCCACCGGACCCGCGGAAGCTTCGTGAAGGCCAAGGCCCGGCACCTGCTCATCCTGGTCTGCGTCGCACCGCTGATCCTGGTCTCGTTCGCATCGACGGCGGTGGCCAGCCAGCTCGCCGACCCGGTCCTGGAGACCCTCGGCTGGAACGGCGCCGGGGCGCGAACGGCCATCTCCGTCATCGGGCTGGTCACCGGGTTCCTGGTTGACGTGCTGATCCTGTGGATCCTGATCGGCCATCTCGGCGGGATCCGCCCGCACCGCCGTCCCCGGCTTGTGGCGAGCCTCGTCGGTGCGGTCGCTGTCGGGCTGGTCAAGCAGCTCCTCGACGCGATCATGTCCTGGGCGTTGGACAAGCCGCAGTACGGGGCGTTCGCTGCCCCGATCGCGGTTCTGTTCATCCTGCAGCTGCTGTCGCTGGTCCTCTACGGCAGCGCCTGCCTGGCCGCAGGGATCAGTGACTCCGAGGTCCCCCTCGAGGAGCTCGAGCCCACGCTGTAGGACGTGCCGGTGCACGCGCACGGCGGGACGCGCCGGACGGCGGCTCGTAGCGCGCGCAGGCTCGTGGCACGACCACAATGGCCATGTGGCCCTGTCGGATCGTGAGGCGGCTGCCCGCAAGTTGCGGCGCAGCCTGGTCGCGCTGGCCGGGGTGATCGTGATCGGCACGATCGGGTACTTCCTGCTCGGGTTCTCACCGCTCGACGCCGCGTACCAGACGGTGACGACTGTGACCACGATCGGCTTCCGGGAGGTCATGCCGTTCGGCACCTCGGAGAAGGTGTTCACGATGCTGTTCGTGCTGGTCGGCGTGGGTGTCGTGCTCTACACCCTGACGGCCCTGCTGACCCTGGTCATGGAGGGCTGGGCCGGCAACGAGTGGGGGAGGAGACGCATGGAGAACGAGATCCAGGACCTGCGGGGGCACACGATCGTGTGTGGCTGGGGGCGGGTCGGGCGCGCGGCCGCCCACCAGCTGAGCAAGTCCGGCGAGACGATCGTCGTGGTCGACTCCGACGAGGAGCGCCTCGAGGACTGCCCGTACCTGCACCTCGACGGGGATGCCACCCGCGACGAGTTCCTGCGTCGGGTCGGCATCGAGCGGGCGAAGGTCCTTGTGGCCACACTCGACACCGACGCCTCCAGCCTGTTCGTCACGCTGACCGCGCGGGCGCTCAACCCCGACCTGGTCATCATCGCCCGCAGCCGCGTGGACGACACCGAGCAGAAGCTGCTGCGCGCCGGCGCGGATCGGGTGGTCAACCCACAACGGATCGGCGGCAACCGAATCGCCGCGTTCGCGCTGCAGCCACACGTCACCGACTTCCTCGACGTGGCCATGCACGACGAGGAGGTCGAGTTCCGCCTCGAGCAGGTGGTGGTCCACGAGGGCTCGTCGCTGGCAGGTTCGTCGGTGCGCCAGACGCGGCTGCACGAGGGCGATGGCGCACTGCTGCTGGCCCTGCGCCAGAGCGAGGGCGGGGTGTTCCGCACCAACCCGTCGCCGGAGGCTGTCGTGAAGCCAGGGGACGTCGTGATCGTGATCGGGACCGCCGCGCAGATCGACGCCGTGCGCCGTGACGCAGGCAGCCGGAAGGTGCGCCGGGCCTGAGCCGCTCGTGCGTCACCGGCTGGCGTGTGAGCCCCCACCCCGGGGTGCATCGGCGTAGCGTGGAACCAGCGGACGGGGTCCGCCCGCGGTTGCGCCGATGGGTAGGAGGATCGCCATGCGTCGCTGGCTCGGATGGTTCGCGCTGGCCGTCATCATCGGCATGCAGGCCGGCACCGTGTTCAAGCCGTTGGGGACCGTCGGTGAGACCCGCGTGGCCGACTGGGTCGACCTGCTCACGCCGTTCGCCATCCTCGGGTGCGCGGCGATGGTGCTGGTGCGCGCCGAGGCGTCCCGCGGGCAGTGGGTCCTGTTCGGCGTCGGCGGGATCACGTTCACCCTCGGCCACGGCCTGCACCTGGCCGCGAACTCGGTCAGCAACGTCGCCGACACGGTGGTGGCCAAGGCATCGATCGTGCACCTCTGGGACGAGGTCGTCAGCCACTACTTCTGGTACATCGGGCTGTTCCTCGTGATGGCTGCCATGGCGCTGGGCGCTGCGCCCGCAGGAGTTCCGGGTGGGCGCGGTCGACGTGGTCGTCGCGCTGCTGGTGGCGGTCACGCTGGTCAACAACTACATCGAGGGCGGGACCCCGTGGCTGGGGTCTGGTGTTCCTCACGGTGGGCGTCGTCTGCGGAGTTCCTCTGGCGACCTGCTGCGGTGTCCCGGCTGCTCCTCGTCGTGGGCGGGGTGGGGCTCGTGCTGCTCATCGGGTGGGGCGTCTACTGGCTGGTCGCTGACGGGTCGGTGTTCCCGCAGTTCAGCGAGCTCGGCTGGATCTGATCGGTCATCCGTGCACGCCGCCGACCTCCGCGAGCACCTGCTGCGGGAGGGGATCAGCAGGCGGGTCGTCGACGTGCTCATGTCGGTGCCGCGGGACCGGTTCGTGCCGGCCGGCATGGCCTACCGGGCGTGGGAGGACCACGCGATGGGGATCGGCCACGGCCAGACGATCTCCCAGCCGACGGTGGTCGCGCTGATGACCGAGGCCGCGGCGGTGGGACCGGGTGACCACGTGTTGGACGTGGGGACGGGCAGTGGGTACCAGGCGGCTGTCCTCGCGGCGTGCGGTGCCCGGGTGCACGCCATCGAGCGGCTCGCGGCGTTGTCCGATCGGGCGCGGGTGACGCTGGCCGAGCTCGGCTACGACGTGGACGTGAGGTGCGGTGACGGCACGGCGGGGCTCTCGGACGAGGCCCCGTTCGACGCGATCGTGGTCGCGGCGGCGACCCCGACGGTGCCCCCGGCGCTGGTCGACCAGTTGCGCGCGCCCGGAGAGGGTCGGCGCGGTGGGCGCCTCGTCATCCCCGTGGGCGAGCCGTCAGCCTGGTTCGGCGGCCAGGAGCTGGTGGTGCTCGAGCGGGTGCCCGAGGGCATCTCTCCGGCGCAAGCTGCTCGACGTGGTGTTCGTGCCGCTGGTGTGGGATTCCACCGGCACGGGGGAGTGAGTCAACGGCAGCCGTGGCTTGGCGGCGCCTGCCGCGATGCGGTTCGCTGGATGTGAGGCGGACCGGGTCAGCCGAGGCGGCGCACGAGGACCACGGAGTCCAGGGCCACGACCTCGCCGTCGCTCTCCCGCGGGCTGGACCGACGCGACCACTGCCTCGAAGTCAGCCGGCAGGTGCAGGGCGCCGAGGATCGCCTGCGGGGACAGCAGCCGGTTGGGCGGAGGGCCACCGAAGCCGCGGACCCCGTGCTCGGGGTCGTGGGCGATCACCAGCAGGTGCCCACCGGGGGCCACCAGTGCCGGCAGGTGGGCGTAGGCGCTGTCCCGGTCCTCGGGTTCGGGGTGGATGAACGCCAGCGTGATCAGGTCGAAGGTGCCTGTCGGGGAGAGGCCCGCGAGGAAGGCCGGGTCGGTGGCGTCGCCCTGGACGAACGTGGCCTCCAGGCCTGCCTCTCGGATCGCCGAGCGGGCCCGGTCGAGGGCCACATCGGACCAGTCCACGCCCGTGACAGCCCATCCATGGCTCGCCAGCCAGCGCGCGTCGGCGCCCTCGCCGCATCCGATGTCCAGTGCCGTGTGAGCACCGTCGCCCGTCCGTCCCGGGACGGGCTCGACCAGACCCCTCACGATGTCGACCAGTGCGACGTTCGGCTCGCCCGACCACACGGTGCTCGCTGCGTAGCGCTCGTTCCATCCAGAGGCATCCATGTGCCCAGTGTCCTGCACGGCCGGCCGGGGCTCGCGCCGACGCCGGTAGGGTCGCCCGCGTCGGGCCAGCCCAACCCGACCGGAACGACCAGCGATCGGAGGAACCTGCCATGGGATCCGACCCTCTCCCGTCGAGTGCGCCGGTCGACGCCCCGCTCCGGGGGCGTCTCACCGACACCGTGCCCGAATCCGGCGAGTCCTTCCATCGACTGGCCGAGGTGGGCCCCACCCATGTGGAGCACATCGTCAGCTCGGACACGCCGGATCCCGGCGAGCAGGTGCAGGAGTGGGATGAGTGGGTGATGGTGCTGCGTGGGGCGGCCCGGCTCGACCTCGCCGGGGTCGAGGTCGCCCTGGGGGCCGGCGACTGGCTGCTGGTCCCGGCAGGCGCGCGCCATCGGGTGCTGTCGACGGAGGCCGGGACGCACTGGATCGCGGTGCATGGCGGGGTCGCCGGGCGGTAGCGTCGAGGCCGCGGCCCATGCCGCCCACCCAGCGGAGGTCCCATGCGCGACGAGAACATCAACCACGCCTTCCTCGACGGCGTGCTCAGCGGTGAGCATGTCGACGTCTACTACCACTTCGGGGTTGCCAGCGACGACCCCGTCCTCGACGCGTTCCGTGACGTGCGCGCGGTGATCCTCGCCGGTTCCGGCGATCGGATCGACGAGTTCGCCCAGCGCTGGAGCGCCTTGCACGGTGACGCCCCTGTGGTGGCGCTTCCCAAGGAGGAGCGGTTCGTCACGCGCTACTGCGCGGGCGTGCTGTTCGCATCGCACGGGATGGGGATGCCGAGTGCGTCCATCGCGGTGCAGGAGCTCATGCGGATGGTGTTCTTCCTCAAGGGCGGGGACCACGACGCGATGTCCGAGGTGTTCTGGGCCCGGGTCGGGACCAGCGGCGGCGTCGGGCTGCCCGGTGGGACGGTGGTCGTCACCACGGAGGGCGTCATGGCCGATCTCGGCCCCTATCGGCTGCTCAAGGGCGGGTCCGGCGAGTACCGGTTCGACAGCTCGTTCCCGATGGACGTGGCCAAGGCCATCGTGGCTGCCAGCGCAGGGTCCGGCATCCCGGTTGAGATGGGCCGGACCGTGGCCGGCAACGAGTTCTTCCTGGAGCAGTTCCGCCTCGACGGCGCGGTGTGCATGGAGACGCCTGAGTCGAAGATGGCCTGGCTGGAGTGGATCAACGCCGAGGGAGTCCGCAACATCGAGATGGAGGGGGCCATGCTGGCGGGGTACCTCAACCACTGGGGCTTCCCGAGGTTCGCGATGATCTGCACCACCATCGTCAACCGCATCGAAGGCGACCAGGTGACCCAGTCGCCCGCCGAACTGCACGCGTTCAGCGAGCGCTCCGGCGACGTGCTCTTCAACTACCTGACCGCGACGTTGGGGTAGGCCGTGGACGTCTACCTGATGCAGCACGGCGAGGCGGCAGCCGCCGAGGTCGACCCCGCGCGCCCGTTGACCGAGACCGGTCGCCGCTCGGTGGCGGGGGTGGCGACCCACGCTGCGGCCTGCGGAGTCCACGTGGATCGGATCGTGCACAGCGGGAAGCTGCGCGCCGAGCAGACGGCGGCGATCCTCGCCGGGGCGCTGGGGTGCGACGTCGTCGACCAGGTCGACGGGCTGTCCCCGAACGCCGCTGTGCAGGAGGCGGCCGATGCACTGGTCGATCCGGCAGCGGTCGGGTCGCTCGCGATCGTCGGCCACCTGCCGTTCCTCGACCGGTTCGCCGCGCTGCTGGTGGCCGGTGACTGCACCGCCCAGGTCGTGGCCTTCCGCAACGGGGGCCTGGTGAAACTGGTCCCCACGGAGTGGGGATACGCCGTGGCGTGGGCGATCACCCCCGAGGTCGCGCGGGGTTGACGCCCCGCTGGGACGCGCGACGCCCGATCGGGCCTCGCCCGGGATCACGCTCGTCCCGGCCCCGGCTGTCGCTGCTACCGAGGGTCCAGGTGGTCCCGCCAGGAGTGCTCCGGGCGGTAGCCGAGGACCCGGCGTGCGTGGTCGATCGCCAGCAGGGTCTCGTGCCCCACGACCGGCCGGCTCAGCGGGACCGTCGGGAACACCTCGGCCATCAGGTCCGCGCTCGGACGGGTCATCACCGTGTCGGCGGCGGCGACGATGCAGGTCTCGGCGCCCTCGAGCGGCACCTCGAGCGCCAGTCTGGCGGCCTGTGCGACGTCGCGCGCGTCCACGTACCCCCAGAGGTTCCACCTGCGCAGCTGGGCGTCATCCCAGAAGGCCGGGAACCCGGCGTAGTCGTCGGGCTCCATGATGTTCGAGATGCGCAGGGCCACGAAGCCGATCCCGGACCGTCGTGCGAACTGCGCGGCCATCGTCTCGCCGGTCAGCTTCGACAGTGCGTAGCTGGACTCCGGTCGCGGCTCGATCGTCTCGTCGATCGGCGCGAAGGCCGGGGGAACGTCGAACGGCAGACCGAGGACCGTCTCGCTCGACGCCCAGACCACGCGGCGCAGCCGGTGGGCGACGGCCGCGTGGAAGACGTTGAACGTCGAGAGGGTGTTGATCCGGAACGTCTCACCCTCCGGGCGCAGGCCGGGTGCCGGGATCGCGGCGAAGTGCACGACCGCATCGACGCCGGCGAGCGCGTCCTGCGCCTGGCCGAGGTCCGTGAGGTCGGCCACGAGGGACTCCCCGGACATCGGCGCACCCGGTCGGATGTCGATGTTCAGGACGTCGTGCCCGCGATCCCGCAGGTCGCGCACGACCCACGCACCGCCCTTGCCGCTTCCTCCGGTGACTGCGATCCGCATGGGTGGCGACCTCCTGGATCGAGTATGTCAGTGAGCTCAGTGCGACAGGCCCAGCTTGTCGTGCAGGCGCGCGCAGGGGCTTCGGCGCCCACCAGTTCCACTCGCCCAGCAGGGTCATCGTCGCGGGCACCAGGATGATCCGGACGAGTGTCGCGTCGATGGCCACGGCGGTGGCCAGGGCGATGCCGTTCTCCTTGATGGCCAGAAGGTCGCCGAGGGCGAACCCGGCGAACACGATGATGATCAGCAGCGCGGCCGAGGTGATGATCCGCCCCGTTCGCTGCAGGCCCAGGCGCACGGAGTCGTCGTTGTCGTAGCCCTGGTCGTGGAACTCCTTGATCCGTGACAGCAGGAACACCTCGTAGTCCATCGACAGGCCGAATGCGAACGCGAAGATGATCACGGGCAGCGTCGCCTCGATCCCGCCGGTGGACGAGAAGCCCAGGATCGACTCGAACCGGCCGTCCTGGAAGATCAGGACGAGGATGCCGAACGTGGCGCCGAGGCTGAGCAGGTTCATGAGCAGGGCCTTGATGGGGATCAGCACCGATCCGGTGAGCAGGAACAGCAGGATCAGGGTCGCCAGCACGACGAACAGGAGCGCGATCGGCACGTCGTCGCGCAGCTGCTCGGTGAAGTCGACGAGGATCGCCGCCTGCCCGGTGACCCATGTCTGGGGTTCGTCCGGGCGGACGTCGCGGATCTCGTTGACCACGGCCGTGGCAACGTCGTCGGCGGTGAAGACAGGGAGCTGCGCGATCTCGCCGGTCGTCTCCACCTCGCCGACCCGCTCGACACCGGGCAGGGCGGCAACCGAGCCGGACAACTCGGTCAGCGCCCCGGCGTCCCCAGCCTCGGCCACCACGGTGATCGTGGGGGCTGCCAGCGCCGGGAAGTCCGTCTGGATCTGCTCGTACACCACGCGGGTGGGGTTGTCGGGGGGCAGCAGCTCGACCCCTGAGCTGACCAGGGTCATCCGCCACGCGGGGATGGACAGCAGGATCAGCAATGCCGTGACACTCAGGAACGCCAACCACGCATGCCGCTGGACCTTCGTGGCCCACCGGGCGAACCAGCCGTCGTCGGACGGGGTGTGGTCGAACGCTCCGGCGAACCGCCGGAACCCCGGCATCCGCGACAGCATCCCCGCTCCGGCGATGTGCTTGGTCGACAGCACGAGCAGCGCCGGCACGAAGGTCGTGGCCACCACCACGGCGATCACGACGACGCTCACCGCGCCGGCGCCCACCGACTGGATGATCGTCATGTCGATGAACAGCAGCCCGGCCACGGCGATAGCCACGGTCACGCCGCTGAAGATGACCGTCCGCCCGGCCGTGGCCATCGTGATCGCCATCGCCCGCTCGCGGACCTCACGCGGCACCTCGCGGTGGGCCCCGGGCGCGCTGAGGTCGTGCAGGTCGTGCATCTGCTCGCGGTAGCGCGACACCATCAGCAGCGAGTAGTCGATGCACAGCCCCAGGCCCAGGACGGTCACGACGTTCACGACCGTGATGTCCAGGTCGATCACGTAGGTGAACATCAGCAGTGAGATCAGGCCGCCGGCGATGGACGCGATGGCGCCGGCCAGCGGGACACCGGCAGCCGCGAAGCCGCCGAATATCAGGACCATCACCAGCAGGGTCAGGGGCAGGGAGAGGCCCTCGCCCTTCTTGAGGTCGGCCTCCACCTGGCTGGTGATCGTCTCCACCAACTGCTGGATGCTCGTCACCTCGACGGTGGAGCCGGGCACGTCCTGGGGGAGCTGCTCCAACCGGTCCTCGACCGCCTGGTGGGCCTGGTCCTGCTCCGGCTCGGCCAGGGCGGGGTCGAGGACCACTGTGACGAGGGCGGAGTCGCCGTCGGTGGAGACGGCGGCTGGCCCGACCGTCGTGGGGTCGATGACCTGCTCCACCCCGGGGATCGCCATGAGGTCGGCATTCACGGTCGCCGCAGAGGCGAGGAACTCCTTGGACTGCGGGTCGACGCCCTCCCAGAGGGCCTGGATGCTCGACCCGGTCGGGTCGTTCTCGGCCAGCAGCGCCCGGCCGTCGAGGGCCTCGCCGGCCACAGTCGGCTCGCCGAGCTCGAGTCGGTCGAACAGGGACTGCCCGCCGACCCCGAGTGCGGCCACGAGGTACGCCCCCACCGCCAGCAGGACGCTGATGAGCGCCACAGCCTTCGCGTGCCGGGCCATCGCCGCACCGTGGCGGGCGAGGATCCCAGTGGGCATCGGCTCCTCGAGGGTCGGCGTCGTGGCCGTCAGGGGATCGTCGTGCTGAGTCACACCCACAGTGTCTCAGCGGGCCACGGGGCGCTCGCGCCCACCCGCGCCCCCAGCCGCGTGACGTGCGCCACGCCCCGGGTGCCAGGGCAACGAGCGCTGCACTTGGGTCGTTTCGGCGTCGCGGGTGCAGCGCAACCGCCCCTCCCGTGACCGAAACCGCAGCGCAACTCGGTGGGGCAGGAAGGGCCGGGGCGGTCAGGGGGTGGGGTGTGGGTCCGCCGCGGGAGGGCCGGGCGGGAGGGTGAGCGCCAGGGTGAGTTCGAGGGTGACCCTCGGGTCGTCGAGCGAGTCGCCGAACAGCTCGCGGACCTGGCCCATCCGGTAGCGGACGGTCTGCGGGTGGACGAACAGCGCGGCGGCGACGTCGTCGCGTCGCCCCCGGTACAGCAGCCACGCCCTGAGCGTTTCGATGAGCCGGGCCGCAACTGCTGGGCGCAGCTCGGCCAGCGGGGCGAGCGCCCGGGCCCGCAGGTCGGCAAGCGCGTCCGGATCCGCGCCGACGAGCAGCTCGGGGAGCACCTCCTCGGTGTCGATGACGCGACCGTGGACCGATGTCCCCGGCCCGGCGCCGGTCCCGGAGGTCGGCGCCCCGGCGGCCAGTCCGAGGCGCCACGCGCGCAGGGCCCGCTGGAAGGAGCCGCTGGCCTCCAGCCATGGCCGGACCGGTCCGATGACGGCGCCGTCGCCACCGAGCCCCCGTGCCAGTCCGGCGTGGAACCGCGCATCCGGGTCGGGCACCAGGAGGGCGGTCACCCCGGATTCCAGCCCCGGGATGTCATCCACCGGCTGCAACGTGCGCGAGTCGATTCGGGCCAGGACATCGGCCACGCGCGACTCGGGGAGCACGACGGCGATCAGGCCGATCGGCGGTGTCCACTCCGCGCGTTCCGCGGCCGCCTGCACCTGGTCGGCGGGGGCTCCGAGGAGCAGGCCGCGGGCGAGGCGCTCGAGGTTGCGTTGGCGCAGGCGATCGGCCACGGCCAGCTCCTCGGCGTGCCCGGCGACGCTCGCCGCGGACAGGGCGTCGATGTAGGCGAACACCAGCTCGGCGAACAGCACCACCTCGTCGGCGGGAAGTCCGGCGTCGACGGCGGCCCCGGCCAACCCGCGCCACGACACCCGGGCGCCCACCCGGTACGCGGCGAGCAGCGCGTCCATGGGTCGTCCGCGGCGGGCCTCGCCCTGCCCGAGGGCGAACGCCCCCTGCAGGGCGGGAGCCAGGGGGGCGCTCGGGTCCTGGTCTGCGGCCGCCAGGGCCAGGAATCCGCTCAGGGCTCCCTCGACGGCCTGCGCGAGGATCGCCTGGGCAGCGTCATCGAGGGTCCCGCGGTAGTCGGGAACCTCCTGGGCCACAGCGTCGATGGTCTGCTGGGCAACCTCGTGGAGGCCCCCTTGAAGGGCCTCCAGCACGGGCCCGGAGAGACTCGGTCGCGTCTGCTGGGGCAGTGGTCGCCATTCGGACATCAGGACCCCTTTGTTCAGCAGGAACAATTTCAACAGCCAGATTCACCGGATACGGCCACGAGGTTACCCCCAGAGCGGGGAAGAATGGAACCATGGCCAACACGTCCACACCCGTGCGAGACGGGTTCCTGCGCGTGCTCGGCGCTGTCACCACCCCCTTGGTCCCGTCCGATTACCTCGATGTGATCGACCCTTTGCGCAGCGGGGCTGCCCTGCGCGGGCGGATCCAGGCGATCACCCCGGAGACCGCCGATGCCGTCACGGTGCTCATCCGCCCGGGCCGCGGCTGGCAGGGGCACCTGCCCGGCCAGTACGTCCGGATCGGCATCGATGTCGACGGTGTCAGGCTCTGGCGCGCGTACTCGCTCACGTCCGGTCCGCGCCGCGATGGCCTGATCGCCATCACGGTCAAGGCGATCCCCGACGGGAAGGTCAGCAACCACATCGTGCGCCGCGCCCGCCCCGGGACGGTCATCCAGCTCGACCAGGCCACGGGCGACTTCCACCTGCCATCGACTGCACCGCAGCGTGTCCTCTTCATGACGGCTGGCAGCGGGGTCACCCCCGTGATGGGGATGCTGCGCAACCGTCTGCCGGAACTGACGGATGTCGTCGTGCTGCACAGCGCCCCCAAGCCGACCGACGTGATCTTCGGAGCCGAGCTCCGGGACATGGCCTCCGCCGGGCGGATCCGGCTCATCGAGCGGCACACGGACACCGACGGACTGCTGGACCCCGCCGAGCTCGACGGGCTGGTGCCCGACTGGGACGCGCGGGAGACCTGGGCCTGTGGACCGACTGGCCTCCTCGACGCACTCGAGGAGCGCTGGGTGGGCGCCGGGGTGCCTGACCGGTTGCACACCGAGCGGTTCCGCCCGCACATCGTGGTGACCGGCGAGGGTGGCGCGGTCTCGTTCGCGAGGTCCGGCACGGTCGTCGAGGCCGACGGTGCCACCCCCCTGCTCGACGCGGGCGAGGCTGCCGGCGTGCTCATGCCCTCGGGCTGCCGGATGGGCATCTGCATGGGCTGCGTCGTCCCCCTCGAGTCCGGCGCGGTGCGCGACCTGCGCTCCGGCGCCCTCACCACGGCCGTCCCCGGAGACGGCGTGAAGATCCAGACCTGCATCAGCGCGGCCGCCGGGCCGTGCTCCATCGACCTCTGACCCACTACGGAAGCTGACACCATGACCGTCATCCAGAAGCGCACGGACAACCCGGTCGCGCACCTGACCGACGAGGACATCGAGGCCATCGGCCGCGAGCTCGACGCCCTGCGCGAGGAGATCTTCGCGACCCTCAACGAGGAGGACGCTGCCTACATCAGGAAGGTCATCAAGGCCCAGCGGGTGCTCGAGATGGGCTCCCGCGGCGTCCTGCTGTTCGCCTGGTTCCCGCCGGCGTGGATCGCTGGGACCGTCGGGCTCTCGGTTGCCAAGATCCTGGAGAACATGGAGATCGGGCACAACATCCTCCACGGGCAGTGGGACTGGATGCGCGACCCGGCCATCCACTCCACCACCTGGGAGTGGGACAACGCTGCGCCGGCGGACATGTGGAAGCACTCGCACAACGAGATCCACCACCGCTACACGAACGTGGTCGGGCGCGACAACGACCTGGGCTACGGGCTCATGCGCGTCGACGAGGACCAGCGGTGGACGAAGTTCACGCTGGGACAGCCGCTCTACAACTTCGTCAACATGTGCTTCTTCGAGTACGGCATCGCCGCGTACGACCTCGAGCTCGGGGCGTACTACAAGCGCAAGAAGAAGGTCGACGAGGCCTTCAAGCGCGACGGTCGCAAGGTGCTGGCGAAGATCGGACGGCAGTTCCGCAAGGACTACGTCGTGAACCCGGCGATCGCCGCCCTGGTCAACCCGTTCGCGGCCATCCCGGCGTTCACGGCGACCCTCACCGCCAACATGGTGGCCAACCTCGCCCGTAACGTCTGGACGCACTCGGTGATCATGTGCGGGCACTTCCCCGAGGGCGTGGCCACCTTCTCCAAGACCTCGATCGAGGGCGAGACGCGCGGTGAGTGGTACGTGCGCCAGATGATCGGATCGGCCAACATCTCCGGCAGCTCGGCGATGCACATGATGACCGGCAACCTGTCGTTCCAGATCGAGCACCACCTGTACCCCGACATGCCCAGCCGCAGGTACAAGGAGATCTCCCCGCGGATCCAGGACCTCTTCGAGCGCTACGACCTGCCCTACGTCACCGGATCGCTGCCCAAGCAGGTGGCCTCGGCGTGGCACAAGGTGTTCCGGCTGGCCCTGCCGAACAACGCGTTCGGCCGGTTCAACCGGGCGCCGGAGTGGGTCAGGGAGAAGGCCGCCCCGGCCGAGGCCCTGACCGGTGATGTGACCGGCGACGTGGCGCCGACCCGGGCCGCCTGACCCATCGCGGCGAGCGACCCGCCGGGGACCAGCCGGAGGGACTCTGGGGATCGATCGGGCCTAGCATTCGCCCGATGTCGAACCCTGCCCCCTCGACCGCGCGCCAGGCACGCCGCTGGCCTGTCGTCGCGGTGGTGTTCGCCCTCGTCGGGCTCATGGTCGGATACGTCGCGGCGACGGGGCTGAGCTCCGCGCTGGCGATCTCGTACAACGCCAAGGAGCTGCCCGTCGAGCCGGTGCTGGACACCCCGGCCGCGGACGCTCCCGCACCGGCGCCCGACCTGCGCCGCATCGTGCTGCCCAAGGGCGGCCGCGACGACGTGCTGCTGACCGCTGCGGCGACGCGACTGGCCGACGCGGTTGAGCACCGTGGCGCGGCGCGGCCGGTGATCGAGGAGGGCGACGCCAGCGCCCTGGAGCGCCCCGCGTCCCCGCTCGACCAGCGCCCGACCCCCGTCGCGGGAACGCTGCTGGTCGCCGAGTCGGCCAGCGTGCCCGAGCGGGGCTACCTGTTCGGGGCCGGGACGCTGCAGGGTGGCGACCGCAACGGCATGGCCGATGGGCTGTTCGCCGCTGCGATGGACGTCGAGGGCGGCAAGCCGCTGCCCGACGTCTCCGCCGCCCCGGTGGTCGCCGACCTGCGCTACCGCTACGTCGACCTCGGGGCGGTCGGGGTCGTGCCCGACGAGGCCGCCTACCGCTCGCAGGCCGACTACTCGCACACCTCCGGCGCGTTCGCCGACGTGGTGCTCGCCGACGCGCCGTACGTCGACCCGGCGGGCCTGGCAGCAGCGACGGCCGACTGGAAGCAGTACGTCGACCACATCCGCGCCTACGGCTACAACGGCATCGTCGTGCCCGGGTTCCTCGAGTACGTGAACTTCGACCGGGTCGGCTCGGGCACCGAGGTGTACGCCGCGGACAGCCCGTACCGGGCGCGGCACGATGCGATGGTCGCGCAGTTCGGCGCGATGTGGCGCTACGCGGCAGACATGGGCATGGAGGTGGTGTTCAAGACCGACATGCTCGCCCTGACCAAGCCGCTCGAGGACTACTTCACCCGCACGCTCGGCGGCATCGACGTCGACGACCCGCGGCTGTGGGCGGTCTACCGCGAGGGCCTGGTGGAGTTCTTCGACGCGATGCCGTTCGTGACCGGCCTGATGATCCGCATCGGCGAGGCTGGGCGCATCTACGACCTGCCGGGCTGGGACTACTACTCCGCGCTGAAGGTCACGTCCGTGCGCGCAGTGCGCACGATGCTCACCGAGTTCACCAGCGCTGCCGCCGAGGCCGACCGGACGATCTTCTTCCGCACATGGTCGGTCGGCGTCGGCGAGGTCGGCGACATGCACACCAACGCGACGACCTACGACGCGGTGCTCGGCGGCCTCGACGCGGACAACCTCGTCGTGGTCACGAAGTACACGATGGGCGACTTCTACTCCTGGCTGCCGCGCAACCCCACCCTGCGCTCCGGCGACCAGCCGAGGGTCGTGGAGTTCCAGTCGCGCCGCGAGTTCGAGGCGTTCAGCGCGATCCCCAACCACCTGACCGCCCACCAGCAGACCGCGCTGCAGGACTATCGCAGTGCCAACCCGAACATCCAGGGCATCTGGGTATGGACCCAGGACGGCGGGCCGTGGCGCGCCGGGCCCATGTCGCTGTACCTCAAGACCGGCTTCTGGCAGCTCTACGACGCCGACGTGTACGCGACCGGACGGCTCGGGTGGGACGCCGATGCCGACGTCGGCGTGCTCACCCGCGACTGGGTGACGCGCACGTTCTCCGACGACCCGTCCACCGTCGACGCCCTGATGGGGGTGCTGGCCCGCTCCCGCCAGGTGGTGCGCGAGGGCCTGTACGTGGCGCCGTTCGCCGAGGAGCAGGTGCTCGCGCTGGGCCTTGAGCCGCCGCCGATGCTGTGGATCTTCGAGTGGGACATGGTCTCCGGCGACAGCGCGGCGCTGTCGGCCGTGCACCACGTGGCCCGCGACCGCGTCGCCGAGGCAATCGACCGAGGCGAGGCTGCTACGGCCGCGGCCGCCGACATGCTCGCGACCGTCGAGGCGACGCCGGCCTCCGCATGGCACGACCCGGCCATGCGCGAGCGCATGCTGCACTCGCTGCGCTACGAGGCCGACCTGTTCGGCACGCTGGGGGCGTTCCGGGCGGCGTTCCTGTCGTACTACTCCTGGCTGGACACCGGCGACCGTGCGTCGTGGGACGCCTGGCAGGCGGCGCGCGGGCGCTACGAGTCGGCGGTGGCGGCGCACCGCGCGACCTACTCCGGCGACCTCGACACCCCGCCGTACGAGTTCTTCGCCGTGGACGTCGGGTTCGGCCACGCCGAGCGCACGACGGCGGCTCGCATCGCGACGGGCCTCGTCCTGCTGGGCATCGTGGCACTCGCGCTGCTCGGCGCGCTCGCGCCCCGGGTGCGCCACCGTGCCTCGCTGCTGGTGGCCGCGCGCGGGCTCTGGCTCGGGGCCAGTCGGCCGTGGCGCCTCGCGGACGACCCCCTTCTCGCCGTCCCTCGGCCGGCTGCCGCGCGCTGGCTCGTCTGGGTGCTGCCTGCGGTCCTGCTGGTGCTCAGCCGCTCCGCGTTCTCGGACTGGATGTCGTGGGCGTACCTGCTCGCGACGCTGGGCTCGATGCTGCTCTACGTGCTCGCCGTGCGACTGCTGCTGCGCCGGGTCGACGGATTCGCACTGTACGCCGCGGCCGGTGGGGCCTTGCTGCTCAAGACGCTGCTGCTGTGCCTGGTCACGGTCACGCGCGGGCCGCTGGGCTACTGGTACCGGTTCTGGACCGATGAGCAGTGGCGCACGCTGCACTTCACCCTGGCCATCGCGGCGTTCCTGTGGTTGTTCTTCGTGACGTACGCCGTCCTGCGCGCTTCGTACGGCCGCACCCGGCCACGGGCGCTGGGCATCGTGCTGGTCGGGGTGGCCGCCCCGATGCTCGCGCTCGGCGGGCTCATGGCGGCATCGGGTCTCGAGGCCGCGCTCACCACCTTCAACAACCAGATGGCGCTGCTGCCGATGGGCCTGTCGCGGATCCTTGGCCTCACGGTGCACCTGGGCATCCCCACCGAGATCCCGATGTACGTGCTGGTGCTCGGGGGCCTGCTGGCTGCGGCCGGCCTCCTGCTCGGTGCCGCCCGCAGGACCGTCGGGCGCGCCTGACCCCTGGTAGCGGCTGGGGAGGGGGCTCGGGCTGAAGTGCGGGTACCGGTCGTGGAAGGCTGGGTGCCATGAGCACTGCTGTTTCACCTGGGGCGTTCGCCCCGGAGGCCGGGATCGTCGAGGTGGTCGGCCTGACCAAGCGGTTCGGACCGGTCCACGCCGTCACTGACCTGACCTTCACCGTGGCGCCCGGCCGCGTGACCGGCTTCCTCGGGCCGAACGGCGCCGGCAAGACCACGACGCTGCGGATGCTCCTCGGCCTGGCCACGCCGAACGCCGGGACGGCCACCATCGGCGGGCTCACCTACGCGCACCGAAGCCGTCCGGCTCGCGTCGTCGGTGCCGCCCTGGAGGCCTCGTCGTTCCACCCGGGACGGACCGCGCGCGACCATCTGCGCGTCTACGCCCCGCAGGTGGGCGTCGGCGATGCGCGCTGTGACGAGGTCCTGGGCATCGTCGGGCTCGCCGAGGCCGCGGATCGGCGCACGGGCGGGTTCTCGATGGGCATGCGCCAACGACTGGCCCTGGCCACCACCCTCCTGGGTGACCCGCAGGTGCTGCTGCTCGACGAGCCTGCGAACGGCCTCGACCCGGAGGGGATCGCCTGGTTGCGGCAGTTCCTGCGCTACCTGGCCGCGCAGGGTCGCACGGTGCTCGTCTCGAGTCACGTGCTCTCAGAGGTTGAGCAGACAGTCGATGACGTCGTGATCATCGCCCGAGGGCGGCTCGTCCACGCCTCATCGCTGGCTGATCTGGAGGCGATGGCCCGGCCCGCAGTCCGGATCAGCTCGCCCGATGCGGCGGGGCTCGCTGCGTTGGTCGCCGAGCAGGGCTGGGGGCCGACAACCCGCTTCGACAGCCCGACCACGGCAGTCGTGTTCGACCGGAACTGCCCGCAGGTGGGGGACGCGGCCTACGCACGCGGGCTGCCGCTGCACGAGCTGACACCCGCGGGCACCAGCCTCGAGTCGCTGTTCCTCCAGCTCACGGCCGATCCCGGGGATCCACCCGGCGCGCCAGGTGCCGGACCTGTCCTCACGACCCCCGGGGTGGCGCGATGATCGCCGCCCTGCGCACGGAGCTGCGCAAGGTCTCCACCACCCGGACCTGGTGGCTGACGGCACTCGTGATGTTCGGCTACATGGTCGTGATGGGCATGATCATGGCCTTCTCGTTGGTCATGGGGATGCGCGAGGCGGAGAAGGCAGGAGGCGCTCCCGCGGGCGGCAGTGGCTTCGGGAACGCCGTGCTCGATGAGATGGCGATCGCCACGTCGGTCTACACGCTGGCGGTGGCTCTGGGCTACATCTTCCCGGCGATCCTCGGGGCGCTGAGCGTGACCGGTGAGTTCCGCCATCGCACGATCACCCCGACGCTGCTGGCGGAGCCGCGCCGCAGCCTGGTCCTGGGATCCAAGCTGGTGGCGGTCCTGCCGTTCGCGCTGGTTGTCGCGATCGCAGGTGTTGCTGGCACCGTCATCGGCGGGGCAGCGACCCTGGCGATCATGGGTGAGCCGACGCTGCTGGGCGACAGCACCATCCAGCGCACCATCGTCCTGTCCGTGGTGGCACTGACCCTCTGGGCCCTGGTCGGGGTCGGCTTCGGCTCCGTGCTGACCAACCAGGTGGCGGCGATCGTCGTGCTGCTGGCGTTCACGCAGTTCGTCGAGCCCCTCCTGAGGCTGCTCCTCGCGCAGTTCGACGCCACCGAGGCCCTCAGCAAGTTCCTGCCCGGCGCTGCGGGGGAGGCGATCGCCGGGTCGAGCCTGTACGTGAGCTCGGGGCTGGCCGAGTTGCTGAGCTCGTGGCAGGGCGGACTGACCCTGGTGGGGTACGCGATCGTCCTGGTCCTGATCGGGCGGTTCACGACCTTCCGCCGCGACATCGGATAGATCCACAGGAGGACTGGTCGTGGACGGACTCAGGGGCATCGCCCACGGGGCAGCGATGATCGGGCTCCCCAACGCCCTGCGAGCTGTCGGGAACGCCCTGGCTCGCGACCGGGCCGACAGGGCCCTCGAACCACGGCCGACCACCCCGCACCGGACACCGGGGGAGGTTCGGGGTGCCGCGATCGAGGAGGGCGGGGTGCGGGTCCGGTTCTCCACCACGTTCGTCGACCTGCGGTTCCCACGCCACGGCCAGGTGTCCGTCGGGTGGCAGGGCGCGTTGGAGGAGCCGTCGTACGCGGTCCTGGCGGAAGCCGGGGACCACGCCGGCGCCGCTCCGGAACTCGATCAGGCCGACGATGGCTGGGTCGCCCGCGGCCCCGGGATTGTCGTGCACATCGCCCACGACGGTGCGATGACCTACTCGGACGCCACCGGGCGGATCCGCCGCCGCGATGAGGCGCCCACCTGGGACGGGGTCGGCTGGACCCTGCGCACGGAGTTGCCCGAGGGTGCGACGCTGCACGGGCTCGGCGGGCGCACCGTCTGGGACCTGCGCGGGGCCACGTACCGCTTCTGGAACACCGACCCCGGCGGGGCGTGGCTGCCCGGAGATGACCCGTTGTACGTCACGTCCCCGGTGTACGCGGTGGTTGACGACCACGGGGCGGCTCACTGCTTCGTGGACAACGCCTGCGACGGCACGTTGGACGCGAGCGGCAACGAGTTGGTGGCGCGCTTCGAGGCTGGCCCGCTGAGGTTGCATGTCGCGATCGGCTCGCTGCCCGAGGTGATCGACGCGTACACCGCTCTCACCGGTCGACCCACTCCGCAGCCGCGCTGGGCTCTCGGCCACCACCAGGCGCGCTGGGGCTACGGGTCGACCGAGGCGGTGCGGGCCGTGTGGCAGGGTTTCGCCGAGAGGAACCTGCCGCTGTCGGCGATCCACCTCGACATCGACCACATGGAGGGTTTCCGCAACTTCACATTCGGCACTGGGCACTGGGCAGGCATCGGCGAGTTGATCGCGGAGATGGCTGCCGAGGGAGTCCGGACCGTGGTCATCGTCGACGCGGGCATCGCCAAGGATGACCGCTATGCGCTCTACCGCGAGGGCGTCGAGCGCGATCTCTTCTGCGCCAACGCGGACGGCTCGACCTTCGAGGGGGTCGTCTGGCCCGGGCGCACCGTGTTCCCGGACTTCACCTCGGCGCAGGTGCGCCGGTGGTGGGGCGAGCAGTTCGCGTTCTACGCCGACCTGGGGGTCGCCGGCTACTGGCACGACATGAACGAACCCTCGAACTTCGTGGCGTGGGGCGATCCCACCTTCCCGTTGAGCACCCGGCACGACCTCGATGGCCGACGCGCGGATCATCGCGATGCGCACAACATCTACGGACTTCAGATGTGCCGGGCCTCCTACGACGGGTTGCGCGGCACTCGCCCGGACGACCGGCCGTTCCTGTTCTCCCGCTCGGGTTGGGCCGGGATGCAGCGCTACGGCGGGCACTGGAGTGGGGACATCGAGGCGTCGTGGCCCTCTCTCGCCGCCACCCTGCACCAAGCCTTCGGCTACGGGGTCAGCGGCGTGGGCTACTACGGCTCCGACATCGGCGGCTTCACGGGGACGCCCTCACCGGAGCTGTTCACCCGATGGTTCCAGCTCGCGTCGTTCCTGCCGTTCTTCCGAACCCACTGCGCCTGGAACGTACCGCGGCGCGAGCCCTGGGAGTGGGGACCGGAGGTGATGGAGCGGCTACGCACCGCCCTGCAGCGGCGCTACCGACTCCTGCCGTTCTGGTACACCTTGGCGCTGGAATCGACGCGCTCCGGGGCCCCGTTCGTGCGCCCCCTGGCATGGTCGGATCCTGCGTTGCGTGGCGCCGATGACGTGTTCCTGCTCGGTGAGGACGTGCTGGTGGCGCCGGTCCTCGAGGAGGGCGCCACGCGGCGGCAGGTGCGCCTGCCCGAGGGCGTGTGGTTCCACGGCGACACCGGCGAGCGGGTCGAGGGGTCGATCGACGTGCCAGTCGGCCCAGAGGACGTCCCCTGGTTCGTGCGGGCCGGCGCGGTGATCCCCACCGAGGAGGACGGCCGGCTCGTGCTGCTGGTGGCCCCTCGCGAAGGGGATCGGCCGTCCGATGGCGGACGGCTGCTCACCGACTCCGGCGACGGATGGGACGCCCCCCACGAGGAGCGCTACACCAGCGCGCTCGTCGACGGCGAGATCGTGGTGGCACGTGAGGTGATCACACAGGGCGCATTCGCGTTCAGCGCCGTCGAGGTGCGTTCGCTCGATGGGCGGCCCTCCCGCCTGGCCTGACCGTGCGATCCCGAGCGGCCGCATGATGGGCGCCCCGGGTAGCCTGCGGGCATGGCCCTGGACCCCGACGCCCCGACAGCAGGGGCCGGTTCCCCCACGCCCGACCCGATCGATGTCTGGCGACAGGCCATGGCCGACTTCCGGGACGCGGCCGCACGGGCCGAGTGGCGTCACCCGTCGGTCCTCCCCGGGTGGACCGTGGCCGACGTCGCGGCCCACGTGACGTGGATCGAGCGGACGCTGTCAGGCCATCAGGACCCCGCGCACGAGCCGGACTGGGAGGCCCTGCCGCACGCCGGCGACGGCTTCGGGCGGATCACCGAGGTGCCCGTCGACCTGCGCCGGTCGCGGACCCGCGAGGAGGTGCTCGCGGAGTTCGACGAGATGGTGGTCGAGCGCGAGCCGGCACTGCGCGAGTTGCGGGCGAGCGATCCGGGGCTGGTGATGAGCCCGCTGGGGACGATGATGCCGCTGGACGAGATGATCGCGATGCGCGTGTTCGACACCTGGGTGCACGAGCAGGACATCCGCGTCGCGGTCGGTGATCCCGGGCACCTGGGGACCGCCGCAGCCCACATGGCGGCTGGCCGGATGCGTCGGGCGCTGGGGTTCGTATGGGCGAAGAAGGTCGATGCGCCCGTCGGGACGACGCTGCAGGTGACGGTGACCGGTCCTGGTGTGGAGTTCACCGACACGGTCATCCGCTCCGACGATGGCAAGGGTCGCGCGACCGACAGGGTCGAGCATCCGACCGTGGCGTTGACGATGTCGTTCCCCGCGTTCGTCGCCTTGACGTGCGGACGAGGCCCTGCGGAGGTATCGATCGCGGGGGATGAGGCGTTGGGCGAGCGCACGGTCGAGCGCTTCAACATCGCGCCCTGAGGGGTCGTCCGGGCTCGTGGCTGGCTTCGGCAGCGACCTCCCTCACGGAGTATCGTGCCGTTCCCGACACTGCTGCCGAAGGGCGCCGCATGAGCTCACCGATCGTCACCGTGGTCGACGCCCGCCTCGATCCTGCCAGGGAGGCGGAACTGCTGGACGGGTACCGGCAGATGAATGAGGGCGTGAAGCCTGATGGATGGCTGCGTTCCGAGTTGCTGCGCGGTCAGGACGGAGCCTGGCGCATCCAGACGCTGTGGCGCGACCTTGATTCCTTGATCGCACTCCGGCAGAGCGGCGTGCGGCCGGCGGCGCTCGACCTCCTCGAACGCGTGGGTGCCGAGCACTCGCACGGAGTGTTCACCGTGGAGCTGGGCTTCGAGGAGTAGGACCGAGGACCCGGATCAGCTGCTGGCGGCAGCGGCAGGTCCGCCAGCGCTCGCCGGAGGAGCGGCGTCGGTCGTCGTGCCCTCAGTGGGAGGCGCTGCCCGGCGCTTGTCGATGGCGACCCGCACCGCGAACCCGGTCACGGCTGCGATTGCGACCTCCGGGAACACCTCGCTCGCGTTGGAGCCGAACAGCAGGATCGTGAGGGCCACGGCGCTCAGGGGCATCTTCATGCCGGCGGCGGCGAACGAGGCCATGCCCACGGCGATCCCGCCGGCCATTCCGAGTCCGGGCAGTGGGGCGATCAGCACGCCCAGGGCGCCGCCGAGCATGATCGACGGGAAGATCGGACCGCCGCGGAAGGCGCCCAGCGACAGGGCGTACCCGATGGCCTTGAAGACGATCAGGGCGATCAGCGCCGTGACTCCCCAGGACGACGGGTCGCTCGTGAGCTCCTTGAGGGTCTCGGTCCCCGAGGAGGCCACGTCGAAGGGGTTGCGCCCGGTGATCAGGGAGTACGCGGACGCGCACAGGGCGACGCCGAGGCCGACGGCCATCGTGCCCACGACCAGCCGCCCGCGGCTCAGTGACCCCATGCGATCAGCGACGCGCAGGCCGCCTGTGAACAACACGCTCATGGCGATACCCGCGACGATGCCGACGGGGATTGCCCACAGCAGGTCTCCGATATCCGGGATGGGCACGGAGTCCAGCTCGACCAGCTGCAGGGATTGGGCCTTGATTCCCTCGTTGCTGCCCAAGCCGGTGAACAGGATGGCACCCACCCCGACACCGAGCAGCGCGGCCAGGGTGGCCACGATGACCGGCCCACCGGCGATCGCGACGGCCTCAGCCAGGAAGATGACGGCGGTCAGGGGGTTGCCCAGGACGATGGCGATCGCCGCCGCGGCTCCGGCCGTCCCGATGAGCGCCTCGAGTCGACCACCAGGTGACAGCCGGACCACCCGCGAGATCCATACGGCCAGGCCGTAGCCCATCGCGATGAGCGGCGCCTCCGGACCAAGGACGACACCCAGGGGCAGGCCGGCGATCGCGGCGAGGAACACGCCGGGCACGTACGCCGGGGGAGTTGGCGGGCCGCCGGTCCCGTTGGCCGGGATGTGACCACCGGGGCCGGGAAGGACGATGATCGCCGCCGAGACCAGAAGGCCGGCCAGGAGCAGCCAGGGGATGGCCCACCACCACGGTGGGGAGTCGAAGCCCAGGTCTGCGGGTGCGGTCTTCCACACCCAGTCCTGGAGGACCGAGACCAGGTCGAGGAAGCCCATCGCGACCAGGGAGATCGGCAGGGCGACCACGATCGAGGACCCGATCACGCGCAGGAGCATGCTGCGGTCGATCTCGGGCGCGGGCGCGGGGGCAGGGGCTGGGGAAATGGTGGACATTCCCGGGAGTATGGCAGGACTTCGTGGCCCCAGGTCCCCTGGACGGACCATCGGGGGGACTGCCGATCAGGCGGCGTGGAAGGCCTGGAGGGCCTGAACGGCAACCAGCAGGCTCATCGCCAGGACGAGGACCGCGAACCCGGTGCCCAGGGCCCGTGGGGACATCCGGTTGGAGAAGCGCGCGGCGAGCAGGGAGGCGATGACCGTGGCCACGACGATCTCGGCGGTCAGCACGGGCTGGCCCATCGTTGCGGAGTGCGTGAGCCGGACCACCAGCGCCGATGTGGATGCGATCGCGATCACCACCAGCCCGGTGGCGGTCGCATTGGCCACCGGCATGCGCAGTGAGAGGACGAGGGCGGGAACCACGAGGAAGCCCCCACCCACGCCGAGGAACCCCGTGACCAGCCCGGTGGCGGTGGCCAGAAGAACGATCAGGGGGAGGGAGTAGATGAGAACCGGGGGTTCAGTCGGACCCTTGCTGGGCAAGTCGGCTGCGACGTCGGCGCCCACCTTCGGGGGACCGGAACGCACCGGCAGGTCGGCAGCGGGGACATCGACGAGCGCGGCTCCCGGGTCAGTGTCCGGCCCGGCGCGGTGGCCGCGACCGGTCGCCGCCACCAGGCTGGGCTGTACCGCGGGCAGGGTCGCTGGTTGCCGGCGGGCGTTGCGCAGCATGGCGAGGCCGGCGGCGATCATCAGCACCAGGAAGGTGCTGAGCTTGATCCAGTCCGGGACTCGGGCGGCCAGCAGGGCTCCGATGGTCGCACCGACGATGCTGGTCGCGCCGAAGACGAGCCCTGCGCGCCAGAGGACGCGCCCCGCGCGATGGTGGGAGACCAGCCCACCCAGGGCCCCGAACAGGACGATCACCAGGCTGGCGGTGGCGGCCTGGTCGACGTCCATGCCCAGGAGGCCGACCAGCATCGGCACGGCCAGGATCCCGCCGCCACCGCCGAACAGCCCGAGGGCGCTGCCCAGGAGCAGGCCGACGGCGGCGGCGAGCAGGACTGTGGTCATCAGTCGGAGTAGGCCGTCCCGATCGTCTCGGGGTGCTGGTCGACCAGGATGGTGGCCCCGGCCCGGGCGGCGTTGCGGAACAGGTCATCGATGTGGACCGTCGGGATCCCGGCGCGCTCGAGCATCGAGGTCGCGATGCTCGCACGGAAGCCGCTGCCGCAGCTGACCCACACCCGCGGATCGGCACCGGCGTGCGCTGCTGCGCGCGACCACGTGGCGATCTCCTCGATCCGGGCGGGGAACTCGTGCAGCGGGATGAGCCGGGCTCCCTGAACGTGCCCATCGATCCACTCGGTCCGCCGGCGGGCGTCGACGTAGATCCGGTTGGGGTCCTCGGCCAGGGCGGCGACGAATCCGGCGAAGTCCGTGCGCTCGATCGTGTGGATCTCGTCCGGATCCGTGACCCAGTCGCTGGGCGCACCGGTTGCATGGGCCTCGGGCCGGTCGATGCCGATCCGGACCAGGTCGCGCTGGAAGGCGCTCACCTGCTCCGCCGACTCACCCAGCAGGGTCAGCGGCGTGCCCCACGGGATGACCCAGCCGAGATATGTCACGGCGTTGCCGTCGGAGGGGAACGACAGGGTTCCGCGCACGTGGCCCTGGCCGAACAGCACGCGGGAGCGCAGGTCGATGACCCACTCGCCGTCGTCGATGCGCCGGCGCAGCTCGGTGGGGTTCGCCAGCGACGGCAGCGACAGGTCGATCGGCCCGGCGCCCTTCTCGTTGGCGGGGCCCATGTGGGCGTAGTACGCGGGGAAGGCGTCGAGTCCGTCGATGAGCTCCTTGACGAACACGTCCTCGTCGACCTGCAGCGCGGGGTTGCTGAGGGCCTGCTGGCCCACGGTCGAGGCCGTCCCCACCGTGTTGGTGGCTGAGCAGAACGAGCCGAAGCCGTGCGTGGGGAAGACGTCAGCGTCCTGCGCGACCTCGTCGACGATCTTGCGCATCGAGTGCCACTGCGCATGGGCCAGGCCCTCGGTGGCGTCGGGGCCGATGAGGTCGGGCCGCCCGACGCTGCCGTAGAGCATCGACCCGCCGGTGAAGACCCCGGCGTCGACGCCGTCGACGGCCACGGCGTAGGACACGTGGTGCGGTGTGTGCCCGGGGGTGTGCAGCACCCGCCAGGCCATCGACCCCGAGCTGAAGGCGGAGCCGTCTGCGACCTGCGTCGCGTCGAACGCGTAGTCGTGCCCTTGTGGCACCAGGTACTCGGCACCGAGCTCGCCGGCCAGGACCAGCCCGCCGGACACGTAGTCGTTGTGGACGTGTGTCTCCACGACGTGGGTGACCGTCCACGCGTTCTGCTCGAGGATGGCCAGCAGTCGGTCGATGTCGCGCTGTGGGTCGACCACGACCGCCAACCCGTCGAGGGCGACGATGTAGGAGCGATCACCGAGGTTCACGGTGTCCAGGGCCACGACTGTGGGGCGGCGGGTGCTCATGCGGGCATCCCCGCCTCGACCGGGAGGCCCGCGCGGATCCAGGTGCCCGTGCCGCCGAGGACGTTCACGCTCGCGCGTCCCTGGTGGGCCAACCACATGCAGGCCTGCATCGACCGGTTGCCCGACTGGCAGATGACGGTCAGCTCGGCGCTGGGTGGCAGCTCGTTCAGCCGGACCGGGATCAGCGCCAGCGGGATGTTGACCGCGCCCGGCACGTGACCGGCGCGGAACTCGTGCACCTCACGGCAGTCCACGAGGGTCACATCCTGGGTGGCCATGCGCTGCTGGAGCTGTTCTGGGGTGATCTGCTCGATCATGGGTTCTCCCTACGGTGGAAGGTGTCGTCACGTCCTAGTGTGCATACCCCCGGGGGTATATGTCAAAGCGACTTCGTCGGATGTCCACCTCCACGGTATTCCTGCCTCGGGGTGCGATGCCGGGGCTCAGCGACAGCCCGGGCCCTTCGTGGTGGAGGATCGACCCATGCGCCTGCAGCGGACTCCCATCACCTGGGCGATCTACGGCGTCAATGGCGCGTGGGCTGCTTTCATCTACCTCACCGGACCAGTCAGCCCGATCCTGAGCGAGGACCTCGGGATGTCCCTGGCTGCCGCCGGCCTGATCGGCACGGCCCTGGCACTGGGGATCATCACCGCCTCGGTGGCCGCTCCCCGAGTTGTGCGCACCTTCGGCCGGGACCGAGCCACGAAGACCGGGCTCGTCGTCGTTGCTGCTGGGCTGACGGGCATGGTCCTGGTGCCGTTGGGCGCCTCCGGTGCGGTGGCCTTCGGGCTGATCCTCGGGCTCGTGTGGGTGAGCGCGAGCGGTGGGGGCACCATGCTCAACGCGTCCATGGCCCGACTGTCCGACGCCCACCCCATCCACAGCGCCCGGGTCATCACGGAGGCCAACGCGGCGGCGGCCTGGGTCGGGCTGTTCTCGCCCCTGATCCTGGGTGCGGCCCTGGGGGCGGGTCTCGGGTGGGAGGTGGGCATCCTGGCGTGCCTGGTCCTCGCAGTGGCAGCGTTGGTCGGGCTGGTCGTGGCCGACTGGGTGACGGCCCGGGCAGGACGGGACGGGGGTGGCGTCTCCGATGACCCCGGCGGAGATTCGCACGAGTTGGCGGTGCAACCGGCGCTGGAGCCTGTGCCCGCTCCGCATGACCCGAACGCCCCGGTGGCCGCGGCGCTGCCCCGCGTCTTCTGGCTGGCGATGGTCGCGCTGTTCGCGGCCGTGGCCACGGAGTTCGCCATCAACTACTGGGGCTCGACACTCATCCAGGAGCAGACCGGGGCACCCGCCGCCTCCGCAACTGCGGCGATGGCGGCCGTCGTGGCGGGTGTGGCGATCGGCCGCACCATCGGGTCCGCGCTCACGCTGCGACTGGGTCCGCACCGGATGCTGCTCGGCGGGTTCGGCCTGGCCCTGGTCGGTTTCGGCGTGCTCTGGACGGCCGAGGCCCTCCCGGTGTCGGTGGCAGGGTTGTTCATCGCCGGACTGGGGATCGCGACCCTGTTCCCCCTTCTCCTGGATCGGGGCATCGTGCTGTCCGCAGGCCACCCTGATCAAGCCATGGCGCGCTCCTCGTTGGTCCTGGGCCTGGCTGTGGGCAGTGCGCCGTTCGCCCTGGGCGCCCTCGGATCGGTGATGCCGGTGCGCATGGCCCTGCTCCTGGTCCCCGTCGTGGCCGTCGTGGGGCTGTTCGGAGTCCTCGCATCCCGGCCGCACGCGCCTGAGCGCCCCTCGGTGGCCGCCTGAGTCTCGCCGCCTGAGTCGCCGGGACACGAGGGTCGTCCCGGCGACATTTCCTCTGTCGTGGCGGACATGGCGGGCACGGTGGAGTGGTCAGACGATGGAAGTGCCCCCAAGGGGTGGGGGATCGGTTGAGGGGAGGCCGAGATGAGTACCAAGGTGGAGAAGCCACTTGAGGCTTCGCCGTTGACGCACGTGGCGGACATGCCCCCGCTGGAGGTCGTGACGGAGGGCATCCCGCCGCAGGAGCACATCGGGCCGCCGCCCGTGGCCCAGCCGGAGGCACCCCCAGCGGCGCCGGAGCACCGGAGGAGCTGGTTCGCGTGGGCGCTGGCCGGAGTGATCGGGTTGCTGCTCGTGGTCGCAGGGATCTTCGCGGTGACGCAGTACTCGTCACCAAGCACGTCGGACCTGCACATGGGGCTCACCCCGCAGGCATGGCAGGAGTACCGGGCAGGTGAGCGGGCGTCGACCACGCCGTTCCACCTGGGCCTGACCCTGCCGGCGTGGCAGGCGTACCGGGCAGGTGAGCGGGCGTCCGAGCAGGTCTACTCCGGGCCGCTGTCTGGCTCGGCGCTGCCGTACACGCCGTACTGGTCGATCCCGTCGATCGCGTCGATGACGCCGATGTCGATCGCGTCGATCGAGCCGATCACGTCGATGTCGATCCCGTCGATCGAGCCGATGTCGATCGCGTCGATCGAGCCGATCACGTCGATGTCGATCCCGACGATCGAGCCGGTCCAGCCGATCTCGATCCCGGCGACGCCGACGACCCCGACCACCCCTCCGAACGAGTCGATCCAGCCGGTCCAGCCGATCTCGATCCCGTCGATGTCGATCCCGACGATCGAGCCGATCTCGTTCCCGTCGTTCCCGACGATCGAGCCGATCTCGATCCCGCCGTTCCCGGACATGTGACTCTGGACTCTGGTGCGCGAGGCGAACCGGTGATTGCATGGAATCGTGAACGCGGAGTCGTTCGAGACGATCTCGGCCGCGACGCGGGAGGCCCTCATGCGGGCCGGCCGGCCCAGGGAGTTCCGTCCCGGTGAGGTGGTGTTCCACCAGGGAGATCCCTGCGACTCGCTGTTCCTCCTTCGTCGAGGTCGTGTGTCGGTGCACGTGCTCACACCGGATGGCGACGACGTGACCATCGGCCTGATCGCGGCCCCCGACGCCTTCGGGGAGGTCGGGCTGATCCGCCCCGACCACCACCACACCGCGACGGTGGTTGCCCTCGACGACGTCCACGTCCTGTCGGTCCTGGCGACACGGTTCCACGACCTGCGGACGGACCATCCCGACCTGACCGACTGGCTCCTGCTGACACTCACCCAGAGGCTCGAGCGGATGTCGGCGCTCCTCGCCGATGCCCTGTTCGTCGACGCTGAGCACCGGGTCGCCAGGCGCCTGCTCGACTGCCGCTGCTCGTTCGGCATCGACGGGGCCGAGCCGCTGCCCCTGACCCAGGACGACCTGGCCGCCATGGCCGGCGTCTCGCGACCCACGGCGAATCGGGTGCTGCGCCACCTCGAGGACCAGGGCGTCGTTCGACTCGGTCGGCGCCACATCACCATCGCGGACCTCGAGACGCTGGCCAGCGCCGCCCGCTGAACTGGCCCGCGCCGCCCACTGAGGGATCCGCGGGATCCAGGGGTGCCGACCCGGCTGGTGTGTCATCGCGGGCACATCGGCAGTGTCGCCCAGACCACATCGCGGGCTGGTCGGTCGCCCGATCATGGAACTGGTCCCCAAGGTTTGGCGGATCGGTCGGGGGATGGTCGAAGGGAGGCCGTGATGGCCACCAAGTTCGAGAAGCCGCTCGAGGCTTCGCAGGTGACCCCGGTGGGGGACATGCCGCCACTGGAGGTCGTGACAGAGGGCATTCCTGCGCAGGAGCACATTGAGGCTCCCCCGGCAGCTCAGCCGGAGGCTGCCCCGGTCGCGCCGAAGCGCACGGGGCACCCGCTCGCATGGGCTCTGGCCGGTGCGATCGGTTTCCTCCTCGTGGTCGCGGGAATCATCGCGTTCACGCAGTCCTCGCCGACAAGCACTGCTGACCTGCACATGGGTCTGACCCCACAGGCCTGGCAGGAGTTCCGAGCAGGCGAGCGGGCGTCCACCACACCGTTCCACATGGGTCTGACCCTGCCGGCATGGCAGGAGTTCCGCGCCGGTGAGCGGGCCATGGCTCCGGTGCTGACCCACATGGGGCTCACCCCGGAGGCCTGGCTGGAGTACCGCACCGGCGAACAAGCCATGGCTCCGGTGCTGACCCACATGGGGCTCACCCCCGAGGCCTGGCTGGCCTACCGAACGGGAGAACAGGTGGCATGACCCAGGCGCTCGGCGAGGGTCATACCTCCGTGTAGCGGAGCGCGCCGGTCCGATGCGAGCACTCGTCGCCGATGGCCATCGGCTCGATGCGCCCAGTTGAGCGCAGCCCCACCAGGGCATCGACCATCCGCTGGCGCAGCGTGAACGGGCTGATCGTGTTCACGTTGATCTTCGTCCCGCCCTCGAACCCGGCGAGGGTCGAGACGCGCCACTTGAGGTTGATCCGCCACGGCATCGCAGCCTCGGCACCGATCGGGCGATAGTGCCACTCCTCGTTGGTGGGGACCGTCCGACCCGTTGCGGCGTGACAGGCGTGCACCACGTCGGAGACCCCCCGCAGGGCGTCGGGGGAGTGCTCCCAAGGCAGTTGGGCCCGGCCCGTGGCGTAGATCTCGACGGTGGGATAGCGATGGCCGACCCCTGCAACGGCGATGCAGTGGTCGTTCTCGGCGATGACCAACCGTTCCCGGGCCGCCGGGTCGACGATCGTCGTGTTGAACAGGTCGGGTGCATCGCGGAGCATGCCCAGCGCGCGGGTCATGAGGGGGCCGTACTCATCGATCGCCACCAGCTGCTTGTGCAGGTGGTCGAAGGAGGCGCCTGCGGGGCGCAGCCAGTTCTGGAACGCCGCGACGTAGCGGGCGAACGGGTTGGTCCGGTTCAGGTCCGCGAGCCCATCCACTGTCAGGCTCAGGAAGGCGTGGTGCTCCAACGCAGTGAGGTCCCCCGAGGATGCCAGTTCGTCGTCCCAGGTCGCCCCGTCGATGAAGTGCCGGCGGGCGGCGATGACGTCGTGCGAGCTGTCGAAGAGGGCGCCGGCGCGGGCGAGCAGTTGCTCCTCGGGTTCAGCCGCGATCTCCTGCGCGCTGGCGCCGGCCGACTGCATCCGGGTCCGCTTGATGGCCAGGACGTGGTCCCGACCGACCGGGGTGGCGGCGTACTCGGTGGCCCGAGCACGTGCCGCTGCCGGGATCTCGTAGCCGTGGTTGGCGTGCCAGTACTCGAACGCGAGGATCTCGAACAGGTTGGGGAAGCGCCGGAAGTCCGCCACGGTCTCCCCGAGCTGCTCGGCGGGCAGGTTCTCAAGGACGGACCACGGTGCGGGCCCACCGGCGTCGGGATCCAGGACCAGCCGGGAGCGCTCGGGCGGTGTCTCGAGATACCGGCCGGGGCAGAAGGCGCAGACCGCCTGCGAACTGGCGGGGTCAAGGGGCTGCGGTGCAGGCAGGGCCGAGGGAATCGGCCGGTTGGATCGACCCGGGACCGTCCACACCACGGTGCCGGTCAGGGGCGACTGCTGGCGCACGGTCCCGTCCGGCAGCTGCTCCAGGACGCGCACGGGCTCATCCGTCGCTCGGGTCATGCCCCCATCCTTGCTCGACCTCGGCAACTCTCCGGGTGAGCCGCGCTCACAACGGGCGGAAGCGGGCCTGGAAGAACCGCAGGTACTTCGGCTCGAACGTCATCTCCAGGCCACGCACGGACTCGCGGCGGTCCCACACCGACAGCACGGCCTCGGCGGTGACGTCCATGTGCGCCTGGGTGTAGACGCGTCGCGGGATGGTGATCCGGACCAGCTCGAGCTTCGGGTGGCGGTGGTCGCCGGTCTCGGGATCCCGGCCGGCCGAGACGATCCCGCGCTCCATCGTGCGCACGCCCGCCTCCAGGTAGATCTCGCCAGCCAGACGTTGCCCCGGGAACTCATCCTGTGGAAGGTGCGGCAGGAACCCGGCCGCGTCGAGGAACACGGCGTGCCCGCCGATGGGCAGCACGATCGGCACTGCCTCGCGGCGCAGCTGCTCGCCCAGATAGATCACCTGGCCGATGCGTGCGTCCAGGTGGGCCTGGTCGACGGATTCGTGCAGGCCCTGGGCGATCGCCTCCATGTCGCGCCCGGCCAGCCCGCCGTAGGTGTGCAGGCCCTCGTAGACGACGCACAGGTTGCGCGCCTCCTCGAACACATCGGGGTCGCGCAGGGCCAGGAACCCACCGATGTTGACCAGCGCGTCCTTCTTGGCGCTCATCCACGCCCCGTCGGTGAGGTCGCAGATGCGACGCACGATCTCGGCGACCGGGACGTCGGCGAACCCGGGCTCGCGCTGGCGGATGAACCACGCGTTCTCGGCTATCCGCGTGATGTCGCAGTACAGCGGGATGCCATGCGCCCGGCACAGGTCGTGGACCTCGGCGATGTTCGCGCAGGCTCATCGGCTGGCCGCCCGCCATGTTCACCGTGACGGCGATGCTGACGTAAGGGATGCGCTCCCGGCCGTACTCGGCGATGACCCGCCGCAGCTTCGCCAGGTCGACGTCGCCCTTGAACGGGTGCTCGCTGGCCGGATCGTGCGCCTCATCGATGATGATGTCGACGAAGGTGCCGCCGGCCAGCTCCTGGTGCAGCCGCGTGGTGGTGAAGTACATGTTCCCGGGCACCACGTCGCCGCCGCTGATGAGCACTTGGGAGATGATGTGCTCCGCCCCCCGGCCCTGGTGCGTGGGCACCATGAAGGGGTACCCGTACACGTCCTGCACGGCCCTCTCGAAGCGGTAGAAGCTCTCACTGCCTGCGTAGGCCTCGTCGCCGAGCATCAGCGCGGCCCACTGCTCCTGCGACATCGCGTTCGTGCCGCTGTCGGTCAGCAGGTCGATGTAGACGTCACGGCTGCGCAGGAGGAACGTGTTCCAGCCCGCCTCGGTCAGGGCGGCCTCGCGCTCGGCGCGCGTGGTCATCCGCAGCGGCTCGACCATCTTGATCTTGTAGGGCTCCGCCCACGAGTGGCGGCGCTGGCCCGGGCGTTGCTCAGTCATGTCTCGAGTCTGCTCCCGAGCAGAGGGCTTTGCCCGTTGCCGGCGCCGCCGTGCCCGATCAGGGATCGAAGCTACGTGTCAACGCCTGGACTGGCCCGTGACACCGAGGGACTCGAGTTCGGATTCAAGGGCATGCGTGAGAAGTCCGACGTCGGGGACGGCGTCCGGGTCGACGATCACGGTGAGGGTCAACGTGCCGGCATAGGACAGGATCGCGAACGCCACCGTGACGTTTCCGGCCGTGATGGTGATCGGCACCATCTGCGTGATCCGTGCCCCGCCGAAGGTCAGGCGCTCAGCCGGGCCCCGGATGTTGGTGAGGAAGGAGTTGACCAGGCGCTGCCGGTCGATCAGCGGGCGGAAGAGCCCCACCGCTGCCAGGAGGCGGAAGGCGGGTGCGACCAGCGCCGAGGAGGACCCCCGCGTTGATGTCCTCTGTCGGGCTGTGGTCCGCGCGATCTGACGGAGTCGCACCTCCCGCGGTCCGGTCAGGGGCACCCGGACGGGCATCACGCCGGTCTGGTTGCCGAGGTCGGTTGTCGTTGCCCGTGTCCGGGCCGAGACCGGGACGGAGATGACCAGGGCGGGTGCCCGCTCCCCGCGATGCTCAAGGAGCGTGCCCAGGGCGCCGCTGACCGCGGCGAGCATCACGTCGTTCACGGTGGCCCCGTGGGCATGCGCAACATCCCGGATCGCCGCCAGCTCCGCCTCGACTGTGGTGACCCGGCGATGTGCACCGGTCGGCACATTCAGGGAGGTCCGCGGCGCGGGATCGGGCCGGAGCTGGCCCAGCTCGGCCAGGGCACCCCGAAGGGTGGCCGTTCCGGAGGGGATCCGGCGCACCGAGTGCAACCGGGCCTGCCAGGCATCGGTGCGCAGCTGCCGGCTCGTGGGTTGAGGTCGGGGCTGGTGGACGCCGACTCGTTCGGAGCCGGTCGCCGCCTCGTCGACCAGGGCTGCAAGGACTGCGAGACCGCCGATGCCATCGGCCACGACGTGGTGGAGGACGAAGACGATGGCAGCCGAGCCGTCGGCGAGGCCGGTGACCAGACTCGCCCGCCACAGCGGCCGCGACCGGACCAGAGGGTTGGTGACGGACCTCACCGCGGTGTCCAGGAGGGCAGCGTGGTCCCCGGGCGCTGGACATCGGACGTGCTCCACGTGAGCGCCCACGTCGAACCTCGGGTCGTCCACCCAGATCGGGCGGCCACCCCCGAAGGGGACTGTGACCAGACGCTGGCGCAGCCGGGGGATCGCCGCGAGCCGGGTCTCGAGCAGCTGCCGCGCGCCCGGCAGGGTCGAAGTCGGTGCCGGAATCCAGGAGGAGGACCGCACCCACGTTCATGGGCACCGGTCCGACATCCGTGGCCAACGCCTGGACGTCCCCGGGCCCAAGCCGCTGGAACCACGCGGGCGTGCTCACAGACCCGACAATCCCACACCAGGGCTCGACCGTCCTCCAGGGGTCACAATCGCGGGGACCGTCCAGTACGTCCTTGGCGAACGCGATTCTTCGATGTGTGGGAGCACTGCTTCACCGACGATTCGATCCGCGAGATGGTGAAGGGTGCAGGCTTCTCGCACCTCGCCCTCGAGCGCGGCGTCCTCGGCGACACCGAGGACGACGACAACCACGTGGTGTTCGCGGTGGCCACCGCCTGATCTCGACGCCCAGCGGCGAGCCAGCTCACGCGAAGTGCCGCTGGACGAGGGCCTCCGAGTAGCGGGCGCACAGCTCGACGCTGGCGAAGGACATGACCTCGCCGGCGAAGTAGGTCCGATTGGCGCCCTGCAATCCCTCCAGCTGCTCGTAGTAGCCGCCGGCCATGGCCGTGGGGCTGACGTGGGGGAAGTACCGCCACCGACGAACGTGCACCACGCGGTCCAGTGATGCTCCCATCCGCACCAGGTCCTCGGAGAGCATCTCCGTCAGGGTCTCCTCGGTCATGCCGGGATCCCCCAGGGCGTACAGGGTGTCCAGCGGGGTGTCGGTCCAGCGCTGGTACCAGAGCATCAGGTGCCCCCGCTGCTCGGCGCCGAAGCGTTCAGGGACGAAGCCGGCGCCAGGCGGCAGTCCGGTCGTCTCGGCGAGCAGGACCCAGTAGTCGTAGTAGGTGATCTCGGAGAACAGGCTGCGTTCTGTCGGTGAGGCGTCCAGGAAGCGCAGTGCCTCGTCCAGCGGGCAGGCGAGGATCAGCGCGTCGAACTCCAGCTCGTCGTCGGCCGTCTCCACCTGGACGCAGCCGCCTCGGGCCACTCGCACGACGCTGGTTCCGGTGCGCACGTCATGCTGCTGGGCCACCTGCGACCAGAGCGACTCGACACCATCCGGCCAGATGAACCGCCGTTTCCGGTCGCGCATCGCCTCGAGGGTGCGCACGTCCAGGTACTTCAGCACGTAGGCCGCGGGCACCTCGCTGACGTAGCCGTACCCGAATCCTGTGAAGGGTGGGCCCACGAGGGATTCCATCGCGGACAGCCCATGGGATCGGCAGAACTGGGCGAAGGGAGCGTGCAGGTCGTGGTCGACCCCAGCCAGACCGGGCGAGTTGACGCGTCGGTAGCGCACCTGCGACAGCCAGGCGTAGGTGGCCAGCTGCCGGAGGATCCGGGGGTACTGGCGGGTCGTGAACAGGTCCATCGGATGCCCGTCGGGGTCGTAGCAGTGACCGCCCTCCATGGCTGCAGGCTCGACCCCCACCGATTGCATGATCGTGCGGGTGCTGCGGTAGTCGCTGCAGCCGAACACGGCGCCCATCTCGTAGACGTGCTCGCCCACCCGGATGGACGAGCACTTGCCCCCGACGCGGGGCTCCCGCTCCAGGACGGTCACACGGTCGTAGCCAGCCCGCTGCAGGTGGTGTGCCACGGAGAGCCCCGACGCGCCGGCGCCGATCACGCCGATCCGCGCGGTCCTCGGTCGTGTCCTGACGTTGTGGGACATGATCCCTTGGCGATCATGCCGCTGCGACGATCGACGCCGCTGCCCGGCGATCGCCCCTCCTTCACCTCCTACCTTGGCACGCGCCCGGGGCCTCTGGGAACCTGCCGGGCGCCTTCGGCAGGGTTCAGAGGTCGTTGCCGGCGTAGGACTGGTTGAAGCTCTTGTTGGCCAGCGGGAAGTCGGGGACGATCGTGTCGGTCAGGGCCACGGGCAGGGCCGGCCAGTTGAAGAACGACGGGTCGACAGCACGTACGCGGGCCAGCCGACCGGAGTGGGTGAGCTCGACGCGGTGAACCAGCGTCCCGCGCCACGCCTCGACGACTCCGAGCCCGGCGCGTGGGGTCTCGACATCGGTGGCGTCAGCTGGTGAGCGTTCGTCCACTATGGGACCACGGCCCGCGATCCGGGCGGCTAGGTCCTCGATGAGGGCGGCCGAGGTGGCGACCTCCCGGGCACGCACCAGGAAGCGGGCCAGCACGTCGCCGCCCTCCTCGATCACCGGCGTGAACGGCGCGCCCAGGTCGCTGGACGGGTGCTCCGTGCGCGCGTCGGTGGCGACCCCGGAGGCGCGGGCGACGTAGCCCAGGGTCCCGATGTGCGCCGCCTGCTCGGGGGTGAGCACGGCCGTCCCCGTGAACCGGTCGGCCACGACCGTGTGGCCCAGGGTGATCTCGACGATCTCGGCGACCTCGCCGGCAGTGCGGCGGATCAGGTCGAGGTCGGGTTCCGTGGCGATGTGGGCGCCGCCGATGCTGATGCCCCCGCGCAGCAGTCGGTGCCCGGTGAGTGCCTTGTTGTGGCGCAGGAGGTGCTCGCGAAGGCGCTGGGTGTGTGCATGCGCGATGCCGTAGCCGACGTCGTTGGCGATGGCGCCCAGGTCGTTGACGTGGTTGTACAGGCGCTCGGCCTCGAGCAGCAGGGCGCGGACAGCCTGGGTCTGCGACTCGACCTCGATGCCGAGGGCGTCCTCGACGGCCAGCACATAGGCCAGGGTGTGCCCGACGGCGGTGTCGCCGCTGATGCGCTCGGCCAGCTCGATGCCCTGGGCAGGGGTCCGCCCCTCGAAGAGCTTCTCGACCCCGCGGTGCAGGAACCACAGTCGGGCCTTCATCTGCAGGATGGTCTCGCCGACCACCGAGAACCGGAAGTGGCCCGGCTCGATGAGGCCCGCGTGGATGGGGCCAACGGGGATCTCGTAGACGCCGTCGCCCTCGACCGCGACGAACGGGTAGGAGTCGATGTCGGGGTTGAACCGGGGATCGGGATCGGCGTGACGGCGCATCGGGTGGTACCCAGTGGGCCAGTGGCCGTGGCGCACCAGTCGTTGGGGCAGTGGGTGGTCCGCGGGGCGGATGCCGTACAGGTCGCGGATCTCACGCTCGAACCGCCCGGCGGGGAAGGAGACCTGCGCCAGTGTGGGGATCCATGGGTCGTCGAGGGGCACATCCAGGGTGAGTTCGGCCCGCTCGCCGACGGGGCGCAGGAAGCTGGCCACGACCCGCATCCGGTCGTCGTCCTCATGGGCGGCCATCAGGGCCAGGCGCCACCCGTCGCTGAGCAGGGTCCGAGCCTCGACCACCCAGCGATCGCGGGTGACGGTCATCCGACGGGTGGCGTGCAACGGGCTCACCGGGCACCAGCCAGGACGGCAGCGGCGCTTGTCAGCATTTCGGCCAAGGGGCGGGCCGCGAAAGCCAGGAGCACTGCGGCAGTCAGGGCCACCAGCAGCGGTGCCGCCCGTCCCGTCCCCGCGCCGGCGGTCACGGGGTGCGCGAGCGGGGCCTGCGGCTCGTCGACCGTGGCGGCATCACCGATCGCTGTGGCGGCGGGCATGCCCAGGGTCATCGCGGCGACCTGGCGGCCGAACCCGGCGAACACCACGAGCAGGAGCAGCAGTGCGACGGCCATCGCCAGTCCGAGCCCGTTGGCCCAGCCGGCGATGACGATCGCCACCTCGGTGAAGAACAGGACGAACGGGGGGAAGCCGAGCAGGGCCGCGGTACCCGCAAGCAGCGGTCGGGCGAGGTCGGGCCGCCGGGCCAGGAGCCCGTGGACGTCGTCGATGCGGCTGCTGCCCTCGGCGGCCAGGATGCGCCCAGCCACGACGAACATGGTGGCCTTGACCAGCCCGTGGCCGAGCATGTGCAGCAGGACGGCGGTGGTGGCCACGGTTCCGCCGACCGCGGCTCCCAGGGCCATGATCCCCATGTGCTCGATGCTCGAGTAGGCCAGCAGCCGCTTGTAGTCGCGCTGGGCCAGCATCAGGGCGGCGGCCACGGCCAGGGACAGCAGCCCCGCGGCGACGAGCAGTCCGCGCAGGAAGTCCGGGCCGATGACGGCCGTGCTGATCGCCTGGATCCGCAGGATCGCGTAGAGCGCCACCGACAACAGGACCCCGGACATCAGCCCCGAGACCGGGGCCGGGGCCTGGGAGTGGGCGTCGGGCAGCCAGCTGTGCATCGGGGCCAGCCCGGCCTTGGTGGCGAAGCCGAGGACGGCCAGGGCCACGGCCAGGCGCGTGAGGTCGGGATCCAGCGGGATCGATCCGCTGGCCAGCAGGGACCAGGAGAGCGTGGGTGTTCCCGCAGCGACGCTGGCCGCGTAGAGCAGCACGATGCCCAGGAAGGCGATCGCCACCCCGACCGATCCGAGGACCACGTACTTCCAGGCGGCCTCGAGGGCGCGCTGGCCGCGGTGGTGCCCGACCAGGAACGCCGTGGTGATGGTGGTGGCCTCGACGGCGACCCACAGGATCCCGAGGTTGTCGGTGAGCACGGCCAGGCTCATCGCGGCCAGGAACAGGCACACCAGCGCCGTGTAGCGGCCGTCCGGCTCGCCCTGGTCGGCGCGCCTCGGGAGCCCGCCCCACAGGGCCGTCACAGCCACCGCCCCGATGGTGGTCACCAGCCACGCCGTGAGGCCGTCAGCGCGCAGCAGGCCCCTGGCTCCGGTCAGCGGACCCGAGTCCGCGACGGTGCCGAGCAGTGCCAGACCCGGTGCCGAGAACCGCGATCGCCGCGGCGAGGTCGGCCGTGCGGGTCCAGCCGTCACGGCGCCGGAACGCCGAGGCCAGCGCGAGCGCGGCCGGGACGAGCAGGGGGATCCAGAGCAGGCCAGTCATCAGTCGCAGAGCTCCATGAGGTCGTCGAGGTCGGTGCCCCCGTGGGTCAGCTGCATCCGGCCGGTGAGCACGCGCAGGATCAGCACCACCAGCAGCACGTCCAGGGTCACGCCCAGCTCGACGACGAGCGGGACCCCACCGGAGGTGAGGAACGCGACGGTGGCGATGCCGTTGTCCAGCATCACGAAGCCGATCAGCTGCGACAGTGCGCTGCGCCGGGTGAGCATGACCAGGAAGCCGGTGAGCATCAGGGCAAGCCCGATCCCCACGGCCGAGGCGGCCGGACCCGTCACGACGGCGGTGATGGGTGCGGCGACCACGTAGGCCAGGACGCTGAGCACCGCGGCGATCAGCAGGCCAGCCGTGGGGTTGATGAGGGGCGACTCCTCACGCACGGCACCGGTGACCCGAGCTGTCCGGGTCAGTGCCCAGGGCATGGCCACGGCCTTGATGCCCAGCACCATGACAGCCACACCGATGACCTCGGCGCTGTGCTCCTCGATGCCCAGGGTGGCCACCAGGCCGGCCAGGGCCGCCCCCTGCACGGCCAGCAGGCGGATCGAGGCGGTCAGGGACTGGCGCCACACCTGCATCACCGCGGTGATCAGCAGCAGGCCGGTGGTGGTGGCGATCAGGTAGGCGAACAGGTCCTCGCTCATCGGCCGCACCTCATCCGACCAGCGACGAGGCAGTCACCGACAGGAAGGCCAGGACGAACGATCCGGCCAGCAGCTCCGGGACGCGGAACAGCCGCACCTTGGCCAGGAACACCTCGACAGCGGCGACCAGGGCACCGGCGAGCAGCAGCTTGACCACGATCGCGACCAGCCCGACGAGCACAGCCGGCAGCGTCGCGGTCGTCGCGACGCCCCAGGGGATGACCAGGTTGACCACCAGGCCCAGCAGCGCGGTCAGCCGCAGCCAGGACCCGAGCTCCAGCCAGGCCAGGTCCCGTCCGGAGCTCTCCAGCACCATCGCCTCATGCACCATCGTCAGCTCCAGGTGGGTCGACGGGTTGTCGACGGGCAGCCGCCCGGTCTCGGCGAGGACGGCCAGGCCCAGGGCAACGACCGCGAGCAGGCTCACAGGGGAGACCACGATGGCCGGATCGAGCGCCCGGGCGGCCACGATCGCTGACAGCGCCGACGTCCCGACCGGGATGGACAGCGCGTACACCGCGACCAGGACAGTGGGCTCGACCAGCGCCGCGATCGTCATGTGCCGGCTGGAGCCCATGCCGCCGAACGCGGTGCCGGACTCGAGGCCGAGCAGCGCCAGCGCCGCGGTGCCCAGCAGCAGCAGCGAGACCACCACGAAGAGGTCGTCTGGCACCAGCGGCAGCGTGGCCGTGCTGACCAGGGGGACCAGGGCGCAGACCATCAGGCTGGACACCATGAGCACCAGGGGCGCCGCGATCATCAGCGGCCCGATCCCGGCCGCCCTCAGGGGTTCCTTGGCCAACAGCTTGCGGACGTCGCGCCACGGTTGGCCGACCCCGGCCCCAGCCCGACCCTCCATCCGCGCGCGGGTCTGGCGCATCACCCCGACGAGAAGCGGAGTCAGTGCGACGGCGGCCACGACCTGCACCGCGATGAGGAGGGCGACAGCCAGCGTGCTCACCAGGTCACCGCCAGGAGGACGATCAGCAGCGCGGTGAACGAGAAGCCCAGATAGCGGTGGATGCTTCCGTTCTGGAGCCGCCGCGAGTACACGCCGAGGCTCAGCGCCACCCGGACAACAGGGTCGTAGATCCGATCGGACACGACATCGGAGACCCGCTGCCGGAACTGGACCTTGGACACGAGGTAGCGGGACTCGTCGGCGTGGGAGACCTGCAGGTCCCGGCGCGGCCGCAGTGCGTCGTCGAACACCCGAACCAGCGGCTCGGCGTAGGACGTGGCCGTGTACTGCATCGTGGGGCTCACCCGGATCCCCCCGCACCCCCACGCCAGCGCGACGTCGCGGCGCGGTGCCCGGCGGGCCGCGGCCACCTGCGCCACGACGACGGGGACGGCCACCACCGCCCCCAGCAGGATCAGGGCCACGGGGTCCAGCAGCGCGGACACGGCGGGCAGTGACACGCCCAGCATCCCGACCACCTCGACACCGGACGCGCCGACAGCCCCGGCCAGGGCGGAGGCCACCGGTCCGGGGGCCAGTCCCAGGCCGACCACGGCCACGGTGCCGATGAGCATGGCCACGCGCATGGGGGCGTTGGCCTCGTGGGCGTGGGCGGCCCCCTCCGAACGGGGTCGGGCGAGGAAGGCGATCCCGTAGGCCTTCACGAACGTGAGCAGGGCCAGCCCGGCCGTCAGCGCCACGACTGACACCGTGATGGGCAGCGCCACAGCGACCAGCTGGTCGCTGGCCCCGTCGCCGTGGATCAGCGACTGCAGCAGCACCCACTCGGCAGCGAACCCGGAGGTCACGGGCAGGGCCGCGGCGCCCAACGCGGCGATGCCGAAGGCGATCGAGGTCACCGGCATGGTGGGAGCCAGGCCGCCGAGGCGGTCGAGGCTGCGCTCACCTGTGGCGTGCAGCACTGATCCGGCGCCCAGGAACAGCACGGTCTTGAACGCGGCGTGGCTCACGACCAGGAGGAGTGCGGCGGTGAGCGCGACATCCGCGATCGCGGGCTGTCCCGCTGCGTTGAGCAGGACGGCGACGGCCACGGCGGTGAGGATCAGGCCGACGTTCTCGGTGGTCGAGTAGGCCAGCAGCACCTTGAGGTCGCTGGTCACAGATGCCTGCAGGATCCCGTAGAGGGCGGACCCCAGGGCGAGCACCAGCAGCAGCACCGCCCACCAGCTCGGCCCGGCGGGCAGAAGGCGGAACAGGACCAGCAGCACCCCGTACACGCCCATCTTCACCATCGCGGCGCTCATCGCCGCCGAGACGTGGCTCGGGGCCTCCGGGTGCGCCCGCGGAAGCCAGACGTGCAGCGGCACCAGGCCCGCCTTGGTGGCGAACCCGGCCAGCAGGAGCACGAAGGCGACGCTGGCCGCACCTCCGGTCACCCCGGCCCCGGCCAGTGCGGCGAAGGATGTGCCGCCGGCGACGGACACGAGCACCGAGAACCCGCCCAGCAGCAGCAGGAAGCTCAGGTGGGTCATGACGGCGTACGAGAGGGTCGCAGGGACCACGGAGGCGCGCAGGCGGTGGTCGGCAAGGACCAGGATGGTCGAGCCGACTGCCATCAGCTCCCACGCGAGCAGGAACGAGACCACGTCGGCGGCAGCGGGCACCAGCTGCATGCCCAGGGCGAAGACCGCGAAAGCGGCCCATCCGGAGCGGGACGCGGCAGGCCCGGAGGCGTAGCCGATCCCGTAGACGGCTGTGATCGCGACCACGGATCCGGCCACGAGCATGAAGACCCCGCCCAACTCGTCAGGGGCCAGGAGCAGCGGATCGAGGGGAGCCTGAAGCGGCAGGGCGATCGGCACCCGCAGTCCACGGGCCGCACCGGAACCGGACATCGCTGCTGCGCCGGTCACGGCACCTGCGATTCCGAGGGCGGCGGCCGCTCCACCGGCCAGCCGGGAGCGGGACCGCTCCGGGGCGAGGAACGAGACCAGCACAGCCAGGCCCGCGATCGCGAGCTGCGCGGACAGTCCCGCCTGCACGACGGTCATCGCCCCGTCACCCGTCGCAACGCGGCCACGATCGCGTCGGGCTCGGGGGGGCATCCGGGGACTGAGAGGTCGACCGGCACGACGTCGTCGACGGCGCCCACCACCCCGTACCCGTCAGTGAACACACCTCCGGTGAGGGCGCAGTCCCCGACGGCGAGCACAACGCGGGGCCGCGGCGTCGCCTCGACGGTGCGGCGCAGCGGCTCGAGCATGTTGCGGGTCACGACCCCGGTCACCAGAAGGACGTCGGCGTGACGGGGGGATGCCACAAGTCGAGCCCCGTAGCGATCGGCGTCGTACACCGGGCCGAACACCGCGCCCACCTCGACCTCGCACCCGTTGCACGACCCGCAGTCGACGTGGCGGACCTGGGCGCTCCCCGCGAGGATCGGGTCAGGCTGGTAGTCACCGGCCCCGACGGCTGCGGGCCCCGGTGGGGCGGGCTCGGCGACCCGACCAGTGCGTCGGATCAAGCGGACCAGGCGCAGGGAGCTCACGTCGGCGCTCCGGCCCCCGCTGAGGGGTCCAGCTCCCGTTCCAGCTCGGCGCGGTCGGCCAGGACCTCGCGCAGCACCAGCCGCGCCGCCAGCAGGAGGTCACGGGTGTGCGGGACGACGATCGAGTACACGACCTCGCCTCGCGCCCGCTGCTGGCGCACCAACCCCGTGCGGCGCAGCACCGCCAATTGCTGGGACAGGCTGCTGGGCTCGATCGGGATCTCTGCCAGCAACTCGTGCACGGCGTGGTCCCGCTCGCTGAGCAGCTCCAGGACGCGGATCCGGACCGGATGGCCCAGGGCGCGGAAGAGGTCAGCCTTCGCCTCGTACAGGGGGACGGGCATGACCACCGACCTTCGAACATGAGCAGTTGAAAGAGTCTGCAAGTGACCCTAGCAGGCATGCCCGGTGATCGCTGGGTGGCGTTCGCCCACCTTGACAGGGGCAGGGCATCGGCGTAGTACGGAAGTGACCCGAGAGAAGGATGTGGACTCGTGAACAGCGAGCAGTTCCAGAAGATCAAGACCGCCCAGGGATTCATCGCGGCACTGGACCAGAGCGGTGGCAGCACTCCCAAGGCGCTGAGGCTCTACGGCGTCGACGAGTCGGCCTACTCCGGCGACGCCGAGATGTACGACCGGATCCACGAGATGCGCACCCGGATCATCACCAGCCCCGCGTTCAACGGCGAGCGCATCCTCGGCTCGATCCTGTTCGAGATGACGATGGACCGCCAGATCATGGGGATGGGTGCCGCGGAGTACCTGTGGCAGGAGAAGAACGTCGTGCCCTTCCTGAAGGTCGACAAGGGCCTGGCCGACGAGTCCGACGGGGCGCAGGTCATGAAGCCGATGCCGGACCTCGACGCCGTCCTGGCCCGGGCGATCTCGCATGGCGTGTTCGGCACGAAGATGCGCTCGGTCATCAAGCTGGGCAACGAGGCCGGTGTGGGTGCCGTCGTGAGTCAGCAGTTCGAGGTCGGCCGCCGCATCATCGGCGCTGGTCTGGTCCCGATCATCGAGCCCGAGATCGACATCCACAGCCCGGAGAAGGCGCAGGCCGAGGTTCTGCTCAAGGCCGCCCTGCTGGCCGAGATCGGGAAGCTCGGGGCAGACGAGTTCATCATGCTCAAGCTCACCCTGCCGGAGCAGGACGACTTCTACGCCGAGCTCGTGGAGCATCCCAACGTGCTGCGCGTGGTCGCGCTGTCCGGCGGGTACACCCGGGCGGAGGCCAACGCGCTGCTGGCCCGCAACCACGGCGTGGTCGCCAGCTTCTCGAGGGCCCTGACCGAGGGCCTGACCGCGCAGCAGAGCCCCGCGGAGTTCGACGCCGCCCTCGACGCCTCGATCGAGAGCATCTTCCAGGCGTCGATCACCTGAGCGGGCTGATCGGCCCTCTGAAGCCTGCACTGAGGAGTGGATCCCCCTCATCGAACCGGACCATTGCGGGCGCGAAGCGTGTGACGGTCGTCCTCAGCAGAGCGTAGTAGGCGTGATCGATGCGCTCACCGACGCTTCTGCGCATTGAGCGGATCATCTCGCCCTCTCGGCTGTCTGCGTGCCCTGTGATCGGAGGTTGGCGGACGCCGGCCGGTGTCCTGCCCATCACGATCGCACCCTGGTCGCGGGCAGGCAACGCCCTGAAGGGGTTGTTAACAGGATCGTTTCCCGGTGTGCACCTTCATGGCCCGTCACCCGGGCCACGGTGAGCGCACACGCCAGACCCGGCATTGATCCGCGGTGGGTCGCGCAGGCGCCGGAGCGTTCCTGCAACTCTTTTGCAGGAACACCGGAGCGAGCCTAGGCTTTGGCATGGCTCGGCCATCCGGGGCGGCCAAGAAGGGTGTTCTCATGCGGATCGCTGCGATCGGCTTGGCGGCTGGACTCCTTCTTGCCGGCTGCGGCTCGTCGGACGACTCGGCGCAGGGCGGGAACGGCGACAAGCTCCTGGTTGCCACGACGGTCTCGCCGATGACCTCGATCGCGGCCAACATCGGCGGGGACCTCGTCGACGTCCAGGGGATCGTCCCGGAGGGCACGAACAGCCACACCTTCGAGCCCGACCCGAGTGTCGCCGGACTGCTCAGCGACGCGGACCTCATCCTCGTCAACGGCCTCAAGCTCGAGGACCCGACGCTGGAGCTGGCGCAGGCAAACAAGCGGACTGAGACCGAGATCGTCGAGGTCGGGAACGAGGTGCTCCCGGAGTCGGAGTACATCTACGACTTCTCCTTCCCGAAGGAGGAGGGCAAGCCCAACCCGCACCTCTGGACCGACCCGGTCCTCGCGGGGGAGTACGCCACGGTCATGGCCAAGAAGTTCTCCGAGCTGGACCCGGACAACGCCGCCACCTACGACGCGAACCTGAAAGCCTTCCTCGCCAAGACCACCGCGCTGGCCGATGCCCTCGAGGCCGACCAGGCCAGCGTCCCCGGTGGGATCAAGCTGGTGACCTACCACGACGCCTACGCGTACGTCGGGCAGCGCTACGGGTGGGACGTGGTGGGGGCGATCCAGCCCAGCAACTTCGCCGAGCCGACCCCGTCGGAGGTCGCCGCGCTGATCGACCAGGTCAGGGCCGAGAAGGTGTCGGCGGTCTTCGGGTCGGAGGTGTTCCCCTCGCCCGTGCTGGAGGAGATCGCCAACGAGGCTGGTGCCCAGTACATCGACGACCTGCGCGACGACGACCTCCCCGGCGAGCCCGGCGATCCGGAGCACTCGTTCCTGGGCCTGATGCGCTTCGACTACCAGACGATCATCGAGGGCCTCGGCGGGCAGGCCCCGACCCTCAAGTCCCTTGACGTGTCGGACGTCGCGCCGGACAACGCGAAGTACCCGCAATGAGCGAGGCCCTGCTACGTACCTCCGGCCTCGGTGTCGCCTACCAGCAGGGTCGTACGGTGCTGTCCGATGTCGACCTGACGATCGAACCGGGGCAGTTCACCGGGATCGTCGGGCCCTCGGGCTCAGGCAAGACGACCCTGCTGCGCGTGCTGATGGGCGCGATCACCCCGCCGAAGCGCGGGCGTGGCCAGGGCCTGTGGCAGGGCACCCTCGAACGCCGACCCGGCCTGCGGATGGCCTACGTGCCGCAGCTGGAGACCATCAACTGGGACTTCCCGGTGACCGTCTTCGAGTGCGTGCTGATGGGGCGCCCGCAGCGCGGGGCGCGTTTCCGCGCCACCGCCGCCGAACGCGACGAGGTGATGACGTCCCTGGACCGGCTGGGCATCGCAGCCCTGGCCGGCCGGCACATCCGCGAGCTCTCCGGTGGCCAGCAGCAGCGGATGTTCCTCGCCCGTGCGCTGACCGGCCAGCCCGAGCTCCTGCTGCTCGACGAACCGACGTCCGGGGTGGACATCACCACACGGCACGCCGTTCTGCACCTGTTGGGTGATCTCAACGAGTCCGGCATCTCGATCGTGCTCACCACCCACGACCTCAACGGCATGGCCGCCCACCTGCCCCACCTCGTGTGCCTGAACCGCAGGGTCATCGCCGCCGGGACCCCGGCCGAGGTGCTCACGGCGCCGGTGCTGGAGGCGACCTTCGGTGCGGGGCTGGACGTCCTGACGCACCTCGGCATGCCGGTGGTGGTCGACTCCGGTCGGGATTCGCTGTCGCTGGCCGACACGGTGCCGGGGCGTGCGCACCTCGGTGCGGGGGCGCCTGGAGTCGGAGGGACCGTCAATGACTGACCTGTTCGCCTCGCTGCTCGACCCGTTCAGCTACACGTTCTTCGTCAAGGGGATCGTGGTGGCGACCATCTCCGGCGCGCTCCTGGGCCTGATCGGGGTCTACATCGTCCTGCGCGGGATGAGCTACATCGGACACGGGCTCTCCCATGCGATCTTCGGCGGGTTCGCAGCCAGCCAGCTGATCGCGTCCAGCTGGTACATGCTCGGTGCGGGAGTCTGGGGTGTGGGTTCGGCGCTGGCGATCAACAGCGTCGCGCGCAAGCACCGGATCGGCTCCGACGCCGCGATCGGTGTGGTCACCACCGCGTCCTTCGCCCTGGGCGTCGCCCTCCTGGCGAAGTTCGGCAACCGCGGACCCAGCTTCGACGCGGCCCTCTTCGGCTCGATCCTGGGCATCTCCCAGGGTCAGGTCTGGGCCCTGGTCGCCATCAGCGCGGCGACCGTGGTCCTGGTCGTCCTCGGGTATCGGGCCCTGCTGTTCGCCACCTTCGACCCGGACGTGGCGCAGGCCTCCGGGGTGAACGTCGCACGCACGGACGCCATCCTCGTCAGCGTGCTCAGCCTGGCGATCCTCGCGACCCTGACCGTGATCGGCGTGACCCTGGTGGCCGCGATGCTGGTGATCCCGGCGGTGACGGCCCGGTTGCTCACGCAATCCTTCGGGCGGATGCTCATCCTGTCCACGGTGATCGGCTCGGTGTGCGGGGCCCTGGGGATGTACGCCTCGTACTTCGCCAACGTCCCCAGCGGAACGATGATCGTGCTCATCGCGGCGACGGGATTCGTGGTCGCAATGCTCCTCGGGCCGGCACTGCGCCGTCGGGAGTCACGCGAGCCGGGAGATCGAGCGGAGCTGGCACCACAGGCGGCGGTCGCCTCCGCCCCCTGACCGACAGCCCCTCGAGCGGCACCGGGGACGTGCATTCGCGTCGCCCTTGACCGGGCCCCACACCGACCGCCCACAATGGTCCATGTCCGAACCCGAACCGGTAGTTCCGGCTGCTGATCCAGCGGTGCGCAACGCACGGCTGTTCGATGAGATCGCCACCAGCTACGACGAGGTCGGTATCGACTTCTTCGGGCCGATAGCCCGTGGCCTGGTGGACGCGTTGGCACCCGAACCGGGGGAGTGGGTTGCGGATCTGGGCTGCGGCAAGGGGGCCTTCCTGCTGCCCGCGGCCCGTGCGGTTGGGGCCCGGGGTCGTGCGGTCGGGGTGGACGTGTCGCCTGCCATGGTCTCCGCAGCCCAGCACGCGGCCACCTCGGAGGGCCTGGACCACGTCGCGGTCTCGATGGGCGACGCGCAGTCTCCCGCGCTGCCGTTGGGCGCGTTCGATGTTGTCGGCGCGTCACTGGTGCTGTTCTTCCTGCCCGACCCCCGGGTGGCGCTGGAGGCGTGGCGTGCAGTCATGGCCCCCGGGGGCAGGCTCGGGGTGAGCACCTTCGGCCCGCAGGACGACGTGTGGCGTGCCGTTGACGACACCTTCACCCCCTACCTTCCGCCGGCCATGCTCGATGCCCGGACCAGTGGGGCCCGAGGGCCGTTCGCGTCCGACGCCGGAATGGAGTCCCTGGTGGCCGGGGCCGGGTTCGCCGACGTGCGCACCCTCGTGATCGACCTGCCGGTGCACTTCGCCGACGCCGACCAGTGGCAGGCCTTCAGCATGTCCACGGGGCAGCGGGCCATGTGGGGTGCGGTGCCCGAATCAGAGCGCCCTGCTGTGCGAGCAGAGGCCGAGCGCCGGCTGTCCGCTGGCGCTCACCCGAGCGGCGGCTTCGTGCTGCACCAAGAGGTCCGCTACACCCTGGGGATCAAGCCACACAGCACGACCTGACCCGGAAACAAGCGGCCGGCGCACCGGACGCCCTGGTGTCACCGGCCTGCGCCAACCGGCAGCCAGGCGTGGGCCGCGGCCACCAGGGCGTTGACCCCAATGGTGAGCGTCGGTTCGATGACGGGCGCGTACAGCGGCGAGTGGTTGGAGGGCAGCGCCGCGACACGCAGCGCCATCTCCTCGAAGCTGGACGCCCCCTCGAAGGCCGCCGGGTCGGCCCCGCCGAGCAGCCAGAAGACGCAGGGGGCGCCTGCGGCTGTCGCCAGCAGCCCGACGTCCTCACTGCCGGTCACCGGGCCCGGGTCGACGACCATGGCCGGCAGGGCCTGCAGGGCCGGGCGGGTCCGATCGACGGCCGCCGGGTCGTTGGAGACCGCAGGGAACGAGGAGGTGACCTCCACGTCGGGGGGCTTCGGGGCACCTGAGGCGGCTGCCTCGGCGCGGGCGATCCGGCCGATGGCCTCGACCACTCGGTCGCGCACGTCCTTGGTGAATGTGCGGACGCTGACCAGCAGCTCGGCCTTGTCCGGGATGATGTTCACCGCGGTTCCGGCACGCATGACGCCGACCGAGACGACCGCGGTCTCGCTTCCACCGACCTCGCGGGAGACCACGGTCTGAAGGCGCATGACCGTGGCTGCGGCCATCACCACCGGATCGACCGACGCCTCTGGACGGGACCCATGGGCACCCCGACCGTGCAGGACGATGCGCAGCGCATCGGCGGCGGCGAACGCGGGACCGGATCGCAGCCCGATCACACCCGCGGGGATCGGGGCCACGTGCTGGCCCAGCACCACATCGGGGCGACCGAACCGCTCGAACAGGCCGTCGTCGATCATCGCCTGGGCGCCGGCGCCGAGTTCCTCGGCCGGCTGGAACACCAGCATGAGGGTGCCGGCCCACGACTCCGGCTCGGCCGCCAGACGCTCGGCGGCACCGAGCAGGGCCGTCACGTGCATGTCGTGGCCGCAGGCATGCATCACCGGGACGTCGCCGGACTCGCCGGGTGCGACGTCCGTGCTGGCGTAGGGCAGCCCGGTCTCCTCAGCCACGGGCAACCCGTCCATGTCCGCGCGCAGAAGCGCGGTCGGCCCGTCACCGTTGCGGAGGATCCCGACGACGCCGGTCCGCCCCACGCCGGTGGTCACCTCGAAGCCGAGCCGGGTCAGCTGTTCGGCCACGATGCCCGCGGTCCGGTGCTCGGCGAACCCCAGCTCCGGGTGCGCATGAAGGTCCCGGTAGATGCTCGCCAGGTCCTCGGAGGCGGTCGTCATCGGCGCGCGGCTCAGAGTTCCGTCGGTGAAGCCGGACCAGCATCCGGATCGGACTGCATCATCCCGAGGAGGTTGCCGTCCGGGTCCTTGATGTAGGCCAGCCAACCGACCCCCGGGATCGGGGCGAGGGGCAGAGCGACCGTGGCGCCCAGTTCGATCGCACGGTCGAGGTAGGCACGGCAGTCGTCGACGTCGACGGTCACCACCCACGAGTTGACGGGTTGACCCTCCTCGGCCGCTGGCCCGATCCGCGGTACCAGCGCTCCGTCGATGCCGGGTTCGCTGCTCGGGATCCCGGCCATCGGGTTGCCATCGCCGGTGGCGAGAAGCCAGTAGGCCTGCTCGCCCCATTGATGGAACGTCCAACCGAAGAGCGCGCTGTAGAAGGCCTGGATGGCCTCAGGCTGGCTGGCGTGGATCTCGAAGTGCACGGGTCGCGGCATGCCCCGACGCTACTGGCTTCACCGTCCCGCGTCGACACGTTCGTGGTCCGGCGGCGACCGGAGGGCGGACCGGTTCCCTCAGTCGCCCAGCCCGGTGCCGACCTTGCGGGCAGCGGCGACCCAGTCGTGGTCGGGGGGGACGAGCTTGACCTTGCCTGCCACCTCGGTCAGAGGCACGGGCACGGTGCTCTCCCCCCGAGCGGCGACCATGTAGCCGAACTCGCCCCTGGCAACCAGGTCGGCGGCCGCGGCCCCGAGGCGGGTGGCGAGCAACCGGTCGGCGGCGCACGGTGCCCCGCCTCGCTGGACGTAGCCCAGGATGGTCACACGAGTCTCCAGGCCGGTCGCGGCCTCGAGCTCGCGGGCGAGGCGGAAGGTGTGCTCGCGCTGTGTGTCCTCCACGTGAGCCAGGTGGGCCTTGGCAGCACGGGAGGCCTCGGGGGTCTTGGCAGCCTTCACCAGAAGCCTGGCGGCCTCATAGTCGGCGGTGTCGTCGGCGTCGCGCGCCCCCTCCGCGACCGCGACCACGCTGAACGAGCTGCCCCGCGCGGTGCGCGCCCGGATGGTCTCGGCGATCTTCTCGACCGAGTAGGGGATCTCGGGGATCAGGATGACGTCCGCACCGCCCGCGAGCCCTGAGGCCAGGGTCAGCCACCCGGCCCGGTGGCCCATGACCTCCGTGAGGATGATCCGGTGGTGGCTGTGCGCCGTGCTGTGGACCCGGTCGATCGCCTCGGTGGCGATCTCCGTGGCGGTGGCGAAGCCGAAGCTGGTATCCGTGCCGAAGATGTCGTTGTCGATCGTCTTGGGCAGGGTGAGGACGTTCAGGCCGGCAGCCTGCAGGCGCAGGGCGTTCTTCGCCGTGCCACCGCCGCCGATCACGATCAGGCCGTCCAACCCCTCCTTCTCGTAGTTCTCCACAACGGTGGGCACCATGTCGCGGACCTCGCCGTCGACCTCCATGCGGTGCACCTTGTCCCGGCTCGTTCCCAGGATGGTTCCCCCGCGGGTGAGGATCCCTGACAGCGCGGCGCTGTCCAGCGGCACGTGCCTGTTCTGCGCCAGCCCGGTGATGCCGTCGCGGAACCCGATCAGCTCCATTCCGTAGTGGCCGATCGCCGTCTTGCCCACTCCGCGGATCGCCGCGTTGAGCCCGGGGCTGTCACCGCCCGCAGTCAGGATCCCGATCCTCTTGGGCTTCTTGCGCGACACCAACGCACCTCATCTCGCTCGGGACTGGCGTTGGCCATTGTGTCGGGGTACCACGGTTCGACCAAGTCCTGCTCGTTACGTTCGTGTTGCGCCCGGCCCGGCCCACGGGCGGCGTCAGCCGCAGGCGCGCACGAACGGCAGGACGCGGCTCCACAGAAGCTCGGTGCCGACCGGGTCGTACTCCGCGGGCAGCGACGGGTCGGTGAACAGGTGCCCGGCGCCTGGGTAGTCGAACACCTCGAGGGCGCCGCCGGCTGCCTGCACCTCGAGCACGGCCTGGTCGATCAGCTCCTGCTCGCGCCACGGGTCGTCGAGGGTGGAGTGCGTCTGGGCCGACACGCCCGCCGGCCACCGCGCGTCGGCGCCGAACCCCGATGCGGGGAGGGCGCCGGCGATCATGAGGACGCCGGACACCGCGCGCTGGGTGGCGAGGTGGACCGCCATCACGCACCCGAGCGAGAACCCCGCGGACACGAAGCCGTCGGGAACGTCGGCGACCGCCTCCCGCGCGCGGCGCATGAGCTCGGCGTGCCCCAGCTCCTCCTCCGCGAAGGCCATGGCAGGTTCGTAGTCGTCGAAGGTTCGACCCTCGTAGAGATCAACCACCAGCACGTCGTGACCGTCCCGGCGCAACCGCTCAGCAGCGTCGAGGACACCAGCGCGGACACCGAGCACGGAGGGAAACATCGCGACCGTCGTCATGGCAGGAGCAAATCACTGCCGGGTTCGGGTTGTCGATGCGGTACGAGCCAGGGAGGCTCAGACCGCTTCCCACAGGGACAGTGCGAACCAGTCACGCTCGTCAGTCCACCAACCCCGGCCCTTGAAGCCGGCAGCCGCGCACTCGCTGAGCAAGCCCTCCCTGCGGAACTTCGCGGAGATCTCGGTCCTGATCTCCTCGTCGGCCTTGAGCTCGATCTCCAGGTCGAGGTCCTGAATCCGGACCCGCTGTGACACAAGCGAGCGCAGTCGCATCTCGATCCATTCGTCCTGCGTGCTCCAGACCGCGTGGTGCGCGAAGCGGTCCAGCCGGAAGTCCGCCCCCAGTCCTCGGTTGAGGACCTCGAGCACGTTGAGGTTGAACTGGGCGGTGATGCCCTGCGCATCGTCGTAGGCGGCGACGAGCACGGACTCAGGCTTCACCAGGTCTGCACCGAGCAGGAACAGGTCGCCCGGGTCCAGTGCCGCGCGAAGCGAGCGTAGGAAGACCGCGCGCGACTCGGGCTCGAAGTTGCCGATGGTGCTGCCCAGGAAGATCACAAGCCTTCCCTCGGCAGGGGGGATGAGCTCCAGGTGGTGCTCGAAGTCGGCGACCATCGCGTGGATCGGCAGGTCGGGATAGGCCTCGGCCAGGGCCCGGCCCGCATCGAGGAGGGCCGGCTCGCTGACGTCGAGCATGACGAACTCAGTCGGCCCGCCGTTCGCACGCATGGCATCGAGGAGAAGGCGTGTCTTGATCGATGATCCGGAGCCGAGCTCCACCAGGCTCCGTCCCGAGCAGCCCTCGACGATCTCCGCCGCGTACCGATCCAGGATCTGGCGCTCGGCGCGGGTCGGGTAGTACTCGGGCAGGCGGGTGATGTCCTCGAAGAGCTCGCTGCCCCGTGCGTCGTAGAGCCACTTCGAGGGCAGGGAGCGGGGGCTGCTCGTGAGCCCGATCCGCGCATCCCTGGCCAGGGCTTCCCTGGTGAAGTCAGGCAGCAGGTGGGGCTCGATCGTGAACAGCGTGCCGGTGGGCATGAGTCAGTGCTCCCCTTCAGCCTGATCCGGCGACGAACTGGTCATCGGCGAGACGCACACCGGACAGTGCCCAGCGCGCTGCGTGCGGGAAGAAGTTGCGGTAGGTCGTGCGGGCGTGACCGGGTGGGGTGAGGGCGCACCCGCCCCTGAGCACCATCTGGTTGGACATGAACTTGCCGTTGTACTCCCCGATGGCGCCCGGGGCGGGGTGGAAGCCCGGGTACGCGTGGTAGGCCGAGGAGGTCCATTCCCAGCAGTCGCCATGCACCTGGCGCAGGTGCCCTGTCGAAGGGCCGGCCGAGCGGGGATGGAAGGTCTGGGAGTCCGCGAGGTTCGAGCGGGAGTCATCGACATCGGCCTGCCCGTCGCTGACCACAGCGTGCTCCCACTCGGCTTCGCTGGGCAGGCGCTTGCCCGCCCAGGTCGCGAATGCCTCGGCCTCGTAGAAGCTCACGTGGCTCACAGGAAGCCCGGGATCCACCGGCCACGTCCCGTGCAGCGTGTGCTCGAACCAGACCCCATCGAGCTCGGTCCAGTACAGGGGCGCCCGCCATGACTCCGCGTTGACCCGCGCCCAGCCATCGGAGAGCCAGAGCTCGTGACGTCGGTAGCCGTTGTCTGCCATGAACTCCAGCCACTCCCCGTTGGTGATGAGCCGGTCAGCGATCCGGTAGGGCTCCAGCCAGACCCGGTGGCGCGGCTCCTCGTTGTCGAAGCAGAACCCCGGACCCTCATGGCCCACCTCCACGAGTCCCCCCTCGACCTCGACCCAGCCGATCGGGTCTGGGGTCGACGGTGCACTGGCCGAGCCTGCGTACGAGGGCTGCAGGGGGTTGACCGACAGGACGTGCTTGATGTCCATGAGGAGCAGCTCCTGGTGCTGCTGCTCGTGGTGGAAGCCGAGCTCGATCGTCGGGGAGATCTTGTCGAGTGTGCCCTCGTCGAGGGTTCCCACGAGGTCCCGAACCCGGGCATCGACGTTGCTGCGGTAGACGCCGACGTCATTGGCGCCGGGTCGAGTGATCAGCCCGCGATTCGGGCGGGCGAACCGTGGGCCGAGGGACTCGTAGTAGCTGTTGAACAGGAACCAGTACCGGTCCTGGAAGGGGGCGAAGCCGGCCTCGTGGTCGGCGAGCACGAACGTCTCGAAGAACCACGTCACATGCGCGCGGTGCCACTTGGTCGGCGAGACGTCCGGCATCGACTGGACCGTCTGATCCTCCGGCGACAGGGGAGACGCGAGGCGCTCCGTATGCGCGCGGACCTCGTCGAAGCGAGCAAGGAGGTGATCGCGGTCCATGCATCTGCCTCTCGTCGGCGGTCGGACCCTACGGTAGTTGGCGCTGGCGGGCCGTGCGATCGGACGCCGGGTCAGGGCGATCGGGCTACCCTGCACCAGGGCCCGCCGTCTCGCACGGGTGAGGGGAGCCGCGGGCCGGGGGGCCGCGGATCGGGTACGCCGAGGGGTCAGGGACGACGCGACATGTGGACGGTGCTTGCCCTGCTGCTGCTCACGCCCATCCTGTGGGCGTTGCTGGGTGCCGAGTCGTTGGGCTTCCCGGACGCGTCGGTCAGCCAGCATCTCCCCGGATGGCTGACCACTCCTGAGCTGGTGTCCACCACGACCCTCCTGGTCGCGCTGGGCATTGGCGTGGTGGTGGGCGTGGGGCGCGGCCGGGCGGCCACGACGCACCTGTCCACGCTTGCCCACGAGTTCGGCCACGGGCTCGTCGCGGCCCTGCTCGGGGGCAGGATCGATCGGATCACCCTCGCCCGTGACGGGTCCGGCATGGCCCACTTCGCGTTCCCCGGCCGGCGACCGGTCCGCCGGTTCCTGGTCTCGTTCACCGGATACCTGGCGCCGGGCGTCCTCGGCGTCGCCTGCGTGCAGGTGGCCCTGTCAGGATTCGGGTCGGCCTGGTTGGCCTACCTCGTGGTCCTGCTCGGGGTGATGCTCGTGGTCACCGTGCGCTCGTGGTGGGGTGCATTCATCGCGCTGTTCCTGGGGGCGGCCGGGTGGGCGCTGCTCGCCCTCGGGTCGGGCTGGCTCGCTGTCGTGGTGGTCGCAGGCCTGGGCGGTGCGCTGCTGGGCGGCGGGGTCGTCGATGCGACGGGCCAATGGCGGGTGACTCGAACGGCCGTTGCCACCGACGCGGCCAGCATGGCCACCCAGACAGGTCTGCCGGCACGCTTCTTCGCGGGGCTGCAGCTGGTCTGCGCGATCGCCCTGGCGGGACTCGGGCTCGCACTGCCGTTCCTCGGCTGAGGCTGTTGGTGTGTGATCACCCGTGGTCGTCTTCGCGTCAGAGGCGACCCAGGAGGTCCGCCTTCTTCGACTCGAACTCCTCGGGTGTCAGGATCCCCGCGTCGCGCAGCTCGCCGAGCTTCTTGATCTGCTCGATCAGCGCGTCGCCGGACGGAGGCGCCGGGGCGGCGGGCGGCGGGCGGCCGGCGGGGCCGAGTGGGCGGAACCGCCCAGCACCTGGTCCATGATCAGTCCCCGCAGCTTCTCGGCATCGGCGGCGTCCACGGAGAACACGATGGTGTTCCCCGACGCGAAGACGGTCACGTCGTGGTACCACGCACCCCTGCGCGCCTGGACCGACGAGATGGACTTCATGGGGATGACCTCCACGTCCTCCGGCCCGCCGGCCAGCATGCCTGTCAGCGACATGCGGCTGGTGGGCTTGGTCCGCTCGATGCGGTCGGGGTAGAGAGTGACGATCGAGTTCCGACCCGCGTCGTGGCTGACGCCCCGCCACACGGCTCCCTCGGGCAGCGGTCCTGTCTTCTCCAGCGTGGCCTGGTCGCGCTGCTTTGCCTGGGCTGTCGCCTGGCCTGCGGCCTGCTGCGCTGTGGAGGTCGCCTGAGTTGCGGCCGCCTTGGCCTTGCCCATCCAGTCCTCGTCCTGGGCCTTGGACTTCAGGGACTTGAACATCCCGCTCATCTTCGCGCTCGCGGTGGCAGTGCTCGCAGTGGCGGCGGCGGGCTGGTCGGCCGCGGGCGGTCCGGGAGGTGGAGGCGGGGGAGGTGGTGCATCGGGGACGGCGACCCAGAACTCCCACCCGTCCGGTGCCGCCGGCCACGAGGGGTCAGGTCGCCAGTCGTTGCCGGGGGTGAAGCCGTCAGCCACCTGCCACCCGGGCGGGGGATTGAAGCGATACGCCATCACAGCACCTCCGATGCCAATCGACCAGCACGCTGGGTTTCGCTGATTCCGACACTACGCGCCCTCCGTGTCGGTCGTGGTGCCCGGGCGGGAGCCTCACGAGGCTGCCTCCGGCGTCGTGCCCGGCCCGGTCGGCAGTACGGTGGCCCGGTGGCCGGTGGGGACGAGGTTGATCGAGCACGGGGCCGGGCCACGCCTGTGCGCGGCCCGGATCGTGGCCGCCGGAGGGCCGTCGCCGCCAGCGGCGTCGAGGTCGAGGACATCCGGGAGGATGAGGAGCTCGTCGGCGAGCACCTGGCGCGAGTGGACTGGACCCGGGTGAGCCTGCGCGCGTGCCACGTCCAACTCATGGATGTCGCCGAGTGGGTGCTCGACCGGGCGCGGCTGATCGACTCACGACTCCAGCGAGCCGGACATCCGCAGGTGAGCGGCGCCGACTCGACGTGGCGGTCCGTCGCGGTGGACGGCGGCCGGATCGGCGCCTGGGATCTGGCAGGCGGGGTGCTCGACGCGGTCACCGTGGCAGGCGCCCAGCTCGGTTACGTCAACCTGCGGGACGCGACCCTGACCGACGTGGCACTGCACGACTGCCGGATCGAGACGCTCGACCTCGCCGGGGCGAGGGCGCGACGCGTGAGCCTCGCCGGCTGTGCGATCGGCGAGCTGGTCGTGGTCCGTGCAGACCTCGACGAACTCGACCTCCGGGGCGCGCACATCGACCACGTCGACGGGGTCGAGAACCTCGGCGGGGCGATCATCTCCGCCGAGCAGCTGCTCGACCTGGCTCCCGCGCTGGCGCAGGCGGCGGGGATCACGATCGGCCCCTGGCCGGTGTGAGTCAGGCACCAAAGGGGCGGCTGACTCACACCGGGCACGGGTCGCTACGACGTGGCCGGCTTGATGGTCAGGACCCGGGCGACGAAGTCCTCGTACGTCTCCAGATACTTGCACGGGAACTCGGGCCGTTCCCTGGGTCACAACGGCGCACTACCTGCAGGGATCGGGGCCGTGGGCTGGCCCCCCGTCCCGGCCTCCTCACGCCGGTGCAGCAGACCTGAGATCAGGAACAGCGCACCGCAGAGCAGGAACGGCACGGCGAAGATCGTCCCCGATGTGCTCAGCAGGCCGCCGAGCCCACCCCGGCCCACGGAGTCCCCGGACTCCGTGATCTCCATGGCCTTGGCAACAATGGGGATCACCCCCGCGAGCAGCAGCATCCAGCCGGCCCGCCGCGGTTCGTGGAGGCCGAGGAACGCCAGCGGCAGCCCGAGGGCGAACGTCGCGATGCCGATCACCGGCCCGCGGTCATCCATGAACGTGTCCCACGCCTCCGGGGCGATCGCGTACCACGCCCAGAGCCCAGCGATGAGGGCGAGCGTCACCCCCGCCACCCATGAGCCGATCTTCGGCCAGAGCAGGCACACGATGCACGCGGCGGCCATGGGCACCAGCCAGGCGGCCACGAGCAGCACGCCCTTCACCCCGCCTGGATCGGTCATGGTCTCGCCGACGACGAACAGGCTGCCCAGCAGCCCGAACACTGCCAGGAGACCGAAGGCGCTCCACCGCAGCACCTTCGCCACTCGTGACTCCCCGGTCATCACAACCACCTCCCACTTCCCCCATCAATCGTCGCGCGGGCGAGCAGGAAGTCGGTAGGGCCGTTGGTCGCGCGGGGAGTTGGCGAGATCAGGAGAGGAGCTCGGCAAGGCCCTGCGCCAACTCGTTGACGACGACCAGGAGCACGAGGGCGCACGGCACGACCACCATCCAGGAGCGCTCATGCCTGCGAACCACGGCGATCAGCCCCGCGACCCCGGACGCGAGCATGCACGCCAAGATGCCCATGACTGACACCGTCCACCACAACGGGGAGTCGTCCGGCGGCCCCGGACCCTGCTCGGACAGGAGGTTGATCACGACCACGAGGACGACCGCAGCCAGCGAGCCGGCGGCTGCCAGCCACCCGAGCCGGGTCGACGGGGTGCGGAAGAACCTGGGGATCCGGCTGCGGTGCGGTTCCAGTGTCTGCGGTGTCATGACGTCCACCTCCGCCCGTTCCCCATCAACTCCAGACTGCCCGCATGGGATCAGCGGGGACAGGGGCGAAGGTCCGCGGGACCGCCGGACGTCGGTCCGGCGGGGCGATGGGGACCGCCAGACGGCAAGAGCGTGGTCACGAGAGGTGCCGGAGCACCCCCGTGACCACGCTCAGGGTCCTGGAGGCTAAAGGGCCTCGATGTCGCTCGTGATCGCCGCGACGGCGTCCTGGCCGATCATCCCGCCGGCCATACCCACGGCCTGCGCGGCCGGCATGCCCTTGGCCATGCCCAGCATCGGGTTGCTGGTGATGCCCGGTGCGTGCTTCTCCATGATGGCCACGACGTCGGGGTCCTCCAGCATCGTGCCGAGGGTGGTCGTGTTCAGGTCGTACTTCGCCATTGTGGTTCCCTTCGATGTGGTTGCCGGTTGCGCAATACTGGCACGACCGCCGCCCACTGTCAGGGCCGGGTGGCACGCAGCCGTAGGACCGGCGCGGCTACTCCTCCTCGCCTGTGATCGCGACCTCCAGGGCGGCCGCCTCATCAAGGTCATGGGCGTCCCGAGCCAATCTGCTCGGCCACCACGTGCGGGGTCCGATCACGATCACCGCGGACGGCACCACGAGCGAGCGGACGATCAGGGTGTCGATCAGCACACCTGCCGCGACCATGAACGCGATCTCGAACAGGAACAGCAGGGGGAGCAGCGCCAGGGCGCTGAACGTGGCGGCCAGGACGATGCCCGCACTGGTGATCACGCCGCCCGTGACAGCCAGGGCGCGCAGCATCCCGGCCCGGTTTCCGTGCTTGAGCGTCTCCTCCCGCGCCCTTGTCATCAGGAAGATGTTGTAGTCCACGCCCAATGCGGCCAGGAACACGAACGCGAACAGGGGCACGGACGCATCCGCACCGGGCAGGTCCAGGATCGTGTAGAACACGATCGCGGACAGCCCGATGGTCGCTGCGAACGACACGATCACCGTGGCGATGAGGACCAGGGGAGCCACGATCGCGCGCAGCAGCAGGATCAGCACGATCAACGTCACCAGCAGGACCGCGGGGATGATCACCCGAAGGTCGCGCTGCGCGGCTGCCTTGGTGTCGAGCTGGATCGCGGTTGTCCCACCCACCAACGCCTCGGTGCTCACCGCGTCCAGCTGGGAGCGCAACTCCTCCACGGTCTGCTCGGCAGCCGCGGAGTCGGCCTGGTCGACCAGCGTCGCCTGCAGCAGCACGTTGCCGTCCACCACCAGCGGTGGCGAATCCGGCCCGGGTGGGCCGGCCACCTGGGGGACGACGGCGGCGACACCCGCGTTGGCGGTGATGACCGAGGTCATCTCGGCGGCCAGCTCCTGGGGGCCGATCACCAGCGTCTCACTGCCCGACCCGGCCGGGAAGTGCCTGGCCAGCGCGTCCTGGCCCTCCGTCGACTCCACGGAGACGAGGAAGAAGTCCGACTGGGGCACGCCCTCGGCCTTGAACATCGGCACGAACGCGCACAGGGCCAGCAGGACGGCCGAGGAGCCGAGCAGCACCACGCGGGGCTTGCGGTCCACTGTGGTCGCCACGCGCGCCCAGAATCCCGTGACCTGAGCCTGCGGGTGGGTGAGGTCGACCTTCGGGCGGACGGGCCAGAAGGCCTTCCGGCCGAGCATGACCAGCACGGCCGGAAGGAACGTCAGGGCCGCGAGCATGGCGAACGCGATACCGACCGCCGCAACTGGACCGAGACCCCGGTTGGAGTTGAGCTCCGAGAGCACCAGGGTCATGACCCCGAGGATGACTGTGCTGCCTGAGGCCAGGATCGCGGCGGCGGTGCCCTTGAGCGTCGCGCGCATCGCATCGACCTGATACTCGGTGCGGCGCAGCTCCTCCCGGAAGCGCGCGACCAGCAGCAGGGAGTAGTCGGTCGTGGCACCGATGACGAGGATGAACAGGATCCCCTGGCTCTGTCCGTTGAGGGTGATCACGTCGGTCTCGGCGAGCACGTAGACCACGAAGGACGCGGCGCCCAGGGCAAGGATGGAGGTCATCAGGACGATGAAGGGCAGGACCGGGCTGCGGTAGACGATGAGCAGGATGAGCAGGACCACGCCCAGGGCCACCAGCAGCAGGATCCCGTCGATCTCCCCGAATGCCTCGGCGAAGTCGGCCAGCACACCGGCTGGGCCGGTGACGTAGATCGTCGCGCCCAGCGCCAGGGCCGGGCTCTCGGCCAGCAGCGCCCGGATCTGCTGGACCTGGGTCCCGGGCTCCTCATCCGGGTCCAGCTGCAGGTTGGCGATGACTGTGACCGCCATCCCGTCCTCGCTGGGGATCGGTCCGACGACCGGCTCCGTCACCCCACGTACTGTGGCGATCTGCTTCATGTCGGAGGAGACCGCGGCCAGGTCCGCCGGGCCGATCTGCTCGGTGAACTCGTAGACGACGATCGCGGGCAGGGTGTCGCTGGTGCTGAACCCCTGGCTGAGCTCCCGCACCTGGGTCGACTCCGCGCTGGCCGGCAGGAATCCCGCCGCATCGTTCTCCTGCACGTCCGAGAGCTGGCCGGCGAATGAGCCCAGCGGGCCGACGACGAAGAGCCAGAACAGGACGACGAGCCCAGGCACCACCCATCGGCGCAGCCGGATCCCGCCGCGGCTGTGGGCGTCGTGCAGCGCGCCGCCGTGGAGCTCCTGACCGTCCGTGGGACTGTCGGTGGGCTGGTCGGATGCCATGCGGACTCCGTTGAGAGGTCGTGGTGGTCGCGCGAGCCGCGACCCGCAGCGTTCGACTCATCCTGCACCACCGGGTGATGGCGCCGGGCTATCGGGTGCGGTGGCTACATCCCGGGCTTGGTCGTCTCCTGGAGCACCACGACCGAGCGCGACTGCACCGTGCGATGCTCGCCGGCGTAGTAGGTCACGCGAGCCGCGCTCTCGGGGACTGGCCAGTTCGATGTGTCCAGCACCTCCGACCACACCATGCCGGCGCCCCGGCCGGGGATCAAGCAGCTCGTCGGATGATCGGCGGCGTTGAAGAACAGCGCGAAGGACTTGTCCTGCTGGGGCCGGCCGAAGCGGTCCCGTTCGTTGAGCGCTGACCCGTTGAGGACGACCGTCAGGGTCTTGGCATACCCAATCTGCCAGTCGCGGGCGGTCATCGGCTCGGCATTGGGCTGCAGCCACGAGATGTCGGGGACCTTGTCCCACTCGGCGATCCGCTTGCCCTCGAAGAAGCGTCGGCGCCGGAAGATCGGGTGCCGCCGGCGCAGGCCGATCACGAACCGGGTGAAGGTCAGCATGTCCTCGTCGACGGCGTCCCAGTTCATCCAGGACAGCTCGTTGTCCTGGCAGTAGGTGTTGTTGTTGCCCTTCTGTGTGCGCCCGATCTCGTCCCCATGGGCGATCATCGGGACCCCTTGGCTCAGGAGCAGGGTCACCATGATGTTGCGCCGCTGCCGCGCTCGCAGGCCCAGGATGGACCGGTCGCGCGTGGGGCCCTCCACGCCGCAGTTCCACGACCGGTTGTGCGACTCCCCGTCGCGACCGTCCTCGCCGTTGGCGTCGTTGTGCTTGTCGTTGTAGGACACCAGGTCCGTCAGCGTGAAGCCGTCGTGGGCGGTCACGAAGTTGATCGAGGCGTGCGGGCTGCGGCCGTTGTTCAGGTACAGGTCCGAGGACCCGGTGAACCGGGAGGCGAACTCCGGCAGCGTCGCGTGCTCGCCACGCCAGTAGTCGCGCGTCGTGTCCCGGTACTTGCCGTTCCACTCGGTCCACAGCGAGGGGAAGTTCCCCACCTGGTACCCGCCCTCCCCGAGGTCCCAGGGCTCGGCGATCAGCTTGGCCTGGGACACGACAGGGTCCTGCTGGACCAGGTCGAAGAACGTCGACAGCTTGTCCACCTCATGGAACTCCCGGGCGAGACTCGAGGCCAGGTCGAACCGGAAGCCGTCGACGTGCATCTCGGTCACCCAGTAGCGCAGCGAGTCCATGATCATCTGCAGGGAGTGCGGGTTGCGCACGTTCATGGAGTTGCCGGTGCCGGTGGTGTCGAAGTAGTGCCGCGGGTCATCGGGCACCAGCCGGTAGTAGCCCGGGTTGTCGATGCCGCGGAACGACAGCGTCGGACCCCGGTGGTTGCCCTCGGCAGTGTGGTTGTAGACCACGTCGAGGATCACCTCGATGCCGGCCATGTGCAGCTGCTTGACCATCCCCTTGAACTCATTGACCTGCTCACCCAGGGTGCCGGTCGCGGCGTACTCGTTGTGGGGCGCGAAGAACCCGATCGTGTTGTAGCCCCAGTAGTTGCGCTTGCCCTGCTGCTGGAGGAAGCCATCCTGGACGAACTGGTGGATGGGCATCAGCTCGATCGCGTTGATGCCGAGGTCGACCAGGTACTCGACCATCGCGGGATGGGCCAGCCCTGCGTAGGTGCCGCGCAGTGCCCGCGGGATGCCCGGGTGGCGCATCGTCATCCCCTTGACGTGCGCCTCGTAGATGATCGTCTCGTTGTACGGGCGGCGCATGTGGCGGTCCGAGGTCCAGTCGAAGTACGGGCTGGTGACCACCCCGAGCATGGTGTGCCCGAAGCTGTCGGTCGTGTCGCGGACGTTGGGGTCGTCGGCCCGATGCCCGAGGACAGCGTGGCTGCCGTCGGGCATGCCGGTGATCGCCTTGGCATAGGGGTCCAGCAGGAGTTTGTGCGCGTTGAACCGCAGGCCGTGTGCCGGGTCCCAGGGTCCGTGCACCCGGTACCCGTAGCGCTGCCCGGGGCCCACCATCGGCAGGTAGGTGTGCCAGACGCCGGACTGCCTCTCCTCGAGGCGCAGTCTGTGCTCGACGTCGTGCTCGTCGACCAGGCACAGCTCCACCTTGGTGGCGCGCTCGGCGTAGAGGGCGAAGTTGGTCCCGACGCCGTTGTAGGACGCACCCAGTGGGTAGTCGTCGCCCGGCCATTGGATGGTCGCCCTGATCGTCATGCGCACCTCCTCGGCTCGCTGTCGCCACGCTAGACGGTGTGGGCCCACCATCGCGCGCGTAGGCTTGGCGGACCGTGCTGAAGGAGCCCCCATGGAGTTCACCGGGACCTCGTCCTACCTGACCGATCCGGCCCTGGAGACCGCCGTGCGCTGTGCCCTGGTGCTCGAGAAGCCGTTGCTCGTCCGCGGCGAGCCCGGCACCGGCAAGACCCTGCTGGCCGAGGCCGTGGCAGAGGCGCTGGGCATGGAGCTGGTGACCTGGAACGTCAAGAGCACCACCCGTGCCCAGGAGGGGCTCTACACCTACGACACTGTGCAGCGGCTCTATGACAGCCGGTTCGGCGACCACAACGTGCAGGACATCGCCGACTACATCCACCTGGGGCCGATGGGCCAGGCATTCAGCGCCGAGCAGCGGGTCGTGCTGCTCATCGATGAGATCGACAAGGCCGACCTGGAGTTCCCCAACGACCTCCTCCACGAGCTCGACCGGATGCGCTTCACCATCTCCGAGACCGGGGAGACGATCGCCGCGACCCAACGGCCCGTGGTCATCATCACCAGCAACGCCGAGAAGGAGCTGCCCGACGCGTTCCTGCGCCGGTGCGTGTTCCACTTCATCGACTTCCCGGACTCCGAGCTGATGGGCCGGATCGTGGAGGTCCACCACCCCGGCCTCGAGGACGCACTGCTCAACCAGGCCCTCGAGGCGTTCTACGCCGTCCGCGGCATGGACCGGGTCCGCAAGAAGCCCTCCACCAGCGAGCTGATCGACTGGATCGCGATGCTGCGACTGGCCCAACCCGACGCCGTGGAGCTCAACGAGAGCACCCCCTTCCTGGGCACGCTGCTGAAGAAGGAGCAGGACCTGCAGGCGTTCAACGACCAGATCACCGGCCGGACGCGGCGCCGGTTCTGATGTTCCTGCCCCTGCTCTACCGGCTGCGGGCCGAGCGCGTCCCCGTCGGTACCACCGAGGCGCTGGCGCTGGGCCGTGCGCTGGCCGCGGGGGCGCACCAGAACAGCGTCACCGGCTACTACCACGTGGCCCGGGCCATCCTGATCCACCACGAGGGGCACCTCGACGCCTTCGACCGGGCCTTCGCCGCGGAGTACCGCGGGGTGCTGACCATGTCCGACGAGATGCGCGAGTGGCTCGACGAGGTGGCAGAGCGCGGCGAGCGGGCCGACGGCGACCTGGCCGACGATGGGCTGCCCGACCTCGACGAGCTGCTCGCCGAGTACCAGCGGCGCCTGCGCGAGCAGACCGAGCGCCACGACGGCGGGCCGTACTGGATCGGGACCGGCGGAACCTCGCCGTTCGGCCAGGGCGGGAACGCCGCGGGCGGGCTGAGCACGGGTTCCTCCGGGGGTGGGCGCGCAGCCATCAACATTGCCGATGCCCGTCGCTATCGCGGATACCGCTCGGACGTGACCCTGGACATCCGCCAGCTCGAGGTGGCCCTGCGCCGGCTGCGCGCCTTCGTCCGCGACGGCGCGGCCGACGAGCTCGACATCTCGGCCACCATCGACGCGACGGCCCGCAACGCCGGTGAGATCGAGGTCGTCACCCGCCCGCCGAGCCGGCCCAACACCCACGTGATCCTGATGATCGACGTGGGCGGGTCGATGTACCCGTACACCGAGCTCATGTCGCAGCTGTTCAGCGCGACGAAGAAGGCCACCCACTTCAAGGAGCTGCGGACCTACTACTTCCACAACTGCGTCTACGGCGAGGTCTACGGCACGACCGCCTTCGCCGAGCCGACGCCCGTGGCCGACCTCATGCGCCAGTGCGCCTCGCACTACAAGCTGATCATGGTCGGCGACGCCTCGATGGCCCCCTACGAGCTTCACATGGGTGGGCACTGGTCCGCGGGCGGGCCCGACGCCATCTCCGGTCTGGGGTGGCTGCGGATCCTGCGCGACCACTTCACCGACGCCGTGTGGCTCAACCCCGAGCCGGGCCAGAGCTGGCGAGGGACGACGATCGAGGACATCGGTGAGGTCATCCCGATGTTCCCGCTGACCGTCGACGGTCTCACCGAGGGGATGGCCCTGCTCAACCGCGGCGTGCGGCGCTGACCAGGTCGTCCAGGCGTCCGGCCCGCGCCAGCTCGCGGACGTAGGTGTGCGTGGCCTGCGCCACGGGTGCCCGCCGCGACAGGCGCATCGTGCTCGTCCCCATCACCTCGCGCAGCCGGGCGTCGGGCTGGACCACGATCACCGGGGTACCGGATCTGCGCACCTGCTCCGCCTCGCGGTCGAGCCGCCGCCGGACCGGCATCCGCAGCAGCGTCCCCCGCTCGGCGGCGAGTGGGTCGGCTGTCGACATCGGTGCGGAGACCACGACGAGGTCCAGGCCGAGTCCGGCCACCAGGTCGAGGTTGTGGATCGACCACATCCCCCCGTCCACGTGCCTGTGCCCGTCGATGACCACCGGGGTGAAGTACCCGGGGATGGCGCAGGACGCGGTCACCGCGTCGCGCACTGACGCGTCGGCGTCACGGCCGAACACGACCCGGACGCCATCGTCGAGGCGGACGGTGCAGATCCAGGTCGGCTGTTCGGGCCATTCCTCGAAGAGGTCGCCGATCCAGCTCACGCCGGCGTCCACAGCCAGGTTCCCCTCCGGGAGCAGGGCTGCGGCGGCGATGCCCGGTCGGTAGCGCCACGGGCGTCGCGCGATCGAGGGCAGCAGGCCAGGGGCCGCCGGGCGGCGGGGTGGACGGTCGTGGCGATGCGGTTGGCGCAAGGGGCCGAGGCTGCCGAGCACCCGCTCGCCCTCGGCGGACATGGGCTGACCGGCCATGCGCGCGACGAAGTCGGCCGGGGCAGCCCGGCGCGCAACAGCGCAGCGGAGGTGGATCCCGCTGACGTCCCGACGATCACCTCCGCCCCGCGTGCGTCCCAGTCGGCGAACTCGGCGAGGCCGGCGACGAGGCCCGCGTGGAACGCGGTCCCGGTCAGGCCGCCGCCACCGAGAACCAGGCCGATGCGCGGTGCGGTCATGGCTCAGCCTCTTGCCGGAAGGACTTCGCGCAGCTTCAACCGCCGACCGGTGATCACCAGCGCGCGACGGTACACACTCGAGCCGAACCACCCGAGGAGCACTGCGGCGCCGATGGCCAGCAGCATGCTGAGCATCAACTGCCATTCGGGCACCGTGCCTGACGACCACCTGATCGGCATGGCCATCGGCGAGGTGAGCGGGAACATCGACAGGGCGATGCTCAGGGCCGACCCCGGATCCTGCTGCACGACGATGACTGCCCCGAGGTAGGCCAGGACCAGGACAGTGGTGACCGGCATGATGGCCGATCCGACCTCGGTCACCTTGTCCACCAGCGCCGCGGCGGCCGCGAACAGGAACGCGTACATCAGGAAGCCGAGGACGAACCACGCCACCCCGAACACGATGTCCCCTGCTGCCACGGCGGGCAGGTCCAGGCCGTCGGTGATGGTGATGGCCGCCAGGATCGGCACCGCCAGGACCATCAGCTGGGCGAGGGTCTGCAGACCGATGCCCACCACGTTGCCGACGAGGATCTGGCTGGGACGCAGGACGGCCAGGAGCACCTCGGCGATCCGCGTGGACTTCTCCACGCCGACGTTCATCGCGATGCTGTTCCCGCTGAACATGATCGCCATGTAGAGCACGATCCCGACGACGAACCCCACGGCCGCGCGGCCCTCGTCCTGCACCGGACCCACCTCGACCTGCGTGGGCGGGGCCACGGAGGACACCTCGGTGACCTGCTCCGGAGTCAGGCCCGCTGCCAGCAGCTTGGCGGCGCTCTCCTCGGCGACGACCGCCTGCGCGACGAGCACGGGAAAGGCACCGGGGGCGTCGGTGCGCACGTACATGGTCTGCTCGGCGAGCCCGACGGTCGCGTCCCCCTCGCGGACGGCTGACTCGACGGCCGGGGCGTCGGCCACAGGCAGGTACTCGACACCGAAGTCGGCCGCCTCGCCTGCAGCGCTGAGCTGCGCCTGGATGGATGCGGACGCCTCACCGACGGTGGCCAGGGTGTAGGTCGGCTCGTCGCCGGACAGCATCCGGGGCACGAACACCACGGCAAGTCCCACCAGGAGCAGGATCAGCGTGGTGATCCGGACCGTCCGGGAGCGCAGCCCATCGGACAGGCTCCGGGCGGCGACCAGCCGCGTGCCCTCCCACCAGCCCGAACCCGGCATCAGCGCCACCTCCACCATCTCACCGGCAGCGACCATGAACAGCTGCGAGAGCGTCGGCAGCTCCAGGCCGAAGTCCGAGACATGCCCGGCCGAGCGGGCAGCGTCCAGCACCTCCAGCGGATCCGACCCGGGGGGCAGGTCGAGGCGGAGGTCATCGGCGCGGTCCTCGACGACGCTCACCTGGGGGAACGCCGCGAGCCAGCGCCGATCCCCGTCCGCGATCGTCAGGCGCAGCTGCCGGCGCCCGGAGGACGCCCGCAGGTCGGCGACCCGCCCCTCCAGCACCGTGCGCCCCTCGTTGAGCATCACGATCGACTCGCAGAGGTCCTGGACGAGGTCGAGCTGGTGGCTGGAGAACAGCACGGTGCGACCGGCATGGACCCGTTCGGTCAGGGTGGTGCTCAACTCGGCCACCGCGACCGGGTCGAGGCCGGCGAACGGCTCGTCGAGCACGATCACCTCAGGGTCGTGCACCAGGGCCGCGGCCAGCTGCAGCCGCTGCTGCATGCCGCCGGACAACTTGTCCGGCCGATCCGACCACCGGTCACCAAGCCCCAGCTCGTCGAGGAGGCTTCGGGCCGATCGGGTGGCCTCCGCACGGTCAACCCCGTGCAGGCGGGCGAGGTAGACCAGCTGTTCCCCCGCGGGCATCGCGGGGTAGAGGCCCCGCTCCTGGGGCATGTATCCCCAGCGGCGGCGATCGGCGGTGGTCACCGGATGGCCCGCCCACCGCGTCTGTCCCGCATCGGGATCGATGACCCCGAACATGATCCGCATGAGCGTGGTCTTGCCGGCGCCATTGGGTCCGAGGAGCCCCATGAGCACCCCGGACGGGACGTCGAAGGTCACGTCGTCGAGGACCGGCCGCTCGGCGAAGGCATGCGACACCTCGCGCACCTGGAGCACACCACCAGCCTACCCAGTTGTCGGGGACGTCTTCCCGCGCGCCGGCCATGCGGCTACAGTGGTGAGCGCCACATCGAGCCAGGACGGAGGGACGCCATGACGGTACTCGCGCATGACCCTGCCCTCCCGACTCCCTGACCACCTGCGACTGCCTGCCGACATCGGCGGCCGCGCCGCCGATCCCGGCGGATCTCGATGAGGAATCCCGCGTTGTCCCACACGCCCTGCACCGACCTTGAACCCTACGGATGGACCACTGCCCGCATCGGGCAGCTGCCCACCGGAACCCAACCCGCCCGCGTCGTCCGGTACGACGGGGCATCCCTGCTCGCAGCGACCACGACCGGGCTGCGTGCGCTGCGCGTCCCACCAGGAGTCGACCCGCCTCCCACGGTCGGCGACTGGCTGGCCATCAGCCGCCCATCCGAGGCTGACCCGGACGACGCGCGTCTTCTGCGTGTCCTGGAGCGCACGTCGCTGCTGCGCCGGATGACCGCGGACGGCACCGGGTCCCAGGCCCTGGCCGCGAACGTCGACATGGTGCTGATCACCTGCGGCCTGGATCGCCCCGTCCGGGCCGGCCGGATCCACCGGGCAGCCGCCCAGGCGTGGGACGCCGACGCCCACCCCGTCCTCCTGCTGACCAAGGCCGGAGCCCCCGGCGCCGCCGAAGTGGACCTGCCCCGGCTCGAGCTCGAGCACCCGGGAATGCACGTCCTCGTGACGTCCTCGCAGGAGGGCATCGGGCTCGACGACCTCCGGGCGCTCGTGGCCGGCCGCACGGCCGTGCTCGTGGGGGAGTCGGGGGCGGGCAAGTCCACGCTCATCAACGCCCTGCTCGGTCGGGACGAGGTCGCCACCGGTGCTGTTCGGGAGGGCGACGCCAAGGGTCGGCACACGACGACGTCCCGGCAGCTGCACGTGCTTCCCGGGCCCGGGGGTGGGGTCGTCATCGACACCCCGGGGATCCGCTCCCTCGGGCTCTTCGCCAGCAGCGGGTCGGTTGATGCGGCGTTCGCCGACATCCAGGAGTTGGCGGCGGAGTGCCGATTCAGTGACTGTCGGCACGACACCGAGCCCGGGTGCGCCGTGCTCGAGGCACGCGACTCCGGTGAGCTCGGCCAGGGGCGGTATGACTCCTGGCGCAGGCTCCAGAAGGAGGTCGCGAGTGCGGCGATGCGCTCGTCACCCCACGAGCTGCGCAAGCACGGCAGGAGGTTCGGGCGGGCGGCCAAGGAGGGTGCTGCGATGAAGCAGCGGTCGGGGGAGAGGCGGTCGCCGTGAGGACGGGCACGGCCACGCGGGCGTCCCTATCCGGGAGGGACCGGTGGCAGGTCAGGCCAGCTGCGACGGTCAACGGGTGCCGAGCGGCGGGTACCAGCCCTCAACCGGGTGGGCCTTCTCGCTGCGGTCGTCACTGGTGTCGGTGCCGAGCCACGGCGCCACGGCGCACATCACAAGCAGGAAGAGGAAGAGGACAACGATCACGAGGATCACCTTCGTAGTTGCGGGCGGTGTGCTTTGCGGACATAACGGTACGCCGACAATCGTTCGCAGTCCAGCGACTATTGCTTAGGTATCGTTCAGTGTTCCTGTAGAGTTGGCCCATGTTGAGCACGCGCTTGCTGGTGGTCCACCGGACGGTGGTCGAGGAGGGCTCGCTGACACAGGCGGCTGCAGTCCTGGGGTACACGGTGTCGGCGGTGAGCCAGCAGCTGGCCCAGCTGGAGGCGCAGGCCGGCTCGGTGCTGTTCGAGAAGGCGGGACGCGGGGTCCGCCCCACCGCGGCCGGGCAGCTGCTCGCCGATCATGCGGGCCGGGTGCTCCATGAGATCGAGGAGGCTGAGAACGCCCTCGCCGACCTGCGCGAGGGGCGTGTCGGGCGCATCCGGGTTGTCGCATTCCCCTCGGCTGGCGAGTCGCTGCTCCCGGAGGCGATCGCGACGCTGCGCGAGGTCATGCCCGGCGTGAAGGTCCGACCCAGCGTGGACGAGACCGCGGCGGCCATACGCCGACTGCGTGCCGGTGAGGTCGAGCTGGTGGTCGTTGTCGAGCCGTTCGCGCGCGGCGCACAGCCCGACGACGACCTGCACCGCTGGCACCTGCTCGACGACGAGTACCGGCTCCTGCTCCCCAGCACCCATCCGTTGGCCCGCCGCCGCGTCGTGAACCTGGAGGACCTGTCCGAGGCGGACTGGATCGTCACGACCGGGCCCGACGACTACGTGCAGCGGACAACCGTGGCGATCTGCCGGCGCGCCGGGTTCACCCCGAAGGTGATCGCCGAGAGCGATGAGTTCCCAGTCACGCAGGGCTATGTGGCGGCAGGGATGGGGGTGTCGCTTGTGCCGCTGCTGGCGCTGGGCGCCCTGCGCCACGGGGTCGCCGTCCGCCGGCTCGGCCCCGCCCCGACCCCGCGGCACATCTGGCTCGCCACCCGTCCCGCGCTTCGCGAGCAGCCGACCGTCGTTCGGATGGCCGACGCCCTGCGCCTGGCGGCCGCGAACGCCAACAAGCACTGAGTGGTGCGACGATCCATGCGCGCGATCCGGGCCGAACATGGGAGGGTCAGGGCGTGACCCCCGACGGAACGCTGCTCGAGCCGGGGAGGGCCGCTCCGTCCGGTGGGTCGTTGATCGACCTGCTCGCAGCCCACGCCCCGTCTGGGCAGGCAGGAACAGGCGGCGGACCCAGTCCCGAGGACCTGCTCGAGGAGTTCGCCCTCTGGGCGGCCGAGAACGGGCTCACCCTGTACCCCGCGCAGGAGGACGCCCTGCTCGAGCTGGCCTCCGGCTCGCACGTGATCCTGTCCACGCCCACCGGGTCGGGCAAGAGCCTCGTGGCCATCGGCGCGATGTTCTTCGCGCTGGCCCAGGGTCGGCGCACCTACTACACGGCCCCCATCAAGGCCCTGGTCTCGGAGAAGTTCTTCGACCTGTGCGACCTGCTCGGGCCGGAGCGGGTCGGGATGATCACCGGGGACGCGGCCGTGAACCCCGAGGCGCCGGTCATCTGCGCCACCGCCGAGATCCTGGCCAACGTCGCACTGCGACAGGGGACGGCCGTCGATGTGGGCGTGGTCTGCATGGACGAGTTCCACTACTACGGCGACCGGGACCGCGGCTGGGCCTGGCAGATCCCGCTCATCGAGCTGACGAACGCCCAGTTCCTGCTCATGTCCGCGACCCTGGGCGACATGCGCCGGATCCGCGACGACCTCACGCGCCGAACCGGCCAGCCCGCCGCGATCGTTGCGGGGGGCGAGCGGCCCGTTCCCTTGACCTACTCGTACGCCCTGACACCCATCCACGAGACGATCGAGGCACTCCTGGAGGCCGATCGCGCGCCCATCTACGTCGTGCACCCCACCCAGGCCCTCGCGCTGGAGCGAGCCCAGGCGTTGATGAGCCTCAACGTGTGCACCCGCGCAGAGAAGGACGCGATCGCCGACGCGATCGGGGACTTCCGGTTCACCGCCGGGTTCGGCCGCACGCTGACCCGGCTCGTGCGCCACGGGATCGGCGTGCACCACGCGGGGATGCTGCCCCGCTACCGACGGCTCGTGGAGCAGCTGACCAGATCGGGCCTGCTCAAGGTCGTGTGCGGGACCGACACCCTCGGCGTGGGCATCAACGTCCCCATCCGGACGGTGCTGATCACCTCCCTGTCCAAGTACGACGGGCGGCGGACCCGGCTGCTGCGGGCCCGCGAGTTCCACCAGATCGCCGGGCGTGCGGGGCGTGCCGGGTTCGATGTCGACGGCACGGTCGTGGTCCAAGCACCGGAGCACGAGATCGAGAACCAGAGGCTGGTTGCCAAGGCCGGTGACGACCCCAAGAAGCTGCGCAGGATCGTGCGCAAGAAGCCGCCGGACGGGGCTCCGACGTGGAGCCGGGCGACCTTCGACCGCCTCGTGGCAGCGGAGCCCGAGCCCCTGCGATCCCGGTTCGACGTGACCCACGCGATGCTGCTCAACGTCGCCCACCGCCCCGGCGATGCGTCGGCTGCCCTGACCCACCTGCTGACCGACAACGACGAGGAGCCCGCCGCGCGCGAGGCACTCGTCGAGCGTGCCGCGGCGATGCGCGAGTCGCTGCTTGCGGCCGGGGTCCTGGAAGTGATCGACCCGCCGGACGCCGACGGCCGGACGGTGCGCATCGTCGACGAGCTGCAGGTCGACTTCGCCCTCAACCAGCCCCTGTCGACGTTCGCCCTGGCTGCGATCGAGCTGCTCGACAGGGAGTCGGAGACCTACGCGCTCGACGTGCTCTCGGTGCTGGAGTCGACCCTCGAGGATCCCCGGCAGGTGCTGTTCGCCCAGCAGTTCCGTGCGCGTGGTGAGGCCGTGGCCGCAATGAAGGCCGAGGGGATCGAGTACGAGGAGCGGATGGAGCTGCTCGAGGAGGTCACCTGGCCCAAGCCCCTGACCGACCTCCTCGAGGCGGCCTACGAGATCTACGCCGAGGGTCACCCGTGGGTCACCGAGTACCCGTTGCGGCCCAAGTCGGTGGCCCGCGAGCTGTCCGAGCTGGCCATGACGTTCGTTGAGTACGTCGGCTACCACAAGCTCGCTGCCTCGGAGGGCTTGGTCCTGCGGTACCTCGCCGATGCCTACAAGGCGCTCAAGCGAACGGTCCCCGACGAGGCCCGCACGGAAGAGCTGGCGGACCTCACCGAGTGGCTCGGGGAGCTCGTGCGCCAGGTCGACTCGAGCCTGCTTGATGAGTGGGAGCGGCTGCTGCACCCCGAGGATGCGGACATGGCCGCCGTCGGTCGGCGCAGCGTCGATGCGGGCCCGCCCCCGGTCACGGCGAACGTCCGGGCCTTCCGGGTGCTGGTGCGCAACGCCCTGTTCCGTCGGGTCGAGCTGGCGGCGCTGCGCCGCTGGGAGGACCTCGGAGAGCTCGACGCCGAGGCCGGCTGGGACGCCGACCGGTGGCGCGCCGCCATGCAGGAGTACTACGCCCAGCACGAGTACCTGGGCACCGGACCGTCGTCGCGTGGGCCGCTGCTCCTGCAGATCGAGGAGCAGCCCGGCAAGTGGACGGTGCGCCAGGTGTTCGACGACCCGGACACCGACCACGACTGGGGCATCAGCGCGGAGGTCGACCTCGCAGCCAGCGACGCCGAGGGAACGGCAGTCGTGCGGGTGACGTCGGTGGACTGCTACTGAGCCGGGACTGCGTCACCCGCAGCAACCAGCGAGTGTCCGAGGTTGCGGAGATCCATCTGCGTGATCTGCTCCACGCTCCACGGGCTCAGCAGCCAGGGGCTGTGGGTGGCCACGTCAGACAGGGCTCCCGGGTCGACCCAGCGGAACTCCATGACCTCCGCCGGGTCGGGGTCCACGCCGCCCACGAGCGTCGCCACGAAGACGGGGCACACCTCGTTCTCCCGGATGCCCGACGCGTCGACGGCCTCGTAGCGGAAGTCGGGCAGGACCGGTGCGATCGCCGTGGCACGGGCACCGAGCTCGTCAGCCAGGCGGCGTTCGATCGCGTCCTCGAAGTGCTCACCGGGTCTGGGGTGCCCGCAACACGCATTGGTCCACACACCCGGCCACGTCCGCTTCGTGAGCGCGCGTCGGGTCATCAGGACCAGGCCCTCCGCATCGACGACGTAGCAGGAGAATGCCAGGTGCAGGGGGGTGCTCCGACCGTGGATCGTGGTGCGGTCAGCAGTGCCGCAGGGCTGGCCCCCAGCGTCGAGGAGGACGACGAGGTCCGCGGTCTCGGTGATTCATCCCCCCATCCTGCCGCGAGACCGGGAAGTCCGCCTCCGCCCACGCCCTAGCCGTCGCCGCGGCGACGCCAGCGGAAGAAGCCCCACGCCAACAGGGCGCTCAGGATCGTCCAGACCATCAGCACCATCGCCACCCGCGGCATCTCGAAGGTCCCGACGACCTCCAGGACCTCAGCGCCTTCGGGCAGGAACACGTAGCGCATGCCCTGCGTAAGCCACTTCAGCGGGAACAGCGCAGCGAACTGCTGCATCCACTCGGGCAGCTGGTTGTAGGCGAAGAACACCCCGGAGGTGAACTGCAGGACGAGGATGATCGGGGTCACGATGGCTGACGCGCCCTTGCCCGACTTGGGCACGGAGGAGAAGGCCAGGCCCAGCAGGGTCCAGGTGGTCAGGCCGAGGACGCTGAGCCACAGCAGCGCGCCCCACTTGGCCGGCGTGCTCGGCATCTCGACGTCGAACAGCAGCACGCCGATGCCCATCAGCAGGATCATCTGGATCACGTAGACGATGCAGACCTGGCCGATCTTGCCGATGAAGTACGCGCTCTTGGGCATCGGGGTTCCCTCGAGGCGCTTCAGCGTGCCCTCGTCGCGCTCCTGCGGGATCCCGATCGCCAGGTTCTGGAAGCTGGTGTAGACGATGCCGGAGGCGATCATGCCGGCTACGAAGTACTGCGCGAACGTGATCCCGGTGTCGCCGAGCTCCTGGTTGCCGAAGACGGACCCGAAGACGAGCATCAGGATCATCGGCAGTGCAAGCGTGAAGACGAACGCCTCACGGTCGCGGAACAGCTGCTTGAGCTCGATCCCGATGCGCGACAGTCCGATGGACAGCGTCCCTGGCGGGCGCAGCTCCGAGGTGCTCATGGGCGCTCCTCGACGATCGGCTCGTCGACGAGGCTCAGGTACATGTCCTCCAAGGTGGGTCGGGTCACCGCGAGGTTGGGCACCTCGCCGCCGAACCGCGCTGCCAGCTCGCCGACCACCGCAGTGGGGGTGTCGGTCTCCTGCGATCGCGGCTCGCCGTCCTCGGTCCAGCTCACCCGAGTGCTGCCGGTGTGCCTGCCGCCGAGCTCGTGGGGCTGGTCGAACGCCACCAGCCGGCCGCGGTTGATGACGCCCACCATGTCGGCCAGGGCCTCGGCCTCGTCCAGGTAGTGCGTGGTCAGCAGGATCGTGACCCCTTCGGACTTGAGGGACTCGATGAGCGCCCAGAACTCGCGGCGGGCCTCCGGATCGAACCCCGTGGTCGGCTCGTCGAGGAACAACAGCTCCGGGCGGCCGATGATGCCCAGGCCCACGTCCAGGCGCCGCCGCTGGCCACCTGACAGGGTCCGGCCGCGGGCATCGGCCTTCTCGGTCAGCCCGACCCGGTCGAGGACCTCGTCCACCGAGCGGGCGTCCGGGTAGTACCCGGCGAAATGGCTCAGCGACTCCCGGACCGTCAGCTCGCCGAGGTCGCCCACCTGCTGCAGCACGATGCCGACGCGCGTGCGCCACCGACGGTCGGCCTTCGCCGGGTCCACGCCGAGCACGTGCACGTCGCCGGCGTCGCGGTTCCGGTAGCCCTCGAGGATCTCGGTCGTGGTGGTCTTGCCCGCCCCGTTGGGGCCAAGGAGCGCGACGCACTGGCCGCGCTCGACCTGCAGGTCGAGGCCATCCACCGCCCGCAACCTGCCGTAGGCCTTGGCCAGGCCCGTGACCTGGATCGCCGGTTCACCGTCCACGTCAATGAGTCTTGCAGACCTCAGCCAAGCAGGAACCCGGTGGGGAACGGGTCGGTCGGGTCCAGGACGTACTGGGACGTCCCGGTGATCCACGCGCTGCCGGTGATCGTGGGCACGACGGCATCGAGCCCAGCCACGGTGGTCGATTCCACCAACCGCCCGATGAAGGGGCGGTCGAGCAGGGACGTGTTGATGAAGTCCGCATCCAGCCCGAGCAGGCCACGGGCGTGCAGCTGGGCCATCCGGGCGCTCGTGCCAGTGCCGCAGGGGGAGCGGTCGAAGTACCCGGGCTGGATCACCATCGCGTGCCGGGAGTGCTCGGCGGTCGACCCGGGGGCGACGAGCTGCGCGTGGTGGCAGCCGTGGATCCCCGGCTCACCGGGATGCACCGGGGGAGCCGCCACGTCAATCGCGTCCATCAGGGCCAGGCCGAACGCCATGAGCTCACGGGCGTGCTCCCGGCCGAACGGGACACCGACCTCCTCCAGCTCGACGATCGCGTAGAAGTTGCCGCCGAAGGCCATGTCGTAGCGCACCTGGCCGTACCCGGGCACGTCGACGTGGGCGTCGAGTGCGGTCGCGAAGGACGCCACGTTGCGGATGGTCACGCGCTCGGCGCGGCCGTCGTGCACCGCGACCTCGGCGACGACGAGCCCCGCGGGGGTGTCCAGGCGGATCGTCGTCGTCGGCTCCTGGACCTCGACCATCCCGGTCTCGACGAGCACCGTGGCCACGCCGATCGTGCCGTGCCCGCACATCGGCAGGCACCCGGCGACCTCGATGTAGAGCACACCCCAGTCCGCATCCGGGCGCGTCGGAGGCTGCAGGATCGCCCCGCTCATCGCGCCGTGGCCGCGCGGCTCGTACATGAGGAACGTGCGCAGGTCGTCGCGCTCGTGGATCAGGTGCTGGCGGCGGGCCTCCATCGTGTCGCCGGGGATGACGCCCACCCCACCGACGACCACGCGGGTGGGCATGCCCTCGGTGTGCGACTCGACGCAGTGCAGCACCTTCGTGGACCTCATCGCACCCTCCTGGGCAGTCGGCCGAACCTCGTGGGGGACAGCGGCGCGACGTCGATGGGCGGTTCCTCGCCGGCGACCATCGCGGCGACCAGCTCGCCGGTGCCGGGGCCGGTCGTGGTGCCGAGCATCCCATGGCCGGAGGCGACCACGACCGGTGAACCCGGGGCGATCCGGCCGATCATCGGCAGGCCGTCAGGGGTGGCGGGGCGCAGGCCGCTCCAGGGCTGGGTGGCGCGGGCATCAGCGGGCAGCGTCAGGGCTGCGCGGGCCCCGCTGAGCAGTGCGTCGGTGCGCGAGTGCGGGGATGCCACGGTCGGACGGGTCGGTCAGCTCGAAGCGCCCCGTGATCCGCAGGCCGGTGCCCATGGGGGTGACCGCGAGGCGCTGGTCCATGAGCAGCAGCGGTCGGTGCGGAACCTCGGGCACGTCGGGCACGGTGACGCTGTAGCCCTTGGCCGGCATGATCGGCAGGCGGGGGGACCAGCCGTCCGCGGCAGGGACGGTCGCGGCGAGCGCCGGCGTCCAGACCCCCGCGGCGAGCACCACCTGGTCGGCCGGGATCGGGCGGTCATCGGTGAGCACGGCCGTGGGGCCGGTGGCGATGCCGGTGACGGTGGCGGTGCGGAACTGCGCACCATGCGCCGTGGCCTCGGCGCGCAGGGCGTCGAGCAGCAGGGCCGGGTTGAGCCGACCGTCGCGGGTCAGCAGGATCGCCCCGACGGCGTCGTGCACCAGGGGTTCGGCCTCGCGCAGGGTGTCGAGGGGCATCTCCTCGGCCGGGTACCCCAGCTCGCGCATGTGCGCGGCCTCGTGACGGGCTGCCTCCAGGCTCTCAGGCCTGGTGAACACCTGGATCAGGCCGTCGCGGGCGTGGTCCAGCTCGACGCCGGCCGCGAGGAGACGGTCCACCTCGGTCATCGAGGTCCCCAGCAGCCATTCGAGGGCCGGCGCCCCCAGGCGCACGTTCGCCTCGGTGCTGGACGCGGCGAACTGCGCCAGCCAGGGGGCCAGCTGGCGACGCAGGCGCGGGTTGATCGCGAACGCCCCGTCGCGGCGGGCCAACGACCGGAGCCCGGCTCCGACCATGCCCGGCGACGCGAACGGGATGATGTGGCTGGGCACCAGGTGCCCGGCGTTCGCCGCCGACGACCCCTCGCGGGGCGCGCCGATGTCCAGGACGGTCACCTCGGCACCACGGCGAGCCAGCGACGATGCGACCGACGCCCCGATGATCCCGCCGCCCACGACGACGACGCGGCTCACCAGCGGACCTTCAACCACGTCGTCTTGGTCTCGGAGTACTGCTCCAGGGAGTCCAGGCCCTTGTCGCGGCCCCCGAACCCGGACTGCTTGTAGCCGCCGAACGGGGTCGTGATGTCGCCCTCGGAGTAGCAGTTGATCGACACCGTGCCGGCCTTGAGCATCCGGGCCACCCGGTGGGCGGCGTCGATGTCGTCGCTCCACAGCGAGGCGGCCAGGCCGTAGGACGTGGCGTTGGCAAGGGCGATCGCCTCCTCCTCGGTGTCGAAGGGGATCACGGCCACGATCGGCCCGAAGATCTCCTCGGTGGCGACGACCGAGTCCGGCGGGACGTCGTCGAGCACGGTCGGGGAGAAGTACCAGCCCCCGGTCTCCTCGAGGACCGGCCCGCCGCCGAAGGCCACCCGGGCGCCGTCGGCCACCCCGCGTGCCACGTATCCGGCGGACCGCCCGCAGGCGGCCGGGTCGATCAGTGGGCCGACCTGCGTGCGCGGCTCGGTCGGGTCTCCCACGCGCAGGTCGGCCGTCGCCTCGACGAGTCGCTCCACCAGTCCGGCCTGCAGCGAGCGGTGCACCAGGATCCGGGACCCGGCCGAGCAGTTCTCGCCCATGTTCCAGAACGCGGCCTTGACTGCCTCGGCAGCTACTTCGTCGAGGTCGCGCACGGACTCGAGAACGACCTGCGGGCTCTTGCCGCCGCACTCCAGCGTCACCCGCTTGAGGTTCGAGCGCGCCGCGTACTCGAGGAAGTACCGACCCACCTCGGTCGAGCCCGTGAACGTCACCATGTCGACGTCCGGGTGCAGGCCGAGCGCCCTGCCAGCTTCCTCGCCGAGCCCGGGCAGGACATTGAGCACGCCCTTGGGCAGCCCGGCGTCGCGGCCGAGCTCGGCGAGCAGGAGTGCGGCCATGCTCGTCTGCTCCGCAGGCTTGACCACCACGGAGTTGCCCATCGCCAGGGCCGGGGCCACCTTCCAGGCGAACATCTGGGTCGGGAAGTTCCACGGGATCACCGCGCCGACCACGCCGATCGGCTCGCGGGTGATCCGTGCCACCACGTCGATGCCCGTCGGCGCGACGCGGTCGTAGACCTTGTCGATGGCCTCGGCGAACCACCGGAACGTCTCGGCGGACTCAGGGATGTCGCCCTCGCGGCAGTCGGTGATCGGCTTGCCGGCCTCCAGCGAGTCCAGCCGGGCGAGGTCCTCGGTGTGCCGCTCGATGAGCTTGGCGAACCGGGTCAGGACCCGGCGGCGGTGTGCGGGGTGCGCGCGTGACCACTCGCCGCGCTCGAAGACCTCGCGGGCTGCGGCCACGGCCCGGTCGACGTCCTCGGCTCCGCAGGCGGCGACCGTGGCGATGACCTGGCCGGTGGCGGGGTTGTGCACCTCCATGGTCGCGCCGCTGGCAGCCGGCACGAATGCGCCGTTGATGTAGGCGTGGGTGTGCATGGGGAGCGGGCTGGCGTCCGGTGCCAGCGGTCCGTGGGTGGTGGTCGAGGGCAGGGCCTCGGTCTGGCCCAGCGCGATCGCCAGGCGGGTGGCAACCTCATGGGCCTCTGAGGCGTCGAGTGCAGCCAACGGCGGGCGGGGGGGTCCGACGTTCACCCCCCGCAGCTCCAGGGCGTGGCGGACCTTCGGCGTGTAGTGCGTGCGCTCGGCGCTGCGCAGCATGGGCATCATCTGCTTCTGCCACGCCCACGCGGTGGCGGTGTCGCCGGCAAGTGCGGCCGCGAGCAGGGCGACATGCTCGGCGGGCAGGGCGTTGGCCACCCCGCCGATCCACGAGTCGACGCCCATCTCGAAGTAGCGCATCGCGATCGAGTCCGCGCCGCACACGATGGGCAGGTCGGCGCCGTACCGACGGCGCAGGCGGCGGACACGGGTCAGGTCGCCCGAGGCCTCCTTGATCCCCACGACCAGCGGGTCGGAGGCGACGGCGTCCAGGGCCTTCTCCGTGAACGAGACGCCGGTGCGGTCGGGGTAGTCGTAGAGAACGGTCGGCAGCGGGGCCGCGTCCAGCACCGCCCGCACGTGCCGCCCGAGCTCCTCAGGCGTGGGCAGCACGTAGGCGGGGGCCGCCACCATCAGCCCGTCGGCTCCGCACTCCTGGGCAAGTCGCGCCTGCGCCAGCGCCTCCCGGGTGGCCGTGCCGCCGACGCCGACGAGCACGGGGACGCGCCCTGCCGCGGCGGCGATCACAGCGTCGATGACCGCGCGTCGCTCACCGAGGTCCAGTGCATACCCCTCGCCCGTGGTGCCTGCGGCGACGAGCCCGGACACACCCCCGGCCAGCACGAACTCGACCAGCGGGCCGAACCCGTCGAGGGCCAGGGCGCCGTCCTCGTCGAAGGGGGTGACGAGGGGCACGATCACGCCGGGAAATGTCATGGGGGCGATTCTGCCGCCTGCCGCGCGCACGAGGTCGGGCGGGAACCCATCGCCGTCGGGCCGCAGCCGTGGGACCATCGTGGACGTGTCCCGCCTGGCTGCACGTGCGCGCATCCTCACCGCCGCCGTGATCCTGCTTGCGGGGTGCTCGAGTCCTTCGTCACCTCCGACGCCAGGACCGTCAGCCAGCGCGTCGAACCTGCACGCGGGTGCCGGCCCGACGACTCCGACAGGCGCCGCCGGCGGGATCATGGAGGTCTCGTCCCGGGACCTTCCGGGAGGGGGACGTGAGCTGAGCCTGCCCCTGCCCGAGGGCCCCTACACACCGTCGGCGCCCAGCGGTGGCACCGACGACTACCACTGCTTCCTGCTGGATCCGGGCATCACATCCGACACCTTCCTCTCCGGGGTCGAGGTGGTCCCGGGCAACGCCGCCGTCGTCCACCACGCGATCCTGTTCCACGTTCCGGCCGACCAGGCAGCTGCCGCCGAGCGCGTGGATGCCGAGTCCCCGGGGCAGGGGTGGACGTGCTTCGGCGGAAGTGGGATCCCCGCGGGCGGGGGAGCAGGATCCCAGCTCGCGGACGCCGGCTGGCTCGGTGCGTGGGCTCCCGGTGGCGAGCCGGTGTCCTACGGGGATCGGGCCGGCATGCCCATGGGTGCCGGATCGCGGGTGGTCCTGCAGCTGCACTACAACCTCCTCGCCGGTGATGGACCGGACTCGTCAGGGGTGCGACTGAAGCTCGCCGCGCCGGGATCGGACCTCGTCCCGCTACGGACCGTCCTCTTGGTCGCCCCGGTGGAGCTCGCGTGCACAGATGAGGAGATCGGGCCCCTGTGCGACCGGGACTACTCGCTCCAGGACCTCGCCACGAGGTTCGGGCCCGAGTCGCGGGACACCGTCGCCGGCCTCCAGCTGCTGTGTGGTGGGGGCACGTTCCGGCCCACGCCGTCGGCGACCCAGCAGTGCGACCGTCGGGTGACCAACGCCGATGACGATCTACTCCGTGGCCGGGCACATGCACCTGCTGGGCCGCAGCATCCGCGTGACGCTCAACCCTGGCCAGGACTCGTCGCGCCGGCTGCTCGACATCCCGGTGTGGAACTTCGACGACCAGGGCGCGACACCCCTGGACCGTCCGGCTGCCGTCGGGTTCGGGGATGTGCTCCGGGTGCGCTGCACCTGGGATGCGGGACTGCGCTCGATGCTGCCGGCCCTCAGCGAGAGTCCGCCGCGGTACGTGACCTGGGGTGAGGGGACCACCGACGAGATGTGCCTGGCGATCCTGACCGTCGGGGACTCGTGACCCCATGCTGACGCCGACCTCGCTCGCCGCGGAGCTGACACTCCTTGGTGTCGTCCCCGGTGACCTGGTGTTCCTGCACGCCTCCCTGCGCCGGATCGGTCCCGTCGAGGGCGGCGCGCTCGGGGTCATCGAGGCCGTCGAGCGCTCGATCGGAGCCGACGGGACCCTGGTGATGATCCTCGGTGCGGCCAACGAGTGGGACTGGGTGAACGGCCATCCCGAGTCCGAGCGGGCGGCACTGCTGGCCGACGCCGAGCCGTTCGACAATGCGACCACGCCGGTCCTGCCCGAGGTGGGCGTGCTGGCCGAGGTGCTGCGCACCATGCCCGGAACGGTGGTCAACGACCACCCGGAGGGTCGGTTCGCCGCCCGCGGGCGACTGGCTCATGAGCTGCTGGACGACCTCCCGTGGGACGACTACTACGGTCCCGGCTCGGCGCTGGACCGGTTCGTGGCCGCCGGCGGCCGGGTCCTGCGCCTCGGCGCGAATCCGGACACCGTCTCGGTCCTGCACTTCGCCGAGTACTGCGCCGACGTCCCTGACACGGTTCGGGTCCGGCGCCACCGCAAGGTGCTCGGCAAGGACGGACCGCGGATCGTCGTGGTCGAGTGCATGGATGACGAGAACGGGATCGTCCCCGACGGGCGGCAGCCCGAGGAGGACTACTTCGCGATCATCCTGCGCGAGTTCCTGGCCACGGGGCGGGCGACTGTCGGTCGGGTGGGTGGCGCGGATGCGGAGCTCTTCGCGGCCGCCGACATCGTGGCCCTCGGGGCCGACTGGATGACGGCCAACCTGCGCTGACCCGTCTGCACCACTGGGGATTCCGGCACCGATGGGTGACGATGGAGGCATGCCCGAGGGGGACGCTGTACGCCGCACCGCCGCCCGGCTCGATGCGGCCCTGGCCGGCGGGACACTCGTGCGCGCCGACCTGCGCGTTCCGCGGTTCGCGACCGTCGACCTGCTGCGGATGCAGGTGCTACGGACGCACGTCGTCGGCAAGCACCTGCTCACCCGGCTCGCCGACGACCGCCGGGAGTGGACGCTTCACCATCACCTGCGGATGGACGGGTCCTGGCGGACAGGGCCTCCCGGAGCCCCAGGCGCCCCCGGCCACCAGATCCGGGTGTGGTTGGCGACCTCGTCGGCGCAGGCGGTCGGGGTGCGGGTGCACGACGTCGAGGTCCGGCCGACGCGTGAGGAGGCCCACTGGATCGGCCATCTGGGGCCCGACATCATGGCCGATGGGTTCGATGCCGATGCTGCTGCGGAGATCCTGATCGGGGCCGACCGTCCGCTCGTGGAGGCCCTGCTCGATCAGCGACTGGTCTGCGGGATGGGCACGATCTGGGCCTCGGAGCTGGCCAGCGCCGCGGGGGCCGACCCCTCGGCCACGACCTCGACGGTCAGCGGACTGAGCGAGTCGTTGTCCGCGATCAGGACCCGGATGCTTCGTGCCGTTGACGCCGCACCCCAGGTGACCCGGCGCGAGCTCCGGGTGTTCGAGAGGACCGGCCAGCCGTGCCGCTCGTGCGGGACGCCCATCCGATCGGGGCGCGTGGGGGTGGCGCCGATGGCCCGGCCGACCTACTGGTGCCCGGGGTGCCAGCCGATCACGTGATGGTCATCCCGCCGTCGACGGACAGTGTCTGGCCGGTGATGTAGCCGCCGGCGGGCGAGGCGAGGAACACGACGGTGGCGGCCAGCTCCCGCGGGTCGCCCTTGCGGCCAGCAGGGATGCGCGGCGCCATCGCATCCAAGTATCCGGGTGGGTACTGCTCGGTCATCTCGGAGGCGAAGAAGCCGGGGGCGATCGCGTTGACGCGGATCCCCTTGCGCCCGGTCCACTGGTTGGCCAGGTCGCGCGTCAGACCGATGAGACCGGCCTTGCTCGCGGCGTAGGCGGCCTGCGGCAGGCCCGCGGTCGTGATCCCCAGGACCGAGGAGATGTTGATGATGCTCGACCCCGGCTCCATCACACGACCACATGCCTGGGCCATCCAGTAGCAGCCGTTGAGGTTGACGTCGATGACCTGGCGGAACTGCTCGGGGGTCTCCCGGGTGGCGGGGACGGCCGTCCCGATGCCGGCGTTGTTGACCAGGATGTCGACGTGGCCGAACTCGGCGATGGCTGCGTCGACGAGGGCCTGGCACTGGTCGGGGTCGGCGACGTCGGTGGCGACCGTCAGCACCCGCCGACCGGCATCGCGCACCAGCTGGGCAGTGGCCTCGAGCCGGTCGACCCGGCGGGCGCCGAGGACGACGTCAGCACCTGCCTCGGCCAGCGCCTGTGCGAAGGCGACTCCGAGTCCGCTGGAGGCCCCGGTCACGATGGCCACCCTGCCGTCGAGTCGGTACATGTCGGTGATCGTCATGGCGACCACCCTAGTGAGGGCTGGACTCACGACCCGCCATGGTCCAGAGTCTCGCCATGCCGCAGCGCTTCGAGACCGTCGAGGAGTACATCGCCTCGTTCCCGCCGGACGTGCAGTCCGTCCTGCGTGAGGTTCGGCGCACCATCCTCGAGGTGGTCCCGACCGCGGGTGAGCGGATCAGCTACCAGATCCCCACGATCACCCTGGACGGGCAGTACCTCATCTACTTCGCGGGCTGGAAGCGGCACATCAGCCTCTACCCGGTGAGCCCGGTGGAGGACGACCCGGACCTGGCGGCCCGTCTCGCGCCCTACCTCGACGCAAAGGCGACGTGCAAGTTCCCGCTGGACAAGCCGATCCCGTACGACGTGATCACTGCGGTGGTGACCCGTGCAGCGCAGCGCCGCGTCGACAACATCGGCTAGGAGCGGCGCTCCAGGGCCATCGCGGCCAGCGTTGCGCCCAGGTCCCGGGCTGCCTCGACGTCCGGCGGCTGCAGGGCGCCGATGACCGACAGCACCTCCGCCGACTGCTCCCACTGGAGCGCGGCGGCGATCTTCTGCACCGAGCGGACAGCGCCGGTGGTGTCGGTGTTCCCGTGCACGGCCAAGCCCCAGGGCAGCCCACGGGTGGCGTCCATGCAGGGGTAGTAGACGGTGTCGAAGAAGTGCTTGAGGGCGCCGCTCATGTACCCGATGTTCGCCGGCGTGAGCAGCACCAGTGCGTCCGCGGCCAACAGGTCCGACACGGTGGCCGAGAGTGCGGGTTCCAGGGCGACCTCGACCTCGGCAAGCTCCGGGTGCCGAGCTCCGGCCTGGATCGCCTCCAGCATCTCGGCCACGGCCATCGAGGGGGTGTGGTGGACGACCAGGAGCCGGGCGGAGGTCACGGGACGAGGTTAGCCGGAGCCTGGCGGCCGAGCAGTCGCGCGGCGAGGCGGGCGTTCTCGTCGGCGAACTCCCGCCACTGCGGTGGCGTCGCCTCGAGCGTGGCGACGGGTTCGCGGTCCACGAGCTTCTGGTGCCAGCGCTCCATCCGGCCGGCGCGGATCTCCAGGCTGACGAGGACGCCGTCGTGCCAGCCGTGGACGTCGGCCCGGACTGGCTCGGTGGTCGTCACCCGCTGGGTCCCGGTGGCCCAGTCGATCACGTCGAGCTCGTCGGTGATCTGGCGCGCGAGCTCGAAGGCGAGGCCGTCCACGGCCCGGTCCCGGGCGTGCAGGAGCCCGTTCCGCCACTCCTGGATGGCGGGGTCTCGAGCGTCCAGGGCATCGACGATCGAGGCCACGAAGCGATCGCGGTCCCCGGGGCCGACTCCACGACTGGTGGCGATGTCCCGCTCGGAGCTGGTCAGGCCATCGCCAGTGGCTGCCACCGGCCATACCCGGGACAGGCCGGAGCGTACGAGGCGCGCGCGATCCGCACCCAGGAACGGACCGAGGTTCATGACGGACGGATCTGCCGCGTGGGCGAGCCGCAGTGCGGGTGCACGGGGTCCTGGGTCGAGCGCGAGCCAGACGGGCACCTCCTGGCCGCCGCGGGCTCGATTCCACCGTAGGAGCCCCCGTTCGAGGAGGTTGCGCTCGAGCCATGTGGCCTCATGGACCGATGCGCACACGAGGGCCTCGACCGCGGAGATCTGCGGAACCATGCGCCGCAGGTGCGCCCGACCCTTGAGGCTGCCCCAGTAGGACGCCGTGCGGGTCCGCAGGTTGCTGGCCCGGCCGATGTACATGGCCACGCCCCGGTGGTCGCGGAACCGGTAGACGCCCGGGCTGGCCGGCAGCAGGTCGCACGTGGCTCGCACCGCGTCCGCCCCTGCCATGCACGGCAGTATCGTCCAGGTCCTACGGCACTGGTGCGCAGCCACGCGCAGCGGCAGCATGACCTCCATGAATGACGGCGCGGACCGACTCCACGCCATCGACCTCGTCTGGCTGGAGATGCAGGGCGATGGACCGCCGATCGCGATCGGCACGGTCGCGGTTGCGCAGGGGGATGCGCCCTCGGACGACGAACTGCTGACGATGGTCGCCGATCGACTGGAACGGATGCCACGCCTGCATCAGGACCTGACTGATCTGGGTGTCGGCCTGCGCCGACCCGAGTGGGTTGAGGCGGAGGGAGTGGACCTCCCCGCCCACCTGCATCGCGTTGATGCGTCGGCGGACGGCGCCATCCCTGGGCTCGATGCTGCCGTCAGCCACATCATGGAGCAGCACCTGCCACCGGATCAGCCGCTGTGGGACATGTGGGTCGTCGAGGGGCTCGCGGACCGGTGGGCTCTGGTCTGGCGCGTGCACCACACGATCGCAGACGGGGTCGGGGCCCTCGTCCTGCTGGGCCATGGATTCGACCTGGAACCGGGTGGGGGTCAGACCCTGGCGGATGCGATCCTGGCGGTTCCGGCGCCGCGGGCGGCCGAGCGGGTGGACGCTGCCAGCTCAGGCGACGCCTGCGCGCCTCCGCGCACGAGTACCGGGTCAGTGATCAACGACGTCGGACACGACCTTGGTCACGCGCTGGGGGCGCTGCGTGGGTCCGTTCCCCATGTCATCCCCGCCGTGACCGCGCTGATCCCGCGCCCACCCAGTCGGCTCGCGGGGCCTGTCGGCACCAGCCGGGTCTGGGTCTCGGTCGACATCCCCCTCGCTGAGGTCAAGTCGACGGGGCGGGCACTGGGGGCCACCGTCAACGACGTCGTCCTGGCCTGCGTCACTGGAGGATTCCGGGACCTCCTGGTCCATCGTGGGGAGCCCGTCGAGGGCCGCCACGTCCGCAACCTCGTCCCGGTGTCGATGCGCCCACCGGGGGACGACAGCTGCGCAGAACCGGATCAGCGGGGTCCTGGGCCACCTGCCGGTCGGGATCGCCGACCCGGTGGACCGTCTCGCGGAGGTGAGTGCAGGTGTCGCCCACGGTCGTGAAGCTGGCACGCCGGCGCTGCGCATCGGCGCTGTTGGGGCTCGTCGACCGCACTGTGCCTGCCGCCGTCCAGGATGTGGCTGTCGCGGCGGTCGGTCGCAGTGCGCCCGCGTGGTTCATGGACACCCTGACCACGAACGTGCCCGGCCCGCAGTTCCCGGTGTACCTGTGCGGACGGCCGTGCTCGCCATGTATCCGCTCATCCCCGTGGCCGGGCACACCTGCATCACCACCGGCATCTTCAGCTACGACGGCATGCTGAACATCGGGGTCACCGGCGACGCCGATGAGGCCGGAGACGTTGAGGTCCTGGCGCGTGGGATCAGCCGCGCGGCCACGGAACTGGCAGAGCGCGCGAGGCATGCCCAGAGCTGAGCTCAGGCGGCGGTGGTGTGTTCCTGGTGGGTGTCTGGCCAGGTGTCTCGGGTGCTGCCGTGGGGGCTGGTCCAGCGCAGTCCTGAGTGGGGTAGGGGTTCGACGGTCCAGTTGTCGTCGTGTTTGAGCTGGTGGTGTCGTCTGCACAACGCGTGGAGGTTCTCGGCGTTGGTCGGTCCTTGGGGGAAGGGGATGAGGTGGTCGAGGTCGCATTCGCGGGCTGGTACTTGGCAGCCGGGGAATCGGCAGGTGACGTCGCGGGTGCGCACGTGGCGGTCCAGGGCGGTGGGGGGTCGGTAGGACCAGGTGCCGACGTCGAGGACCGCGCCGGTGGCCCGGTCGGTGAGGATGTGGCGCCAGCGGGTGTCGCCGGCGGCCAGGCGCCGGACCAGGTCCGCGGGCAGGACCCCGTACCCGGACAGTGTCCCGGGGGTGTCGGACAGGCCGGCGAGGCTGTCGATCGGGATCGTCACGTTGATCTGGGTGTTGACCGTCACCCGACCCGGGGCGCCTCCTGACCCGGTCTCGGTGGGCCCGCCGCCCTCGGGGTCGCAGTCCCCGACGACCGGGGATGCTGATCCTGGGCTGAGGATCAGGTCGACCAGGGCATCCGCCATCCGCAGGTCGAACGGGCGCCGCGCGGCCTGCGCCGCGAACCCGCGCCCGGGATCACCGTGGTCCACGCAGCCGGCTGCCGGCCCGGCAATCCCGCAGCCCGCGGCACCGTCCTGACCTGGCTGCCCGTCGGCCCCTCGGCTATCGCCCTGAGCGCCGTCGCCGCCGGCTGCGCGCTGTCGGTGCGGTGGGCGGCCAGGGCCAGGGCCCGGATCGCGGCGTAGACCTGTTCGGCGTGGGTGGAGTCCAGGCGGGCGGTCAGGTCCGCGGTGCCATCCCCGCGGTGGTCGATCCACACCCCGCGTTCGGCCAGCGCTCGACGCCGCCGGGTCAGCACCGCGCCCGGGTCGATCGCCGCGAGCAGGCGTTTGAGGTGCCGGTCCAGCTGCCCGGCGGTGTGCCCGGCGGCGTAGGCCAGACCCGAGGCCAGGATCCGCTCGCAGTCCGCCTCGTACCCGGGCGCTCCTGGTCCTCGGCGTCCAGGCGGGGCACCAGGTAGAGGGCCCGGGCCAGGATCCCGGCCTTCGTGACATCCAGGCGCCCGTCCCACAGCGCGGCCCACACCTGCGGTTGGTGGGTCAGCAGCAGCGCCTGCTCCCGCAGGAACAACCCCGAGCGCCGGGACCGGCCCAGGGCCATCATCAGCACGTCCACGACCTGGTCGCCGACCACCCCCGCGGGGGTGTCCGCCGCGACCGCGTGCACCGCCGCCGCCCGCAACGCCGTGACCTGCCCGAGGACCACCTCCACGGCCTCCAGCACGTCGACCGACACCCCGAACGCCGCATACCCGGGCGGCGGCGCCCCCGGCGGGTGAGCCCGGATCAACGCGATCAGCGCCTCGATCCCCACCGCACCCGGGTCCACCAGAACCCCGTCATCCCCCCGCACCGTCAGACACACCTCAAGCACCACGACCCCCATCGCCAACCGAACACCTGTACGAACACCTGTACGAACACTAGCCCACCCCACCGACAAGGCGAGGTCGTCTTCCACAGGGGTCCACGGGTGCCGCGGGCACCCGAGGGACGAGTGCCCACGCGCGAGTCCCGACCTGTGAGCCCGCGGACGAAACCACCCGGACCACTACGATTCCCGCATGGCCACCAGCACCGCCGCCACCGTGCAGGAGTACCTCGACGAGCTGCCCGAGGATCGCGCCGCCGTGGTTGCCCACGTCCGGGACCTGGTCAACGCCAGCCTCCCCGCGGGGTACGTGGAGGGGATGCTCTACGGGATGATCACGTGGATGGTCCCGCTCGAGACCTACCCCGACACCTACAACGGCAAGCCGCTGGCCTACGTCTCGCTGGCCGCGCAGAAGAACTACTACTCGCTCTACCTCATGGCCGTCTACGCCGACTCCGCGGAGGAGGCGCGGCTCCGCGAGGAATGGACCGCGCGCGGCACGAAGCTGGACATGGGCAAGAGCTGCCTGCGTTTCAAGCGCGTTGACGACCTTCACGAGGACCTCGTCACGGAGGTCGTCGCATCGGTGCCCGTGGACGAATTCGTGGACAAGGCGAGATCGGCGCGTTCCGGCAGGCGGTGAGGCAGGTCTTCGCCTCGCCCGGCCTGGGCTGACTTGACGCCCACGGCGCCCGCGGGCGTCAGCTGGACGTCCGCGCCGCCAGTCGGTCGAGTGCCGCGCGCACCGCACCGGGGCGCTCGTGCCAGATGAAGTGCAGGGCTACTCGCCCGCGGGCAGCAGCACCCCGGGGTTGAGGACCCCTTGCGGATCGAGATGGGACTTGACCGTGCGGAGCAGGTCGACACCCAGGGGACCGATCTCGGCCTCCAGCCATGGCGAGTGGTCCGACCCGACGCCGTGGTGGTGGGTGATGGTCGCCCCATGAGCCACGATCACCTCAGACGCGGCCCGCTTCGCCACGCGCCACCGCTCGGCCTGATCTGGGCCAGCTGACGCCAGCGCCGTGATGTACAGGCTCGCGCCGGTCTCGTACACGTGCGACACGTGCGCCATCACGTAGCTGTGTCCCAAGCGACTCGGTCAGGGCGCCTGTCACCGACTCCCGCAGCTCCGCCAGCTTCGACCAGCTGGTGGCCGTCTCCAGGGTCTCGACCAGGTAGCCCTGATCCATGAGCGTGTCGCGCAGGTAGGGCCCCTCGAACCGGTGCCGCAGCCACGACTCACCGGCGCCGCGACCCAGCGACGCTGCCCCGTGGTGGCGCAGGATGTCGAACGCCATCGACCGCCGGGTGCGCACCTGACCGGCCGAGGTCCCGTCCCACCCCACGATCGCCATGCAGCCGTCCGTCACGCGCCGGACCTTGAGGTAGGCGTCCATGGCACTGGCTGTGCGACCGGTCGGTCCACTCATGTGCATCGTTGCGCGGGTCTCAGCGAGGTCGGACAGGCGCATCACGTCCGCGCAGGCCCGCGTCTGGGCGAGCTCCCGGAACGCCTGCAGGCCCGCGTCGAGGTCGGGCAGCATGACTGCCTCGAACCATCGGGTGGAGGGCGCCCGCCGCACGCGCAGCGTGAGCTCGGTGATGACGCCCAGGACCCCCTCGCTGCCCAGGAACAGCGCGCGCAGGTCGGGCCCGGCCGCCGAGGACGGCGCCCTTCCCAGCCGCAGAGTCCCACGCGGGGTCGCCACGACCATCGCCTCGACGGTCGCGTCGCTGCGCCCATACCCGGTCGAGGACTGCCCGGCTGAGCGGGTGGCGGCGTATCCACCGATGCTCGCCCGCTCCCAGGACTGCGGGACATGGCCCCAGGTGAGGCCACGGGCCGCGAGCAGCCGTTCGAGGACCGGACCGGTCATGCCCGGCTGCACCCGGGCCGTGCAGGAGACGACGTCGACGTCGAGAAGCTCGGCCATCCGGTCGAAGCTGATCGCCACGACACCCGACCGCGCCCCCGCGTAGGGGCGGACCCCACCCACGACGCTGGTGCCCCCGCCGAAGGGGACCAGGGCGAACCCGGCGGTCTCAGCGGCGGCCAGCAGGGCCACGACGTCCTCGTGCGAACCGGGGGAGACGACGGCGTCGGGCACCTCGGGTCGCGTCGCGGACCGCCGCTCGAGCAGGTCCACGTACGACAGCCCGCCTGCATGGGCGAGCCGTGATTCGCGATCCGTACGGACGTGCTCCGCACCGACCGCCCCTGTGAGCGCGGCCATGGCCTGAGCATCGAGTCGTGACGGTCCCGGCTCGACCCGGGCCAGCGGGACGGCCGGCGCGGGGGCTGGTGGGCCGAGGACGTCGGCCACGTACTGGGCCGCCCTGGGATCGAGGTCGTGGGAGGGGCCGGCGGCTCCCCAGCGTGCGTATCGGTCTGCCAATGATCCGATCATGGTTCCATGTTACAGAGATGCCTTCACTGTCACACACCAGGGACGACATCATCGATGAGATCGGGAGTAGAGTGACAGACATGGGGTCAGTGTCACATCTCCGCAGTCGCGCCCACGGTGCCCCCGCAACGTCGGATCCAGTGCTCCGCGCTGCCTACGACGGGGTTCTCGAGATCGGCCTTGGCCGGCTGACCCTGGCCGAGGTCGCACGCCGGGCAGGAGTGTCCCGGATGACGGTCTACCGCCGTTACGACGACCTCGACCGGCTCATCAGTGCCCTCCTCGTCGTCGAGTTCGGGGCTGTGATCGCCGATGCCTCCGAGCGCTCCCGGCGTGAGGCCACTGGGCGGGGGCGACTGATCCGCGAGGTCATCCTCGTCACACGCCGCACCGCCGAGCATCCCCTCATGCGCCGGATCCTCGAACTGGATCCGGAGATGCTGATGCCGCTCGTGGTCGACCGCCTCGGGAGCTCCCACCGGATCGCGCTGGACCGCCTGCGCGAGCTCCTGGCCGCTGGGCAGGCGGACGGCTCGATCGCCCCCGGCGACCTCGACGCGATGGCCCTGCAGGTCATGAGCATGTCGGCCATCCACGTGTTCTCCGCGCGCGCCTACGACGCCGTCGACCCCCGTGGCCGCCGCTGGCCACAGTTGGAGCGCGCGCTCGACGGCTACCTGCGGCCCTACCCGACGGACGGCCACGATGAAGGAGGCCCCCGATGAACAGGCCCGCTGCCCTCCCGCTTCGTGCGACCAGCGCCGCACCGCGCATCGAGCATCTCGCCCCCGGTGACCCGAGCAGCCTGCTCACGCGGGACCGTCGCGCTCGCTGGCGGGCGTCCCTCGAGCAGGGCATGGGGCTCGACGTCCTCGTGGTCGGCGGCGGGATCACCGGCGTCGGTGTCGCCCTCGACGCCGCCTCGCGAGGACTGCGGGTGGCCCTTGTGGAGCGCGACGACCTCGCGGCCGGGACCTCGCGTTGGTCGAGCAAGCTGGTCCACGGTGGCCTGCGCTACCTCGCCTCCGGCCAGGTCGGCGTGGCGTGGGAGAGCGCACGGGAGCGGGCCGTCCTCGCCGGTGTCGTCGCCCCCCACCTGATCCACCCGCTGCCCCAGGTGGTGCCGTTCTCCGATGCATCTGACGAGCCCGATCATCGGCTGGTTCGAAGCGGCCTGACTGCGGCTGACGTCCTGAGGGCCGCCGCACGCACGCCTCGCGGAATGCTCCCGCGCGCCCGCTCACTGGACGCTGATCAGGCCATCGCCCTCGTCCCCTCGCTCGCCGCGGAGAAGGTCCGCGGGGCGATGGTGCTCTGGGACTGCCAGCTCGAGGACGATGCCCGCCTGGTCGTGGCCGTGGCGCGGACGGCGGCCGCCTACGGTGCGGCGATCCTGACGCGGACGGAGGTCCTGTCGATCGGTCCCGGCGAGGCTGTTCTGCGCGACGGCCTCGATGGGACCACCTACTCCGTCCGGGCGACGCACGTCGTCAATGCCACAGGTGCGTGGGCCCACGAGCTCGACGATGACGTGCGGTTGGTGCCCTCGCGAGGCAGCCACGTGATCGTCCGCTCCCAGCGGCTGGGGAATCCCAGCGCGGCGCTGACCGTCCCGGTCCCGGGAACCACTGGGCGTTTCGTGTTCGCCCTCCCGCAGTCCGACGGGGTGACGTTCATCGGTCTCACGGACGTGCCGATGGAGGGCCCGGTCCCGCGCGTGTGCACACCCACGCAGGAGGAGATCGACTGGATCCTGGGGATCATCTCGCCCTGGCTGGAGGTCGGGCTGACCCGCGAGGACGTGATCGGCGCCTTCGCCGGTGTGCGTCCCCTGGCGGCCCCGGACCACGCCTCACCCACGGCGACCGGCGCGGACCTCTCCCGGCGGCACGTGGTGCGCGACCACGGCGACGGCCGGATCACCGTCACCGGCGGCAAGCTCACCACCTACCGGCGCATGGCCCAGGATGTGGTGGACCTCATCACCGACGCACCCTGCCGGACCAGCCGCATCGCGGTTGTGGGGGCCGCCGGGGACAGGGGCCTGACCGCAGTCGACCCGACGATCCCCGAGCGACTGGTACGCCGGTACGGCAGCGAGGCCGGGACGGTGTGGGCGCTCGGGGAGTCCCGGCCGTGGCTGCGCGAGCCGATTGCGGCGGGCGTGCACGTCCTGGGTGTGGAGCTGGCGTTCGGCGTCGAGGCCGAGGGCGCCCTGGACGTTGCCGACCTCCTGGAGCGGCGCACGCGGTTGTCGCTGGTGCCATCCGACCTGGCTGCCTCCTCGGGCGCCGCCGAGGACGCAGCGGCGGCGTGCCTCTGAGCCCTGGGGCGGACGTCAGGTGGGAGGCATCCCGCCGAGCCTGTGGGCGGCATGGGGCAGGGGGAACACCTGTGGTGGGTCGGCCCGCCACCTGGCGTCGTCGGCGTAGTGCTCGGTCACCGTCAGGGTGTGGGTGGTGATCTCCAGCAACGACCACGAGCGCACGACGCCGCGGGTCCGGTGGCTGGTCACCGTGCCGGCCACGACCTCGATGATCGACCGGGTTCGAGTCCCGGCGCCCACCCTCAGGACCTGCACTGCCGGCACGTGGGTATGCCCGGCCAGCACGATGTCGACCTCGGAGTCCACCAAGGCCCGCTCGAAGCCGTCACCGCCAGCCAGGGATTCCATGTCGTCCGAGCTCGGCGGGTGATGCATGGCCACCACACGGACCGTCCCCGCCGGAGAGTCGGCGAAGGTGGTGCGGATGTCCTGTGACTGTCGCTCGGAGATGCGCCCCGACTTCCAGCGCCACCGGGGCATGGACCCCAGCCCCTGGACCCGCACGGTGCCGAGATCCAGGACCGGGTCGAGGTTGTCGGTGACCTCGGCGCGGTACTTGCCGTACGGGGAGGACATCCGGTGCAGCGGGTTGGTCAGCGGGATGTCGTGGTTGCCGATCACGAAGCGCGGCTCGGACGACGGGTCGTGCGAACGTCGACGATCCGGGGCGCGTAGCGTGAAGGAATGGCCACCACATCGATCCCTCAGTCGAAGAACACCCCGCCGGTGAAGGTCCTGCCCATGGGCGATCCCGACAGCGCACCCACGGTCCCCGCCGCACCCCTCAGCCTGCGCGAGCACCTGCCGACCGCGCTCATCGAACGGCTCCTGTCGTGCGTGCTCGCCACGGGCGGCCAGACCGAGACCACCCGCGCCCCCTTCACCGGCGAGGAGCTCATCACCTACCCGATCTCGACCGAGGCTGATGTCGAGGAGGCGTTCGCCCGTGCCCGCGCCGCACAGAAGCTGTGGGCCCAGCGGCCCGTCGCCGAGCGGGCTCGCATCATCGGCCGGATCCACCATGAGGCCTTCGCCCGTCAGGACGAGCTCATGGACCTGCTGCAGATCGAGGCCGGCAAGGCGCGGTACGACGCGTTCGCCGAGGCTGCGGCCGTTGCGGTCTACGCGCGCTACATCTCCCGCACGGCACCCAAGGTCCTGGGGCGCCACGCGCGTCAGGGCGTGGTCCCGATCGTCACCAAGGCCTATGAGGTGCGCCACCCACGGGGCGTTGTCGGGCTGGTGACGGCGTGGAACTACCCGGCGGTGTTCGCGGCGTCGGATGGCTACTCGGCGCTGGTCGGTGGGAACGCTGTCGTGCACCGCCCGGACGTCCAGGCGTCGCTGTCCGCGATCTGGGTGCGCGACCTCGCGGTCGAGGCCGGGCTGCCGGAGGACCTGTGGCAGATCGTCCTCGGGCCGGGACGCTCGATCGGGACCGCCGTGGTCGACCGGTCCGACGCTGTCGCCTTCACGGGCTCCACGGCCGCCGGACGGGCGGTCGCCGGGCGCACTGGTCCCCGGCTGATCTACACGGCACTGGAACTGGGCGGCAAGAACCCGTTCATCGTCCTGGCCGACGCTGAGATCGACCGTGCCGTCGAGGCGGTCATCCGGGCCTGCTTCATCAACGCGGGCCAGACCTGTGTCGGGCCCGAGCGGATCCTGGTCGACCGCGGGGTCTACGACACGTTCCGGGCCAAGCTCGTGGCGCGGGTGGAGCGGATCCGGATGGGCGCCGGCATGAACTACGACTTCGAGATGGGCTGCCTGATCGATGACACGCAGCTGGCCAGTGTCGCCGCCCAGGTGGAGGACGCCGTTGCCAAGGGTGCGACCGTGCTCACCGGTGGCCGGCCCAGGCCGGACCTCGGGCCCACCTTCTACGCCCCCACGGTGCTGGAGAACGTCACGCCGGAGATGGAGGTGTGTGGCTCGGAGACGTTCGGTCCGGTCGTCGCGCTCTACCCGTTCGACTCCGTCGACGAGGCTGTCCAGATGGCCAACGACACCGAGTACGGGTTGCACGCGGTGCTGTGGACGCGCAACACGCGCGCGGGGATGGCAGTGGCGGAGCGCATCCAGGCGGGCACAGTCGAGATCAATGACGGGATCGTGGCGACCTGGGGCAGCGCAGACGTGCTGCAGGGAGGGATGAAGGCCTCCGGCATGGGGCGACGCAACGGCAAGTACGGGATCCTGCGGTTCACCGAGCCGCAGTCGGTGGTGATCCAGCGCCTGCACGGGATCCACCCGCCCGGCACTATGACCCACGAGCTGTTCACCGCCGTGATGACGCACTCGTTCAAGGCGCTGCACAAGCTGCCGCGCCCGTGACGAACGATCAGCCGGCGGCAACCTCCTTGGCGGCGCGTTCGCCGGACTCGACGGCGCCGTTGAGGTAGCCGAAGTACTCGTCGCTGGTGTGCTCACCGGCGAAGAACACGTTTCCCGAGCGCTCCTTGCCCACGCCGAACAGAGTCGTGTACTGCCCGGGCGTCGGGCAGGTGTACGCGCCCTTCGACCACGGGTTGAGGACCCACGCATCGCGGTAGCTGCGTCCGGTGTAGGCCGCCCGGGTGCCCGGGAAGATGGCGTCGGCCTGGGCGAGGTAGTCATCCACCTGGTTCTTGGGGGCAGGACCGAAGGCGGACCCGCTCCATGCCTGGACCTGGCGCCCCCCGGGGAAGAAGTTGAGGACCCCGCGGGTCGCGGTGCTCGCCGCGGTGTCGTCCCACGCGCACTGGAAGCCGGACATGTTCGTGTAGGCCGGACCGCCGTATCCCTGGCTGACCCACGGCCGCGACGACAGCTGGACGTGGAGCTTGGCGTTGTACCCCAACCCCAGTTCGCGGATGGCGCGGAGCTTCAGCGGGCTGAACCCGGATCGGCTGAGGTCGCAATCGCGCAGCGTCGTGAAGGGGAGGGCGAGGATCACACGATCCGCGGTCACGTCCGTGAGCTTCCGCCCACTCAGGAACGTCCCGGTGACGCTCCCGTTGGCGTTGGCCCGCAGGGCCGTCAGCGCGTTGCCGTACCTCACCGTCCCGGCCGGCAGCTCGGCGAGCATCCGCGCGATCACCTGGTCGTTGCCGCCCTCGACGGTGTACTTCTCATCGGCTCCATTGAGGGGATCCAGGGAGTTCTGGGGGTTCCAGCCGAGCAGATAGATGAGGTTCAGCGCCGACTGCTGGTCGGGATCCATGCCGTACTCGGCGATGGCGTTGCTCTGCATCAGCTTCGCGAACCTGCTGCTCAGCCCGCCCGGGACATTCGCATCGAGCCACTGGTTGACCGTCAGGCGGTCCAGTTCGATGCCGGCGGGGGTGTTGCTGGAGTACGTCTGGGGGTAGGGCGCCGCCTGCAGGGCTGCCTTCATCGCCGACTGGACCGTTCCCCAGTCCGCGTTGGCAGCGTCATACGAGTAGTTGGCGCCGTCGATCCAGTACTTGTCGACCCACCCCTTGTAGGCCCCACCATTGGCTGCCACCAGTCCCAGTCCGAGGCTGCTGATCAGGTTGCGGATCGTGTTGTGGTCGGTGTTGATCAGCTGCCCGCCGTGCTCGACGACGGCGCCGTCGTCGAAGTAGTCGCGCAGCGACCAGCAGCGCCCGCCGGCACGCGTGTTCCCCTCGTAGATCGTGGACGTGATGCCCTTGACCTTGTACAGCCAGTGCGCTGCCCGCACACCGGCCAGGCCTGCGCCGACGATGACCACCGAGGGGGCGGTCGCAGCTCTCGCGGGGGTGGGCCGCAACCCGGCCGCCACGGCGACCCCGGCGGCGGTCACGGCCCCAGCGCCGCGCAGGAAGTCCCTGCGTGACAGCTGGGCTGCAGCAGCTCGCCCGAGGACCTCCTCGACGGGGACCCCCGTGCGCTGGGACTGGCTGTGCGCGGCCAGCGTCTGGCGGATCTGATGGGACAGTGGGGTGATCCCGCGACGTGGCATGTCGGCAGGGTAGGGGTCAGGCGGGGCGGATGGCCAGTCGGCCAGCGTGTCGAGGTACATCTGACGGACCCGGGCAACGTTCTCGTTGAGGTTGTCCAGCGTCCAGTCGTCCGTGGGAACCGGTGGGAGCACCGCCACGTCGACGGTGCCGCCGTGGATGGCCATGGAGTGCGCCGCCATGATCTCCCCGCAGTTGCGCATGACGATCGGGACGACCGGGACCCCGGCCTGCATCGCCATGTGGAACGGGCCCTTCTTGAACGGCAGCAAGCCGCGGCGTCGGGGAGCGGGTGCCCTCGGGGGCGATCGCGATCGACTTGCCTCCGCGAAGCGCCTCGACCGCGGGCTCGAGGCCCTGTCGGGCCTTGGCGCTGTCGGTGCGGTCGATGTAGGCCACATCAGCCAGGAAGCCCACGGGCCCGAAGAACGGGTCGCGCTCCAGGGACTTCTTCGCGACTCCGGTGAAGTCCTTGCGCAGGAGCGACCCGAGCACGAAGACGTCGAGCTGGCTCTGGTGGTTGAAGAGGAACACCGCAGGGCGGGAGGCCCAGATGTTCTCCTCGCCGGTCACCCGCAGCCGCACACCCGCGGTGGCAAGACCCAGGTCGGAGCCGACGCTGGCAGCCACGTTGGCCCCCATCGAACGGCTGCGGTTGACCACGGCCAGAGCTGTTGCCACGCCAACACTCCCGGCGAACACGCCGATCGCTGCAGCGCTGCGCACGATGTCGACCGGACTTGTGGGGCGAGGCTCCACCAGTCGGGCCACGGGCCACCCCCGCTCCTTGGAGATCTCCACCAGGCCGTCGTCGGGGTTCAGGGCACAGGGCCGCCCGACCGTCTCCAGGAAGGGCAGGTCCTCGCTGCCGTTGGAGTACCCGAAGGACTCGTCGAGGTCGATCTGGTACTCCTCGGCGAACTCCGCGACGGCGTCGGACTTGCCCTCGCCCCAGCGGATGGGGCTTGCCAGGGCGCCGGTGTAGCGACCGTCGTCGTCGACCTCCATCTCCGTGCAGATGATGTGGTCGATACCGAGGTCGTCGGCGGTTGCCTGGACCTGCGCCCGTGTGGCCGAGGAGGCGATCACCACCGTGTGGTGCCGGCGCAGGTGCGCGTCGATGAGCGTGCGCGAGTCGGGGTAGATCATCTCGGCGATCTCCTTGGCGAAGACCGTGCGCGCCCAGCTCTCCGCCTCATCGGCGTCGCGCCCGGCCTGCCCCTGCACCCCCACGTTCATCAGCTCGGTGACGTCGTGCCCGCGGCGCTCCACGTTGACGCTCTCAGCGATCGTGCGCATGAGCTCCTTGGTGGAGATCTCGCGGCGCTTGAGCCGATAGGTGAAGAAGGCTGCCGCGGAGTAGCCCGCGATCAGGGTGCCGTCGAAGTCGAAGAAGGCCCCGACGTGTGGACCCTCGGGGGCGTTGTCGATCTGCTCGACCAGCCACTCGATGTCAGCCATGTGACCCTCCCTGGGGACGTGGGGCGCGTTCGGTCAGCATGGGTTGCCCCGATGCCTGGGCGATCCGGCGCAGCGTGTCCAGACGGCGCGTGATCTGGTGCAGCTCGTCGGCCAGGGCACGGCGGCGCTCTGCGAGGTCCGGCTCCTGCGAGGTGAGCAGGCCGAACTTGTCGACCAGCTGCACGGCATTGCGGAAGTAGTCCGCGGAGACCGACTCCGGGGTCGTCAGCTGCCGTTGCAGCCAGCGCTGCTGGGCCACCCCCAGGGTTGCCTTCACGAGCTCCTTGTCGTCGGCCGGCTCGCTGCCCAGGAGGGCGAGCTCGTCGGCCAGGACGCTGTAGGCCTCCAGGAACGGCCCGATGACCCGATGGGCCACCAGCATGTCCAGTTCGGCCATCTCCTGGCGGACCTGCGCAGGGCTGTAGGTGTGGTCCTGCCAGTTCGGGTTCATGTACGTGGTCTCGGCCGCGATCTGCGCTGCGAACTCCCGGGTTCCCGGGAAGAAGAACTCGTACCGGAGCAGCTCCTTGAGCCGGCGGGCGTTCTGCCAGGTGGCCTCGGGGATGTCGGGCGCGTCGTCCTCGGCGGCCTGGAGGGCCGCCAGCTCCCCGATGGAGCGGTTGAGGAAGAAGTGGATGATCGTGTTGCGGTAGAAGGCGGCCTCGTGCTGCTTGCCCGGGCTGATCGCGTAGACCGGCTCGGTCCCGCCGCGGTACACGGTGATGACGCCTTCGCTGACCAGTCGGTCGAGGACCTCGCGCATGCGCCCGAACTCGCTGAGGTCGGGCCACTCGGTCATGGGCAGCTGGCGGCGCTGGATGTAGTCGGCCAGGGGCTGCAGGATCCGCCGGCCCTCCTCCACGGTGATCGACCGGTCACCGTTGTCCAGCAGGGCGAAGGTGATCAGGGCACCCGGTGTGATGGGGGTGGCGGCATTGATCCGGTTCGCGTTCTCGAAGGCGACCTTCTGCACCGCCAGGCGCGGGCGGAGGGTGCCCTCCTCGTCGGCGGTCAGGGCGACCGCGTCAGCCAGGGAGAGCGGCTCCCCGAACCTCAGGTACGCGCGACCCAGCCGCCGGGACTGGGAGGTCGCGAACTCGTACATCCACTTGATGCTCTCGGGCTTCTTCTTGCCGCCCATCTCCTCGGCCGAGATCGCGCCGATCTCGTGCTGCTGGTCGTAGATGATCGACGTGGGGATGACCAGCACGTCGCGCTCCGGGTGCTCGCCGTAGGCGTCCATGACGTAGCTGAGGATGCCCAGGCGGGGCGGCCGCAGCTTGCCGGTCCGGGTGCGCCCTCCCTCGATGTACCACTCGAGGTTCTGCCGCTCGACCATCAGGTGCGAGAGATACGCCTTCAGCGTGGCCCGGTAGACGTGGTCATCGCGGAACTCCCGGCGGATGAAGACGATGCCGTTGCGCTGGCCGATGTCGGAGAACGGCCAGATCGCCAGGTTCGCGCCACCGAGCACGTTGTTGGGCTTGAACCCGTGCTGGGACAGCGCTGAGCGCAGGATCATCGGGTCGAGGTAGGAGCGGTGGTTGGGCAGGAATACCAGCGACGCGGACCTGTTGAGCTCGCGCAGGCGCTCGACCTCCGCGGGGCGGTAGTCCACGCGGTAGGCCCGCGAGAGCCAGCCGCAGAAGCTGTCCCATGCGGCGCCGCTCCACTTGCCCGGTCGCACGGCCATCTCCTTGAGGTCAGCCTCGGCCTCCTCGCGCAGGGCAGCCACCGGCTTCCCGGACTCGTCGGCGAGCTTCTGCAGGATCGCGCTGAACTCAGGGGAGTCCAGGACATCGTTCACGACAGCTCCGATCGGTATGGGGCGCAGATGGATGTGAGGGTAGTGCTGAGGGGGGTGCGATGGCAGGTCGAGACTGCCGCGCTCCGGGTCGATCAGGCAGGGGTCGAAGGGGGGTCGAACGTCCCTCGTGATCGGGTGATCCCGGGCATACCGTGCTAGGTATGGCGATCTACTCCGCTCCCGCCCCGGTCACCGACGATCAACCCGTTGACGCCGTCATCGACGTGCGTGGCCTGGTCAAGTCGTTCGGCACGACCCTTGTGCTCGACCATCTCGCCCTGGAGGTCATCCCGGGGGAGGTGCACGGCCTCCTCGGCCCCAATGGCGCGGGCAAGACGACGACGCTGCGGATCCTGCTCGGCCTCCTGCGCGCCGACGCCGGGACGGTCCGGGTCCTCGGGACCGACCCCTGGCACGACGCCGCCTCGCTGCACAGGCGACTGGCCTACGTGCCCGGTGACGTGACCCTGTGGCCGAACCTCACCGGGGGCGAGGTCATCGACATGCTGGGACGGATGCGGGGAGGCCTGGATCGGGCCCGGCGCGACGACCTGATCGCCCGGTTCGACCTCGATCCCACGAAGAAGGGGCGCACCTACTCCAAGGGAAACCGGCAGAAGGTGGCTCTCGTGGCCGCATTGGCAAGTGACGTGGAGCTGCTGCTCCTCGACGAGCCGACCGCGGGGCTCGACCCCCTGATGGACGCCACCTTCCGCGGCTACATCCGCGAGTTTCGCTCGGCTGGCCGCACGGTGCTGCTGAGCAGCCACATCCTGTCCGAGGTCGAGGCCCTGTGCGATCGGGTGAGCATCATCCGCCAGGGCGTGGTCGTGGAGTCCGGGACGATGGCCCAGCTGCGGCACCTGACTCGGACGTCGGTCGTCGCCGACGTCGACATGGTCCCTGCGGGGATCGAGCACCTGCCCGGGGTCCACGACGTGGTCGTGAACGGCCGCCGGGTCACGGCCAGCGTCGAGAGCCAGGGGCTCTCCCCGCTCATGGCCAGCCTCGGTTCAGGTGGCCTGACCAGCCTGACCACCGCACCGCCGACGCTCGAGGAGCTCTTCCTGCGGCACTACCAGGAGGTGCTGCCGGGACCGGCAGCTGGCGGCAACGGGGACGGCTCGCGCGAGTCGCACCGCATGCACCTCGGACGTCGGGGGAAGGGGTCGGCATGACCTCCGGCTCGGCCCCGACAACCACCCGACCGGTCCTCGCGCCGGAGGAGGGTGGCGCGGGTGGCTCGGCGCTGGTCGGCACCGGCCAGATGCTGCGCCTCGCGCTGCGGCGCGATCGGGTCCTCGTGCCGGCATGGGTCCTGGGGATCGCCGGCATGGCCACGCTGTCCGCCCAGGCCACGGTCGGGCTGTACCCGGACCTGCCCCAGCGGGTGCAGGCTGCACAGGCGGTCAATGGGTCCGCAGCCCTGATCGCCCTGTACGGGCGCATCTACGACCCCACCTCGCTCGGTGAGCTCTCCCTGTTCAAGATGACCGCCTTCGGTGCAGCGATGGTCGGCGTTCTGATGATCATCCTCGTGGTCCGGCACACGCGGGCCGAGGAGGAGACCGGGCGCCTCGAGCTGGTCGGGTCGACCGCCGTGGGTCGGGCTGCCCCCCTGGCTGCCGGGATGCTGCTGGCGGCAATCGCCGCAGGGGCGATCGCGGTCCTGACCGCAGCTGGGTTGGCGATCGCCGGGCTGCCCCTGGCTGGCAGCATCGCGTTCGGCGCCGCGTGGGGCGCGACCGGGGTGCTCTTCGCGGCCGTCGGCGGGATCACGGCACAGCTCAGCGTGAGCGCCCGTGCCGCCACTGGTCTGGGACTGATCGTCCTGGCGGTGGCATACGTCGCCCGGGCGGTCGGCGACCTTGCGGAGGGCGGCCCGGGGTGGCTGTCGTGGCTGTCCCCGATCGGCTGGAGCCAGCAGGTGCGGGCCTTCTCCGGCACGCGCTGGGGGATTCTCGTGCTGCCGGTGGTGGCCACCGTGATCCTCGTGGCGGCCGCCTTCGTGCTCCGCCGGGGCCGCGACCTCGGTGCCGGCCTGCTGGCCGACCGGCCGGGACCTGCGCACGGGCGCATCCGGTCCACGTGGGGGCTGTCGTGGCGCCTGCAGCGCCCCGCCCTCCTGGCATGGATGGCTGCCGCTGTGCTCATGGGGATGGTGCTGGGCAGCGTGGCAGACAGCGTCAGCGGCTTCGTGGACACCCCGGCCATGGCGGACTTCCTGGAGAAGCTGGGCGGTAGGCAGGGCCTGGTGAACGCCTTCCTCGCCGCGGAACTCGGGATCATCGGTTCCCTTGTCGCGGCCTACGGGATCACTGCCTCCCATTGGCTGCCGGCCGAGGAGGAGGGCGGACGCACGGAGATCGTGCTCGCGACCGCCACCTCGCGGCGCCGATGGGCGACGAGCCATGCGGTCCTGGCGCTGGTCGGCGTGGCCGTGCTCACGGTCCTGGTCGGGCTGGCCGTCGGCTTGGGGTACGCGCTGGCGGTGGGCGAGCCCGACCAGGTGTGGCGGCTGGGCGTCGCAGCGACGACCCGGATCCCCGCCGCCTGGGTGATGGTCGGGCTGACCGTCGCGATCTGGGGGTTCTGGCCCCGACTCAGCTGGCTCGCGTGGGTGCTGTTCGTCGGGTTCCTGGTGATGGGCGAGTTCGGGGTCCTCTGGGACATCCCCGCGTGGCTGCGCAACCTCAGCCCGTTCGCTCACTCGCCGGTGGTTCCGGGCCCCGACCCGCAGTACCTGGGGATCCCCGTGATGCTGGCGATCGCGCTCGGGCTGGTCGCCCTGGGCATCGGCCGGTTCGCGCGTCGGGACGTCGTCAGCTCGTAGGTGGCGTCAGGGCCACTGGCCAGCACTGATCGGGTCGGCCTACGATCGTCCCGCGTTCGATCCCCGCACCCGGAGGTGGCGACCATGGCTGACGAGTCCCTCGATGCAGCAGTGTCCGCGCTGCTCGCCCGGCACCCCGAGGTGACCGGTGGCCTGGACGATCGCGCCCGAGCGCGGTTGGCCGAGGTCCTGACCGATCCTGCGGGGGAGTCGTGGATGGATCCCGCGGGGCTGCTCGACGGGGACTCGTGCGGCTACCCGGTCACGGGCGGCTACTACGACGTCAAGAGCGACCTGGGGTCCCTGCCGGCCGCGAGCGACCCCGCCGTGCAGGACCGGGTGATGGCGCGGCTGGTGCAGGAGTGGGCCGACGACTACGTGCTCACCGGCCGCGCGCGCCTGGACCGGCCCTGGCACTCGTACGTGGGTGGCCCCTCCGCCTGACCGGTGGGCGACCGCAGTCGGGCAGGATTGCCCCGTGGCTGAAGCGATCATCCGGGACATGCGCGCGGCCGACGTGCCCGAGGCCCTCGACCTCCTGCAGGCGGTCGCCGCGGAGGGCATCTGGTTGGGCACTGAGGCAGGCTTCGACCGGCACCGCCGGGGCCAGCACTGGTTGGAGGGCCTGTCCGACCCGATGGCGCGAAGCCTGGTCGTCGCGGATCCAGCGACGGGTCGCCTCGTCGGGACGGGCTCGGTGCACGTGGCCCGCTACGGCGTGGCCGAGCTGGGGATGAGCCTGGCGGCCGACTCCCGGGGTCGTGGGTTGGGCGGCCGGCTGCTCGACGCGCTGCTGGACGCCGCCCGGGATCTGGGCGCTCACAAGGCGGAGCTCCAGGTCTGGCCGCACAACGAACCGGCGCTGCGGCTGTACCGCTCCCGCGGTTTCGTCGTCGAGGGGCGCATCCGGGCGCACTACCGACGCGCGTCCGGCCAGGTGTGGGACGCGATCCTCATGGGCCGGCCTCTCGACACCGCGCTCGCCGACGGCACCCACGGATCTGGCCTTCCCGACGCGCCGGGCCTGCCGCGGACGATCCAGATCACGGGCGGTTGAAGCCCGCCGGGGCTCAGGCGCCGGTGACGCTGCGGAAGTTGCGAAGGCGCAGGCTGTTCGTGACGACGAACACGGACGAGAACGCCATGGCGGCGCCCGCGATGAAGGGGTTGAGCAGGCCCAGCATGGCCATCGGGATGGCGGCCACGTTGTAGGCGAAGGCCCAGAACAGGTTGCCCTTGATGATCCGCAGGGTGCGCCGCGACAGCCGGATCGCATCGACGGCCGCGCGCGGGTCCCCACGAACCAGGGTGAGGTCCGCGGCCGCAATGGCCACGTCGGTGCCCGTGCCCATCGCGATGCCGAGGTCCGCGGTCGCCAGGGCAGCAGCGTCGTTGACCCCGTCGCCGACCATGGCCACGACGCGGCCCCGCTGCTGCAGGTCGCGGACAGCGTCCACCTTGCCCTCGGGGAGGACGCCGGCGATCACGTCGGCGATGCCGACCTCGTCGGCGATCGCTCGTGCTGCGAGGGGATTGTCCCCGGTGAGGAGCACGGGCGACAGGCCCAGCGCGCGCAGCTCCGCGACCGCGAGGGCGGAGGTCGGCTTCACCGTGTCGGCCACCTCGATGACGCCGCGCGCTGCACCGTCCCAGCCGACTGCGACTGCAGTGCGACCGAGGTGCTGGGCGGCCTCCAGGTGCGCCCGCAGATCGTCTGGCAGCACCATGCCCCACTGCTGGGCCAGCCATTCCGGGCGACCCGCAACGACGTGTCGACCACCGACGAGGCCCTCAACCCCCAGGCCCGGAGTGGCACGGAAGTCGCGCACCGCAGGCGCGTCGGACATCTGGTGGTCGATTCGGTCGATCTGATCGACCAGATCGACCACCCGTTGGGCCGCCGCTGCCGCGATGGCCTCGCCGACCGGGTGCTCGGAGGCATCCTCGACGGCGCCGGCCATCGCCAGGACGTCGGAGTCCGACACCCCCGCGGCCGCATGGACGCCGACGACCTGCATCTGTCCGCTCGTGAGCGTCCCGGTCTTGTCCAGGACGATCGTGTCCACGCGCCGTGTCGACTCCAGCACCTCGGGCCCGCGGATCAGGATGCCCATCTGGGCGCCGCGCCCGGTGCCCACGAGCAGGGCCGTCGGTGTGGCCAGGCCGAGCGCGCATGGGCAGGCGATGATCAGCACGGCGACGGCGGCACTGAAGGCCGCCTGCGGGGAGTGGCCCGTGGCCAGCCACGCGACCAGGGTGAACAGGCTCAGTCCGATGACCACCGGGACGAACACCGCGGACACCCGGTCGGCCAGCCGTTGGACAGGGGCCTTGCCGGCCTGCGCAGCGGAGACCAGCCTGGCCATCTGCGCCAGCTGCGTGTCAGCACCGACGCGCGTGGCGCGCACCACGAGGCGACCACCGGCGTTGATCGTGGCGCCCACGACCGCGTCACCGGGTCCGACCTCGACCGGGACGGGCTCGCCGGTGAGCATCGAGGCGTCGATCGCCGACGTGCCGGACACCACCACACCGTCGGTGGCGACCTTCTCGCCGGGCCGGACGACGAACTCCTCATCGACGAGCAGGTCGCCGATGGGGATCCGCTGCTCGACGCCACCGCGCAGGACCGCGACCTCCTTGGCCCCCATGTCGAGCAGGGCGCGCAGGGCCTCACCGGAGCTGCGCTTGGCGCGCGCCTCGAGGTAGCGCCCCAGGAGGACGAACACGGTGACCGCGGCCGCCGTCTCGAGGTAGATGTGCGGCACGAGGTCGTCGCTGGGGCTCAGCACGGAGCCGGTCATGGTCATGCCGGTCATCCCCGCGCCGCCGAGGAACAACGCCCACAGCGAGTAGAGGTAGGCCGCTGACACCCCGATGCTGATCAGCGTGTCCATGGTCGTGGCCCCATGGCGGGCGTTCACGTAGGCGGCGCGGTGGAACGGCCAGGCGCCCCACACCACGACAGGCGAGGCGAGGGCCAGGCATGCCCACTGCCAGTAGGTGAACTGCAGCGCGGGGATCATCGACAGGGCGACGACGGGGATCGTCAGCGCGGCGCTGATCAGCAGGCGTTGGCGCAGCGACATCATCTCGTTGTCAACCGGCGGGGCAGCCTCCTCACCGGCTGTCGAGCTCTGCTGGAGGGGCGCCGGCAGGACGGCGGTGTATCCCGTCGCCTCCACCGTGGCGATCGCCGCGGCGACGTCGGTGCCCTCCGGCAGGCTCACGCGCGCGCGCTCGGTGGCGTAGTTCACCGAGGCCTCGACGCCGGGCATACGGTTGAGCTTCTTCTCGATGCGGGCGGCGCACGACGCGCACGTCATGCCGCCGATCTCCAGCTCGAGGACGTTGCGCGCGTCCGGGATCGAGATGGACGGCCCGGTGCCGCCGACCCCGGTCACGAGCGCACCAGCCGGGCGATGGCGGCCGACGCCTCCTTGAGCTTGACGTCGCCGACCTCGCCGCCCTCGGCAACGGCATGGGCCACGCAGTGGGAGAGGTGGTCGTCGAGCATCAGCAGGGCGACCGACTCCAGGGCCCGAGTCGTGGCCGACACCTGGGTGAGCACGTCGATGCAGTAGGTGTCCTCGTCGACCATGCGCTGCAGGCCGCGGACCTGTCCCTCGATCCGACGGAGTCGGCGCTGGATGTCGTCGCGGTTGCCCGAGTAGCCGGGAGGTGCTGCATCGGTCATGCATTCAAGGTACCCCTAGGGGGTATATACGTCAACCCCCTTCGTCACCGCAGCGGGTCGCTCCATCCAGTCGGGGCGAGGAATCCCTGGGCCAGCCCCGGCCATCCCGTTGGCGCGCTGTTCGTACCGGCACCAGCTGCGTCCGCGTTCCCAGCTGCAGATCGGCACCCGGTGGTGCGACCCCCGGCGCCGCCCGTCGACGATTCGGCCTTCGAGGATTCGGCCCGGACAGCGTCAGCGTTCGGGCCCGACCCGACGACCGGCGGGAGCTCCACCGCGAACTCCACGTCATCCTCAGGGCCCAACTCGATGATCCCCTCGGGTGCGATTCCCGGGCTGGTTGCCCGATCCACAGCCGAATAGCCCGGGTTCGAGGCGCCGGGCATCACGCTGAGCCTGTAGGAGCCGGGATGGAGCGGACCCAGGCGCATGCGTCCTGGGCCCTCCTTGGACCGCAACGCGTAGTGCCGTTCGAACGAATCGGTCGACGAGACCAGCAGGACGATCGCGCCGGGCAGGGGGTCACCGGTGTCCGCGCCAGTGACCGGGACGGTCATGAACGCCGCCCGGCGCAGGGCGAAATCGACGTTCTCGATCGTGTCCCCCGGTTCCAGGACGATGTCGTTGGCCTGCGAGGCGTTCGCCCTGCCCGGGTACCACTGGCGAACGAGTTGCTCACCCTTCCAGGCGACAACTCCCAGTCGCGACCCGGGTGAGACGCCGAGGACGTGATAGGCGCCCGATTCGTCACTGGACACGATGAGCGGGCAGTTGGGCATGCAGCCCACGACCTTGATCAGGGCGCCTTCGACCGGATCACCCGCGTCATCACGCACGGTCCCCCGGATCTCCGCCCCTCGGCGAAGTCCGATTCTCACCTCCGAGGTCGTCGCCGCGCCATCGATCTGAACCCCCTCGAACCGCTCACTCGGACCTGAAGCCAAGTAGCGACTGTCGGCTGGGAGCCGCACCCGCAGCATCAACGGGACCGGCGGCAGGCCGGAGATCGCGAACTCGCTGGGCGCCTGGTCCCGGCTGGGGGACCCGACGGAACCGGACTCGGGAGAGGCCGTGATCATCGCGCTCACCTGCGCCTCGGGGACGAGGGCACCCGTGCCGATGTCCACGACCCGACCGGACACGGAGCCCCCGACGGGCAGGTCGATGTCCGCCGTCACCGGCCAGTCTGAGATCTCGAGGACCTCCGCCTGGTTGAAGCTGTGGGCATCCGGCCAGTAGGTGTCGACGAACCTGCCGAAGAGCGGCGCGCGGACGTGGACCTTGATGTCCGGGTCATAGACCTCGGGGAACTCATAGTGGCCGGACTCGTCGGTGAGCGTGCGCTTCGGGTTCCCGATGCGATCGCCTTCCTCGGTCACCGGTGTGAAGCTCACCCACACGTTGGGCAGGGGAGCTCCATCGCCGGTCACCGTGCCCGAGAGCTCGCCGATGAGCGAGGCCGAGGCCGGTACGGGTGTCCCCATGACCACGAGGCCGGCCACCATGCAGCCCACCAGCAGGAGCCGGTGGGCGTGCCGCAGCCTCGGGGTGCCCGACATGACTAGCCTGTGGCGGACGCGCCGCGGACCACGAGGTCGGCGAGGAGCTGCTCGGTCGCGGCTGCGATCGAGTCGACGGCGTCATCGAAGGCGCGGGCGTTGTGCGCCGCCGGCGTGCGGAACCCGCTGATCTTGCGGACGTACTGCAGCGCAGCTGCGCGGATCTCGTCAGCGGTGGGGTCCTCGTGGAACGGTGGACGAAGGGTCTGGATGCTCCGGCACATGTCGCCATTGTGCGCCGGCAGCGCGCACACGGCACGGCGGACGATGGGCGTCGCTAGGGTGGGGACGTGGCTGAGATCACGTCCGCTGTCCGCTTGTGCACCCCCTCGGGAAGCCTGAATGCCGAAGCCGTCGGCTGGAGCCGCCGTCCGTTGCACACGGCGAACCTGCGGGGATGGGGTCGGACGAAGCGTTGGGAGTACTGGGGGATCGTCACCCCGGACGTGATTGTCGGTCTGACGGTGTCGTCATTGGACTACCTCGGCGTCCACTCGATCGTTGTCGTGGACCGTCGCACGGACGCTGAGATCATCCGCACCGCGCTGGAACCGCTGGCTCGCAGCGTGGAGCTGCCCGACCGCAGCGGGGTGGGCGTGGCTCGTGGACGCGCACAGGGGCTCTCGCTGTCCTTCAGGAGCTCACCCGCCGGCACGCGGCTCGAGGCTGAGGGGCCGGGGGTGCGCGTGGTCGCCGATGTCGGCCCGGGAGCGGAGAGCCTCTCCGTGGTGGTGCCCTGGTCCCAGCGCCGGTTCCAGTACACGGTCAAGGACGTCGGCCGCCCGGTGACCGGGACCCTGCACCTCGACGACGAGGAGGTCCGGTTCGGACCCGATGACGGCTCGTTCGCCGTCCTCGACCACGGTCGCGGGAAGTGGCCGTACTCCATGACATGGAACTGGGCCGCAGGGTACGGCCGGGTCGCGGGGCGGCAGGTCGGCCTGCAGCTCGGTGGCAAGTGGACCGACGGGACCGGCAGCACCGAGAACGGGCTGTTCGTGGATGGCCGGCTGCACAAGATCCACGAGGACCTCACCTGGACCTACGACCGGACCGACTGGATGGCCCCCTGGCGGATCGTCGGGCCGCGGGTGCAGGTGACCATGGCTCCGTTCCACGAACGCGACGAGCGCACGAACGCCCTGATCATCGCCTCAGAGATCCACCAGTGCTTCGGCGTGTTCACCGGTTGGGTGCTCGACGACGCCGGCACCAGGATCCCGGTCGACGGCCTCGTGGGGTGGGCCGAGGAGGCGCGCAACCGCTGGTAGCGCGCCTCCCCTTGATCGTCCCGTCGCGTCAGGCGGGGAGCTCCTCCATCGACCGATCCGCGACGGGGCGGGCGGCGCTGCGCACGGCGAGGATGCCGGCCAGCGCAGCCATCGAGCCGATGATCACTTCGAACACAGGCCCGTCGAAGGGCATCGGGAGCAGGGTGATGGCACCCATGATGATCACCGCGATCCCGACTCCCCGCGGGTAGGTCCGCGAGCGCAGCAGGGCGATCCCGAAGAGGATGAAGGTCGCGTTGAGCAGCCAGGCGATCATGAAGCCGACGCCCATGATCCCGTCATCCGCGGTCCCGTCCAGGACTCCCGGCGCATGGATGGCGAAGGCCCTGGTGATGAACAGGTCCGCCCACATCCAGCCCGCCTGCATGACCAGGTTGGCGACCACCAGGAAGTAGGCGACCAGTCCGAACCGCCCGGCGCGGTCGGCTGCCGGCAGGTAGAGCGCGGTGAGTCCGATGATCATGGCGACGGCCCCCGCGAGGCGAAGTGCTGCAGACACCGCGAATGCGGAGCTGGTGACCTGGACGGAGAACAGGGCCCCGCCCGATGTGGCGGCCTGAAGGCCTGAGCCGAGGGCCAGCAGCAGGCCCCCCACTATCAGCGTGATGCGCCCGACGTGCAGGAAACGCTCCATGGTTGTCCTCCTGGTACTCCCCGGCCACCGGGTGGCGGCTGTCGGTGGGTTCGACGCTAGGCGCGGCCACGGCACCCCGTCGCCAGCCCGTGGGCGGATCATCGGGTATCCCGTGGAGGGGGTATGTCGTATGCCGCATGGCAGACCCGTGCGCGGCACTGACATGCCATGCTCGGTGGATGGATCCGGCGGAGGTGACTGATGAGGTGGCTCCGGCGACGTCGACCGTCGCCCGGAGTCTCCCGGCGCGCACTCGGGGACTGCTCGATGTCGTGCTCGCACTGGGCCTCGGGGGATTGGCTGCACTGGCCGGCCTGACGTCCGACGAGTACCCGAACCCGGGCCCGGTCACAGCGGCGCTGATGGGAGCCGCGGGCTTCGTGCTCGTCGTCCGGCGGACGCGCCCGGTGCTCTCGTTCGTCGCCTCCCTGGGACTCATGTCGATCGTCTGCGTACTGTTCGGCACCTACCAGGCTGGGACGTCGCTGCTCATCGGCCTGGTCGCGTGCTACTCGGCGCTGGCCTACGGGGTCTCGTTGGTGGTGTTCATCCCGGTTCGTCATCGGATTCGCGCTGGCGAACAGCTCCGGTCCGATGCCCGGGACGGATCGCCGGCATGGTGTTCGTCGTCGTCGGCATGGGCCTGGCTGGGGCAGGCGGCCTGCTCGCTCGACGATTGCGGGAGCTCACGGCTGCGAACATCGCGCTTCGCGAGCTCGTCGAGCTGCAGTCCGAGGCCACCACCCGGGCGGCTGTCGAGGATGAGCGATCACGCGTGGCGCGGGAGCTGCACGACATCCTCTCGCACAGCCTGGGGGTCGTGGTCCTGCAGACAGGTGCGGCCGAGCATGCGTGGACGGCCGACCCGGTGCGTGCCCGGGAGTCGCTCCACGCCGCCCGGGAGACGGCGGTGGAGGCCGTGGACCAGCTCCGGCTCCTGCTCGGGGTGGTACGCGATGGGCCGACGGGCGAGCGCGTCCCTGTGCCTCGCCTCGATGACCTCGATGCGCTCGCCGCCCGGAGCCGTGCCGCGGGCTTCGACGTCAGGCTGGAGGTCATCGGTGACCCCCGGCCCGTGCCCGCGGAGGTCCAGGCCTCCGTCTACCGCGTGGCACAGGAGGGCATCGCGAACGCGATGAAGCACTCGGGTGCACACGGGTGCCGGATCCGGGTCGATCACCAGCCCGACTGTGTCGTGGTGGAGGTCGAGGATGACGGGCAGGGCAGCGGATCCGGAGCGGGTTCCCAACTGGGCCTCGTGGGGATCCGCGAGCGGGCTGCCATGTTCGGCGGACGGGTCGACGCGGGACCCCGGTCCGCCGGGGATGGGTGGCGCCTCGAGGTGGCGTTCCCGACATGATCCGGCTGCTTCTCGTCGACGACCAGGCGGTTGTCCGCACCGGGCTGCGCACCCTGCTCGAGGTGGAGCCCGACCTCGAGGTGGTCGGGGAGGCTGCCGAGGGACGTTCCGCGGTTCGGCAGGTTGCCGAGCTGGCACCCGATGTCGTCCTCATGGACATCCGGATGCCTGACATGGACGGCATCGCCGCCACTGAGGCCATCATGCGGACCGACTCGCCCCCGCGGGTGTGCATCCTGACGACCTACAACGTCGACGAGTACGTCTTCGACGCACTGGCAACCGGCGCTTCCGGGTTCCTGCTCAAGACGGACACCCCGGAGCGGATCGTGTCCACGGTCCGTGCGGTCGCTGAGGGGGAGTTCGCCCTGGGCTCTGAGGCCACCGCCACGCTCGTGGCCCGCTACGTCCGCGGAGCCAGGCCATCGACATCCGGCCAGGACCCACTTCGGTCACTCACCCCCCGCGAACGCGAGGTGTTCACCCTCGTCGCCCGCGGACTGACGAACGCCGAGATCGCCGAGCGGCTGTTCGTGGGCGAAGGCACAGTGAAGACCCATGTGGCACGCATCCTGTACAAGCTCGGCCTGCGCGACCGCCTCCAGGTCGTGGTCTTCGCCCACGGGAACGCCCTGGTCAACTGATCCGGCACCCGCCGCGCACCGCCGGGTGCGCCGCCGGATCGCGTCGGACTTGAGCTGATCGCGTTCGTCGAGACCCGACGCGATCCGGGGTCGCACCCCGCGAACCCGACGCGATCTGGGGCGATCGGCTCGGGACGTCCGACTCTCCCGGTCGTGGCCCATCGGGTGTTGTGTGGAGGTGCGGACCGCCGCCCGGGCGGGGTCGGTAATCAGTGAAGGGGGAGCCATGATCCTTGTGTGTGGTGCGACCGGAGAACTCGGTGGGCGAGTCGCCCAACGGCTGGCGGAGACGGTGCCGGTTCGCGCCCTCGTACGCCCCGCGACCGATGCGTCGGAGCTGGAGGCGGTCGGTGTCGAGGTGGTGCGCGGCGACCTCACGGATCCGACCAGCCTCGCCCCCGCCCTGGCGGGCGTGGAGACGGTCGTGACCACGGCCAACGCCATCGGCCGGATTCTCGACGGGGCCAGGGACATCACGATCGCCGGGGTGGACGGGACCGGCAACCAGAACCTGATCCGGGCTGCCCGGGACGCCGGGGTCACGCGGTTCCTGTTCGTCTCCGCTGCAGGCCTGGGTCCGGACCTCGCGGGCATGGGACCCCTCACCCGGGCGAAGTGGGCGGCTGAGCAGGAGCTGGCGGCGACCACGATGCAGCGTGTGATCGTGCGCCCGGACATGTTCCAGGAGGTGTGGCTCGCCCCGATGACCGGAATCGATCCGGCCGCCGGCAAGGCCCTCATCTACGGCCGCGGTGAGACTCCGCAGCGCTACGTGGCGATCGACGACGTGGCCGACCTCGTGGTGCACCTGGCCCTGGCGGACGACCCGCCTGAGGTCGTGGAGTTCGGAGGTCCGCAGGCGCTGACCCGCATGGAGGTCGTGTCGCAATTCGAGCAGGCAACAGGCGCGCCCCTCAAGGTCCGCCACGTGCCGCGAGCGGCGCTGTCTGTGGGGCATCGTGTTCTGTCCCGCCCGAAGCCGGAGATCGCCTCGCTCATGGGAATGGCCCTGTATTCCGACACCCATCCCGCGACCTGGGACGACGCCCCCCTGCGTGACGCGGGGATCACCCCACGGCCCGCCAGCGAGTTCATCAAGAGCGCGGCGCTGGGGACCCCGGCCACTTCTGCCTGAACGCATTCGCCGGTGAGCGAAAGCACACCGAGAACCATCGCGCGGCCACCTGATGCAGGCGTAGGGTCTCCCGGTGATCGCCCTTCTGCGCACCCACCTGAGGCCCTACCGCCGGGATCTCGCAATCGTCGTCGGACTTCTGGTCCTGCAGGTCATCGGCACCCTCTACCTGCCCGAGCTCAACGCCGACATCATCAACAACGGCGTGGCCAAGGGCGACACGAGCTACATCATCCGCGTCGGCGGGTTGATGCTGTTCGTCTCGTTCCTGGTGGCGGTGGCGGCGATCGTCGGCCTGTACTTCGCCTCGCGGACCTCCATGTCGGTCGGCCGGGACATGCGCGCCCGGATCTTCCGGGCGGTGCAGAGGTTCTCGCTGCGCGAGATGAACACGTTCGGCGCGCCCACGCTCATCACCCGCAACACCAATGACGTCCAGCAGGTGCAGATGTTCCTGCAGATGGGGCTCACGGTGATGGTGACCGCGCCGCTCATGGCGATCGGCGGCGTGATCATGGCCTACCGCCAGGACGGTCCGCTGTCGCTGCTGCTGCTGGTGATCGTGCCGATCATGCTGCTGGTGATCGGTGGGGTGATGGTCAGGGCCGTGCCCCTCTTCCGGGCGATGCAGGTCAAGATCGACAAGATCAACCTGATCCTGCGGGAGAACCTGACCGGCATCCGGGTCATCCGGGCCTTCGTGCGCACCGAGCACGAGGAGGCCCGGTTCGCGGACGCCAACGCGGACCTCACCGACACGACCCTGAGCGTCAACCGCCTCTTCGCCCTGATGATGCCCGCGCTGATGCTGATCATGAACCTGTCCAGCGTCGCGGTGGTCTGGTTCGGCGGGAAGCGCATCGCCGCAGGGGAGATGCCGATCGGCAACCTGATGGCGTTCCTGGCGTATGTGATGCAGATCCTGTTCTCGGTGATGATGGCCACGATGGTGCTGGTCATGTGGCCACGCGCTGCCGCGTCGTCCGAGCGGCTCAACGACGTCCTTGCCGTCGAGCCCGACATCCACGACCCCGAGGTCCCCGAGCCCGGCCAGACCGCGATGCGCGGCACGGTCGAGTTCCGTGACGTCGAGTTCGGGTACCCGGGGGCCGCCGAGCCGGTGCTCCGCGGGATCTCGTTCACTGCTCGCCCCGGACAGACCACCGCCATCATCGGCTCCACGGGCTCCGGCAAGTCCACCCTCATCAACCTGGTGCCACGGCTCTATGACATAACCGGGGGCTCCGTCCTCGTCGACGGGGTGGACGTCCGCGAGTGGGAGCGCTCCGCCCTCTGGTCAAGCATGGGCCTGATCCCGCAGAAGGCGTTCCTGTTCTCCGGGACGATCGCCGACAACCTGCGCTTCGGGGCCCCGGATGCCACCGAGGAGCAGATGTGGCGGGCGCTGGAGATCGCGCAGGGTGCGGACTTCGTCCGCGCGCTGCCCGAGGGCCTGGACGCCCCGATCGAGCAGGGCGGGGTGAACGTCTCCGGTGGCCAGCGCCAGCGCCTCGCGATCGCCAGGGCGCTGGTCCGCGAGCCGTCGGTGTACGTGTTCGACGACTCGTTCTCCGCCCTGGACTACGCGACCGACGCACGGCTGAGGGCGGCCCTGAGGGAGCCCACGCGGCATGCCTGCGTGCTGATCGTCGCGCAACGGGTGGCCACCATCCGCCATGCCGACCAGATCCTGGTCCTCGACGAGGGGATGCTCGCCGGCGTGGGCACCCATGACGAGCTGATGGCCGGCTGCCCGACCTACGCCGAGATCGTGCTCTCCCAGCTCTCCGCGGAGGAGGCCGCATGAGCGCCGGAACGGCTACGGCCGGCGGGCGTCCGGGCGGTGCCGGGGGGATGGGACCTGGTGGTCCGCCTCGTCCGGGCGGTCCCGGGGGTCCCGGTGGTGGCGGGCCGATGGGCGGGTTGTTCGTCCAGGCCCAGAAGTCCAGCGACTTCAAGGGGACGGTGAAGCGACTGGCTCGTCGGCTGCGCCCCCAGGCCGCGCAGATCGTCGGCGTGATCGCGATGTCGGTGGTCAGCGTCGTGCTGGCGATCATGGGACCGAAGCTCCTGGGCAACGCGACCACGATGATCTTCGAGGGCACCGTCTCCTCGCAGCTGCCCGCGGGCGTGCCGGTCAACGTGATCGTCGATGGCTTGAACGCTGAGGGCAAGACCGACCAGGCGAACATGCTGGCGTCCATGGACATCGTCCCCGGCGAGGGTGTCGACTTCACCCAACTGGCGCGGCTGCTCACCCTGATCGCCATGCTCTACCTGGTGTCGGCCCTGCTGGGCTGGGCCAGTGCCTACATCATGGCCGGGGTCACCCAGTCGACGATCTACCAGCTGCGCGAGGAGGTCGACGGCAAGATCGGTCGACTGCCGCTGCACTACTTCGACACGCACCCGCGCGGTGACCTGCTCTCGCGGGTCACCAACGACATCGACAACGTCTCCAACACCCTCCAACAGGTGCTCACCCAGCTGATCACCTCGACGCTGACCGTCATCGGAATCCTGATCATCATGTTCTGGATGTCGCCACTGCTTGCCGTGATCTCCCTGCTGACGGTGCCCCTGTCGTTCGTGGTGACCATGTTGATCGCCAAGCGGTCCCAGAAGCAGTTCGCGTCGCAGTGGGAGTGGACGGGGTCGCTCAACGGCCACGTCGAGCAGATGTACACCGGCCACGACCTCGTGAAGGTGTTCGGCCACTCGCAACGGGCCATCGAGGAGTTCGACGAGCTCAACGAGCGCATGTACGTCTCGAGCTTCAAGGCGCAGTTCATCTCCGGGATCATCCAGCCGACGATGATGTTCATCTCGAACCTGAACTACGTGCTCATCTCGGTGATCGGTGGCCTGCAGGTGGCCTCCGGGGCGATGCCCCTGGGCGACGTCCAGGCCTTCATCCAGTACGCGCGGCAGTTCCAGATGCCGATCACGCAGATCGCCGCCGTGGTCAACCTCATGCAGTCCGGGGTGGCCTCGGCGGAGCGGGTCTTCGAGTTCCTCGACGCCGAGGACGAGATCGCCGACCCCGACGAGCCGGTCCGCCCGGGTCAGGTCGAGGGCCGTGTCGCCTTCGAGGACGTGGCGTTCCAGTACGTGCCCGACAAGCCCCTGATCCGCGGGCTGAACCTGGTGGTGGAACCCGGGGAGTCGTGCGCGATCGTGGGCCCGACAGGTGCCGGCAAGACCACCCTGGTCAACCTGCTGATGCGCTTCTACGACGTGGACTCCGGGCGGATCACACTCGACGGCCATGACATCAACGAGATGACCCGTGACGACCTGCGCGGCAGCTTCGGGATGGTCCTGCAGGACACATGGCTCTTCGGCGGAACGATCCGGGAGAACATCGCCTACGGATCCGCCGACGCGACCGACGAGCAGGTTCTCGACGCCGCGCGGGCGGCCTACGTGGACCACTTCGTGCGCACCCTGACCGACGGCTACGACACGGTGCTCGACGACGAGGCGTCCAACGTCTCAGCCGGCGAGAAGCAGCTGATCACGATCGCCCGGGCGTTCCTGTCCGACCCGGCGATCCTGATCCTGGACGAGGCCACGTCCTCGGTCGACACCCGCACCGAGGTGCTGGTGCAGAAGGCGATGGCCAGGCTGCGCCACGGCCGCACGTCGTTCATCATCGCCCACCGCCTGAGCACCATCCGCGACGCCGACACCATCCTGGTCATGGAGGACGGGGACATCGTCGAGCACGGCAACCACCAGGAGCTCATCGCCGCTGGCGGGGCCTACGCGCGGCTGTACGAGAGCCAGTTCGCCGGGGCCATCTCCGAGTAGGAGATCCGTCCGCCCGCTCAGGGCAGGTGGATGTGCGCGGTGCCCTTGTCGAGGTCGATCCGGGTGCGCGGCGGTGCGCCCTCAGCGTCCTCCTCGGCCATGAGGGCCTCATGGTCACGTTGCTCGATCTCGTGCTTCTTGGAGGGGTAGAGGGCCTCCTGCAGGATGTCGAACCCAGTCGACGACATCGCCGAGCCGTGCTTGGATCCGGGCTTGCGCTTCGCGGCGGCCAACTCGAACATGCCCAGCGCGAAGAGCAGCAGCACCAGTGCAGGCAGCGTCATCGCCAGCAGGAATCCCACAGCCCACCTCCGGTTCCAGTGTCGCGCGTGGTGGGCTCCGTCCGCAACGCGCGACGCCCCGCGCCTTCTGCGGCGAGGTGGCAGGATCGCGACCATGCGCATCCTCATCATCGGTGGGACCAGGTTCGTCGGACGGCACCTCGTGGCAGCGGCGATCGATCGGGGGCATCAGGTCACCGTCATGCACCGCGGGGTTGAGTGCTCCGGAGCGCCGGGCGCCGAGCACCTGCACGCCGACCGGGACGCCGACCTGGGCGTCCTTGCCGATCGCGACTGGGACGCCACCGTGGACGTGTGCGCCTACTGGCCGCGCCAGGTCACGTCCCTGGCTGATGCGCTGGGGGAGCGGGGTGGTCGGCACGCGCTGATCTCCACGGTCTCGGTCTACGCCGACGCACCCGAGCCCGGGCTCGACGAGCAGGCGCCGCTGGTCGCCCCACTCGGGCTTGATGGCGGCGCCCCGCCCATCGACATGCAGACCTACGGAGGGCTCAAGGTCGGTTGCGAGCACGTCGCCGAGCAACGGCACGCCGGTCGGCTCCTGGTGATCCGCCCGACATACATCGTGGGCCCGCACGACCCGACAGCGCGCTTCCCGTACTGGGTCGATCGGCTTGCCCGCGGTGGCACCATCCTGTGCCCCGGCAGCCCGGAGGCTCCGTTCCAGTACATCGATGCCCGCGACCTGGCAGCGTTCACCGTGGGGCTCCTCGAGGCAGGCGACGACGGGACCTTCCACGCCGTCCAGCCGTCGCCCCCGTACTCGTTCGCCGAGATGCTCGAGGAGGTGCGCGCGGCGGTCGCACCCGTGGGGACCCGGCTCGAGTGGGTGCCGTCTGCGTGGCTGGTCGATCGCGGGGTGACCCCGCAGATGCTGCCGCTGTGGACGGGGGCCGACGATCCGGAGTTCGCGCTGGCCATGGACCCGGCGCGTGCCGTGGCGGCCGGGCTGCGTGGCCGACCAGTGGGCGACACCGCGACCGACACGCTCGAGTGGTCGTCGGACCCCTCATCGCGGTGGTCGGCGCGCAGTGAGCTGCTCACGGAGCAGCGGGAGCAGGCCCTGATCCATGAGTGGGAAGGTCGATAGCGCCGCCCCGTTGGTCCAGCGGCCCGGCCGGTAGCACCTCGGCTGCCAGCGACCGGCGCCGGGCCCTGTGGGCCGGCTCGACGACCAGCCACGACAGCCAGATCACCACCAGCACCATGGGCCACCCCAGGGCCACCTTGGCCAGGCCCAGGGCCACGGTCATCCCCGCCAGCCACAGGGGCGTCATGACGGCGACGCGAACCAGGAAGGACGCCACCCAGATCCAGCTCGCCCGGCAGTAGGCGGCCAGCATGACCGGATCGGTGCGCCAGGCCGACGAGCGGGTCAGCCCGCCCACGACCAGGCCGAGGAACGGGCGCTTGACCCAGATCGAGATGGCCCACGCCAGCGCGGCACCGGCATTGGCCAGCAGGCTCGGCAGGAAGTAGTCCTGCGGCCGGCCGGTACGGGAGGCGACGAAGGCTGCGAGGGCGACTGCCCCGAACCCGGCGAGGGCGTGGCGCAGGGTGTCGTGGGTCGCCAGCCTCCAGCCGGTGACGACCAGGCCGGCGACGAGCGCGGCGCCCAGCGCCACGGTCAGGTTCGACCCCGAGACCAGGTAGGCGGTGACGAACGTGAGCGGCGGCAGCCCCGAGTCGAGCACCCCCCGGCGTCCGCCGAAGGCGTCCATGAGCGACACCTCCGACAGGTCGGGAGTCCGCTCCTGATCGGCCATGCACACAAGGATAGGGGCGGCGGCGGAGACGGCCTGTCGTTCGCCAGCGGCGAGACCGGACTCCCAGGCGCTGGGTAAGGTGTGACTGCGTTATCGGGCGCCTTCCCCCACTGGGTAGACTGTCTCACATGCCCCAGGGGGTATCCGTCCACACAGAAGGAGCTCGCGCCATGTCCATCCGCCGCCACCTCGTGATCCCGGTAGCAGCCATCCTCTCGATGGGGATGTTGACGGCCTGCGCCTCAGAAGAGACCGCTGCGGACGCCGCCGACACCGCCTCAGCCGCAGCAAGCGCCTGTGCGCTGACGATGGCCGACCCGTGGGTCAAGGCCCAGGACCAGGACATGACCGGAGCGTTCGGCGTGTTCACCAACCCGAGCGATGCCGACATCACGATCACCGAGGCCTCGAGCCCGTCGGCCGGGATGATGGAGATCCACGAGGTCGTCGACAAGGACGGCGCGATGGTGATGCAGCCCAAGGAGGGTGGCCTGGTCGTGCCGGCCGGGGGAACGGCTGAGCTCAAGCCGGGCAGCGACCACCTGATGCTGATGAAGCTCCCTGCGCCGATCCAGGCCGGCGACGAGGTGGAGATCACCGTCGTGTGCGACACCGGCGGCTCGGTGACGTGGACCAGCGTGGCCAAGCCGTTCGAGGGCGGCGCCGAGTCCTATGTGCCCGCGGAGGGCTCCATGGCGTCCATGTCGCCGAGCGCGCAGGGCTGACCCCCGCTGATGGTCCCCGAGCAGCCGCCCGAGCAGCCCCCGGCCGGGGTCACCCGACGAGGGCTGCTCGGTGCGCTCGGACTCGGGGTCGGAGGGCTGGCCGTGGGGGCCGCTGCGGGGTACGCCGCCGCCTCGGAGACGGGTGGTCCCCCTGCTGGTGACCCCGGGCCCAGCTCGGTTGCGGGCAACGTTCCCCCTCCCGGCAGCACGGTGGAGCCCTTCCACGGTGCCCACCAGGCGGGCATCGAGACCGCGATGCAGGCGACCGCGACGCTGCTTGCCCTGGACCTGCGCGACGACGTCGACCGCGAGGCCCTGGTCCGGCTGATGCGCCTGCTCACCGACGACGTCGCCCGGTTGTCCGAGGGCAGGCCCGCCCTGGCCGATCCGCAGCCTGAGCTGGCGGGCGTGCCGGCCCGGCTGACCGTCACGGTCGGCTACGGGATGGGACTCCTGGAGGCAGCCGGCCGCGCGGACCAGGCGCCCGCCTGGCTCGCCGCGGGCCTGCCGTCCTTCAGGATCGACAAGCTGCGCACGCGCTGGACGGGCGGCGACCTGCTGCTCCAGGTGGCGGCCGAGGATCCGGTCACCGTCTCGCACGCTGTCCGGGTGCTGCTCAACGACGCCGGGCCGTTCGCGACCGTCCGGTGGGTCCAGTCCGGCTTCCACCGGCCCGCGAACACTGCGCCCAAAGGCATCACCGGCCGCAACCTGTTCGGCCAGGTGGACGGCACCGTGAACCCGACCCCGGGGACCCAGGACTTCGCCGACGTGGTCTGGATCCCGGCGGGCCCGGCGACGTCGCCGTGGCTCGAGGGCGGCACCGGCATGGTGGTCCGGCGGATCGCGATGGACATGCGCGTCTGGGGCGGGCTGGACACCCGCACCAAGGAGGACTCGATCGGCCGGCGGCTCTCCGATGGCGCACCCCTGACCGGCGGCACCGAGTTCACCGCACCGGACTACGAGGCCGTCGACGAGAACGGGTTCCTCGTGATCCCGCCGACAGCGCACATGCGCCTGGCCCACGCGCAGGGCCCTTCGGAGCGGATCCTGCGCCGGCCGTACAACTACGACGACGGCATCGCCGCCGACGGCACGGCCGACGCCGGACTGGTCTTCGTCGCGTTCATGGCGGATCCGAGTGTGCAGTTCGTGCCGATCCAGGAGCGCCTGGCGACGTCCGACGTGCTCAACATCTGGACCACTCCCATCGGCTCCGCTCTGTTCGCGGTGCCGCGCGGTGTCCAGCCCGGGGAGTACATCGGCCAGCCGCTGCTCGGCTGAGCGGCCGCCGGCGCGCGGGGGAGCGCTCAGACCCCGGGGCCGTCCTTGTCGACCTTGTCGGTGAACGATCCCGCGTGGGCCCGCAGCTCCGGGTTGCGGCGCACAGCGATCAGGCTCGCGATGGTGGTGACGGTCAGGACGATCACGATGACCGCCAGCGAGAACGTGATCGTCATCTCCGGAACCTGCGGCCAGATCCCGTGCGCCCAGTGCAGCACCAGCTTGAAGCCGATGAAGACCAGGATGAACGCCAGCCCGGACGACAGGTAGATCAACCGATCGAGCAGGCCGTCGACGAGGAAGAACAGGGCTCGCAGTCCGAGCAGGGCGAAGGCATTGGCGACGAACACGATGTAGGGCTCATCGGTCACCCCGTACACGGCGGGGATCGAGTCCAGCGCGAACAGGATGTCGGTGGAGGCAATGGCGACGAACGCGATGAACAGCGGCGTGGCCATCCGCACGCCCTTCTCCCGGACGAAGAAGTGACCCTCGCGGTAGTCCTCGGTGACCGGGATGCGTCGCTTGGTGAACCGCACAAGGGCGTTGTCCTCGATGTCGGGATCCTCGTCGCGGTGCTGGAAGAGCTTGATCCCGGTGTAGATCAGGATCGCGCCGAAGATCAGGAACATGAACGAGAAGTACGCCAGGAGCGTGGCGCCGATCGCGATGAAGATCGCCCGGAGGACCAGCGCCAGCGCGATCCCCAGTGTGAGCAGCTTGTGCCGATGCTCGGCCGGGACGGCGAACGCCGACATGATGATCACGAAGACGAACAGGTTGTCGATGGACAGGGTCTTCTCGACGATGTACCCGGCGAAGTACTCCGCCCCGTAGGGCGACCCGGCCCAGGCGCCGAACACGAGGCCGAAGACGATCGCCACCGAGATGTAGAAGACCGACCACCCGGCCGCCTCCTTGAAGCCCACGGCGTGCGGGTTGCGGCCGCTGATCAACAGGTCGAAGGCGAAGAGCAGGACGATCACGCCGAGCGTCAGCGCCCAGACCTCCCACGGGATGCTCAGGGTCGGGCCGTCCCCCGACGATTCGGCAAGGCGGACAGCGGCGGTCGCAAGAGAGGGCACCCGACAAGCCTAATGACCTTCGACGACCTCGGCAGCGGGTCAGGCCAGCAGGCCGCCCCAGACGGGGCTGTCGGTGACGAACTCGACCAGCCTCTCCACGTTGCCCTTCGGGGAGAGGATCGTGAAGTAGTCGTCCTTGATCGTGGGCGCGAGCCGGATCGCCTCCACGAACGCCGCCCGGTCCAGCGGGTTCTCCTTGACGAAGTGGATGAAGCCCGTCTCGGCCAGAACGGACATCACGTCCTCGAGCCGGGGATGTTCCTGCAGCCACATCGTGGCGATCGAGGCCAGCCCGACCTGCAGGCCGTGCATGCTCGGCCGATCCGCCACCTTGTCGTAGGCGTGGGAGATGAGGTGCTCGCTGCCTGAGGCTGGTCGCGAGGAGCCGGAGACCTCCATGGCCACGCCGCTCATCACGAGGGCGCCGGCCATGAGCTTGATGAAGTCGAGGTCGCCGATGGACTTGTTCGGGTGGTTCACCAGGTTCTCCACGCTCTGCAGCGCGATCAGGACGGCGAAGTCGTTGACCTGCTCGCCGGTCTCCCAGTACGCCAGCTTCCAGTCATGCACCGCGGAGTACTTGCTCAGGAGGTCGCCGACCCCGGAGAACGTGAACCTGGGGGGCGACTTGGCGATCACCGCGGTGTCGAGCACCACCCCGAACGGGATGCTCGCGGGGCAGCTCGTGCGCTTGCCGGCGACCTTCAGGCTCGCGCCGGGGGAGGCGAACCCGTCGTTGCTCAGCGCCGTGGGCACCGCGATGACGGGCTTGTGCGCCAGGAATCCGGCGTACTTGGCGTAGTCGATGGCCATGCCGCCACCCACGGCCACGATGGCGTCGGTGTTGCGCGGCAGGGCGAACGCGCTGCTCACGACGGCCTCGATGTCGTTGGTGACGACCGTCTCGGTGTAGCGGGTCTTGATCTCCGAGCTGTCCAGCGAGATCTCCACGGTCTGGCCGAGCATGTCGACCATTCCTTCGCCGTAGAACAGCGCGATCGAGTTGAAGTCGTTGCGGCGCAGGTACTTGCCCAGCTTGTAGAGCGTGTTCGGCTTGACCCGCAGGAGGGTGGGGATCTGGATCGCCGTCGAGGTGGTCACGGGCTGACTCCGTGCCCGCCGGGCGTCCCCCCACCCGGAGCCGCGGGGGAGTCTCCTGCCCGGAGCCCTGGCTGCAGGGCATCCCAGTCGATCGACCCGACGGAGTCGAACACGAAGTCCGGTCGGTACGGGAACTGCTCGATCGTGTCCGGACTGGACACCCCCGACAGCACGAGCGCGGTGCGCATCCCGGCCTCCAGCCCGCCGACGATGTCGGTGTCCATGCGGTCTCCGATCATCACGCAGTCCTCGGCATGGGCCCCCAGCATCTGCCGGGCGTAGATCATCATCAGGGAGTTCGGCTTGCCGACGATGTACGGCTTCCTGCCGGTCGCCGCCTCGATCGCCGCCAGGATCACGCCGGCCGCCGGCTCGGTGCCGCCCTCGACCGGGTCGATCAGGTCGGGGTTGGTCCCGATGAACTTCGCCCCGCCGTCGATGAGCTGGGTGGCCTTGCGCATGGTCGCGAAGTTGAAGTTGGCCGTCTTGCCGACGACCACGTACTCCGGGTGGCTCTCAGTGATCGAGTACCCCACCTTGTACAGCTCGGCGGCCAGGCCGCTGCCGCCGACGACGTAGGCCGTGGAGTGCGGGCGCTGGGCGTGCAGGAACTGCGCGGTGGCGATCGCCGCTGTGATGAAGTTCGCCTCGGTCAGGCCGTGGATGCCCATCCCCTCGAGCTTGCGAAGCAGGTCGAGGGGGGTCTGCTCGGAGTTGTTCGTCAGGAACAGGAACGGGATGTCGTGGGTGCGCATGTGCGCCACGAAGTCCTGGGCGCCGGGGATGAGCTCCTTGCCGCGGTAGATGACCCCGTCCATGTCGGAGATCACGCTGAGCCGGCCCATGTGCGTCCTTTCCACAGGTGTCCCGATCAGGCTAGTCCGACGGGCGGGGCGGGCGCGTGGCGTGCGGCCGGCCCGCGCGGATCGCGTCGGGTTCGTTGGCCCCCTCGGCCGATCGCGTCGGATTCGGCGGCTCGCAAACCGTGCGCATCCGACGCGATCCGGGCCCCCACACCGGGCCCCGGGTGCGAAACGGGACCCCGCTTGACAGCAAGTTACTGGCCAGTAGTAGTGTGTTGACACTTGCTCAACAAGCCGAACCCGCGATCCTGTGGGCGATCGGAATGGGCATCACCACGACAGCAGGCAGGAGAGATGCAGGCGTGATTTCCGAGGCGTACATCTACGAATCGATCCGCACCCCGCGCGGCAAGGGCAAGAACGGTGCCCTGCACGGAGTCAAGCCGGTCACGATGCTGACCGACCTCATCCACGAGATCCTGGACCGCAACCCGGGCCTCGACCCGCTGCTGGTCGAGGACATCGTGGTCGGATGCGTGACACCGGTCGGCGACCAGGGGGCGAACATCGCCCGGACGGCCGCGATCGCCTCGGGCCTGCCCGACGCCGCCGGCGCCGGCGTCACGATCAACCGGTTCTGTGCGTCTGCGCTCGAGGCGGTCAACCTCACCGCGGCCAAGATCCGCTCGGGCTGGGAGTCCGTGGCCATCGCTGGCGGCGTGGAGGCCATGAGCCGCGTGCCGATGGGCATGGACGGCGGCGCCTGGGCGATGGACCCCGAGACCGCCTACGACACGCTACTTCGTGCCCCAGGGCATCAGTGCGGACCTGATCGCCACCATCGAGGGCTTCACGCGCGACGACGTCGATGCGTACGCCGTCATGTCCCAGGAGCGGGCTGCGAAGGCGTGGGCTGAGGGCCGCTTCGGCAACTCGGTGGTCCCGGTCAAGGACCGCAACGGGATCGTCCTGCTCGACCACGACGAGCACATGCGCCCCGGCACCACGCTCGAGAGCCTGGGCAAGATCAAGCCCGCGTTCGCCGGCATGGGCGAGATGGGCGGCTTCGACGCGGTGGCGCTGCAGAAGTACCACTGGGTCGAGAACATCAACCACGTGCACACCGGGGGCAACTCCTCGGGCATCGTCGACGGCGCCGCGATGCTGCTGGTGGCCTCCGAGCGGATCGGCCGCGAGGCCGGCATGACGCCCAAGGGCCGCGTCGTCGCCTCTGCGGTCGTCGGCACCGAGCCCACGATCATGCTGACCGGCCCGGTGCCCGCCACGGAGAAGGTGCTGAAGACCGCGGGCCTGACCATCGACGACATCGACCTCTTCGAGGTCAACGAGGCCTTCGCGGCCGTCGTGCTGAAGTGGATCAAGGACCTCCACGTCGACCCGGAGAAGGTCAACGTCAATGGCGGGGCGATCGCGCTCGGCCACCCGCTGGGCGCAACCGGCGCCATGATCCTGGGCACCTGCCTGGACGAGCTGCACCGCACCGGGGGCCGCTACGGCCTGATCACTCTGTGCATCGGCGGCGGCATGGGCGTGGCAACCATCATCGAGCGGCTCTGAGACCCCGACCGGACAAGGAAGGCATCACACATGACTGACATCAACATGTTCGGCTGGGAGATGGACGAGGCCGGAATCGTCACGCTGACGATGGACGACCCCAACCAGGGCGCCAACACCATGAACGCCCTGTTCGTCTCCTCCCTGGCAGCGACGATGGATCGCCTCGAGGCCGAGAAGGAGAAGATCAACGGCGTCGTGGTCACCTCGGGGAAGAAGACCTTCTTCGCCGGTGGCGACCTGCACGACCTGAGCCAGGCCACTCCGGCCACCGCCCAGCAGGTGACCGACCAGGTCACGACGATGAAGGCCCTCCTGCGCCGGCTGGAGACCTTCGGACGCCCCGTGGTCGCCGCGATCAACGGATCCGCCCTCGGTGGCGGACTCGAGATCGCACTGGCCTGCCACCACCGCATCGCCCTGGACGCCAAGGGGTCGAAGATCGGACTTCCCGAGGTCGGCCTCGGCCTGCTCCCGGGCGGCGGCGGTGTCGTGCGCACCGTCCGGATGTTCGGCATCCAGACCGCGCTGATGAACCACCTGCTCCAGGGCCAGCAGCGCTCGCCGAAGGACGCGATGGCAGCCGGCCTGGTCGACGAGGTCGTCGGCACCCCTGAGGAGCTCATCCACGCTGCGAAGACGTGGGCGCTGTCCAACCTCGAGGCCGTCCAGCCCTGGGACGTCAAGGGCTACAAGATCCCCGGCGGCACACCGATGACCCCGGCGTTCGCGGCGAACCTGCCGGCCTTCCCGGCCAACCTGCGAAAGACGCTCAAGGGCGCCCCGATGCCGGCCCCGCACCACATCATGGCTGCGGCCGTCGAGGGTGCTCAGGTCGACTTCGCGACCGCGGAGAAGATCGAGACCGAGTACTTCGTCAACCTGGCGACCGGCCCGGTCAGCAAGAACATGATCCAGGCGTTCTTCTTCGACATGCAGCACATCAGCAAGGGCGGCGACCGGCCCAAGGACGTCCCGAAGTACAGCGCACAGAAGGTCGTCGTCCTGGGCGCCGGCATGATGGGCGCGGGCATCGCCTACGAGTGCGCCCGTGCCGGCATGGAGGTCGTGCTCAAGGACATGAACCTGGCGGCCGCCGAGAAGGGCAAGGCCTACTCGCAGGGCATCCTCGACAAGGCCGTCGCCCGGGGCAAGATGACCGCCGAGGGACGCGACGAGATCCTGGCCCGCATCACCCCGACCGAGAACATGGCCGACGCCAAGGGTGCGGACCTCATGATCGAGGCGGTGTTCGAGGACCCGGCCCTGAAGAAGTCGGTGTACGCCGAGGTCGTGCCGCTGCTGACCGAGGACGCGCTCCTGGGCTCCAACACCTCGTCGCTGCCGGTCACCGGCCTCGCCGAGGGCGTCGACCGGCCCGAGGACTTCATCGGCCTGCACTTCTTCTCACCGGTGGACAAGATGAAGCTGCTGGAGATCGTGGTCGGCAAGCAGACCTCGGACGAGGCGCTGGCGAAGGCCATCGACGTGGCGGTGCAGATCCGCAAGCTGCCCATCGTGGTCAACGACAGCCGTGGCTTCTTCACCAGCCGGGTCATCGGCACGGTCGTCGCCGAGGCGGCGTCGCTGGTCGGCGAGGGCGTGCCGGCGAACAGCGTCGAGCAGGCGGCCCTCCAGGTCGGGCTACCCGGTCGGTCCGCTGGCACTCACCGACGAGGTCAGCCTGACGCTCGGCCTCAAGATCAAGAAGGAGGCCGCCGCGGCGGCCGAGGCCGAGGGTGTGGAGTGGGACGCGCACCCGGGCTACGCCGTCATCGAGAAGATGGTCACCGAGCACGGTCGTGGCGGCCGGGCGGCCGGGGCAGGCTTCTACGAGTACGCCGAGGGCAAGAAGCTCGGACTGTGGAGCGGCTTGAAGGACTCCTTCGGCGGTGACAACCACGACATCGCGCTGAAGGACCTGCAGGACCGGATGCTGTTCATCGAGGTGATCGAGAGCATCAAGTGCCTCGACGAGAACGTCCTGCGCACCGTGCCGGACGCGAACATCGGCTCGATCTTCGGCATCGGGTTCCCGGCGTGGACCGGTGGCGTGCTGCAGTTCGTGAACACCTACGACGGCGTGGGCCCCGCGGCCTTCGTCGCGCGGGCCAACGAGCTCGCGGCCGCCTACGGCGAGCGGTTCACCCCACCCGCGTCGGTGGTCGCCCTGGCTGAGGCTGGCGGCAGCTACAAGTGAGTCGAAGCGGTGGCCCCGGCGCAGCCCCGATGGGGGCCGTCCCGGGGCCACCGCGCATGTCGGCCCAGGACCGTCGGCAGCAGCTGGTCGACATCGGCCTGGACCTCCTGGAGACCCGGCCGATCCAGGAGCTGGCCATGGACGAGGTGGCTGCGGAGGCTGGCGTCTCACGGACCCTGGTGTTCCACTACTTCCCGTCGAAGGGCGACTACTTCGCGGCCGTCGTGGCGAGCGCCGGCGATCGGCTCATGCAGGCCGTCCCCGGGGACCCCGAGACGGATGTGGACACCCGGCTGCGCGAGATGGTGCGCGCGTTCCTGAAGTTCGTGGCACGCAAGCGCGGGGTGTACGTTGCCCTTGTGCGAGGCGCCTCAGGTGGTGACCCCAAGGTGCTTGCAGTCCTTGACGAGGTCCGAGCCAATCACGTGATCCGGTGGCTGGATGCCGCCGAGTGGCCGGCGCGCGACGAGGTCACGCAACTGGCTGTGCGCGGGTGGCTCGGATCTCTGGAGGAGGTCGCCCTCGCTGCGACAACCTCGCCCGTGCCCCGCGAGTCGGTCATCGATCTGCTGGTCGAGGGCCTGATCGCCGACCTCGAGAGGGCCGGACGCCTGCGCGAGCGCCAGTCAGGCGCGGTTGGTCGTGCCTGACCAGCAGCACGTCGTCGGGGTCCCGCTGCGCCGGTTGCCCGGCTGGCTCGAGGGGTTCGCAGCTCGACACGGCGACTGGGCTGCGACGGCGTCGATTGAGCCCAGGGGATGGGATCTTGAGGCCGCTGATGCGGCCCGCGCGCAGGTCGTGGTGCCCACCTGGCTGGAGTCGGACGAGCCCGGGCCGTTCGATCCCGAGGGGCTGGCTGGGCTTTCCCCGGCCTTCGGGGTGCTCCTGCTGCGAAGGGCCGGCTACGCGGTGGCGGCCTTCGAGGGTGGGACGGTCGCGGAGAAGAAGATCGGCACGCGGCACATCCATGGTCGGACCGCTGCTGGTGGGTGGTCCCAGCAGCGCTACGCCCGACGCCGCGACAACCAGGCCGACGAGATCGTGGACTCCGCGGCAGAGCATGCCGACCGCATCCTCGGGCCACGGCATGACCTCCAGTTCCTCGTGACCGGGGGAGACCGACCCCTGCTCAACGCCGCACTCAAGGCCGTGGACCGCCGGCTGTCGGACCTGCTGATCGGCGCCCATCTCGGTGTCGGGACCCCGGATGCCAAGATGCTGGCGGTCATCCCGGACCGCGTCCTTGCCGTCCAGATCCGCATCGGCGGCCCCCAGGCAGGTCCGGGCGGCCTCCCCACCTCGTGACGTGCTTGGCTGACGGCATGGACACCCTCGACCTGTCCGCGCTGGTCCGTCCGACGCCCACAGGGGATCCGCTGCGGTTCACCGTGGACGTCCCCGACGGGCTCCAGCAGGGGCGCGGCGCCTGGGGCGGCGTGGCCACCGGAGCCATGGTGGCGGCTGCCCAGCTGGTGGATCCCCGCCTCGAGATGGCCGTGCGCACCGTGAGCGCGCAGCTCGTCGCCCCAGTCCTGGTCGGCCGGATGCACCTGGCCGTCGAGGAGCTCCGTCGTGGGTCGGCGACCACCACCCTCGAGGTGAGATGTCGCGACGATCAGGGGGCCCTGCTGGCTCATGGCGTGGTCGTCCTGGGTGCGGCCAGAAGGGGCGACGGGATGCCCGATGGTCCGCCATGGCTCGCCGTCGCGCCGCCACCCGAGCTGGCCGCGGGGCCCGAGGCAGTCCCCGAGGTTGCCCTGGGGCCACCGCTTGCTCCCGACTTCACGGCGCACCTGGAGATGCGTCCGATCACCGGCCTCCCGTACTCAGGGGCAGACAGCGACGAGACGCGTGGCTGGATCCGCCCCCGCGGCCCGGTGGAGCGGGTCGACGCCTCGGTCGTGACCGCCCTCGCGGACGCGTGGTGGGTGTCGGTCATGGCCCGCCTGGACCGGCCCCGTCCCGCTGCGACGCTGGGCTTCACCCTTGACTTCCCCAGCGACCCCTCGTGCCTTGAGCGCGACGCCGACGGTCGGATGCAGGCGCTGTTCCACCGCGGCCACAGCGTGGCGGCCCGGGACGGGTTCACCGTCGAGGTCCGTGAGCTCTGGACCCGGACAGGTCAGCTGGTCAGCTGGAACACGCAGACCGTGGTCGTCATCACGTAGTCCAGCGTCTCAGCCCGAACTGCGCACGACCAGCGTGTCGGCCAGGGAGTCGCCGACGCGCTGGTGCGTGGCGGTGGAGAGCATCGCGATCAACCCGACCGCTCCGAAGAACATGGCATCCACGACCAGCAGCAGCCAGCGAAGGGTCAGTTGGCTGCCGGTGGCCTCGCCGCCGTCCAGGTTCACCACGCGCAGTCCGAACCACCCCATGACCAGCGTCCTGCCACGACGGCGCCGCGGCAGCCACGCCCAGTACCACCAGCTGAGGACGACGGCCAGGACCAGCAGCGCGAGGATCACCGGGATCGTGATCAGCAGGGCGCCCAGGGAGTCGTCCGGGTTCCGGGGGAGCAGGAGGAGGGCCAGGGTCATCGGGATCAGCGTGATGAGGACCACGATCGCCAGATCGAGGACGAACTGAACCACCCGCAACGCGACGATCGGCACCCGGTCGAGGAGCGCGGGGGACGTCGCCGCCGGCGCTTCCTCGGTCTCGGGCACGGCGGCCATCCTAGGTCGCACCCCTGCGCGCTGCCGGGACCTCACCTATCGTGGTCGGGTGCGCCTCCTCGCCCTGGCCGCCGCTCTGGCCGCCGCCCTGGGTGGTGCGCTCCTCGTGCTGGCGCTGGGGGGCGGGTTGTCGCTTCCGTGGCAGCCGGGATGCACCATCGAGGACGGGTCCGGACACGTGCTCGCCGAGGGGTCGCCGGCCGAGATCTCGGCTTTGCTCGAGTCGGCTGAGGGGGACATCGCCCGCGTCATCGGCGAGGGCCCCGCCCTGACTTGCCGGATCAGCGCAGCCAGCGTGACGGACACACCCAAGGAGCCTCCTCTCGGGCTGACGCCCCGGGCCCAGGCACTCCTCGGTGAGGTGCGCGACGAGTTCGGGGAGGTTCCCGCCGGCGGGTTCGGACCTGAGGAGACCCTGCCGGGTCGCAGCACCGAGGGTGAGCACTCCCGTGGCCGGGCGATCGACTTCTTCTTCCGCCCGTATGAGGATGCGGACAACGAGAGAGCGGGTTGGCAGCTTGCGAACTGGTCGGTGGCCAACGCCGAAAGGCTGGGCATCCGCACCGTCATCTACCGCGACCGGATCTGGAGCGCGCGGAGGTCGGTCCAGGGCTGGCGTGAGTACCGGTTCCGCGGCCCGGACCCGGACAACCCCATCAACAGGCACCTCGACCACGTCCACGTGGACGTGGCATGACACCGCCCCTGGCCTGACCCAGGGCTCGGCGCTCCGTCGCTACGCGCATCTCGTCCTGCGCAGCGTTGGCCGCTGCTGCGCGCCGCCGCGTGCGAGCGGGAGAGCGCAGCCCAGGGATTGGCCCCGGATGCGGGTTTGGGCTACCGTTGTGCGGGTATAGCCCATGCACTGACGGCATCCTGCCGTCCTCGTTGAGCAACGTTTCCTCACCTGGCCCTGTGGCGGCCATTTCAGACGCGTTGAAGACGACACGCCCTGAAACGAAGGAACACCGTGGCTGAGCACGTCCCGCAATCCCGCGCGCCCCGATCCGGACCGCGCACCACGTCCAACGCCCCCGCGAAGGGCGCAAAGAAGACCGGCTCCTGGAAGGCCGCGAAGTCGACGAGCACCTGGAAGGCCGCGAAGCCGGCTGGCTCCTGGAAGGCCGCGAAGCCGGCTGGCTCCTGGAAGGGCGCCAGCCCGCAGTCGGACGACCGCCCCTCATCGACCCGTCGGGTCTCGTCCGCGCCGGCCCGCCCGGCATGGCGCGACCGCGACGACCGTGCTCCGCGCGACGACCGTGCCCCGCGCGACGACCGTGCCCCGCGCCAGGACCGCACGGATCGCGCGCCCCGCGACGACCGCAGCGCTCCGCGCAGCGACTGGCGTGATCGTGACGACCGGCGCGCCAGCACCGACCGCCCTGTCCGCGCCGCCCGTCCGGATCGCCAGGACCGTCCTGAGCGCGCCGATCGCTCGTCGCGTCCGGGCCGTCCGAACCGCAACGACCGGTTCGACCGTGGATCGCGCAACGACCGCCGCGACCGCGCCGATCGTCCGACGCGCGCACCGCAGGTCCCGCCCCTGACCGGGCCGAACGCCTTCGTCGACCTCGGCGTCCCGACCTCCCTGGCAGCCGTCCTGGCCAGCCAGGCGATCACCGAGCCCACGCCCATCCAGGCCATGACCATCCCTGCTGCCCTCAGCGGTCGCGACGTCCTCGGCCGGGGTCGCACCGGCTCGGGCAAGACGCTCTCGTTCGGCCTGCCGATGCTCACGATCCTCAACGGACCGAGGCAGACCAAGCGCCAGCCGCGCGGGCTGATCCTGGCCCCGACCCGGGAGCTCGCGATGCAGGTCCTCGACGCCCTGTCGCCCCTGGCTGCCACCCTGGGCATGCGGACCCAGCTGATCATCGGCGGCAGCTCGTACGACCGCCAGATCCGCGGGCTCGAACGCGCTGACATCGTCGTGGCCACGCCCGGGCGCCTCGTCGACCTCGCCGATCGCGGCTCGGTGGACCTGAGCCAGGTCAAGGTCGTCGTCCTCGACGAGGCCGACCACATGGCCGACCTGGGCTTCATGCCCGAGATCGAGGCCATCATGGGACGGCTCCCCGAGGACGTCCAGGGCCTGCTGTTCTCCGCGACCCTCGACCATGACGTCGACCGCCTGGTGCGCAAGTACCTTCACGAGCCGGTGGTGCACAACGCCGACCCGGCGACCGCGACCGTCGGCACGATGGAGCACCACCTGGTGCTGGTCCACCCGAAGGACAAGGACGCCGTCACCGCTGACATCGCGCTGCGCCGCGGACGCACCGTGGCCTTCGTGCGCACCCAGATGGGCGCCGACCGCCTGGCCGGTCAGCTCGAGGCCGAGGGTGTGCGCACCGCGGCCCTGCACGGCGGGATGAAGCAGGGGATGCGCACGCGCACCCTGGAGGACTTCAAGCGCGGTCGGATCGACTTCCTGGTGGCCACCGATGTCGCGGCTCGCGGCCTGCACGTCGACGACATCGACCTCGTGCTGCACGTCGACCCGCCGCACGGGCCCAAGGAGTACCTGCACCGCTCGGGCCGCACCGCCCGCGCCGGAGCGTCGGGGACGGTCATCTCGCTGGCCACGACGCGCCAGCAGAAGTCGGTCACCGCGATCACCACCAAGGCCGGCGTGAGCCCCGCGGTCCTGCGTGCCCGTCCCGGCGACGAGGCGCTGCACGCGCTGATCAGCTGACGCGCTGAACCGCTGAGTCGCTCCGGAACCTGCCTCCTCGAGGGAGGCCCGTTCCGGAGCGACTGCGGCGCGACCAGATGGCAGGATGCGATCGTGGCTGAAACCGACTTCACCTGGAACAGCGTCCTCGTCGACGGCAACTGGATCCGCTACCGGGTCGGCGGGCCGGTCGACGCGCCGCCGATGATCCACCAGCACGGATTCGCAATCTCCGGAAGCTACCTGATGCCGACCGCGGAGCTGCTGACGGACTCCTTCCGCGTCTACCTGCCGGACCTTCCCGGTTTCGGGCGGAGTCCCAAGCCCCGGGATGCCCTGAGCATCGAGGAGCTCGGCACCGCGCTGAACCACTTCATGGACGCCGTGGGCATCGAGCAGGCCGTGGTCGTGGGCAACTCACTGGGATGTGCCATTGCCGCCGAGCTGGTCGACGAAGCCCCCGAGAAGGTATCGAAGGTCGTGATGGTCGGCATGGCCGGCGGAGAGCACAACCGACCGCTGGGAAAGGCGTTGCTGCAGATGGCACGTGACGGGCTGGTGGAGCCGCCCGCACTGCTGACAGTCGCCGGGCCGGACTACCTCCGCTTCGGCATGGTGCGGGCGATGAAGCTGTTCATCCTCATGACGAAGTTCCCGGCGTATCAGCGTTTCATGTCCATGCCTGTCCCCGTCATGGCCGTCATCGGCAGTGAGGACCCCCTGCGGCCTCCGTGGAAGCGGATCAGCAAGGCGTTGTCCGAGATCCCCCCGGGAGTGACGATCGTGCTCTTCCAGGGGGCCGCTCATGCGATCAACTTCACGCACCCGAAGGAACTGGCGCATGCGATTCGGCAGTTCGTCGCCGACGAGCCGATCCGCATGGACGCGAACAACCCGACCGGGGTCCCCGTCCTCCAGCTCCAGCGGCCCATCTGAGCAAGCTGGCTTCAGCCGTCCGGTTCGGTGGGGAGAGTCCCATTTGCGTCGCAATCGGGTCTTTCGGGCCACCTGTGTCCCACTAGCTCCCCATCGGGGGGTTGAATAGCCGCATGGGCAAGACCGTGATGATCGTCGAGGACGACGAGGAGATCCGCCTGGTGCTGCGCTATGCCCTGGAGGACGAGGGGTACCGCGTCCTCGAGGCGGCGAACGGCGAGCAGGCATTGGTGCTCGGCCAGGACGAGGACCCGGACGTGCTGCTGGTCGACCTGCGGCTGCCGGGGATCCATGGGCTGGATGTCGTGCGCAGCGTGCGGGCCACGAGCCGCGTGCCGATCATCATCGTCACCGCGCAGGCCGACAGCCACGACGTCGTCTCGGGCCTGGAGGCAGGCGCCGACGACTACGTCACCAAGCCGTTCATCACCAAGGAGCTTCTGGCGCGGATCCGGGCGCAGATCCGTCGGGCGAACGATGTCGAGGTCGACCACGGCCTGCTCGAGTGCGGCGAGGTCCGGCTGCGTCCGGACACTGCCGAGGTCCAGGTCGGCGATCGGATCGTCCCGCTCAGCCCTACGGAGTACAAGCTGCTCGCCGAGCTGATCGGCGCCCGCGAGCGGGTGGTCAGCCGCGATGACCTGCTGCGCAACGTCTGGGGCTACCGCAACCCCGGTGACGGCCGGGTCGTGGACAACCTCGTCTACCGGTTGCGCGCGAAGATGGAGACCGACCCCGCCGAGCCGGTGCACCTCATGACGGTCCGCGGCTTCGGCTACCGGCTCAAGGCCTGAGCCGTGCGCTTCGGCCTGCGGACCCGGGTTGCGCTGGTCTTCGGCGTGCTCTCGATGGTGGTTGCGGTCCTCGTGGCCAGCGGCATCTACCTGGTGAGTCGCACCTACCTGACCAACCAGCGCCAGTCCGCAGGCCTCACCCGCGCCCTGCTCGACAGTCGCTCAGTCGATGCTGCGATCGCCGGCGGGACCCAACCAGGCGAGGTGCTCAGCCAACTGCCCGTCGTGGGTGCATCGCAGGCCCTGATGCGCGTGGGCTCGGTGTGGTACTCGCGAGGCAGCACGGTGGCGCCGTCGGACATCCCGGTGTCGCTGATCGACCTCACGCTCACCGAGGGCGGCGCCCAGCAGACGTTCGTCATCGGCGACCAGTACTACTACGCCGTCGCTGTGTACACGCGATCCGGGCTGTATGTCGAGCTGTTCCCCCTCAGCGATCTGCTCGAGACGTTGCGCAACGGCGCCCTCCTCCTGACCCTCCTGGCACTGGGGGCCTTCGTGGTGGGTGGAGCGATCGGACGCTACGTCGGCGGGCTGCTGATGCGTCCCCTTCGGCGGATGGGCGAAGGTGCACGTCGCCTGGCGGACGGCGACCTCACCGTCCGCCTTCCCGATACGGGCGACCCGGACCTCGACCCGATCTCCGACTCGTTCAACGACATGGCCGTGGCCGTCGCTTCCCGGATCGAGCGCGAGCGGCGGTTCGTGGCCAACGTCAGCCACGAGCTGCGCTCGCCGCTGACGACTGTGGTGGCCACCGCGGAACTCCTCGAGGAGCACCATGAGACGTTCCCGCCGCGTGAGGCCCGCTGGTCACCAGCCTTGCGACCCAGTCCCGGCGCCTCACGCGCATCCTGCTCGACCTCCTGGAGATCTCGAGCGTGACCGCGCGCGCGCCGGTGCAGCGGGATGCCACGGACATCGCCTTGCTGATCGAGGGGGTCCTGAGTGGTCGCAACCTCGAGAGTGACCTGCTGCACGGTGATCGTCCGGTTGTCGTCACGGACGCGCGCCGCGTGGAGCGCGTGATGGCGAACCTGATCGACAACGCCACTCGCCACGCTGACGGGGTGCGCCAGATCCTGATGGTGGCCGGTGACGGCCGGGTGCGCATCCACGTCGACGACGCCGGACCCGGGGTGGATCCCGATGAGGTCGAGCGACTGTTCGAGCCGTTCGCCCGAGGGGCTGGCGTGGCTGAACGCCGGGTTGAGGGTGCCGGCCTGGGCCTGGCCATCGTCCGTGAGCAGTCGGAGGCGATCGGTGGGCGCGTCACGGTGGGTGCCTCGCCGTTCGGTGGTGCCCGGTTCACTTTGGACCTGCCGGCAGAGGTGACACCATGAACCGGCTGCGCATGGTGGTGGCTGCCGTCGCCGTTGGCCTGGTCGTCGCCACCTCCGGCTGTGGCGTCTCAGTCCAGGAGGACGCTCAGTCCCTGCCGAGCGGCGCACTTCCCAATGTGGTGCCGAGCCCCAAGCCGAGCCCAACGGCCCAGGAGGACACGATCTTCTTCGTGTCCGGCCGTGGCCTCGAGGGGGTCACCGAGCCGGTCAGCGACCACTCTGCACAGGGGGTGATGGAGGCGCTGGCCGCGGGCCCGCCGATCGAGCGCCAGGCGGATCTGCGAACCCTGCTCATCGACCCCTTGACGGGGGCACCGGTGCTGACCGTCGTCTCGCAGACGCCATCCGGGCGGGTGGTCCTGGCCCGGACGGACGCCTTCACGCTCCTTCCGGCCAATGACCAGGTACTCCTGGTTGGCCAGGTCGTGACCAGCTTGGCCGAGATCGGGCTCACCAGCGTGATCATCACCGACCAAGCGGGGCTGCCGATCCCGCTGGTGCTGCCCGATGGTCGAGTGCTCGAGGGCCCTGCCACGGCCGATGACTACGACGTCCTGGTCGTCGACCCCGACAGGTGATCGCACCCGCCGGTCGCGTCAGCGCTGCGTGATCCGCATCAGTGCCGGGCGGTCGGGGCGGATCGTCACCAGGGGGAGCGCCCGGACGGGAGCACCCGAGGGGGCCAACCGCACGGCGCGGCAGATCATGGCCAACGACAGGACCGCCTCGGCATAGGCGAAGTCCCGGCCGATGCACATCCGGGGGCCAGCACCGAAGGGGATGTACGCGGTGCGCAGTGCCGGGCTGGGCCCCTCGGCGTCGACGAGGAAACGATCCGGCCGGAAGGCCTCGGGGTCGTCCCACACGGCGGGGTGGCGGTGCACGATCCACGGGCTGAGGATCACCAGCGACCCGGCTGGGACATGGGAGCCGCCCAGCTCCATGTCGGCGGTGGTGCTGCGGGTGATCAGCCAGGCAGGCGGGTTCAGGCGCATCGCCTCGTCGACAACCGCCCGAGCAACCCGGAGTCGGGCGAGCACTCCCATGTCGATGCTCGCCGCCCCACCGGTCCCGGGGTCACCGAGGACCTCATCGGCCTCCTGCGCCACCCTGTCAGCGACGTCGGGATGCGTGCCCAGGAGTACCAGCGCCCAGGTCAGTGCGGAGGCCACGGTCTCGTGCCCGGCGACCAGGAAGGTCACGATCTCATCGCGCACCGCCTCGCGGTCCAGGCTCGAGGCCTGAAGCAGGTCGAGCATGTCGGGCGGGTCGCTGGGTCCCTGCGCGGCGCGCTGGGCGAGGATCGCCTCGACCGCAGCGTCGAGCTCGGCGAGCGATCGAGCCATCCGCCGGTTGCCGGGCGTGGGAATCCAGCTCGGTGCGCGCAGCGGCATGCTGGCCATCGAGACGACCTCACCCAGCGCCGTCAGGGTGGCCTCGGCCAGGCGGTCGGCCACCGGGCCGAGCTCGTGGCCGAACAGCGAGTCGCCGACGACTTCGAGGGCCAGGGTCATCACCTCGGCGTCGATGTCCACGACTCCGCCGTCACCGCGCTCGCGCAGCCGGGCGACGAGCCCCGAGGCTGCCCGCGCGGTGTGTGCGGCAACGCCCGGCAGCGTGTCCGGATGGAACGCCGGTTGCAGGATGCGGCGGTGCTCGCGCCAGACGGGGTTGTCGCTCGTCAGCAGGCCCTGTCCGGTCACCCGCGAGAGGGCGCGGTACTGGATCGTGTCCTTGGTGACGTCGCGGGAGCGGCCCACCAGCACCATCCGGACATCGTCGGGGTGGCTGACCATGTAGGTCGGGGGAGAGGGGATGGGGAACTGCACGACGTCGCCGTGCGTGCGCCACTGCTCGGCCAGGAACGCAAGGGGGTCATCGCCGATGCGCCGCATGGCGCGCAACATGTCCCCGCCAGTCGGTCCCGGGGCAGTTGCCGGGGTCCGACCATGCCGGCGTGGGCCTTCGGTCAGGTCAGCGTCCCGTCTGGACGTAGTCGACGAGAGCGGAGCGCTCCCACTCGAGGTGCGAGATTCGGGCAGCCACGATGTCGCCGATGCTCACGATGCCGACCAGCTCGTCCTCGGAGATGACCGGGATGTGCCGGATCCGCCCGGCGGTCATGGTGGTCATCACCTCGTCGATCGAGGTCTCCGGGGTGCAGGTGGTGACCTCGCTGGTCATGATCTCGGCCACCTTGACCCGGTCCAGGTGGACCAGGCGGGACTCACGGAACGACGGCAGGCCGCCGTCGCTGCGCAGTGCCCGGACGATGTCACGCTCGGACACGATCCCGTCGATGTGTGCGCCGTCGGCGGAGACGATCATCGCACCGATCCGATGCTCAGCCAGGGCATCCACGAGTTCGGTCAGCGTTGCGTCCGGGGAGATCGTGGCAACAGTCGAGCCCTTCGCCCTCAGCACGTTCTTGATGGTCATCGGTACCTCCTGTGGCGGTCCGTCCTCCTGATGGGGCAACCGTAGTGGACGGGCCTGCCACGTGAGAAGGAGGCCGTGGCGCCCTGCGGGTCGCAGTCCCGTCTCGGCCCCGACGACGGTGGGCCGGGCCCGGCCGCGTGCCGTCGAACTCCCAGCGACCCTAGGCTGAGCCGATGCGCGCGCCGATCCCAGCGGCCGAGGTGGACGTCGATGCCCACCTCGTGCGCCGGCTGCTGCGCGACCAGCACCCGGACCTCGCCGATCGACGCCTGAGGCGGATCGGCACCGGCTTTGACAACGTGGTGTACCGGCTCGGCTCGGACCTGACAGTTCGGGTCCCTCGGCGTGAGCTCGGGGCGCGCCTGCTCGGAACGGAGCTCCGGTGGGTGCCCGAACTCGCTCCGGGCCTTCCCCTGCCGGTGCCCACCCCGGTGCGCGCCGGCGATCCCACGGAGTTCTACCCATGGCCGTGGGCCGTGTGCGTCCACGTCCCGGGGCGCCCTCCCGGCGCCACCGCCTTCACCGGAGTTGCCGGGATGCGTGCGGCGCTGGCCCTGGCCGCATTCCTGGGCGCCCTGCACGTTCCCGCCCCCTCCGACGCACCGCGCAGTCCCTTCCGGGGAGTGCCGCTCGCCCTGCGCAACGATTCCGTGGCCCGGGCGCTCGCAAGTGCTCCGGCCGCACAGCGATCCCGGATCGAGAGGGGCTGGGAGGAGGCCCTGCGAGTTCCCCTCCACGAGGGCCCCGACCTGTGGCTGCACGGGGACCTGCACGGCCTGAACGTCCTGGCCGTGCGTGGACGCATCAGCGGGATCCTGGACTTCGGTGACCTGTGCGCGGGAGACCCGGCGACCGACCTGGCGTGCGGATGGCTGCTGCTTGACCAGCAGGGTCGCCAGCGGATGCGCGAGGTATTGGCTGTGGGTGATGCGGCGTGGGCGCGGGCGCGCGGATGGGCGCTGTTCTTCGGCCTGATGTTCCTGGCGCACAGCGCGGACTCACCACTCAATGCGGCGATCGGTCGCCGCACGCTGAGCCAGGTGCTCGACCAGGGGCCCTGAGGGCGAGTGGTCACGACACGAGATCGGCGTTTCGAATGCCACCATACGGCTGATTGGGTGCCCGTTCGGCTAGGCTAACGGCCCCAATCCGGGCATACTGGCATGCGTGGGGGACGAGGACTACGAGGTTGAGCGCGGCCTGCGAAGGGGCCGGCGCAGTTTCGTCGTGGGCACCCTCCTGCTGGTGGCGGCCCTCGTGGCCGGCGGCGCGTGGGTGAACGCCCAGGCCCCTGCCGCGGTCGCCCTCGAGCCGGTGTCGGCAGAGTCCGCACTCGCCATCAACGAGCGCAGCGCGGACGCCGAGGCGGTCACCGACCGGTTGGCGCGAGCCGCGGGGCGGTCGATGGAGTCGCTGGCTGCCCAGCTGCCCGGGCCGGTGGAGAACCCGCTGGAGTCGGAGGCTCCCACGGTCGCCGGGGCCGAGGCGGCCAACGGCGAGTACGCCGACACCCTGGCGGCCCTCGACGAGGCCGAGAAGGCAGCGGCCGACCAGCTCTCCGTGACCGAGGACGAGTTGGCCCAGGCCGAGAAGGATCGAGCCAAGGCGGCCAAGGACCTCGCCAAGGAGGAGGCTGCGGCGGCCAAGGCCATTGACGCGGCGATCTCCTCGGCCATCTCGGCGGCGCGTGCCCAAGCCGCGTACACGGTTCCTCTCGGTGGTGACTACGGCGGAGCAGTGCCGCGGGGCGGCTCGACCAGCACAGCCGAGGTGCTCGACCTGGTCCGTGCCAACTTCCCGGCCGATCAGGTCGGCAATGCGATGGCGGTGTCGCGGTGCGAGTCCGGCCACGGCAACAGGGTCAGCAAGCCCAACACCAACGGCTCCCGGGATTTCGGGGTCTTCCAGATCAATGACGGCGGGACGCTTCAGGCTTCCCTTCGCGCCATTGGCGTGGGCTTCTCCGACATCACCGAGGCCCGGAAGAAGGCGCTGGATCCGGCCATCAACGTCCGGTTGGCCCGTGCGATCTGGGATTCGCGGGGCTGGCAGCCGTGGACCTGCGCGGCCAAGCTCAAGATCGTGTCCGGGCTCTACAAGAAGACCCCGGGCCCCATGGACGGCCAATTCGACACCTACGGCCGGGCGGCGTAGGCACGGCCGGATCGGTCGCGGCACCCGGCACCCGTCCGATCAGGGCGGCTCGGGTTCCGTTCGGTTGCGCAGGGCGCCCGGCTCAGGCGGCCTCGTGGCCAACAGCCGGCGCAGCGACTCCAACCTCGCCGGCCCGGACTCCCCGGCACCACCGGATGCGGCGAACGCGTCGAGCGCGCAGTCCTGGGCACCCTCGGTGTGCGGACAGCCGCGCGGGCAGCTCTCCAGGGCGGGGTCGAACTCCGAGAACGCGTGCAGCACCCGATCGGGCACCACGTGGGCAAGCCCGAACGAGCGCACACCCGGGGTGTCGATGAGCCAGCCACCCTGCGCCAGCGGGATCGCGACCGCCTGGCTGGACGTGTGCCGGCCACGGCCCGTGACCTCGTTGACGACGCCGGTCAGGCGATCAGCGCTCGGGACCAGGGCGTTGACCAGAGTGGACTTGCCCACTCCGGAGTGGCCGACGAAGCACGTGACCCGGTCGACGAGGTGGCTGGTCAGTTCGGCCAGTCCCTCGGGGTCGGTGGACCCGTCCTCGGTCATCCCGCACACGACGGCGCGGACCTCGAGGGCCGCGTAGAGGTCCAGAAGGGGTGCCGGGTCCGCGAGATCGGACTTGGTCAGGACGAGCAGCGGCGAGAGGCCGGCGTCGTAGGCGGCCACAAGGCAACGATCGATGAGTCCCGGGCTGGGCTCCGGGTTCGCCAGGGCGGTGACGATCGCGAGTTGCTCGGCGTTGGCGACGATCACCCGCTCGTCGGGATCCGAGTCGTCGGCCGACCTGCGCAGGACGGTGGTCCGCTCCTCGATCCGAACCACCCGCGCGAGTCGGTCGGGCCCGCCGCGCATGTCCCCGGTCAGCCACACGGCATCGCCGACCACCACGGACTTGCGGCCGAGCTCCCGGGCCTTCACGGCGAAGATCGGGGTATCGCCGTCATCAAGGATGGCTGTGAAGCGGCCACGATCCACGGCGACGATCCGACCGGGGGCTCCGGCCGAGTGTGCCGGGCGGTCCTTGCTGCGCGGTCGCGACTTCCCCTTCCCGGGGCGGATCCGGACGTCGTCCTCGTCCCACTGCCTCACGTGTCCGACCCGAGCATGTCCAGCCACATCGTGGTGAACCCCGGCAGGGTCTTGCGCGTCGTGTCCACGTCGACGATCCGCAGGCCGGGAACCCGCAGGCCGATCACCGCGCCGGCCATGGCCATCCGGTGATCGTCGTAGGTCTGGAAGGACCCGCCGTGCAGCGGGGCAGGGGTGATGCGCAGCGAGTTCTGCTTGGCGCGCACCCTGCCGCCCAACCGGTTGATCTCGGTGGACAGGGCGTCGAGCCGGTCGGTCTCGTGGCCGCGGAGGTGCCCGATCCCGCGCAGGCGGCTGGGGGTGCTTGCCAGCGCGGCCACAGCGGCGACGACCGGGGTCAGCTCACCCACGTCGCGGAGGTTGATGTCGATCCCGGTGATCTGCTCCGGGCCGGTGAGGACCAGTCCCTTGTTCGTGAGCTCAGTGCTGGCGCCCATCTGGGTGAGGATCTCGCGCAGGTGCGCACCAGCCTGGGTCGTCTCCGAAGGCCACGCGGGGATCGTCACGCGCCCGCCGGTGACCATCGCAGCGGCCAGGAAGGGAGCAGCGTTGGACAGGTCGGGTTCGATGGTGCGGTCGACCGCCCTGATCGGCCCGGGGCTGACGACCCAGCGCGCGTCCGCAGGGTCCTCCAAGGAGACGGTGACCTCCACGCCGGCTTCCCGCAGCATCTGCACCGTCATGTCCACATGCGGCAGCGACGGGAGGGGTTGGCCCTTGTGGCGCAGGTCCACGCCCTCATCGAACCGGGCGGCCCCCAGCAGGATGGCGCTGACGTACTGGCTGGATGCGCTGGCATCCATGGTGACGCGGCCGCCGCGGGCCCTCCCGACTCCTCGGACGGTGAAGGGCAGGCTGTTGCGTCCGTCGTCGGCGATCGTCACGCCCAGGGTCTCCAGCGCGCTGAGCATCGAGGCCATGGGCCGCATCCGGGCACGCGGGTCGCCGTCGAAGCGGATATCGCCCTTGGCCAGGCCGGCGACCACCGGCAGGAACCTCATGACCGTCCCGGCCAGCCCGCAGTCGACGTGCGCCGGGCCCTTGAGCTTCCCCGGCTCGACGCTCCACTCCTCGCTGCTGGAGGAGATCTCTGCGCCCATCGACCGGAGGCCGGCCATCATCAGCTTCGTGTCGCGGGCCTTGAGGGCTCCCGTGATGGTGCTCGGACCGTCGGCCAGGGCTGCGAGCACGAGCGCCCGGTTGGTCTGCGACTTGCTACCGGGGATCGCGACCTTGGCGCGCACGGGCCCGTCGGCCACGGGTGCTGGCCACGGATCCTCCTCAGCAGGCACGCGCGGCAGCCTACCTGACTGTGGCAGGCTGACGGTGTGTGCGGACGATACGCGGCTGCCAAGGACTCAGCCACGCTTGTGGAGGAGTTCCAGGTCGAGACCGTCATCGACGCCCCGCCCGGACCGAACTACAACGTGGCCCCCACCAACGAGGTCGCCTTCGTCGTCGATCGCCCCGTCGATGAGGCCTCTGGGCTGCAGCGCCAGCTGCGCGTCGCCCGCTGGGGTCTGGTCCCCTCGTGGGCGAAGGATCCCAAGATCGGCTCGCGGATGATCAACGCGCGCTGGGAGAACGCCGCCGAGAAGCCCGCGTTCCGATCGGCCTTCGCCAAGCGTCGCTGCCTCATCCCGGCCGATGGGTACTTCGAGTGGTACGCGCCGGCCGCGCGGTCCGATGCGCCATCGGTGGGCTCCAAGCCGCACAAGCAGCCGTACTTCATCCATCGCGCGGATGGTGCGGGCCTGGCCCTCGCCGGCCTGTACGAGTTCTGGCGGCCCAGCCCCGATGAGGAGTGGTTGGTGACCGTCACGGTGCTCACCACCGACTCGATCGGACCGCTCGCGACCATCCATGATCGGATGCCGGTGATGATCGAGCCGTCGGGCTACTCGCGGTGGCTGGATCCCGCTGCGCGGGTCGATGCAGGCTTCGACGCCCGACTGGCCGTGGATCTGCTCACTGCCTACCCGGTGAGCACGGCCGTCAACTCCGTGCGCAACAACTCCGCTGACCTGCTGGCGCCCATCCCCGCGGAACCGGCGTCGGATGCCTTGTCGTGACCACGACCTGGGACATCGACACGCCCTCGGGGCTCGCGCGGGCGCACTTCCATCCGGTACCGAACGGTCGACCACGGGCGTCGCTGGTCCTCGGCCACGGCGTCGGAAGGGGAGTGGACTCGATCGACCTTGTGGCCATCTCGGAGGCCCTTCCCGAGGATGGGATCGAGGTGGTCCTGGTCGAGCAGCCGTGGCGGGTCGAGGGCCGGCGACTGGGCGGCGCGGCGAGCACGTTGGACCGAGCCTGGGTCTCCAGCCTTCGGGACGTGCGCTCGCGGGGGATCGGCACCAAGCGCCTGGTGGTCGGGGGTCGCAGCTCCGGAGCGCGAGTGGCGTGCCGCACAGTCGGGGAGGTCGAACCTGCGGCGCTGCTGCTCCTTGCCTTCCCCCTGCACCCGTCCCGGCGGGCGACCGTCACCGGTCCGCCCCCGACCCGGCTGCCGGAACTGGTCGAGGCCGCACGGGCGGTGCCAAGCGTCGTCGTGCAGGGAACGCGCGACAGCCTGGGGTCCCCGGGGGAGATCGCGGTCGGACTTGCCGAGGAGAACGTCACGGCACGGGTGGTGCCCATCTGGGCAGCCGACCACTCGTTCCAGGTGCCGTCGCGTGCCCAGACCACCACCGAGGAGGCGCTGGACATGGTGGTCCGCGCCGCCCGCTCGACGGCACTGCGGATCGTGGACGGCCGATACTGACCCCTCACAGCCGCCAGCGTGTTCGGGGTGTTCGGGTGATGGTCCAGGGTGCGCCGTTGTTGGCGGGCCAGGGGGTTCCGGGTGGCGCGGCTGGTTCGGGTGGGGGTATCGGGTCGTCGTTGGACGCCGGGATGATGGTCCACATGCCGAGGTCGACCTGGCGGTGATGCGCCCAGCACAACAGCGCCAGGTTGGGTAGGTCGGTGTCCCCGCCGGCGGCCCAGTCCTGGACGTGGTGGGTCTGGCAGGCCTCGGCCGGGATCCCACAGCCGGGGATGATGCAGCCCTTGTCGCGGGCCGCGAGGGCCCGGCGCTGGGCCGGTGTGGCCGTGCGCGCGGAGCGCCCGACCGCCAGTGGGATCCGGGTTCCCAGCAGGGTCGTGGCCAGGGCCGTGATCCGAGCCGCAGAGGAAGGCTCCCCGGTGACCCCCGTGCTGCCTTCAGCGGCCACCGGCCCGGTGGCCGCGAGGAACTCCGCGACCGTATCCGGGCAGTTACCCGTATCGATCACGATCGGGGTGACCAGAGCATCACACGAGGTGAACCGGGCCTCGGCGGCGGTGAGGGTGTGCCCTCGGGACGTCGTCCACACCCGATCGCCGAGGGCTGTCGATTCCAGGGTGACCGACACGCAGACGGGCAGCCCGCCGCGGGTCGGGATCGACCCGGTGGCGTGCGCGGCGTTGACCAGGGCGACCAGCCCATCGGCCCGCCGCGCCGAGGCCGGGACATGATCAGCCTCCGAGCGCAACCGCTCGGCGAACGCCTCGACCGCGGCGATCACGGCCTCACCCTCCAGGCGCGGCAGCACCCCGGACAGGACCACCGAGTCGGCGGTCAGCGCGAACGACAACGACCGGCCCTCATGGGCGGCGATCTCGTCGGGTTCGGGGTCGGAGGGTGGGTGCAGGACCCGGATCACCCGCTGCACGAACGTGCGCCACCGCCAACGGCGAGAGCTGACCCCACCACGGGCCGAGCTCGCTCGATGACCGCCGCCATCTCCTCGACCTCCAGGCGATCGGCGTGCCGGGCCAAGGCGTGGACGTGCTCGCTGGTGATCACCCCCGCGGCCCACACCCCACCCAGGCCCGGATGGACGTCGACGAACGCCCCGGCGCGGGCCAGCCGCCGCGCCCACGCCGCCGACCACCCCCGCGCCAGCAGCATCGCCCCATCCCCGACCAACGGCAGGCTCCCCGACCGGGAGGCGGCAGCCATCCGGCGCGCCAGCTCGAACTCCACCGACGCGACCGCCGAGCACAACACCTCCACATCCGCGGCCGGGCGCTCGCCGGCCGACAGGCCCATCGCGGGAAGCTCCCCGACGGCAGCCCGCCGACACCTGCCACCACATCTGCGCCACCTCCGGTGAGGCCGCCACCACCGCGGCCCCGCCCGCACATCGACCCGCACCGGCGGGCCACCGGCACCCCGTACCCCCATCCCAACCCCCATCCGCCGCAGACTCGAACACCTGTATCGAACAGTACAGCGGGGGCTGACAACGCAAGGGGCACCGGACAGGTCACAACTGATCTGTGGACAGGGGCATCGGCCACGGTCCATTCACCAACCCCGACCGACTGCGCAGCGAGTCCTCCGCCGATCCCGCACCCGGGTCGGCGCCCAGATCCGCCACCTCGTGCTCACCGCCCCCGAGCGGCTGCACCTCGAGCTGGCACCCCTGCCCCTGGCCGAACAGGCCGCCCGAGCAGCGAGGTTCCGACCCGAGGACGACACCGCCGACGTGCGCGGCGCGACCCGGGCCGCGCTGCGAGTCCTGGCCCGCCAGTACCAGTCCCTGACCGCCGACATGGACCTGCTGAGTACCGAGTTGGACGCCCTGACCACACAGGCCAACCCCGGGCTGCGCCAGGTCCATGGCGTCGGGCCCGACACCGCGGCCGCCTTGCTGGTCGTCGCCGGGGACAACCCCGAACGGGTGACCTCCGATGCGGCTTTCGCCGCCCTCTGCGGCGCCAGCCCCGTCGAGGCCTCCAGCGGCAAGACCACCGGCCATCGGCTCAACCGTGGTGGCAACCGCCAAGCCAACGCCGCGCTGCACCGGATCGTCCTGGTCCGTCTGAGCCACACGAACTGTGGACGACTCGCCACACGCGCTGGTCGGGGATCGGAGGCGGGGGCGGGTGCCCGGCGGCGGGTCCACCTCACCGCGATCCCGAACCGACGAAGTTAGGCTGCCGCCATGGGCATCCAGATCTCGCCGAGCATCCTCGCGGCCGACTTCGCCGACCTGGCGCGTGAGTGCGAACGCGTGGCGGGAAGTGCGGACTGGCTGCACGTCGACGTGATGGACAACCACTTCGTGCCCAACCTGACCCTCGGACTGCCCGTCGTTCAGGCGCTTCTGGCCCACGTCAGCACCCCGGTGGACTGCCACCTCATGATCGAGGACCCCGATCGCTGGGCACCGGCCTATGCCGAGGCAGGTGCTGGCAGCGTCACCTTCCATCTCGAGGCGGCGGGGGCGCCTGTGCGCCTCGCCCGCGAGATCCGGCGGCAGGGCGCCCGCGCGGGTGTCGGGATCAAGCCGGCGACCCCGGTGGACTCCCTGGTCGACCTGGTGGACGAGATCGACATGATCCTGATCATGAGCGTCGAGCCGGGGTTCGGGGGGCAGCCGTTCCTGGAGCAGGCGTTGCCCAAGATCCGCCGCGCTCGGCAGCTCATCGGTGACGCGGACATCTGGCTGCAGGTCGACGGGGGTGTGTCCGCCGAGACGATCGAACGGTGCGCCGAGGCGGGGGCCGACGTGTTCGTCGCCGGGTCGGCCGTCTACGGCGCCCAGGATCCGGCGGCGGCCTGCACGGCGCTGCGTGCAGCCGCGGCGGCAGTCTCGCCGCTGTGAGCGAGACCCGCGCGAGTCACGCCACGCCCGCCGAGCAGGCCGCGATGCGTCGCGCCCTGACCATCGCCGTCACCCCGGGCGTCCCCCGGGGACCCAACCCGCGCGTCGGGTGCGTCCTGCTCGACTCGGCCGGGGCCACCATTGCCGAAGGCTTCCATCAGGGCGCCGGCACGCCCCACGCCGAGGCCGCCGCACTCGCCACGGCTGGACCCGCAGCCCGGGGCGCCACCGCCGTCGTGACCCTCGAGCCGTGCAACCACACGGGTCGTACCGGGCCGTGCGTCGAGGCGCTGCTCGCCGCCGGGGTCCGCCGCGTCGTGCTCGCCCAGTCGGACCCCAATCCGGTCGCCGCCGGCGGAGCCGACCGGCTGGCTGTTGCCGGGGTCGAGGTGGTGCGCGGCGTCCTCGCGGACGAGGCGAGGGCGATCAACGAGGCGTGGACCTTCGCCGTCGAGCAGGGTCGCCCGATGGTCACCTGGAAGGTCGCGAGCACCCTCGACGGCCATGTGGCGGCCACAGACGGCTCGAGCCGGTGGATCACCGGGGAGGAGGCGCGCGCGCAGGTCCATCAGCTGCGCGGGGAGGTCGATGCGGTCCTCATCGGGACCGGGACGGCCCTGGCGGATGACCCATCCCTGACCGTCCGCGATGCGCACGGCGTCCTGGCCGAGCGACAGCCGATGCGCGTCGTCATGGGTCGCCGGGAGATCCCCGCCGATGCTGCCCTGCGCGACGGAAATGCCCCCCTGAGGATCTTCCCGACTGAATCGCCGGCCGAGGCGCTCGGCGTGCTCGCCCGGCACGACGTCCAGAACGTGCTCCTCGAGGGCGGGCCCACGCTGGCCGCAGCCTTCCTCCGGGCGGGGTTGGTGGACCGCGTCATCTGGTACTTCGCCCCGAAGATCCTGGGGTCGGGCGTGCAGGCCGTGGGCGATCTCGGGATCGCTGGCATCGATTCCGCGAAGCGCCTGGAGGTCACGGGAATCACCCGGGTTGGTCAGGACGTTCGTGTGGACGGGAGAATGGTTCCCGGGGACGCATCCTGACGTCGCCCGTGCGTCGTCCCCAGCGGGGTTGCGCACCATCGAGGAGGTCACGAGAGTGTTCACCGGGATCGTCGAGGAACTCGGACACGTGGTCGAGGTCACGAAGCTGGCCGACGACTCAGCCCGCCTTGTCGTGTCCGGCCCGTGGGTGACCGCCGACGCCAAGCACGGGGACAGCATCGCGGTCAACGGCGTCTGCCTCACGGTCGTGACGTGTACGCGAGGGATCCTTCAGCGCCGACGTCATGGCTGAGACGCTTCACCGCAGCTCCCTGGGCGCCCTCCGCCCCGGGGACCCCGTCAATCTGGAGCGGCCGATGGCCGCCGATGGCAGGTTCGGCGGGCACATCGTCCAGGGCCACGTGGATGGCATGGGACGGATCCGTGCGCGCCGCCCCAGCGAGAACTGGGAGGTCGTCGAGGTCCAGCTGCCCGAGGACCTGTCACGCTTCCTGGTCGAGAAGGGATCGATCACCGTGGATGGCGTGTCCCTCACGGTGGTCGAGGTCGTGGACGGTGAGGAGCCCTGGTTCTCCGTCTCGCTGATCCCCACCACGCTGGCAGCCACCACGTTGGGCAGCCGACAGGTGGGCGACGTGGTGAACCTCGAGGTGGATGTGATCGCCAAGTATGTCGAGCGCATGGTGGGGGTACGGGCATGATTCCGGCCGACGAGCTGTTCGGTCGGGCGGGCATCCCGCTGGACCCCGACGATCATCGCCAGCCCGCGGTAGGCCAGGGCCCCGAAGCTGACGACATGGGGGAGTCGCGGGCCGCTGAGCACGCCGCTCCTGCCCGCGCGGCGGAGCCTGCGGCAGCACCCCAGGCGTGGACACCTGACCCCACTGGTCCGGCCACCTCCCACCCCGCTGACGCCCCGACCTCGGCGGCCGGGGGCGTGCGGCTGGACAGCATCCCCGACGCCATCGCGGCGATCGCACGCGGCGAGGCTGTCGTGGTCGTCGACGACGAGGACCGGGAGAACGAGGGTGACCTCATCTTCGCCGGCACCCGTGCGACCCCGGAGCTGACCGCCTTCATGATCCGGCACACCTCGGGCTACATCTGCGTCAGCCTCCCGGGCGAGGACCTCGACCGGCTCGGGCTGCCCCCGATGACCGCCGTCAACGAGGACCGCAAGCAGACCGCCTACGCGGTGTCCGTGGACGCCCGCGACGTGGAGGCCACGGGCATATCGGCGGCCGACCGGGCCCACACGATCAAGGTGCTGTCGGACTCGGCCACGGAGCCAGGCGACCTGACCCGCCCGGGCCACGTCATGCCCTTGCGCGCCGTTCCCGGTGGTGTGCTGCGCCGGGCCGGGCACACGGAGGCGGCTGTCGACCTCGCCCAGCTCGCCGGCCTGAGCCCGTCGGGCGCGCTGTGCGAGCTCATGAACGAGGACGGCACCATGATGCGGGCGCCGCAGTGTCGGGCGTTCGCCGACGAGCACGGCCTGATCATGGTGTCGATCGCGGACCTGATCCGCTACCGCCGCGGCCACGAGCGTCAGGTGGAGCGTGTGGCCACCACAACCCTGCCGACGGCATTCGGTGACTTCACGGCCGTCGGGTACCGGTGCTCGTTGGACGACATCGAGCACGTGGCACTGGTCGTGGGGGAGGTCGGGGACGGGCAGGACATCCTCGTGCGGGTGCACTCCGAGTGCCTCACCGGTGATGCCTTCGGCTCGCTGCGCTGCGACTGCGGCCCGCAGCTGCAGGCGGCCATGCGGGCAGTCTCCGAGGCCGGCCGAGGGGTCGTTCTCTACATGCGCGGGCACGAGGGCCGGGGGATCGGCCTGGTCTCGAAGCTGTCGGCCTACGCCCTGCAGGACGGGGGCCGCGACACCGTCGATGCCAACCTCGACCTGGGGCTGCCGGCCGATGCCCGTGACTACGGCACCGGCGCGCAGATCCTGGCCGACCTCGGCGTGCGCACGATGCGCCTGCTGACGAACAACCCCGCCAAGCTCGCGGGCCTGTCGGGCTACGGCCTGACGATCGTGGATCGCGTTCCGCTGGAGATCGCGCCCAACCCGTTCAACGCCGCCTACATGGCGACCAAGCGCGAGCGGATGGGCCACATGGGAGGACACCGATGAGTGGAGCAGGCGCGCCGAGCGTGGAGATCAACGCCGAGGGCCTGCGGGTGGCGATCATCGCCTCCTCGTGGCACGACACCGTGATGGACGGCCTGATCGCCGGGGCAACGGCGGCCTGCACCCACGCCGGGGCCGTCAACGTCCTGTACCGGGTCCCGGGGTCCTTCGAGCTGCCTCTGGCCGCCCAGGTGGCAGCCAATGCGGGGTTCGATGCCGTGGTGGCCCTGGGCGTCATCATCCGGGGAGGCACCCCGCACTTCGAGTACGTCTGCGACGCCGCGACGTCCGGGCTCTCGCGGGTCGCCCTCGACACCGGTGTCCCGATCGGATTCGGGCTGCTGACCTGCGACGACGAGGCCCAGGCCCTGGACCGGGCCGGGCTTGCCGACTCGCAGGAGGACAAGGGCCGGGAGGCCGCGGAGGCTGCACTCTCGCTGGCGCTGACATTGCGCTCGATCCGTCGCCCCGGCGGCGGGATCACGACCGGCTTCTGAGGGCCGCGTAGGCTGGACCCTCGTGAAGACCTTCGATGGGCTGTTCGCCGAGCTCTCCGCCAAGGCTGCGGCAGGCGATCCCGCTTCTGGCACCGTCGCGCTGCTGTCCGGCGGGGTCCATGCTGTGGGCAAGAAGGTCGTCGAGGAGGCAGCCGAGGCCTGGATGGCCGCGGAGCACGAGGGCCCGGCGCGAGCAGCGGAGGAGATCTCCCAGCTGCTCTACCACGCGCAGGTCCTCATGATCGCCGCTGGCCTGAGCCTCGACGACGTCTACGAGCACCTGTAGCCCACCCGATCCCAGACAGGACAACCATGCTTCGCATCGCCGTGCCCAACAAGGGCGCCCTCGCCGAGCCGGCGCGCGGGATCCTCCGCGAGGCGGGCTACCTCGCCGGGGCGAACGTGCGTGACCTCGTCGTGACTGATGAGGCCAACGACGTCGAGTTCTTCTTCCTTCGGCCGCGTGACATCGCGATCTACGTCGGGTCGGGCACCCTCGACCTGGGGATCACCGGGCTGGACATGCTGCTCGACAGCCGCGCTCCGGCCAAGGAGGTCATGCGCCTCGGGTTCGCCCCCTCGACCTTCCGGCTGGCCGTGCCGGCCGGCGCTGCCCGCACCGTCGCGGACCTCGATGGACAACGGATCGCCACGAGCTACCCGGGGCTCCTGGACGACTTCCTGACCCGGTCGAAGGTGTCGGCGACGGTCGTCCGCCTCGATGGGGCGGTCGAGAACGCCGTGCGATTGGGGGTCGCCGACGCCGTGGCAGACGTCGTTGCCACAGGCGGCACCCTGCGCCAGGCCGGCCTCGAGACGATCGGTGACCCGCTGCTGGTCAGCGAGGCGCTGCTGATCCGGCGCGCAGGCGTCGGACAGGACGGGGAGGTCGCCACGTTCGTCCGTCGCATCCAGGGAGTCATCGCCGCGCGCACCTACGTGATGGTCGACTACGACATCCCTGCCGAGCTGGTGGCCCGGGCGTGCGTGATCACCCCGGGCATCGAGTCACCGACAGTCTCCCCACTGGCCGATCCGCGCTGGTCCGCGGTGCGCGCCATGGTGTCCCGCGACAAGGTCCACCACGTGATGGACGAGCTCTACGAGCTGGGTGCGCGCGGGATCATCGTCACCGACATCCACGCCTGCCGGCTGTAGGGGCGGCAGGCGACCCGCGCGCTACGCGAGCAGGCGCTCGACCCAGGACAGCAGGTTGTCCGGGTCGAAGGGCTTGGTCAGGTAGCAGGTGGCACCTGCCGACCAGCCGTCCCAGGTCGTTGCGTCATCGCCAGCGGCAGTGAGCAGGATGACCGGAACCTCGGCGCCGCCCGGGCGGCTGCGGATCTCCTTCAGGACGTCGATGCCCGACATGCGGGGCATCATGATGTCGAGGATGACCCCGTCCGGTCGCCGCTCGTCGAACGACTCGAGGGCCTCGGGCCCGTCGATGGCGTCCCGGACCTCGTACGCGTCGAGCTCGAGGGTGTCGCGCAGGAGCATGCGGACGGGTTCCTCGTCGTCGACGACCAGGATCAGCGGCATCGTGGCTCCTTCGTGCATCGTCACATCGCCGCCAGGGGGGAGTCCTGCGGCTGGTCCATCGTGTCATCCCCGGCGGGGGAGTGCGCAGCACCCTGCGCCTGCCCGCGCGTCGGTGTCTCCGTGGTCGCATTCAGGTTCTGCGTGGCTGGCGCTGCCTGGGCGACTCTCACCTCGGGAGCCTCCTCGGTCACCAGGTGCAGGACGAACTCTGCTCCTGGGCCCGCAGCGGGGGTCTGGAGCGTCAGCCCGCCACCCATCGCCACCGCCAACTCGCGAGCGATGTGCAGGCCCAGGCCCGCGCCCCCGGTGCGCATCGTGAAGGGATCCTCGCGCCGGTAGAACCTCTCGAAGACCCGAGCCTGCTCCGAGGCAGGGATGCCAGGGCCGCGGTCGCGCACGTGGATGTGCACCTGGGTCCCGGTCACCTCGGCGCGGATCTCGATCGGGGAGTCGGCCGGCGTGTACTTCTCGGCGTTCGCCAGGAGGTTGGACAGGCACTGGACCGCGCGAACCCGGTCACACCGGACCGGCACCGACTCCTCGGGAAGCTCGACCGAGATCCGACCAGCCATCTGCGGGAAGCTCGACACAGCCTGCCGCACGATGACGTCGAGGTCCTCCACGTCCATCTCGATGGCCAGGCGGGTGCCGTCGGAGACCTTCGACGCCATCAGGAGGTCGTCCACGAGTCGGGCCAGGTGGTCGGCACGGTCGGAGATCACCTGAAGGGCCGCCGAGCGCTTCTCCGGGGTCATGCGCTCACCGCGGGTGGCCAGCAGGTGCGCGTACCCCTTGATCGGGGTGATCGGCGTGCGCAGCTCGTGGGAGATCGTCGCGACGAAGTCGGTCTTCATCCGCTCCACGCGGCGCTCCCGGGTCTCGTCGTGGACCGTCAGGATGCTCACCCAGCCAGTCGTGTCCGAGTTGGCTGATGTTGTGGCTTCGCGAACCCGAACCGTGGAGATCGTGACCTCGAGCTCCTCACCGTCTGCGCGGGTCAGACGTGCGCGCACCGGGGCCGGAGTCCCGTCAGGGCGCTTCTCGGGGTGCCGGGAGGCGTTGATGAGTGTCTGGACGATCTGCTGGTGCCCGGTCGATCTGGCCCGAGATCTGGTCGGCCTCCACGCCGGTCATCCGCGCCATCGTCTGGCTCCACAGACGCACCTGGCCGGCATCGTCGACCATCGCGATGCCGTCGGAGGTGTTGTCCACGACGGCTGTCAGCTTGGCGGTCTCCTCGGACAGGGCGTTGAACGCGGTGCCTGCCCGCATGGCGCTTCCGACGGCCGCAACCAGGGCGCCCAGCACCGGGGCATCGGCCTCGTCGAGGGACCAGCCGCGGGTGCGACCGGCGATCCGGCTGCGGCCGATAGGGGTCTGTCGATCCGATGAGGAGCGCCCCCGGGTTGGCGGTACCCATGTCGAGTCGGGTGACGACGCCGGTCTGCCAACCGTCGGGCAGCTCGTCGACGTCGAGCGTTCTGGGACCCTGGTCGGACCATACCGACGACAGGATCTGTTCGGATCGGAGGTCCTCGGCGCCGCCGCCGATGCCGGGTTGAAGAATCAGCATCTCGGGAGCGCCGACGATCTGGCGGATCGCCGTCTGCTGACTCCTCGAGGGTGTTGCTGCCCTGGCCGTGCTGGGCGAGCAGTCCGCCCAGACTCGACCAGCCACTTGTTGCGTTCGACGGCCTCGGCGTGCTGTGCAGCGGCCCGGTAGGCGTACCAGAGTGCGAGAGCTGGAAGGAAGGCAAAGGGCAGGACGGCGGGCAAGTCGTCGATGACACAGACCGCAGCGATCGACCCGATGCCCACCGAGCCCAGGGCCATCAACGTCGAGAGGCGCCACTCCTCCGACAGCACGGTTCGGGGTGATGCCCCGACAGTCACCTTGAGGAGGAATGCGTACAGGGCCAGGTTCACCGCGGTGAAGGCGAAGGAAGCCAGGACCAGGGAGAGAACGGACGTAGGCTCGAACGGAGGCGTACCGCCTGCGAGGACGTTGTACGTGACGACCATCGCGGATGTCGCGGTGGCGTAGGTGCCCAGGTTGAAGCAGACCTTGAGCCATTCGCCCCGCCGGATGACCACTTCCCCGATGAGAACGCCGGTCAGGGTGGCGAGGAGGGCCATGGTGGGGGAGAGGAGGAGGATCGCGGCAGCGAGGGCCACCTCGAAGAAGTTGAGTTCCTCATCCGTCCCACCATGGCGAACCCGGACGTACGCCATCTGCCCAACGGTGGTGAAGGCCACAGCCAGGGCCGCAATCCGCCACGAGTCGAGTAGGTCGGGGTCGAGGTTCCCGTATTCGGCCCAGCGCGTCATGGAGAGCACCAGCGCGGCAAGAGTCGATGCGACCCCGAGCGCACAGACCCCGGCAACCACCCGATGAACGGGAGGGGACTGCTGGGTGTAGGTGCTCACGGCTCTCCCGGGCTGTGGATGCGGGGCCGCTGTGTGGCGGCCCCGCAATCAGTCAAGCAGATCAGCTGGTCATACTCCATGAACTCGTATCCCACGAGTCCGTGGCCCACGAACGTGCTGCCCAGGAACGCGCTGCCCAGTCCTCGTCTGCCCACGAGCGTGCTGCCCAGGAGCGTGCTGCCCACGAGCGTGCTGCCCACGAGCGAGCGGCCCACGAGCGAGCGGCCCACGAGCGTGCCAGCCATTCATCTGAGGCCCAGGAGCGAGCGGCCCAGGAGCGAGCGGCCCAGGACCTGCCCGCCCAGGAACGCGCCAGCCACTCGTCGTAGGCCCAGGAGCGTGCGGCCCAGGACCTGCCCGCCCAGGAACGCGCCAGCCATGCATCGAATGCCCAGGAGCGTGCGGCCCAGGAGCGAGCGTTGAACTCGGCGTCATCCTCACCCAGCGAGCCAGCGAGCACGGCGAGCATCCATCCGCGCGATGCCCACTGCTGAGTCTGCCAACTGAGCGCCTCCCATGCTGCCTTCGCGGCCTCGAAGTCTCCTGACTCCCAGGCGTCGGCGAAGTCAGCCCACAGTTGGGCGTCGTCCTCGTTGGGTCCCCACTCGCCGGTGTCCGAATCTGGAAGGACCTGCGTGGATTCAAGGCGTCGCCGCATCGACTTCGCCGCCGTCGACTGCTTCGCCGAGGTCAAGGGCTCCCGAACCTGCACCAGCCATCTCGTCGAGCGTGTACGTCGTAGCCGTGAGAAGCGCCTTCACGCCATTGGGCTCGAGGTCCTTGTTGGCTGACAGAACCGCGGCTGCCGCCCCTGAGACCACCGCCGCGGACATCGAGGTTCCGGTCCCGCGCATGTAGGAGTCGCCGACATGCGAATCTGGGTTCTCGGTGTATGCCGAGCTGCTGGGTGCGGCGGTGGAGATCAGGGAGACGCCGGGCGCCACCAGGTCGGGCTTTCCGTCGTAGAACTGATTCCCGCGAGAGCTGAACGCGGCCACGAAATCGTCATCGCGGCTCTCGGAGCCACCCTCTCGCCCTCGTCCAGGGCGCCCACCGTGATGAGGAGCGGATCGTTGCCCGGGGAGCCCACAGTGCCGTCGTCGGGTCCGTCGTTGCCCGCAGCAGTGACCACAGTCACGCCTGAGTCCCACAGGCGCTCAAGGGCCCGGGACAGCGGATCGAATGCCGGCGGAAGGGGGTTCTCCGTGGAGAGGCTCAGGTTGACGACGTCCGCCTCGTTCGCGAACGCGATCTCAAGACCCTGCAGAACCTTGCACAACGACGTCGCGCCGCTCTTGGACGCCACCTTCACGTCGAGCAGCGTCGCCGCGGGGGCCACGCCCTTGAAGCGTTCCGTTGCCGGCGATCAGGCCCGCGAGGAACGTCCCGTGGCCGAGGCCGTCGCCCTTGCCGACGCCGTCGATGGGCAGGTGCTCAACATCGACCAGGTCGTCGGCACGTCGGCGACACGCCGGTGTCCACCAGCGCGACAGTGACGCCTTCGCCAGACCGTCGCAGCGGTCGGTGGGGCGCCGATCGTTTCGACGGTAGGTGGGGGCTCCAGGCTGATCATCCAGAGTCTGCGTCCCGTTGACCTTCATCGGGGTGTCGGGGATCTCAGCCGAACCGGCCGGGGCGCCAACGCCCTTGGGCAGCTCGACGAGCAGGGAGTCGGACAACTCAAGGGTTGCCAGCACGCGTCCGCCCAGTGCGCCGACGGTGTCGGCCAGCTGCGTCAGGCTTGCGCCCTCGGTCAGCGTGAGCAGGACAGTCCGACCCGATCCCTGTGCCCCTGCCGGTACCGGCATGGCGAGTAGAGATAGGGCAGCAATTGCGGCTGCCATTCGGGTTGGCACTGCTCCCCGCGTCCGGTTCGCTGTTGTGCTCATGGTCTTGTCCTCCCTGGGTTATCCACGTCCCATGTCGGACCGAAGCCGCCCCCCGATGAACCCCCCTAGGCCCATCTGGCTTTGAAATTCGGCCGTACGGGTGACAACGATTCACCCGTTTGGGGTAATGATGCGCGTTGAAGGCCCATTTAGGCCAGATTGTTTCGCGCGATACTGTGACGAGGTGAACGCGCTCTCCGCCCTCAGGGCTGTTCAAGCCATAGCCGACCCCGACTCGTTCCGCCGATGGGATGGCACATTCGCCGCTTTCGACCCATTGACGGAGGCCTATTCCGGGCAGTTGGAGGCCGCCTTTGTCGCGTCTGGATCGGATGAGTCCGTTCTGGCGGGAGATGCCCGAATTGGTGGAGTTCGCACCGCTGTGCTGGCCTGGGAGTTCGGTTTCCTCGGCGGATCGGTGGGGGTGGGAACAGCCGCCCGAGTCGTTTCGGCAGTCCGGCGGGCGACCGAACAGGAACTGCCCTTGGTGGCAATGCCGCGTTCCGGCGGTACCCGGATGCAGGAGGGTGCCCCTGCCTTCGTGCAGATGGTCGCGATCGCAGCAGCGCTGGCCGAGCATCGCGCGGCGGGGCTGCCCTATCTCGTGCACCTGTGCGGTCCAACAACCGGCGGAGTCCTGGCCACGCTGGGCTCGGCCGGGGACATCACGTCGGCTGAGCCGGGCGCGATGGTCGGCTTCCTCGGCCCGCGGGCCTACACCGCCATCACCGGCGAGGTGTTCCCTCCGGGGATCCAGACCGCCGAGAACCTGCTGTCCCGGGGCCTCATCGATGCGATCGTGCCCTGGGATGAGCTGCGCGAACACTGGGCAACGATCCTGGGTCTCTGGGCGGACCGGGTCGTGGACACCCCAGAGGCAGACGCGACCGCCGGGCACCAGCCGACGGCGACGGTGCCCGGGGGCCCGGAGTCCGCTACCCAGCTCTGGGACTACGTCGAGGACTCCCGTCACGCGGAACGCATCGACTCGGCGCAGTTCCTGGCTGCCCACCTGACCGACACGGTGGTGATCCCCGGCACGATGGCTGGCGAGCTCGCCCAGGGGGCGCTCGTTGCTCTGGGGCGCCTTGACGGGATCCCCGTGGTCGTTGCGGCGACCACCGATCGTCGGTCGGGGGAGCCGCTCACCGTCGGTGGGCTGAGAACGATCCGACGAGGTATCGCGCTTGCGCAGCTGTGGGGCCTTCCGGTGGTCACGATCGTCGACACCCTCGGCGCCCAGCTCTCCGTCGAGGGCGAGCAGTCGGGCATCGCCGGGGAGATCTCCCGCGTCATGCTCGACCTCGTGGCTGCGCGCACGCCGAGCGTCGCGCTGCTCCTCGGCGCCGGGACCGGTGGCGCAGCCCTGGCCCTGCTCGCCACCGACCGGATCGTGGCCGGCTCGCACACGTGGGTCTCACCGCTCGCGCCCGAGGGGGCGGCGGCCATCCGCCGCGGCGGCACGCACGATCCGGCGCAGATCGCCTGGGACCAGCGGATCGGGGCCCACGCCCTCGCCGAGCTAGGCTTCATCGATCGCGTGGTGCGCGAGTCCGACCCCGAGTGGGTGTCGGCGGCGGCCGATGCGGTGGCAGCCTCCCTGCGGGAGGTGATCGCGGGGCAGGATCCCCGACGGCGGTTCGAGAGGTTCGATGCATGGGCGACCTGACAGGTCCAGGGGCGTTCGCCGCCGATGACGGGTCGGTACCCCCTGACGTGGCTGACGTGCTCGCCCGGCGGGCTTCGGGTCACGCGGGGATCCGCGAGGTCGTGATGTGCCTGACGGCACACCGTCTCCTCGTCCCCCTGCTCGAGGTGGACGGCGATCTGCTGGAGGGCGACGACACAGATCCGTGCGCTGGGTCCGATCGCGCTGTGGCGGCCGTGTCGATGCGCGACCCGGACGGCCGGCCCCTCGGTCTGGCGTTCACGGGGATGGCGCCGCTGGTCGCGTGGGACGCCTCGGCGCGTCCGCTGCCGGTGGAGGCCTCACGGGCGGCCGGAGCGATCGTCACGGAGGGCGGCCGTGCGCTGCTGGTCGACGCCGGGTCACCTCATGCCCTGCGCATCGAGGGCCTGGCACTGGCCCGCCTGGCCTCGGGGGAGCGGTGGCCCGACCCATGGGCGGACCCGGCGGTCCGCGAGGCCGTGATCGGCGAGCTGGGCCCGGTCCTGGCCAGTGGTGAGGTCCAGGTTCGCCTGGCGGACCCTGAGGTCGTTCAGTCGGCCGCGAGCTCGGGTGGCGATCAATCGCCTGAACGCGCACCCGGCCTCGTGCTCGAGGTCCGGTTCCCTGGTGCGCTGCCTGCGGACCAGGCCCAGAAGCGTGCGGCGGTCATCGCCACGCGCATGTCGCAGTCGGCAGCCCTGCGGGAGGTCTTCGACGGAGTCCTGGCGGTCACCCTCGCCCCGTGAGGGCGACCGATCGGCCTCCGTGGCCGGCCTGGGTCAGATGACCGGGCCGGTCAGCTTCTCGCCCGGCCCCTGCCCGGGCGGGTCGGGGAACTCCGAGGCCTCCCGGAACGCGAGCTGGAGGGACTTCAGGGCGTCGCGCAGCGGGGCTGCATGGAAGGTCCCCAGGTCCGGCGCTGAGGTCACCACCAGTCCAGCGAGGGCGTTGATCAGCTTGCGCGCCTCATCGAGGTCCGTCCCCGCGTCACCCTCCTCGCCCAGGCCGCACTTGACGGCCGCGGCACTCATCAGGTGCAGGGCCACAGTGGTGATGACCTCGACGGCCGGGACCTCACCGATGTCCCGCACCGCCTGGTCGACCTCGTCCGGGTCGAGGGTTGCCGGGCCGGAGGAGTCGGGTCCAGCGGGATTCGTGGGAACCTCAGTCATCCTGATACCCTGTCATGGACGACCGATCTGCCCCAACTCGGTGCACGCGCCGAAGGGGTGGTTGGCGGAGAAGAGGGGTCTCGAACTCCCACCCGGACAGCCCCAGGGCAGTCGGGTAGTGAACTGGACGGCTCGTCCGTCCGGTGCCGGTGCTGCGCCGGCGTTTCGAGGCCTGCTCACCTGCCCGTGAGCGGGCCTCTTCCCATGAGAGGCACGGCTGCCCTGGACGAGGGCGGCGGCGGTCGCACGAAGACATGCGACCCAAGGAGGCGCCATCAGCGTCGAGCCCAGGATCAACGATCGGATCCGCGTTCCTGAAGTACGACTCGTCGGCCCCAACGGCGAGCAGGTCGGCATCGTCCGCATCGAGGACGCCCTGCGACTGGCTGTCGAGGCTGACCTCGACCTGGTCGAGGTGGCCCCGGACGGCAAGCCGCCGGTCTGCAAGCTCATGGACTACGGCAAGTTCAAGTACGAGTCGGCCGTCAAGGCCCGTGAGGACCGCAAGAAGCAGGTCAACACGGTCATCAAGGAGATGAAGCTCCGTCCGAAGATCGATCCGCACGACTACGAGACCAAGAAGGGTCACGTGGTGCGGTTCCTCAAGCAGGGCGACAAGGTCAAGATCACGATCATGTTCCGCGGCCGCGAGCAGTCCCGGCCCGAGCTCGGCTACCGCCTCCTGCAGAGGATGGCCGAGGAGATCGCCGAGTACGGGATCGTCGAGAGCTCGCCCAAGCAGGACGGCCGCAACATGATCATGGTGGTGGCCCCGACCAAGAAGAAGGCGGACGCGCGCGCCGAGCGCGAGGCGGCCCGCAAGAGCACCGGAGCCGATGCCACCGAGGCCATGGACGAGTCCGAGGCCTGACCACGAACCACGCGATGGGTGACCATCGCGGACAAGCCCGCAGCGGTACGACCCGCACGCGGTGAACCTAGGAGAAGCAACGATGCCGAAGATGAAGACGCACAGCGGCACCAAGAAGCGGGTCAAGAAGACCGGCTCGGGCAAGCTCATGCACGAGCAGGTCAACAAGCGCCACCGCCTCGAGGTGAAGTCAAGCAAGCGCTCGCGCAAGCTGCAGGCGGACTCGCCTGTCTCGTCCGCCGACATGAAGAACGTCAAGCGCCTGCTCGGCATGCGCTGACTGTCCCGAACTCGAACACGAAGGAGTAACACGTGGCACGCGTGAAGAGGGCAGTCAACGCCCAGAAGAAGCGTCGCGAGATCCTGGAGAAGGCCAGCGGCTACCGCGGTCAGCGCTCCCGGCTCTACCGCAAGGCCAAGGAGCAGGTCACCCATTCAGGTGTCTACGCCTACGACCACCGCAAGGACCGCAAGGGCGACTTCCGTCGTCTGTGGATCCAGCGGATCAACGCCGCGTCCCGCGCGCACGGCATGACGTACAACCGGTTCATCCAGGGCCTCAAGGCCGCTGGTGTCGAGGTTGACCGTCGCATGCTGGCCGAGCTGGCCGTGAACGACGAGGCTGCGTTCGCCTCGCTGGTGGAGACCGCGCGCGCTGCGCTGCCGGCCTCGACCCCGGCCGCCTGACCCGAACACTCGGCCCGTGGGCCCCGCCCTCCCTCCGGGGGTGGCGGGGCCCACGCGCGTCCGGGGACGGGTCCCCGGGGCGGCGTTCTGCGATGTGACGAGGAGGACCTGACATGCTGGAGCGCGTGTCCGCCGACGAACCCGTCCTGAGCGCTCGGTCCGCGCGCGTTCGCGACGCTCGCCAGCTCACGGTGGCGAAGTACCGGCGTGCGCGCGGCATGTTCCTGGCCGAGGGTCCGCAGGCCGTTCGCGAAGCGTTGAGCGCCGGTGCCGCAGTCGAGGTCTTCGTCGACGAGGGCTGGGTCGATCGTCGCGACGAGGTGACGGCGGCCAGCCTCGCGTTGGGTCTGGCACTGCACGTGGTCGACGCGACCGCGTTCGCGGGACTCGTCTCGGCTCAGACCCCGCAGGGGGTCGTTGCGGTCTGCCGCTGGGCACCGGCCACGCTCACCGAGGTGGCCTCGGCCACGGGTCCCGGCCAGATCGTGCTGGCCCATGAGATGTCCGATCCGGGCAACGCCGGCGCACTGATCCGCGTGGCGGACGCGGCAGGCGCCACCGGGGTTGCCCTGTCCGCCCGCTCGGTCGATCCGACGAACCCCAAGTGCGTTCGGGCGACGGCGGGCTCCCTGTTCCACCTCCCGGTCGTCGAGGCGGGGGGGACGCTCGAGGCTGTTGCCCAGCTCCGGGCTTCTGGCTACCGGACCCTTGCCGCCGATGTCACCACGGACTCGACCGACCTGTTCACCGCCGAGCGCACAGGCCTGCTTGCCGGCCGGATCGCCTGGGTGTTCGGGAACGAGGCGCACGGCCTCCCCGGCGAGGTGCTGGCGGCCGTGGATCACGTCATCAGGATCCCGATCCTCGGCCGGGCAGAGAGCCTCAACCTCGCCACGGCCGCGGCGGTGTGCCTGTACGCGAAGGCTCGGATCGCCGACCTGGCCTAGAGCGATGGGGGATCGGCTGCACGCCCGGTCTCGGGCCCCGGCAGTGGGGTCGGAGCAGTGGGCGTCCCCGTCCCGGAGGCCACATCCGGTGTGCCTGTCCGGTGGCCCGCCGCCTCCATCCGCTCCAGGCACGCCATGACTGCGGCCTGCACGGTCTCGAAGAGGTTCTCCTCGCCGATCTGGTCGAGGACCTGACCCTCTTCGAGGTCGATGCGCAAGGTCTCGCGCATCGTCGCGAAGACCAGGCCGATCCCCGCACTGTCGAGGCCCCGCTTGAGGTCGACGAGCGCAGCCTGGGCAGCGGAGTCGGTGTCGGGCACCCCGGCCACGTCGAAGACCAGCCAGCGGACCGGTTTCGGCGCCCCGGAGATGGCCGACCAGATCCGGCCGTTGACCCGCTGGGAGTTGGCGAAGAAGATCCGGTCGTCGAGGCGGTAGATGACGATCCCGTGGATCACCTCGGCATCCGGATGGCTGTCGATGTTCCCGAAGCGGTCGATGCTGGGCACGAACCCCTGCACCGCGTCGTGGGGGTTGGCCACGCGACGCACGACATCGGCCATCGACAGGAACACGGCCACGAACAGGGCCTGGAGCACCCCAACGCTGAGCACGAGCACCATCGTCACCACGGCGATCAGGACCTCGGCGCGACTGCTGCGCCGCAGCGTCACCCACGCGCTGGCCTCGATGATCCCGACCGAGGCCACGATGATGATCGAGGCCAGCACAGCGGTCGGCAGGTACTGGATGGGCTCGGTGAGGAACAGCAGGATCAGCGCCACCGCCAGGGCGTTGATGAGTCCGCCGACCTGGCTGGTCACCTTCATCGAGTCGTTCACCGCTGTCCGCGAGCCGCTGGCCCCGATCGGCATCCCAGCAGTGAGCCCCGCGGAGATGTTGGCGGTGCCGAACGCGAACAGCTCCTGGTTGGCGTCGACCGTCTCGTGGTTCTTCGCAGCGATCGCCCGGGAGATGAGGATCGCGTCGGAGAAGCTCACCAGGAAGATGCCGATCGCGGGGACGACCAGCGACCGGACGTCGGCCAGACCGACCGCAGGGATCTCCAGCGGCGGCAGACCCGCGGGAACCGGGCCCACCAGTGCGACGCCGTCGGCCGCGAGGTCCCAGCTCCAGGCTGCGGCGATGCCCAGCACCACCACGATGAGCGCCGATGGCCAGGTCGGCAGCAGCCGGCGCATCACGACAAGGATCACCATCGAGCCCAGGCCGACAGCCACCGTGGCCGGGTTCGCGGCGCCGAGGTTCGTGAGGTAGCCCCACATCTCCTGGAGGGCATTGCCATCCGCCGACGGGATGCCGGTGAGCTTGCCGATCTGGCCGATGATCAGCACGATCGCGACACCCGCGATGTACCCCACAAGGACGGCCTGGGACAGGTAGTCGGCCATCCAGCCGATCTTGGCCAGACGAGCGATCAGGAACACGATGCCGGTCATGATCGCCAGCATCGAGACCAGCAGGACCCACTTCGCCGCGTCACCGCCTGCCAGGGGTGCCACGGCTGCTCCCGTGACCAGCGCGACGGTTCCCTCGGGGCCGACCACCGTCCGTGGGGTTGACGACAGGAACGCGTAGATCAGCACCGGTGCGATCAGCGTGTACAGGCCGGTCGTCACGGGTACCCCGGCGACCTCGGCATAGGCCATCGCCGAGGGGAGTGTCAGTGCGGCGACGGTCAGGCCGGCAAGGGCGTCGATCCGGAACCGGCCTCCCGAGTACCCGCGAATCTGGGACAGGAGGGGGACCAGCCGGCTGGGCCCCCGGGTCCGGCTGGGCGGGGCGAATGACGCCCGCCCGTTGTAGGCGTCGGCCAGTGGCATCAGGTCGAGGTCCTCCGCCGCGCGGCGCGCCGCATCGGCGGGGTCCAGCGCGGTCTCGCCGGGCTCGGCTCGGGGGGCCCGCGCGGACTCGGGCCCGGGCCCACTGGTCGCGGGAGTCGGGCGACCAGGTTGCAGGGACCCACTCACGTGCCCACCTCCTGCCCTGCGACGTCCCACCGTGGTTCCAGTAGCCAAGATGAACGACAGGTGAACCACCTCTGAACGGAGTATGGCCGCAGGGTCGAGCCGGACGCCTGACGGTGGGCAGGTGTGGCGCAACTCCCGCCCGCCGGCAGTCGCCGTTCGGAACGACGGCGTGAGCCTCGACCGGCACGGTGTGCGCCGGGCCCCCGGTAGAATCGGCTCCCGTTGCCCGCACGCATGTCGACGAACCCCGGAAGAGGCCATGTCCGCCCCCAACAAGACCTATGACCCGGTCGAGGTGAGCGCCCTGTCCGACGACGCGGTCGCCGCGGCGCAGGCCGCCGCCCTTGCCGCGATCGCCAGCGCCCCCGACCTGGACTCCCTGAAGGCGGTTCGCCTCGAGCATGCCGGCGATCGCTCACCCCTGGCCCTCGCCAACCGGGAGATCGGCGCCCTGCCCCCGGCGGCGAAGGCCGAGGCGGGCAAGCGTGTGGGCATGGCCCGGGCCGCGGTGAAGAAGGCGCTCGAGGACCGCGAGGTCGTCCTGGCCGCCGAGCGCGACGAACGCGTCCTGGTGGAGGAGGCGGTCGACGTCACGCTTCCCACCGATCGTCGCCCGGTCGGTGCCCGGCACCCCCTGACCACGCTGATGGAGCGTGTCGAGGACGTCTTCGTGGCCATGGGCTACGAGGTTGCCGAGGGCCCTGAGGTCGAGGCTGAGTGGTTCAACTTCGACGCCCTGAACATCGCCCCGGACCACCCCGCGCGCACCATGCAGGACACCTTCTTCGTGGGCTCGCCCGAGGGCGGGGTCGTGCTTCGCACGCACACCTCGCCGGTGCAGGCGCGCTCGATGCTCGAGCGCGAGCTGCCCATCTACGTGATCTGTCCGGGCCGGGTCTACCGCACGGATGAGCTGGACGCGACGCATACGCCGGTCTTCCACCAGGTCGAGGGCCTCGTCGTCGACGAGGGCATCACCATGGCCGACCTCAAGGGGACGCTGGACCACTTCGCCTCGGCGATGTTCGGCGCCGGGCTGGTCACCCGCCTGCGCCCGAGCTACTTCCCGTTCACCGAGCCCAGCGCCGAGGTCGACCTGCAGTGCTTCGTCTGCCGCGGCGCGTCCGTCGGCGACCCCGCAAACCCGTGTCGGACCTGCTCGTCCGAGGGCTGGATCGAATGGGGCGGCTGCGGGATGGTCAACCCCCGCGTGCTCACGGCGTGCGGCATCGACGTGGAGCGTTACACCGGCTTCGCGTTCGGCATGGGCATCGAGCGGACCCTGATGTTCCGCCACGGCGTCACCGACATGCGTGACATGGTCGAGGGCGATGTCCGGTTCACCACCGCGTTCGGCTCGGAGGTCTGAGGTCATGCGCGCACCCATGAGCTGGATCCGCCAGTACGTCGACGTGCCGGTCGACCAGACCGGGCGGGATGTCGCTGCGCGCCTGATCGCCGCCGGGCTCGAGGTCGAGACCGTGGACGTCCTTGGTGCGGAGGTCACCGGTCCGCTGGTCGTCGGACGTGTTCTCTCCGTCGAGGAGCTCACCGAGTTCAAGAAGCCCATCCGGTTCTGCCGGGTCGAGGTCGGTGCAGGCAACGGTGAGGTCGTCGATGGTGTCACGACCTCCGAACGCGGGATCATCTGCGGAGCGAGCAACTTCGTGGCCGGCGACCTCGTCGTGGTGGCGCTGCCCGGGGCCGTCCTGCCCGGTGGGTTCGAGATCGCCACGCGTCCGACCTACGGCCGGGTGTCCGACGGGATGATCACCTCCGAGCGGGAGCTCGCGCTCGGCGAGGACCACAACGGGATCATGGTCCTGCCCGCCGGATCCGCCGAGCCCGGCGACTCCGGGTACGAGGTCCTCGGACTCGGCGACGAGGTGCTGGACATCGCCGTCACCCCTGACCGCGGCTACGCCCTGAGCATCCGCGGCGTCGCCCGCGAGGTGGCCACGGCCTACGGCCTGCCGTTCGCCGACCCCGCCCTGGCCGACTCCGAGGCGTTACTGCCGGCGCCCACGGGCGAGGCCCCGCACGGCTGCTCGATCACCGACCCGACTGCGGCCGACCGCTTCGTCCTGCGCTCGATCTCCGGGCTGGACCCGAGCGCGCCCAGCCCCCAGTGGATGCGCCGCGCGCTGGTCGCCTGCGGGATGCGCCCGGTGTCCCTGGCCGTGGACGTGACCAACTACGTGATGCTCGAACTGGGCCAGCCGCTGCACGCGTTCGACCGGGCGAAGCTGTCCGGACCACTGACCGTGCGCCGGGCTGCCGCGGGGGAGCCGTTGGAGACCCTCGACCACGTGAAGCGCACGCTGAGCGCAGAGGACATCGTGATCGCCGAGCCCAGGGGACCGCTGGCCCTGGCCGGCACGATGGGCGGCCTCGAGTCGGAGATCGACGATGACTCGCACTCGGTGGCTATCGAGGCGGTGCACTTCTCCGCCCACGCCGTGGCCCGCATGTCACGTCGGCACAAGCTGTCCAGCGAGGCTTCGCGTCGCTTCGAGCGCGGAGTGGACCCCGAGCTCCCAGCGATCGCCTCGGCGCGTGCCGCAGCCCTGCTCATCGAGCTCGGGGGTGCCACCTATGTCGGCACGTCCCGGGTCGATGCGGTGGCCCCGGTTGCGCCCGTCCAGATCCCCGCCGACCTGCCGGAGCGGATCTCGGGCCTCGCGATCTCTGCCGACCAGGCCATCAACCGGCTCGAGTCGGTGGGCGCGACCCTGACGGTCGAGGGCACGTCGCTGGTCGTCACGCCCCCCTCGTGGCGTCCCGACCTGACCGACCCGGCGGACCTCGTCGAGGAGGTCGTGCGGCTCGAGGGGTACGAGAACCTCCCGTCGACGCTGCCGCGGGTCCGCGCCGGCTACGGCTTGGCCGCCGGCCAGCGCCTTCGCCGTCGGGTGGGTCGCACCCTTGCCGCCTCCGGCCTCGTCGAGGTCCTGAGCTACCCCTTCCTCGGGCGCCAGGACCTCGAGGCGCTCGGCATCGCCGCCGACGACCCACGCTCCGCCCTCGTCGAGCTGGCCAACCCACTGTCCGACGAGGCGCCGTGCATGCGCACCACCCTGCTTCCCGGCCTGGTCAGCGCGGCGCGGCGCAACATCAGTCGCGGCGCCCCAGAGGTGGCCCTCTCGGAGGTCGGGCTCGTCTTCCAGGGTTCCGGGACCGGCACCTCCAGCGAGCCGCCGCGCCCCTCTGTCGCCGGGCGTCCGAGCGATGCCGAGGTAGCCGCGCTGGAGGCACTGCTCCCGGAGCAGCCCCGGCACGCCGCGGGGCTCCTCGCCGGTGAGCGCGATCGGGCTGGATGGTGGGGCGCTGGGCCGCCCGGCCGACTGGTCGGATGCGATCGGGATCGTGCGCGACCTCGCAGCTGAGCTGGGTGTGGTCATCGATATCGCATCGGGTTCGGTTCCGCCCTGGCACCCCGGTCGATGCGCGGCCATCTCGATCGACGGCCAGATGATCGGGTACGCCGGCGAGCTGCACCCCCGGGTCATCGGTGAGCTCGGCCTGCCCGCGCGCACCGTCGCGTTCGAGATCGACCTCGATGTGATGCTGGCCGCTGCTCCGGTGGCGGCGCCCGCCCCGGTGTTCTCGACCATGCCCGTGGCCAAGGAGGACCTCGCTGTCGTCGTCGCCAACGACGTTCCCGCGGAGGCTGTGCGCCGCGCACTCATCAGCGGAGGCGGTGAGCTGCTGGAGAGCGTTCGGCTCTTCGACACCTACTCAGGCGAGCAGGTGGGTTCGGGGCGCACCTCGCTGGCGTTCGCCCTTCGGATGCGCGCCCCGGACCGGACCCTGTCAGCCGCCGAGGTCGCCGAGGTCCGTCAGCGTGCGCTGGCCGCCGCCGAACAGCAATGTGGCGCGGTGCTGCGGGCCTGAGCGATCGGTCTGCGCTCCTGCCGGACCACGTGACCATGCACAGCGGACACCCGCGAGCCTAGGATCTCAGGGTGGCGTCGACCTCTGTCTGGGACGAGTTCGAGTTCGACCCGCGCAGCGCCCAGTACGGCCCGCTGCGGGCCTCCGACGCGGACCGTGATGTCGTCCACCGTGTCCTGGGTGGCGCGTACGCCGACGGGCGGATCAACCGCGAGGAGTTCGACGAGCGCAGCGAGGCCGTCCTGGCGGCCCGAACGCTCGCCGAGCTCCCCGTCCTGATGTCCGACCTGGTGCCGGTCTCCGGGCTCCCCGCGCGCCGCGCCCTGCCCTCCCAGGACCCGGCTGCGCTCCAGTCACGTGCGGAGGCGGCCTACCGTCGGGACGTCCGGGAGGCCGCGTGGGGATTCGTGTCAGCCTCGATCATCTGCTGGGTGATCTGGGGGGTCACGTCGGCAGGGGGCTTCCCGTGGCCCGTGTTCGTGATGCTGGGCACAGGCCTGCACCTCCTGCGGCTGCTCGTGATGCGCGGCGACCAGGTCGAGGAGCAGCGCAAGCGGCTCGAGCGCAAGGAGCGCAAGGCCCTGGAACAACAGCAGAGGGGCCCCGAGTCGGGCAGCGAGGACGACTCCTGACTGCGATTCAGGGCCCCGGTGCCACGTGTGGCGCCAGGCCGATCAGGCCGTGACCGCCGTCTCCGGGGCTGATGCCGGCACGGACCTGGGTCGCGAGGGCCGGAGGAACAGCCAGGTGGTGATCCCCACGTAGGCGGCCCAGACCGCGACCTCGAGCACCGACATCGCGGGGCGGAACCCGAGGATGCCGCGCAGCACCGACCCGTACCAGGAGTCCTCGGGGATGGTCGAGGAGACATCGAAGGCGAGGTTGTCCTCGCCGGGCAGGACGCCGACCTCCTGCAGCTCGTGGACCCCGTAGGCCAGGACTCCGGCCGCGACCAGGATCAGCAGCAGGCCGGTGTAGCGGAAGAACTTCGACAGGTCGATCCGGACCGCGCCCTTGTACAGCAGCCAACCGATCGCGGCTGAGGTCGCGAGGCCGAGGACCAGTCCGAGGACCGGGGCCCAGCCTGCGCCGGTGCTGCCCGTCAGCGAGAAGAAGAACACGGCGGTCTCCAGGCCCTCGCGGGCCACGGACACGAAGGCCATGGCCGCGACGGCCCCGACCCCCATGGCGAAGGCGCGGTCAAGGCCGGTGCGCAGGTCCGAGGCGATGGTCCGGCTGGTCCGCTTCATCCAGAAGATCATCCAGGTGACCAGCCCGACAGCGAGGATCGACATGATGCCGGCGAAGAGCTCCTCGGCGGTGTCGGAGAGCACCGAGCTGGACATGTTCAGGATCGCTGCGACGCCGACGGACATGGCCACGGCGGCACCGACGCCGGCCCAGACGAACGGCAGGGCCTCGCGGCGATCGGTCTTCACCAGGTAGGCCACCAGGATGCTGACGATCAGCGCCGCCTCAAGTCCCTCCCGCAGGCCGATCAGATAGGTGGCGAGCACGTGCACTCCTTGAAGTCAACGTCCTGAGGTCGATCCGCAGAACAGTGAGGGAAACCTAACTAAGTACTGCCTTACTTTGTCAAATCCGAGGTCCTGCGGTGTGGCCCATGCCACGATGGGGCGATGGGTGACGAGATCGCTGTTCCGATTCCCTATGCTGCTCGGCGGATCGCGTGGCATGTCCTCGACCATGCCTGGGAGATGGAGGATCGACGTGCCTGACATGCCCGTGGCCATGATCACCGGTGCGTCCCGTGGGATCGGTCGAGCCCTGGCTGAGGACCTCGTCTCCCGGGGGTGGCGTGTGGCTGCCCTGGGCCGCGACGTGGACCGGCTCGCGGAGCTTGCATCCTCATCACCTCCGGATCAGGTCCTGCCGCTGGTGGCCGACGTCACGGACAGGACCGCGATGGCCCAGGCGGTCGCGGCGCTGCACGCTCTTTGGCGGACCCCGGACCTCGTGGTCGCCAACGCCGGAGCGCTCACCGCCGTCGGTCCGACGTGGGAGGTCGACCCCGACCAGTGGTGGCACGACATGGAGGTCAACATCCGGGGTGTCTTCACCACGATGCGCGATGTGGTTCCGGCCATGGTCGAGCGGGGCAGCGGGCGGGTGATCGTGATGTCGTCCGGGATGGGCAAGTTCCCCTCGCCGTGGACCTCGGCCTACGGTGCGAGCAAGGCTGCGGTCTCCCATCTGGCGTCGTCTGTCGCAGCCGAGCTGGCCGACACCGGTGTGTCGGTGTTCGCGATCAGCCCCGGCATGGTGCACACGGACATGACGCGCTGGCCGGACGCGCTCCTCGTCCACCGCCCGGACCTGGCCCAGATGCCGGAGTCGGCGTACCTGCCGGTGTCGGCTGTGGCACTCCTGGTCGCGGATCTGGCCGGTGGGCGCTTCGACGCGCTCAGCGGCCGGTTCATCCATGCCCGCGACGACCGCGAGGCGCTCCTGGCCAAGGCGCTGTCCACGCCGCACTGACCTCGTAGGGACCCGTCGGGGAGTCCGAGTATCCGTATATGCGTATACTCGCGGGGTGACCTTCACCGTGTCCATCGCTGGGGCCTCGGGGTATGCCGGCGGTGAGCTGCTACGCCTCGTGTCCGCGCATCCCGAGCTTCGCCTCGGGCCGCTGGCCGCCGGCAACCGTGCCGGTCACCCGGTGACCGCGACCCATCCGCAACTCGTGTCACTGGCGGGGCAGAGCTTCGTGGCGACCGATGCCGACACGCTCGCCCAGGCCGACCTGGTGCTGATGGCCCTGCCGCACGGGGAGTCCGCCTCCCTGGTTGCTGCCCTCCCACGTGACCTGCCCATCGTGGATCTCGGCGCAGACTTCCGGCTGGCCGACGGCGGCGCCTGGGACCGCTACTACGGGAGCACGCCGCACGCAGGAGCGTGGGCGTACGGCCTGCCAGAGCTGCCGGGGCAGCGGGAACGGCTGGCCGACGAGACGCGGGTGGCCAACCCGGGCTGCTACGCGACCGCCGTCGCGCTGGCACTGGCCCCCCTGCTGGCCGCCGGCCTGGTCGAGCCGGCCGACGTCGTGGTGGTGGCTGCCTCCGGCACCTCAGGTGCTGGGCGGAAGGCAACCGAGTCGCTGCTCGGCAGCGAGGTGATGGGCTCGATGAGCCCCTACAAGGTGGGCGGAGTCCACCAGCACACCCCCGAGATGGAGCAGGCGCTGTCCGCTGCGGCCGGGGAGTCGGTCACGATGCTGTTCACCCCGACGCTCGCCCCCATGCCGCGCGGGATCCTGGCGACCTGCACCGCACGCACCAGCCCAGGCGTTGACGAGGCCACCATGCGTGACGCCCTGCACGCCGCGTACGACGGCGAGCCGTTCGTGCACGTCCTGCCCGCGGGACGGATGCCGAACACGGCCGCCACCGTCGGGTCGAACTCCGTGCACCTGCAGGTGGCCGTCGACCCGCACTCAGGTCGCACGACCGTCATCGCCGCCGAGGACAACCTCGTCAAGGGCGCGGCCGGCCAGGCCCTGCAGAACGCCAACAGGATCCTCGGCCTTCCCGAGGCGCTTGGCCTCCCCGTGAACGGAGTCGCCCCATGAGCACCGACCCACAGGTGACGCGTGGACCGCAGAGCAATGGCGTGACAGCAGCCGGGGGATTCCGCGCTGCCGGAGTCGCGGCCGGCCTCAAGTCGTCCGGGAACGCAGACGTCGCACTGGTCGTCAACGACGGCCCTCGCCATGATGCAGCCGCTGTGTTCACCAGCAATCGGGTCAAGGCGGCTCCGGTCCTCTGGACCGCGCAGTGCGCGCTCGAGGGCAGGTTCCGCGCCGTGATCCTCAATTCGGGCGGGGCGAACGCCTGCACCGGCCCTCCCGGCTTCGCCGACACGCACCGCACCGCGGAGCACGTCGCCGAACGTCTCGGTGTTGCCCCGATCGAGGTTGCCGTGTGCTCGACCGGACTCATCGGCGAGCGGCTGCCGATGCCTGCCCTGCTCGACGGCGTCGATGCGGCCTGCAACGTCCTGTCCGCCGAGGGTGGCCCGGCAGCGGCCCAGGCGATCATGACCACGGACTCCGTCTCGAAGATGGCGGCCGTCCCGCACCGCCAGGGCTGGACGGTGGGGGGGATGGCCAAGGGCGCGGGGATGCTCGCCCCTGGGCTCGCCACGATGCTCGTCGTCCTCACGACCGACGCCGTGGCGGACGCAGTCACGCTCGATGCGGCCCTTCGTTCGGCCACGCGGTTGACCTTCGACCGGATCGACTCCGACGGGTGCATGTCCACCAACGACACCGTCCTCCTGCTCGCCTCGGGAGCCAGTGGCATCACGCCTGACCCCGCTGAGCTGACCGAGGCGGTCACGGCCGTCTGCGCCGACCTGGCCCGCCAACTCATCGGCGACGCTGAGGGCGCCACCAAGGACATCCGGATCGACGTCGTGAACGCCGCCACCGAGGCCGACGCGGTCACGGCTGCCCGGGCCGTCTCGCGCAGCAACCTGCTCAAGTGCGCCATCCACGGTGAGGACCCCAACTGGGGTCGCATCCTCTCCGCGGTCGGCACGACTGACGCGGCGTTCGAGCCGGACGCCATCGACGTCGCGATCAACGGGGTGCTCGTCTGCCGCGACGGTGCCGCGTTCGGCGACCGCGCCGAGGTCGACATGTCCGGGCGCGAGGTCACGATCACCATCGACCTGCGCGTGGGCGACGCCGCGGCGACGTTGTGGACCAACGACCTCACCGCCATGTACGTCCACGAGAACTCCGCCTACTCCACCTGAGCACAGGAGCCCCGATGAGCAGGTCCCGAGCGGTCCCGACCGCTGATGCGCTGGCCAAGGCCGAGGTCCTGGCCGAGGCACTGCCCTGGCTCGAGCGGTTCCGCGGGGCCACGGTCGTCGTCAAGTACGGCGGCAACGCGATGACCTCGCCGGAGCTCCAGAGGGCGTTCGCCGGGGACGTCGTCTTCCTGCGGCTCGCCGGCCTGCGCCCCGTCGTGGTGCACGGGGGAGGCCCGCAGATCAACGCGATGCTCGCCCGGCTCGGGGTGACCAGCGAGTTCCGTGGCGGCCTGCGCGTGACCACTCCGGAGATCATGGACGTCGTACGCATGGTGCTCACCGGCCAGGTCCAGCGCGACCTGGTCGGGCTGGTGAACGCCCACAGCCCCCTGGCGGTCGGCATCTCAGGGGAGGACGCGGCCCTGTTCGCGGCCGAGCGCCGCACCGTGACGGCCGACGGACAGGAGCTCGATCTCGGGCTCGTCGGCGACGTCACCGGGGTGCGCCCCGACTTCGTGACCAGCCTGCTCGACGACGGCTTCATCCCGGTGATCTCCACCATCGGCGTGGCCGACGACGGCCAGGTGCTCAACGTGAATGCCGACACCGCCGCCTCGGCACTGGCGGTCGCGCTCGGGGCGGACAAGCTCGTCGTGCTCACCGACGTCGAGGGCCTGTTCGCCGACTGGCCCGACCGCACCAGCCTGATCGCCGAGATCCGCGCCTCCGAGCTCGCGGACCTCCTGCCCACGCTTGACTCGGGCATGGCCCCCAAGATGGAGGCGTGCCTGCGCGCCGTCCAGGGGGGCGTTGAGCGCGCCCACGTGATCGACGGACGCGTGGCGCACAGCCTGCTGCTCGAGGTCTTCACCACCGAGGGCATCGGCACGATGGTCCTGCCGGACGGGTTGCCCGACGGCGCCCCCGACGGGTCGCTCGCTGGGTCCTCCGACGGGGTATCCGCATGACCGGCAAGACGCCCGAGCAGCGCCTCCCGCACGAGCCCGCTCCGGGCCGGTGGGGGCCGTCCGAGGCGACCGAGCGCGCCACCCCGGCCCAGCGCTGGGCGGCCGTGATGCAGGACAACTACGGCACGCCGCCATTGACCTTGGTGTCGGGCTACGGAGTTGGGTGCGCGACGACGGGGGCCGCGCGTACCTCGACCTCCTCGGCGGGATCGCGGTGAACGCTCTCGGCCACGCACATCCGGCGGTCGTCGGCGCGGTCAGCTCGCAGGCAGCGACCCTCGGGCACACCTCGAACCTGTTCATCAACGAACCTGCGCTGCACCTGTGCGAGCGGTTGGCCCACCTTGCTGACACGCAGGGCGGCGCCCGGGTGTTCCTGTGCAACTCCGGGGCCGAGGCCAACGAGGCGGCCTTCAAGCTCGCCCGACTCACCGGGCGCACCCGGATGGTGGCCGCGTCCGCCGGGTTCCACGGGCGCACGATGGGGGCCCTGGCGCTGACCGGGCAGCCGGCCAAGGCCGACCCGTTCCGCCCCCTGCCCGGGGAGGTCACCTTCGTCCCCTACGGGGACGCCGACGGCACTCGCTGCTGCCGTCGACCGGACCGTCGCCGCCGTGATCCTCGAGCCCATCCAGGGGGAGGCCGGCGTCGTCGTCCCGCCGCCCGGCTACCTGCGCCGCGGCGCGCCAGATCACCCACGAGGCCGGCGCTCTGCTGATCCTCGACGAGGTGCAGACAGGCATCGGCCGGACCGGTCACTGGTTGGCACATCAGGCCCCCGAGCATGACGGGATGCGCCCCGACATCATCACGTTGGCCAAGGGCCTGGGCGGGGGGCTGCCGATCGGGGCGATGATCCGGCTGGACCACCCGGGCGGTGCCCGCATTCGCGCCGGGCTCGCACGGATCGACGTTCGGCGGGAACGCCATCAGCGCGGCCGCCGCCCTGGCCGTCCTCGACACGATCACCACCGAGGACCTGCTCTCGAACGCCACCGAGCGGGGCGCCGAGTTCTGCGCGGGGCTGGAGCCCGTCGATGGCGTTGTCGCGGTCCGCGGCGCCGGACTGCTGCTCGGCGTGGTGCTGGCCGACCCCATCGCCAAGGCCGTCGAGGCCGCCGCCCGCGCCGCTGGCGTGCTGGTCAACGCTGCCGCCCCTGACGTGATCCGGCTCGCCCCGCCGTTGACCATCACAGCGGACGAGGTGGCCCTCGGCGTCGCGAGACTCGCGCTGGCGATCGAGGCCGTGCGGGCTCAGCCCGCCGACGGCCATGACGCACACGGTGCCCACGCGCGGGCACGTGGGGCAGTCGGCACCGCCCGAGGGTCGGCCATGACCATCCCCAACACCAAGGCCGCCCGCCACCGCCGGATCGTCGAGCTGCTCGACCGCGTCCCCGTCGCCTCCCAAGCTGCGCTGGCCGAGCTGCTCGCCAACGATGGGTTCGTCGTCACCCAGGCGACGCTCTCCCGGGACCTCGACGAGCTGGGCGCGGTCAAGGTCGCGACCGACTCGGGCGAGCAGGTCTACGCCGTTCCCGCAGAGGGCGGGGACACCCGCCCGCACGCGCCCGACACCGACTCGGCCGCGCGCCTGGCGAAGGTGGCTCAGGACGTGCTGGTCGGCGTCGACAGCTCGGCCAACATCGTGGTCCTGCGCACGCCACCCGGCGGCGCCCAGTACCTCGCCTCAGCCATCGACCGCTCCGACTGGCCGGACGTCATCGGCACCGTCGCCGGCGACGACACGGTGATCCTCATCACGAGGGCCCCCGACGGGGGAACGACGGTCGCGACGGAGATCCTCAGCCTGATCGACCCCCGCCGCTGATCCGCCCTCGGGTCGGATCGACCGGGTCCCCGCTGGCCGCCTCGTCGTTGGCTCACGAGCACGTCGGCAACACGCCCGACGGCGCGACTCGCGACGCACCTGACTCCGCCCATTCGGGGGTGGTCGCGGCAGCTGTGACGGGTGTGCGCACACGCAACCGCCCCAAAGGCTGTGGCAGAACCCCGCATTCGGGCGGTTCCTCGTGCATCGACGCTGGGCGGCCATGGCACCCTGGGCGGATCGGCCGGTTTCGTGCGCGCGGACACCGGGCTGGCCTGATGCATCGAGGCTATACGCATATGCGTATACTGATCCCAGTCGCGCGGGGACCGCGCACGGACCGAACTGGAGAGACTCATGGCTGACCGCGTCGTACTGGCCTACTCGGGTGGGCTGGACACGTCCGTGGCGATCGGATGGATCGCTGAGCAGACCGGGGCCGAGGTGATCGCGTGTGCGGTCGACGTCGGCCAGGACGGGGAGGACCTCGAGGTCATCCGCGAGCGCGCCCTGGCCTGTGGGGCCGTCGAGTCCGAGGTGGTGGACGCCCGTGCGGAGTTCGCCGACGACTACTGCCTGCCCGCCCTGAAGGCCGACGCGCTCTACATGGACCGCTACCCGCTGGTCTCGGCCCTCTCGCGGCCCACGATCGTCAAGCACCTCGTGGCGACGGCGCGCAAGCACGGCGCGACGGTCGTCAGCCACGGCTCCACGGGCAAGGGCAACGACCAGGTCCGCTTCGAGGTGGGCATCACCAACCTCGCCCCGGACCTCACGTGCATCGCCCCCGTCCGGGACCTCGCCCTGACCCGGGACAAGGCCATCGACTACGCCGAGGCCCACAACCTCCCGATCGACGTGACGAAGAAGTCGCCGTACTCGATCGACCAGAACGTGTGGGGACGCGCGGTCGAGACCGGGTTCCTCGAGGACATCTGGAACGGGCCCATCGAGGACATCTACTCCTACACCCAGGACCCGACGGTCACGCGCGACGCGGACGAGGTCGTCATCACCTTCGCCGCAGGCGTCCCGGTCGCGATCGACGGCAGGCGCGTCACGATGCTCGAGGCGATCCAGGAGCTCAACCACCGTGCCGGCGCCCAGGGCGTCGGCCGGCTGGACATGGTGGAGGACCGGCTGGTCGGGATCAAGAGCCGCGAGGTGTACGAGGCCCCGGGGGCGATCGCCCTCATCACGGCCCACCAGGAGCTCGCCGCGGTGACGGTGGAGCGCGACCTCGCCCGGTACGGGCGCGGGGTCACCCAGCGCTGGACCGAGCTGGTCTACGACGGCCTGTGGTTCTCCCCGCTCCGTCGCGCGCTCAGCGGCTTCCTCGACGAGCTGAACCAGTCCGTCAGCGGCGATGTCCGGATGACCCTGCACGGGGGCCGCGCGACGGTCACCGGACGCAAGTCGCCGGAGTCGCTCTACGACTTCGGGATGGCCACGTACGACACCGGCGACACCTTCGACCAGTCGCTGGCCAAGGGCTTCGTCGAGCTGTGGGGCCTGCCCTCGAAGATGGCCGCAGCCCGCGACCTGCGCGTCGGCCGGAGCGTGGAGTGACCCAGCCGCCGGCTGATCCGACGTCGGGTGCGGGGGGCCCGACCCGACTGTGGGGCGCGCGGTTCACGGGGGGCCCCTCGCCCGAGATGGCCGCGCTGAGCCTGTCGGTGCACTTCGACTGGCGACTGGCGCCCTACGACCTGCTGCAGACCCGCGCGCACGCCGGCGTCCTGCACCGGGCCGGGCTGCTCGAGGACGCCGAGTACGTCCAGGTCCTGGCGGCCCTGGACACCCTGGCTGTCCAGGTGGGCAACGGCACCTTCCTCGCCACCCCAGATGACGAGGACGTCCACACCGCCATCGAGCGGGGACTCCTCGAGCTGCTCGGCCCGGTCGGCGGCAAGCTGCGCGCCGGGCGCAGCCGCAACGACCAGGTGGCAACCGATCTCCGCCTCTACCTGCGCGACCAGTCCAGGGCGATTGCCGCGGCCCTGGTCGACCTCGTGCTGGCCCTGACCGACCAGGCGGAGGCGCACATCCACTGCCCCGCGCCGGGCTTCACCCACCTCCAGCACGCCCAGCCCGTGTCCTTCGGCCACGAGCTGGCAAAGCACGCCCACGCCTTCGGTCGCGACCTCGACCGGCTGGCCGACTGGGACGTCCGAGCCGGGTTGTCGCCGTTGGGCGCTGGAGCCCTGGCCGGCTCCGCCCTGGCGCTCGACCCGCAGGCCGTCGCGCTGGAGTTGGGCTTCACCGGCGCGATCGCGAACTCGATCGACGCTGTCAGTGATCGCGACTTCGTCGCCGAGTTCCTGTTCGTCGCGGCAATGGTCGGGGTGCACCTGTCGCGCTTGGGCGAGGAGATATGCCTCTGGGCGTCCCGCGAGTTCGGCTGGGCCGTGCTCGACGACGGCTGGTCCACGGGCTCCTCGATCATGCCGCAGAAGAAGAACCCGGACATCGCTGAGCTCGCGCGCGGGAAGTCCGGGCGCCTCATCGGCAACCTGACCGGCCTGCTGGCCACCCTCAAGGGACTGCCCTTCGCCTACAACCGCGACCTCCAGGAGGACAAGGAGCCCACGTTCGACGCTGTCGAGACGCTCCTGCTGGTCCTGCCGGCGATGGCCGGGAGCGTCGCGACCCTGCGCTTCGACACCGCGCGGATGGCCGCCAGCGCCCCCGAGGGGTTCGCGCTGGCCACCGAGATCGCCGAGTGGCTGGTGCAGCAGGGCGTGCCCTTCCGCGACGCCCACGAGATCTCGGGGGCATGCGTGCGCGCCGCCGAGATCCGCGGGGTCGAGCTCTGGGACCTGACCGACGAGGAGCTCGCGGGGATCAGCCCGGACCTCACCCCCGAGGTGCGCGAACGGCTCAGCGCCCAGGCGGCGGTGGATGCGCGGTCACGCTTCGGCGGCACCGCCCCGATCCGGGTGACCGAGCAGCTGGCGGCGCTCAGGGTGCAGGCGGTGCAGTGGTCGCAGTGGGCGCAGGCGAACCCGGTCCCGCTCCGCGGCTAGTCGATCCGACGGCGTCGTGCGAGCGGCTACGTCGCAGGCGGTCCGCGCCCGGCGCTCGGGCGGACCTCAGGCGTCGGACCGGATGACGTAGACCTTGCGCAGCTCCTCGTGGACGGTCCAGGTGGTCTGCGCGCCGCGGGGCAGGATCCCGATGTCACCGGGTCCCACGTCGAGCACGGCGCCATCGGCGAACTCGATCCGAGCCCGACCGGAGAGCACGACGAACACCTCGTCGGACTCCGTGTCGGTGCTCACGCCGGGGGTGTGCGACCAGACGCCCACGTCGATCCCCGGCGTGGCGACCGCCTCGGCCGACCCGGTCCGGGGATCGCCGGCCACGGACTGAGCGGGTGGCACCTGCTCCCAGTCGAGGGCGAGGGCGGCGGCGTGGATGACACGAGGGCCGGAGTTGCCGGCGAATGTGGGCATGGCCCCCATGCTGGCATGCCCGCGCAGCACCAGCCCCGGTGATGGGCGCCAGCCCGCCGGCCGCACCCGTGCTGGCACCAGTCGGGCCGGACATGCGGGAGAATGCGCGCCATGACACTCGACCCATCCGCGGCAGCGGGGGCGTCGTTCGGCGGGGCCTCGGTCCTCGACGACCTCGCCTGGCGTGGCCTCATCGCCCACAGCACCGACCTCGATGCCTTGCGCGCCGAGCTGGCGACCGGCCCCATCACCCTCTACTGCGGCTTCGACCCCACGGCCCCCAGCCTGCATGTGGGGCACCTGGCCCAGACGCTGACCGCACGCAGGTTCCAGCTTGCCGGTCACCTCCCCCTCGCCCTCGTCGGCGGGGCAACAGGGATGATCGGTGACCCCAAGCCCACCAGCGAGCGCACGCTCAACGAGGCCGAGGTCGTGGTGGCGTGGTCGGACGGGATCCGCCGTCAGCTCGAGCGGTTCTTCGACTTCGAGGGCCCGGCTGCAGCCCGGATGGTCAACAACCACGACTGGACCGCGCCCATGTCGGTGATCGAGTTCCTCCGTGACATCGGCAAGCACTTCAGCGTCAACCGGATGCTCGACCGTGAGGCGGTGGCCCGGCGCCTGGCCGACCAGGGCATCTCGTTCACCGAGTTCAGCTACGTCCTGCTGCAGTCCATGGACTACCTCGAGCTGTACCGACGCTACGGCTGCCGGCTGCAGACCGGCGGCTCGGACCAGTTCGGGAACATCGTGGCCGGCGTCGACCTCGTGCGCCGGGTTGAGGGTGCGTCGGTCCACGCCCTGACCACGCCCCTGATGACCAAGGCCGACGGCACCAAGTTCGGCAAGACCGAGGGCGGGGCTGTGTGGCTCGATCCCGAGCTCACCAGCCCGTATGCCTTCTACCAGTTCTGGCTCAACACCGACGACCGTGACGTCGCGGGCAACCTGCGCATGTTCTCCTTCCGCACCAGGGAGGAGATCGAGGCACTCGATGTGGAGGTCGCTGAACGCCCGGCTGCCCGAGCCGGCCAGCGGGCCCTGGCCCAGGAGCTGACCGAGATGGTGCACGGCGCCCCGGCCCTGGCGGCCGTGGAGGCGGCGTCGCGCGCCCTGTTCGGCTCCGGGGAGCTTCGTGAGGTTCCTGAGGCGACTCTGGACGCCGCCCTGCGCGAGACGGAGTTCGGTGAGCTCGTCGTCCCGACAGGATCCGCCGTGGGGGCCATCGACCTCCTGGTGGCCGCCGGGCTCGCCGCATCCAAGGGCGCCGCGCGACGGACCATCGCGGAGGGCGGGGCCTCGGTCAACAACGTGCGCATCGCTGACGAATCGGCCTCCTTCACGTCCGCCG
>CAVOXR010000005.1:367500-374265 GCA_963700475.1 uncultured Actinomycetes bacterium
ATTAAGGGCACACGGAGGATGTCTAGGCATCAGGAGCCGAAGAAGGACGTAGAAGCCTGCGATAAGCCCTGGGGAGTTGGCAATCGAGCTAAGATCCAGGGATGTCCGAATGGGGAAACCCGGCTGGAGTCATGTCCAGTCACCCTCGCCTGAACACATAGGGCGAGCGGAGGGAACGTGGGGAAGTGAAACATCTCAGTACCCACAGGAAGAGAAAGCAACCGCGATTCCGTGAGTAGTGGCGAGCGAAAGCGGAAGAGGCTAAACCGATACTGCGTGATAGCTACCAGGCGTTGCAGTGTCGGGGTCGTGGGACACATCGGTCGAGGCTGGTACCTCGGCACAGAGTAAGAAATCAACGTGATAGGCGAAAGACATGGGAAGGTCTGGCACAGAGGGTAACGCCCCCGTAGCCGAAATCATGTTGACTCTGGATGTGTATCCCAAGTAGCACGGGGCCCGAGAAATCTCGTGTGAATCTGGCGGGACCACCCGCTAAGCCTAAATACTACCTGATGACCGATAGCGGACTAGTACCGTGAGGGAAAGATGAAAAGTACCCCGGGAGGGGAGTGAAATAGTACCTGAAACCGTGTGCCTACAAGCCGTTGGAGCCTAGGGGTCTTCGGACCTTGGTGACAGCGTGCCTTTTGAAGAATGAGCCTGCGAGTTAGTGGTGTGTGGCAAGGTTAACCCGTGTGGGGAAGCCGTAGCGAAAGCGAGTCCGAATAGGGCGATTCAGTCGCACACTCTAGACCCGAAGCGGAGTGATCTATCCATGGGCAGGGTGAAGCGCGGGTAAGACCGCGTGGAGGCCCGAACCCACCTAGGTTGAAAACTGGGGGGATGACCTGTGGATAGGGGTGAAAGGCCAATCAAACTCCGTGATAGCTGGTTCTCCCCGAAATGCATTTAGGTGCAGCGTCGCGTGTTTCTTACCGGAGGTAGAGCACTGGATGATCTAGGGGGCCTACAAGCTTACCGAAATCAGCCAAACTCCGAATGCCGGTAAGTGAGAGCGCGGCAGTGAGACTGCGGGGGATAAGCTCCGTAGTCGAGAGGGAAACAGCCCAGATCACCAACTAAGGCCCCCAAGCGTATGCTAAGTGGGAAAGGATGTGGAGTCGCAGAGACAACCAGGAGGTTGGCTTAGAAGCAGCCATCCTTGAAAGAGTGCGTAATAGCTCACTGGTCAAGTGATTCCGCGCCGACAATGTAGCGGGGCTCAAGCATACCGCCGAAGTTGTGACATTCGTATAAGGCCGGCCTTCGGGTCCAGCTGTACGGATGGGTAGGGGAGCGTCGTGTGGCGAGCGAAGCGGCGGGGTGACCCAGCCGTGGACGCCACACGAGTGAGAATGCAGGCATGAGTAGCGAAAGACGGGTGAGAAACCCGTCCGCCGAATGACCAAGGGTTCCAGGGCCAGGCTAATCCGCCCTGGGTAAGTCGGGACCTAAGACGAGGCCGACAGGCGTAGTCGATGGACAACGGGTTGATATTCCCGTACCCGCTTTAACACGCCCATGCTGAACCCACCGATGCTAAGTGCCTGAAGCGGAGCGGTCTTCGGACTGCGATGTGGAGCGCGCGAACCAGAGTGGCAGTAGGCAAGCGATGGGGTGACACAGGAGGGCAGCTGATCCCGGGCGATGGTAGTCCCGGGCTAACCGCGTAGGGCGAGGTGTAGGCAAATCCGCACCTCACGTGCCTGAGACGGGACAGGGAGCCGATTAGGCGAAGTCAGTGATCCCATGCTGTCAAGAAAAGCCTCTAGCGAGTGTTATGGCGGCCCGTACCCCAAACCAACACAGGTGGTCAGGTAGAGAATACTAAGGCGATCGAGATAATCATGGTTAAGGAACTCGGCAAAATACCCCCGTAACTTAGGGAGAAGGGGGACCAAGGCCGGTGTAGGGATTTACTCCCGAAGCTGGCAGTGGTCGCAGAGACCAGGCGGAAGCGACTGTTTACTAAAAACACAGGTCCATGCAAAGTCGCAAGACGACGTATATGGACTGACGCCTGCCCGGTGCTGGAACGTTAAGGGGACCGGTTAGACCTTCGGGTCGAAGCTGAGAACTTAAGCGCCAGTAAACGGCGGTGGTAACTATAACCATCCTAAGGTAGCGAAATTCCTTGTCGGGTAAGTTCCGACCTGCACGAATGGCGTAACGACTTCCGCGCTGTCTCAACCATGAACTCGGCGAAATTGCACTACGAGTAAAGATGCTCGTTACGCGTGGCAGGACGGAAAGACCCCGGGACCTTTACTATAGCTTGGTATTGGTGTTCGATTCGGTTTGTGTAGGATAGGTGGGAGACTTTGAAGCTCGGACGCCAGTTCGGGTGGAGTCATCGTTGAAATACCACTCTGATCGTATTGGATGTCTAACCTCGGTCCATGATCTGGATCAGGGACAGTGCCTGGTGGGTAGTTTAACTGGGGCGGTTGCCTCCTAAAATGTAACGGAGGCGCCCAAAGGTTCCCTCAGCCTGGTTGGCAATCAGGTGTCGAGTGTAAATGCACAAGGGAGCTTGACTGTGAGACCGACGGGTCGAGCAGGGACGAAAGTCGGGATTAGTGATCCGGCACCGGCATGTGGAAGCGGTGTCGCTCAACGGATAAAAGGTACCCCGGGGATAACAGGCTGATCTTGCCCAAGAGTCCATATCGACGGCATGGTTTGGCACCTCGATGTCGGCTCGTCGCATCCTGGGGCTGGAGTAGGTCCCAAGGGTTGGGCTGTTCGCCCATTAAAGCGGTACGCGAGCTGGGTTTAGAACGTCGTGAGACAGTTCGGTCCCTATCCGCCACGCGCGCAGGAGTCTTGAGGAGGGCTATCCCTAGTACGAGAGGACCGGGATGGACGAACCTCTGGTGTGCCAGTTGTCCTGCCAAGGGCACGGCTGGTTGGCTACGTTCGGAAGTGATAACCGCTGAAAGCATCTAAGCGGGAAGCACGCTCCAAGATGAGGACTCCCACAGGGTTGACCTGGTAAGGCCCCCAGTAGACTACTGGGTTGATAGGCCGGAAGTGGAAGCACGGCAACGTGTGCAGCTGACCGGTACTAATAGGCCGAGGACTTGTCCACTCACAATCATTTCTTATGTTTGCGTCCACTGTGCGGTTCCCGAGATACGGTCGGGGATCATATCTCAATAGAGTTTCGGCAGTCATAGCGAGAGGGAAACGCCCGGTCCCATTCCGAACCCGGAAGCTAAGCTTCTCAGCGCCGATGGTACTGCAAGGGGGACCTTGTGGGAGAGTAGGACGCTGCCGGACATTCTTTCGAAAAGGGTCGCCCCATTGGGGCGGCCCTTTTCGCTTTCTTGGGTCCGCCTGGCCCCGCGATTCCTGGCCTGACGGCGGTGAATGTGCGGTGCGGCGACGCTCGGGCGAGTGCTCGTAGCACGGGTCGGGGCAGATGGGCTCCGGTGAAGTAGGGCGGCAGAGGTTCCGACCTCGGTAGGCTGACCCGGTCGAGAGGGATGGTCAATGAGCGACAAGCAGTCCGGTGAGGGATCCCCTCGCAACTCATCCAGTGGGTCTGGGGGGTCGCGGGGTTCCTCGGGTGGCTCCAGCCATTCCGGTGGCAGCAGCGGTTCGAAGAGCGGAGGCGGACAGAGCCGGGGGTCGCGACCTCCCTCGTCGGGCGCCGGCAAACCTCGTTCGAGCGGTGGGTCCTCGTCGGGCGCCGGCAAGCCCCGTTCGAGCGGTGGGTCCTCGTCGGGCGCCGGCAAACCTCGTTCGAGCGGTGGGTCCTCGTCGGGCGGTGGGAATCCGAGGTCCGGTGGGAAGCCGGGTTCGGCGCCGACGCGTTCCTCAGGTTCGACATCCTCCAAGGGCGGCTCGAGTTCGAGCTCGCCGTCGGGCAGTTCGCGGCCACCCTCGAGCTCCAGTGCCCGGCCGTCCTCGCGTCCTGGCGGGTCGGTGCCGGCTTCTGATCGTCAGACCTCCTCGGGCTCGAGGCCGCCGTCAGGCACGTCCCGGCCATCCTCTGGGTCCACCCGACCCTCGTCGAGCCGTCCGTCCGGGAGCGGTTCGGGGTCATCCAGCTCCGGCACGGCTTCGCGTGGGGCAAGCACGGGCAGTGGGCAGGGCCGATCGGCCGAGCAGGTTCGGGCCCCACGCTCGGACAGGGCACCATCGTCGAGGAGCGGGGACTCTCATGGCGGTTCCGAGCGGCCGGGCTCTTCGAGATCAGGCAGCTCTCGCTCCTCATCGGATCGCGCTGGCAGCGATCGGTCCTCGTCGGGTGCTGGGCCGAGCCGGTCCTCGTCCGGAACGGGTTCCGGTCGGCCGTCCTCGGGTGACCGCTCCAGCGGCGCCTCCAGGGACTCCCGAGCCGGTGGTTCCCCCAGCCGCAGCGGTGGCGATCGCGCGCCCCGGGCCGGCGGTCAGCGTGACTCGCGCGGTTCGCGGCCCGAGTCGCGGCCGGCTCCCCGTGACTCAGGGGTCAGGGACCCTCAGCTTCCCGAGGGCGTCGACGTCTCCGAGTTGGATCGCGTGACCCTGAACTCGCTGCGCACCCTTCCCGACGGACTGGCCGAGATCGTCGCCCTGCATCTCGCGGCGGCCGCACGGCTCCTGGCCGACGATCCCGAACGTGCCCTGGCGCACACCAGGGCGGCGTCACGCCGGGCCGGTCGGGTTGCCATCGTGCGTGAGGCTGTCGGTGTCGCTGCCTACGCGGCCGGCGACTACGGGACCGCCCTCACGGAGTTGAAGGCCGCGTCCCGGATCTCGGGATCCTCGGACTACCTGCCGATGATCGCCGACTGCGAGCGTGGACTGGGCCGCCCGGAGCGGGCGCTGGCCCTTGCCTCGTCGCCGGAGGCCAGCACCCTGGATCGTGCCGGGAAGGTCGAACTCCTCATCGTCGCTGCCGGGGCGCGTCGCGACCTCGGGCAGCCTGAGGCTGCCGTGCTCACGTTGCAGGTCCCGGCCCTGAAGTCCCGCGGCCAGGGGGAGTGGCTGGCTCGCCTGCGTTACGCCTACGCCGACGCGCTGCTCGAGGTGGGTCGAGTCGGTGAGGCTCGCGAGTGGTTCGTGCGTTCGGCGGAGGTGGATCCCGAGTTCTCCACGGACGCTGCAGAACGCGTCAGCGAGCTGGACGGGATCACCTTCGACGAGCTCGAGGAGGTTGACGAACCCGAGTCGGCCGACGACTCCGGTGCCACGGCCGAGGCCGACCCCACGGCGCTGCGCGACGAGTCGACGGAAGGGCAGCCGGGCCGGGACGGCGATGGTCGGTGAGGCGTCCGAGGGATCGCCGTCGGTGACGCGCGCGGACGGCTCGGCAATCGGCGCCCTCGGCTCATCGGTGGCCCCGCTGGCGGCACTCCACGATGTGGCGCTGCTTGACCTCGACGGAGTGGTGTACGTCGGCGCCGGGGCGGTGCCCCATGCGGCCGAGGCCCTGGATGCCGCCCTCGCGGAGCACGCCATGCGTTCGGCCTTCGTCACGAACAACGCTGCGCGCACCCCTGCCACGGTCGCCGCACACCTGGTGGACCTCGGTGTGCGGGCGGTGCCTTCGGATGTGGTGACCTCCGCTCAGGCTGGCGCGCGCATGCTCGCCGAGCGACTGCCCGAGGGATCGCACGTTCTGGTGATCGGCGGACCCGGGGTCGGTGCTGCGCTTCGTGAGCGCGGGCTGGTGCCCGTGGAGTCCGTCGACGACGGGGCCGTTGCGCTGATGCAGGGCTACGGCCCGGACGTCGGCTGGCGGCAGCTCGCCGAGGGTTCGCTCGCGATCGTTCGTGGCCTGCCCTGGGTTGCCACCAACCTCGACCGGACCATCCCGACCCCGCGCGGGAGGGTCCTCGGCAACGGGTCGATGGTCGAGGCGCTCCGGTACGCCACGGGGGTCGAGCCGCTGGTGGCCGGGAAGCCAGAGCCGCCGCTGATGATCGAGTCGGTCGAGCGATCAGGCGCGGTGCGTCCGATCGTGGTGGGAGATCGGCTCGACACCGACATCGAGGGCGCAAACCGCTCCGGGATCCCCTCCCTGCTTGTGCTCACCGGTGTCACGGACTGGCAGGACCTGCTCCACGTGGCGCCGCCGTACCGCCCCAGCTATCTGGGCCTGGACCTGCGGGCGCTGCTCACCTCGGCGCCTGCGGTCGAGGTGCGGTGGGGCACCGGCGTGGTCGAGGGCCGGTGTGGTGCCATCGCTGTGCGGATCCCCACGGGAGGGTCCGACGGCGCAGCTCGTCACCCGGGGGCGAGTGTCGGGTCGGACGGGGGGCAACCAGACCTGGGTGACCTCTGGTGGCTCCCCGAGAGCCTCCGTGGTGCCAGCGGGGGTGCAGACGGCGCCCCAAGCGAGATCGACCTGGACCTGGTTCGGGCTGTTGTCGCGGCCACGTGGTCGATTGCCGACGCCGGCGCAGCGATCACAGGGCCGGCGCACGTGCATGCCGCGACCGGGTGATCCAGCGGACGGGCGGTACCCTGCTGGCAGGGAAGGGGCCGCAGTGATCGATATCGTCAGGGACTACACGGCAATCGGCATCGGAAGCACTCAGGCGACAGCCAATCGGGTCATCGGTGCAGCGCACACAGGCGCGCAGTTGGTGACCACATGGGGCCGTCCCGAGCAGGCCAGTGACCACCCCGAGACGCGCCCCAGTCTGATCGAATCCGTCGTCGGCGCCCCCGGGGCTCTCATCGCCCATGTCCAGCGCCAGATCGACGGCGTCGTCGAGCGCCTGGGACTCGTGTCCGAGGCGGAGGTGCGTGCCCTGCGCCAGCAGGTCC
>CAVOXR010000006.1:0-24839 GCA_963700475.1 uncultured Actinomycetes bacterium
CAGCGATGCTGAGCTCGCTGTCCTGCGGCTGATCCGCGAGGATCTCTCAGTCCGGGAGATGGCAGCGCGACTGTACGTCTCGGAGAACACGATCCGAACTCACCGACGCGCGCTGTACCGCAAGCTCGGGGTGCACTCGCGTGACGAGGCGGTCGCACGCGGCCAGGCGCTTGCGCTCCTCACTGACGAGTCACAAGCTGGGTGACGCGCCCACGGGCGAGTGGCCCCGCCAGGGGGCTATGCGGCCGATTGGTCCTTCTCCACGATCTTGAGGACCGTGTCGTAGGCACCGCCGTTGATGGCTGTGAAGCCGTGCTTGTCAAGGATGTCCCGGGCCTTGCCGGCGCGCCCACCGGTCTTGCAGTAGGTCACGATCGTCCTGTCGCGCGGCAACTCGTCGAGGTGGCGACCGAGGAACAGCATGTCGATGTTCTTCGCTCCCGGCACCATCCCCTTCTTCGCCTCGAGGGCAAGGCGGACGTCGAGGATCAAGGCACCGTCCTTGATGGCTTCGGCCACCTCGCTCTCGGGCTTGATCGACCTCGTCCCGGTGCCAAGGAAGTACTTGTCGAAGAACCTCTCAAGCCACTCAATCATCAGGTCTCTCCTCGCGAGTCAGACGAGGGCGCCCACCTCGGGGCAGCCCGCCACTGGTATGCCGCCTACTCTAGCCCGCGCTCGAGGCGCCACCACGCCTGCATCCCGGCGGCGAGTTGTTGCACATCTCGGAAGTCACGCTCGGCGAGCAGCCGCACGCCCCCGACGCTCCGGTGTGCCGTCCGGCAGATCAGGACCGTGGTCCGCGACGGATCGAGTTCGGCGACGCGGTGGGCCAAGCTCCGTGATGGGGATGCTGACCGCGCCGGGCAGGTGATCCTGGTTGAACTCGTGACCGGTGCGGACGTCGACAAGCTGCAGGTCGTCACCACGATCGAGCCGCTCCCGCAGCTGCGCGGCCGTGATCTCCGGCACCCGACCGAAGGGCCACCACCACATCCTCGCCACACGCACACGGTAGCCCACGTGGGCCGCCGGGCACCGAGGGCCGTCCCGTGGGGTGGGCGCGCCTTGCGCTGCGACGCAGCGCTACGGTGCGCCCATGGCCCACACCGACTCCATGAGTGTCACCGTCGGCGCACCCGCAGCCGAGGTCCTGACGTTCCTGCGCGACATCGACAACCAGAAGAACTGGTTCCCCGGCAACAAGGAGTCCGAGGTGCTCGAGCGCGACGCCCAGGGGCTGCCTGCGCGGGCCCGCCTCGTCAATGACGTCAAGGTGGCCAAGGACGAGTTCCTGCTCGAGTACACCCATACCGACGACGGCTTCTCATGGGTCCTGGTCGAGCCCACGCACGTGCAGAAGTCACACGCCGGGTCATGGCAGGTGCTCGACGTGGGCGACGATCGCAGCCAGGCCACGATGACGTTGACCGTCGACACCTCGGTGCCGTTGCCCAGCTTCGTGCAGAAGCGGGTCATGAAGGACACCCTCAAGGGAGCGACCTCGAACTTGGCCAAGCAGTTCTGACTGAGGCCACCCCGCCACCCGCCTCGCCAATCACCGGGGGAATGGCCGATTCGATCGGGTGCCTGATGTCCCCGGCGCAGCAGGCACCCCACAAGAACGGCTCTCGGTCAGGGTGATTGCGCCAGGTTGCCTGCAGCCGAGGCTCCCAGCGACCCGGGCTTCGAGGGAGGCCGCCCGGGTCGCTCCTCTCCCCCGCGACGGGGTCAGCAGTCCAGCGCCGCGCGCGCGGTGTCGGTGGCGGTGTAGTAGGCGTCGATGGCGGTCTGGTACGCCCCCACTGCCTCGGATGCTGAGGACGTGGTGGTGGGTATCGCCAGGATGGCGTCCCTGAAGGCCTCGTCCGCGGCCTGGATGTCGGCGCGCACGGACTCGGTCAGGTTGTTCGAGTCCTTGCGGGCCACGACGGCCGCGTCGAGCACGACCTGAGCCTGGTCACTGATCTCATTGCGCGTCGCATCGCCGCTGGTCACCATGTCCTTGAGGGTGACCAGCTCGCTGCGCACCGACGCGGAGCTGGCGCAGTAGGCCTCGTTGGCCGTAGTGGCGTCCGTGGTCGTGGTCGAGGCGCACGCCGACACCGACAGCACCATGCCGATGCCGGCCAGCGCAGCCGCGATCCGTCGAGTCGTGCCCATCCGATGGCCAGCCATCTCGCTCAGGCCCGGGTGATGTCGCGACCGTGGGCGGTCAGCGCCCAGATCACGAACACGTCCAGGGTGATGACGGCGATGCCCCACAGCGGGTAGTAGGGCAGCCATGCGAAGTTGAACAGGGCGCTGCCGACGGCCACCAGGACACCGACGGTCCGTGCCCACACTGCCCCACGGAGCAGGAAGTAGCCGGCGGTGGCCGCGAGCGCGCCGAGGAGCAGGTGGATCCAGCCCCAGGTGGTGACGTCGAACTGGAAGATCCACTTCTCCCCGGCGACGTAGAAGGTGTCGTTGAAGAGCGCGACCAGGCCCTGCATGGCCTGGAACGCCCCGATCATCATCAGCATGACGGCCGCGAACACGGTCAGTCCGACGGCAGTGGAGTTGGGCTCAGTAGTGGTCTTGCTCATGAGGGCTCCTCATCAGTTGCTTCTCTGCGATTCGGGCAATTCACCCGAGGTTACAAAGTGTAACGCGAGCGCCTTCCTGCAAGGTCACGGCACTCCCAGGGGCGCGACTCCGGACGGACGGGTGCGCTACGCACCGGCCGACCCCGCCGATGCCTGATCCGCCGTGTAGACCAGTCCAAGCAGGGTGTGCGTCAGCAGGGTCACGACGTGCTCACGCGCCGGTGGGTTCGCCGAGGCCAGCTCCTGGGTGATCGTGCGCTCGACCAGATGGATCAGGGCGGAGGCGGCCAACCGCGAGTCGATGGATGGATTCGCGATGCCCAGGCCCTGGTCGGTGCGGATCCGTTCGGCCGCGGCGTCGATGAAGTGACCCAGGAACGCCCGCCACACGGCCTCGAGGTCGGGGTCCAGGGGTGCAGCGTCGACCACGGCACGCAGCAGGGACGCCCGGCGGACGTAGGTGTGAGAGGCCGCATCGAACATGGCCGGGACGTCGCGCACCGGGTCGTGGCCGTGCAGCCAGATATCGAACTCCTCGGCCACCTCCGCGGTGAATCGCCCGAGCAGTGCGGCCACGACCTCGTACCGGGAGGAGAAGTGCTTGTAGAACGCCTCCCGCGTCACCGGGATCGGCTCCATCAGCGCGCTGACGGTCATCTCCCGCAGTCGTCGGCGCACCAGGAACTCCTGCGCGGCATCCAGGATGACCTCGCGGGTCCCGACCCCAGCCCCCGACCCCTGAGCGTCTGTCATGCCCCCATCCTGCCCCGGCGGCTGCGCGCCTCACGCGGCCCGGGGTTCCAATCCCAAGGGCGTGGTGCCCGACAGTCGGGGCGCGCACATGACCTCCCCTCACGCAATTGGCGCAGAAACTGGCGCACAACAGCACAGAGGCCGGTCTCCCAGAGCGGAAACCGGCCTCTGACCTGCTCTGATACCGTCGGGCTGGCGGGATTCGAACCCACGACCCCTTGACCCCCAGTCAAGTGCGCTACCAAGCTGCGCTACAGCCCGAACTCCCCTCGCGGGGCCCGGCAAGGATATCCCAGCCGATGGCCCACCCGAAATCCACCCATGAAGTGCGTTCGGTTGCGTTCGCTCTGCCCGACACGGTGTTGCGTTGCGTCTCAGACGTCGGACGGAATCGAAACGGAACCGTGCGGCTGACCCGCCCGAGGTCGGGACCATCGTCCGTTCCGCCAGGCCCGAGCAGACGCGTAGCGTCGGGTAAGTGCCGATCGCCGGCGCCACCTCCCAGGAAGCCTGAACGAATGACGCTCACGAAAGACGCCGCCACTGAGTTCCTCGCCCTCAAGCGAGTCGCCGTGACTGGCGTGTCAGCCAACCCCAAGGGCCATGGCAGCAACGCCGTCTACACCCGCATGCGCGAACGCGGCTACGAGGTGTTCGCTGTCAACCCCAACGAGCCGACAGCCGAGGGCGACGCCACCTACCCGAACCTGGCCTCGATCCCCGGCGGCGTCGAGGCTGTGGTCATCGGCACCCGCCCGGAACGCGCGGAGGCCACAATGCAGGAGGCGATCGACCTGGGCATCAAGCACGTGTGGATGCACCGCTCGTTCGGCGGGGGCAGCGTCTCCGAGCCCGCCACCCAACTGGGCCGGAAGAACGGGATCACCGTGATCGACGGAGGCTGCCCGCTCATGTTCGGACCCACCTCCGACGGCGGTCACCGCATGATGTGCAAGATGTTCACGCTCTTCGGGAAGGTCCCCAAGGAGGTCTGACACCCCGAGGGGGCCTACCGCCCCGCGCCGCGCTTCTCCCGGATCCGCAGGTTGATCCGGATCGGCGTGCCGACGAACCCGAACTCCTCCCGCAGGCGACGCTCGACGAATCGACGGTAGCCCGCCTCGAGGAAGCCCGTGGTGAACAGCACGAACGTCGGAGGCCGGGTCGCGGCCTGGGTGCCGAACAGGATCCGTGGCTGCTTGCCGCCACGAAGTGGGTGCGGGTGCGCCGACACCAGCTCCTTGAGGAACTGGTTGAGCCGACCGGTCGACACCCGCGTCTCCCAGCCCGCGAGCGCCGCATCCAGCGCCGGGACCAGCTTGTCCACCGAGCGCCCGGTCAGCGCCGAGACATTCACGCGAGGGGCCCACGCGATCGGAGCCAGGTCGCGCTCGATCTCGCGCTCGAGGTAGCGGCGACGCTCCTCGTCGACCAGGTCCCACTTGTTGATGGCCAGCACCAGCGCGCGGCCGGCCTCGACCACCATCGACGTGATCCGCAGGTCCTGCTCGCTCATCGGCTCGCCGCCATCGACCAGGACGACCGCGACCTCGGCCTTCTCCAGGGCCGCGTGCGTGCGCAGTGACGCGTAGTACTCATGGCCGCTGGCCACGCGGACCCGGCGGCGGATCCCGGCAGTGTCCACGAACAACCACTCGCGGTCGCGGAGGAACACGATCTCGTCGACCGGGTCGACCGTCGTCCCGGCGACCTCGGACACCACCGCCCGCTCCTGCCCCGCGAGCTTGTTCAGCAGCGAGGACTTGCCTACGTTCGGCTTGCCGACCAGGGCGATGCGCCGGGGGCCCGTGTCGTGCGACCGGCCGCTGCCCTGGTCGGGGAGCACCTCGAGCACCGCGTCCAGCAGGTCGCCACTGCCCCGACCATGCAACGCGGACACGGCGTACGGCTGCCCGAGGCCGAGCGACCACAGCATCGCCGCATCAGCCTCAGCGCGCTCGTCGTCGACCTTGTTGGCCGCGAGAACCACGGGCTTGCCCGCGCGCCGCAGGACCTTGATGACGGCTTCCTCGGCGTCTGTAGCCCCGACCGTGGCATCGACCACGAGGATGACCACGTCGGCGATCGCCACGGCGCGTTCAGCCTGGTCGGAGATCCGCGCCGCGAGACCGCTGGCGTCCGGGTCCCAGCCGCCGGTGTCGAGCAGGACGAACCGTCGCCCCGACCAATCGGCGTCGTAGGCGACCCGGTCACGCGTCACACCCGGGATGTCCTGGACGACCGCCTCACGGCGACCGAGGATCCGGTTGACGAGCGTGGACTTGCCGACGTTGGGCCGACCGATGATCGCGACCACGGGCAGCGCGTGCCCGCCGGCCTCGGCCAGGTCATCCTCGTCGAGCTCGACGCCGAACTCCTCGGCGGCGGCCGCAAGGGCGGCTCGCTCTGCCTCCTCGTCGAACTCCCACGCTGCCTCATCGACGACGAAGGTGCCGTCCCCGGCGGTCGGATCGACGTCGCCCAGCGACACCCACTCCCCGGATTCGGGGTCGGATGTGTCCTGGCCAGGCGTGTCACTCATGTGACAAGGGTAGTTGAGCAAAGCCCGCCACCCGGCCGCCCCAAGATCCGCCATCGGATGCCGCCCCTCGGATCCCGCCGATCAAATCGCGTCGGGTTCCAGGTGATCGCGTGCTTCGAGACCCGACGCGATCCCACCCTCGACCCAGCAAACCCGACGCGATCCGGGAGGGAGGGGGCGGGCGGCCGGCACGGGTCAGCCGTCTGCGCAGGCCTCCTCCACGATGCCCACGATGGTGGCGATCACCTCGTCGAGGGTCAGGTACGTGCCGTCGACCTGGACTGCGCCGTCCGCGCGACGCAACGGGGCCACGGCCCGCCCGGAGTCGATCGCGTCCCGTTTGTGCCAGCGACGCGGCCGTGGCGGCGATGTCACCTGCGGCGGGAGCGGCATCCCCGGCTCGGCCCGCATCCTCGAGCGCCCGTCGGGCAGCACGGGCTTCGGGGTCTGCCGTGAGGAAGATCTTGGCGGTGGCATCGGGCAGCACGACGGTCCCGATGTCGCGGCCCTCGACCACGATCCCCCGTCCGACAGCGAGCGATGCCGCCACCACCGAGCGCTGGATCTCCACCAGGCGCGCCCGGACCTCGGGCACGGCAGCCACCGGGCTCACGGCACCCGTGACGGCCTCCCCCCGGATCGGCTCGCTCACGTCGACGCCGTCCACGGCGATCGTCGGGGCGTCCGGGTCGGTCGTCGAGGCCAGGGTCGGCTGATGGGCCACGGCCGCGACCGCCGCCGGATCGGAGACGTCGACCCCGCGGTCGAGCATGTACCAGGCCATCGCCCGGTACATCGCGCCCGTGTCGAGGTAGTCCAGGTCCAGCGCCCGCGCGACGCCCCGGCTCGTGCTCGACTTGCCGCTGCCCGAGGGCCCATCGATGGCTACGACCGCACGACTGGTGTCCACGACCGCTCACCCTACTGGCCCCAGCGCCCGACCCAACGGACGAGGGCCGGCGCCCGGGGGTGGCCCCGAGCACCGACCCTCAGTGGTTCCGGTCGAACGCCTGCTCAGCCGCCGCTGACGAACGTGAGGATCTGGTCCGGACCTGCGAAGAGGTCCAGGAGCCCCTCGGCGTTCACCGAGTAGGCGGTCACGCTCTGCAGGGCCTCGAGGTACTTGGCCTCGGCGTCCATCGCGGCCTGCTCGCCGGCCATCTGCGTGGAGGCGATCGGACCGAACTTCAGCGACCCGTCGGTGGCCGAGGTGTAGCTGGCGTTGTAGGTGTTCACCCCGGCGTTGCCGCTTGCGTCAGCCGCCGCGAAGTCGAGGGTGATCCCGCTCGCCTCGGTGACGGACGTGTCATAGGCAGTACCGCTGAGCTTCCACTTCGTGTTGGCCAGTTCCGCGCCACCCGTGGGCAGGGGCGCCGTGCCCTGGCCCGCAGCCGGCGCCTCGGAGGCGGCCGGCGTCGTCGTGGTGCTGGCCGAGTCCGAGCTGCACGCGGCCAGCGTCGGGATGAGAAGCGCCGCTGCGATCGCAGCCAACAGCCTCGAGGTCTTCATGTCCACTCCCTCCCGGTGGGCTGCGAGCCCCGCACCCTGCGCGGCTCCATGGCAGGAGAAATGCCCCACCGGTCCCCCCGGACGACAAAACACTACGCGACCACCCGTTCGAAGTCAGGCAACTTCGGGTTCGCGTCGGATCAGGCCCGCACGTCCCAGCCCTGGGCACCGAGCGCCTCGGAGAGGGGCACGGCCGACACCTCACCGACCGTGATCTCCACCACGCCCGTGGGCCGACCCAGCACGTGCTCGATCCGGACGTCCTCGACGGAGTACCCCGCCTCGGCGACGGCGGCGAACAACCGGCCGAGCTCGCCTGGCTGGTCGGGCACTGCGACCGGCACGACGGCTGTCGGCGACGGTCGGGCACCGTGCTTGCCCGGCACGCGATCGCGCCCGGCGTTGCCCCGGCGCAGGGCCTCGGCCAGGACGTCCTGGCCGCCCTGGTCGATGCTGCCCAGGGCATGGAGCAGCGAGTCGAGGTCAGCACGCAGCGCCCCAAGGACGGCAGCAACGGGGGTCGCGTTCGCCGACAGGATCTCGACCCACAGGTCGGCGTCCGAGGCAGCGATCCGCGTCATGTCCCGCAGGCCCTGCCCAGCGATCGAGACCACGGTGTCTGACGAGTCCAGCAGTCGGGCGGCCAGCAGGGAGGACAGGATCTGCGGGGTGTGCGAGACCACCGCCACGGCGCGGTCGTGCTCGGCGGCAGGCATGACGATGGGCAGCGCGCGGGCGGCCAGGGCCAGCTCCTGGACTGCGTCGACGGCCGCCTCATCGGCGCCGGGGTGCGGGGTGATCACCCACGGCCTGTCGTCGATGAGATCCGCACGGGCAGCGGCCGGTCCGGAGACCTCGCGGCCGGCCATCGGGTGGCCCCCGACATACCGTGAGGCATCCACCCCGGCAGCCACCAGTGCCCGGTGGATCGGGACCTTCACCGAGGCGACGTCCGTGACGACGGCCCCGGGGAACCGGCGCAGCGCGTCGGCGACGACCGCTGCGGTCACGGCCGGGGGAACGGCCACCACGACCAGCCGGGGCCCACCAGCCCCGGCGCGCGCGCTGGCCCGTGCCTGGCGCCCCCGGCGCCCCGGGCGTGCTCGTCACGTCAGGACGCTCTGCCGGAACGGCCTCCCCCGCGCCGCGGGCCACGGCCACGGCCACCGCATCCGGGTCCCGGTCCGCCAACCACACAGCCACACCCCGTCGGCGCAGGGACAGCGCCAAGGACGTTCCGATGAGCCCGGTGCCCACGATCAGCACCGGCTCGGGCAGCCCGCTCACTGGGCCAGGTCCGTGCGCAGGGCCTCGGCGCCGCGCAGGTACACGTGGGTCACGTGGGCGCGCGGCAGGTCGCACTCGACGTGGGCCATGACCCGCACGACCCGCTGCATCGCGCCGGTGACGTCGATCTCCTGGGCGCAGATGAGCGGGACGTCGCCGATGTCCAGCGCGCGGGCTGCACCCGCGGGGAACGCCGACACGAGGTCAGGCGTCGCGGTGAACAGCACGGAGATCAGGTCGTCGGTGCCCAGCGCGTTGCGCTCGAGCATCGCGGTCACCAGCTCGACCACGGCCTCGCGCATCTCATCGGCGTCGTCGGCGCTCAGGTGTGTCGCCCCACGCACGGCCCGCACGGCCATCTCGCCTCCCCAGGATCGTCGGCGCCCAGCCTAATGGTCCCCCCACCGGGCAGGACGCGGCGACGGGTCCGCGCGTTGCGGACGATCCGCCGCGTTGCGGACGATCCGCCGGGAGGCCGGCGGGGGGCCAGCAGCGAGGCCCGGCGAGGCGCGCAGTACCGTGGGCGAATCGGGCGGCACGGGGTGACGATGATCGGGAGGTCAGCATGCGAACACTGACGGACAAGCGCGTCCTCATCACCGGGGGCGCCTCCGGGATCGGCTACGCGATCGCGCAGCGCGCCGCCGCCGCGGGAGCGCGGATCGTGCTCACCGATGTCAACGAACCGTTGCTCGCACAGGCGGCGACCACCCTGCGGGATTCGGGGTGTGATGTGGCCGAGTACCGGCTCGACGTCACCGACCCGGGTGACGTTGCGGCCACGCGTGAGCGGATCAACGCCGACGGCGGACCGATCGACGTCCTGGTGAACAATGCCGGCACAGTGTTCGGCGGCTACTTCCTGGACGTGCCACTGGACAGGCACCTGACGACCCTGGCGGTGAACCTCCAGGGTCCGGTGATCCTCACGCATGCCTTCCTCCCGGACCTGATCGACCGTCCCGACGCGCACCTGGTCAACATCGCGAGCCTCGCCGGCTACGGCGGCGCGCCCGGAGGGTCGACGTACGGTGCCAGCAAGTGGGGCGTGATCGGGTTCTCCGAGTCCATCGAGCTGGAGCTGCGCACGCAGGGACACACCAATGTGCATGTCACGACGGTCTGCCCGGGGGTCGTATCGACGGGGCTGTTCGACGGGACGCGTCCGATGCGCCTGACAAGGACGCTCCGGGCCGACGACGTGGCCGGGGCCGTGGTCAGGGGCGTGCTCCACAACAGCACCTACGTGCGCACCCCGTGGCTGGTGAAGGTGGCACCGATGCTGCGCGGCGTGCTCCCGCACAGGGTGTTCAACACCGTGAACGGGTTCTTCGGCGGGACCACGGCCATGGACTCGTGGACCGGGCGCGGACCCGGGCTCACCCCGCCCGCACAGTCGGGGGCATCGCCCGCACAGTCATCGCTGCCGACGAGCCCACCGTCCGCCGAGGCGCCCGGCACCACCGAGGCGCCGGGAACCCCTGGGGCGCCCGGCACCACCGAGGACTACAGCCCGACCTCGGTGTAGAGCGCCCGCTCCTCGCCGCCGGAGATCACCCGGACGGTGCCGGGACGCTGCTGGCCCAGGACGATCGGACCGATGCGCGTGCGCACCAGGGACAGCACCGGATGGCCCACGGCCTCGAACATGCGCCGCACGATGTGGTTGCGACCCTCGTGGAGGACGAGCTCGATCAGCACCTGGCCGGGCAGGCTCTGGACGACCTTGAACGAGTCCGCCTTGACCGGACCGTCCTCCAGCTCGATGCCCGACGTCAGCTGGCGCCCCACGCCACGGGGCAGGGGTGCCGCGACGGTCGCGAGGTAGGTCTTGGCCACGCCGTACGACGGGTGCGCGAGCCGGTTGGCCAGCTCCCCGTCGTTGGTCAGCAGGATGAGGCCCTCGGTGTCCGCGTCGAGCCGACCGACGTGGAACAGCCGCTCGGAGCGGTCAGCCACGAGGTCGCCCAGGCAGGGACGCCCGCGATCGTCGGACATCGTCGAGAGCACGCCGCGGGGCTTGTTGACCGCCACCACGACGGTCCCGGCCGCTGTCGGCACCCGCTGTCCGTCGACGCGCACGACGGCTGTCTGCGGATCGACCCGCATGCCCTGCTCACGCACGACCTTGCCGTCGACCTCGACCCGGCCCTGATCGATCAGGACCTCGCAGGCGCGCCGGCTCCCCAGGCCGGCCGCGGCCAGGACCTTCTGCAGGCGCACGCCCTCGGTGGGAACGTCCTCACGCGGGCTCACGGCAGGTCCACCAGGTCGCCGATCTCGGCGTACGTCGGGACATGGTCGGCCAGCGGGGGAAGCTCCGACAGGCTGGCGATGCCCAGTCGTTCGAGGAAGTACGGCGTCGTGCGCAGCATCGTGGCATGCCCTCCGGGCTCCACCCCGGCCTCCTCGACCAGCCCGCGCGTGATCAGCGTGCGAACGACCCCGTCGACGTTCACCCCGCGGACTGCGCTGATCCGGCCCCGGGAGATCGGCTGACGGTAGGCGATGATCGCCATGGTCTCCAGCGCGGCCTGGGTCAGGCGCGCCTGCTGCCCATCCACCACGTAGCGGCTGACGACCTCCGCGCAGTCGCCACGGGTGTAGAACCGCCAACCACCGCCCACCTCGCGCAGGTCGAAGCCGCGGCCATCCTCGGTGTACTGGGCCGAGAGCCCGCGCACGACGGCCTCCACCTGATCCGCGGGCCTGCGCACGATGGTGGCCAGCGTGAGCATGTCCATCGGCTCATCGGCCAGCAGCAGGACCGCCTCGACGGCCGCCTCCAGCGTCGGGGCGCCCAGTGCATCGGCAAGCAGGGCGTCCTCGGGCCCCTCGTCGAGGGCATCCGTTCCCTCGTCGAGCGCCACATCACGGGCGTCCGCCGCGGTGTCGTGCTCGGCCTGGTCGAGCTCGGTCACTGTTCCTCCTCGGATCGGGCGTCCGTCGCCTCGACGACACCCCTGAACTCATCGGTGACCGCACGCTCGGCGATCGCAGCGGCCTCGGCCTCGTCGTCGGGCCCCACCCAGCGCACGCTCAGCTCGCCGAGCGCGGCGGCCTGCTCGAAGGTCACCACCCCGTCGCGGTAGAGCTCGAGCAGGGCCAGGAAGCGCCCGACCACCACCAGCGTGTTGGGGGCGTCGTCTGTCAGCGCACGGAAGGTCGAGACGCCGCGACGGCGCAGCCGCTCGATGAGGATCGCCGCCTGCTCGCGGACGCTGACAGCGGGGGCATGGATGTGCGTGACCGAGACGCCGGGGTCCGGCGGGCGGGGTTCGAACGCGGCCTCGGCGATGGCGGCGAACTCCACCGGCCCCAGGCCAAGCAGCACCTCGGGCAGGAGCTCGGCCAGCCAGGGCTCGAGCGCAGCCTCGCGGGGTCGTCGGGTGGCGGCATCGGTGAGCATCCCGTCGAGAAGCGCTGCGACCTCCTTGAACGCGCGGTACTGCAGCAGCCGCGCGAACAGCAGGTCACGTGCCTCGAGAAGGGCGAGGTCCTCCTCGTCCTCCACCGATCCGTCAGGGAGCAGCCGGGCGGCCTTGAGGTCCAGGAGCGTCGCGGCGATCACCAGGAAGGAGGTGGCCTCGTCGAGGTCCCATTCGACACCCTGGGCACGCACGTGGGCGATGAAGTCATCGGTGACGACGTGCAGCGCCAGCTCCGTGACCTCGATCCGGTGCCGAGCGATGAGGCTCAGAAGCAGGTCGAACGGGCCCTCGAACCCGCCCACGCGGACGGCGAACGCCTTCGGCCCTGCCCCGATCTCCTCGGTGTCGACCAGGGGTCCGTCGGGTCCCAGGTCGGCGCCGGCAGGCAACCCGACGGCCTCGGGCGCGACCTCGACATCAGGCGTCACCACGGCGTACCGCGGCTCATCCGAGCGCCAACTGCTCGGCGGTGGGACCGTCGGCGTCGGACCCGTCCGGGCCATCGGCGACGGCGCCGATGCTGGCCGGGTCGATGCGTGCCAGCACCTCCCGCGCCAGCTGGCGGTAGGCATGGGCAGGAGCGCTGGTCGGGGCGTACACCGTGATGGGAACCCCGGCCACCGACGTCTCGGGGAACTTCACCGTACGGCTGATCACGGTGTGGAACACCTTGTCGCCGAAGGCCTCGACCACGCGGCCCAGCACGTCCCGGGCGTGCACGGTCCGGTCGAACATCGTCGGCAGCACCCCGAGGAGCTCGAGGTCGGGGTTGGTGCGCTCCTGGATCTTGCGGATCGTGTCCTGCAGCAGCGCGACCCCGCGCAGGGAGAAGTACTCGCACTCCAGCGGGATCATCACCCACTGCGCCGCGGTCAGGGCGTTGACCGTGAGCAGGCCCAGCGAGGGCTGGCAGTCGATGAGGATCACGTCGTAGTCGTTGCGGACCGGGCGCAGGGCTCGCATCAGCGACTGCTCGCGGCCGACCTCTGACACCAGGAGAAGCTCGGCCCCGGAGAGGTCGATGTTCGCCGGCATCAGGTCCATGCCCGGTACCGCCGTGGGTCGGATGACCTCGCGGGCGGTCGCGTCGCCGGTGATCATCACGTCGTAGATCGTGTGCTCGAGGGTGTGCGGGTGGATCCCCACACCGGCTCCGAGCGCCCCCTGCGGATCGAAGTCCACGAGCAGGACGCGGCGGCCGTACTCCGCCAGTGCCGCACCGAGGTTGATCGTGGTGGTCGTCTTGCCGACCCCGCCCTTCTGGTTGCACAGGGCGATGATGTCCGCCGGACCCGAGGTCGTTCGGGCGCCGGGCACGCCGAACTCAGGCACCGGCCGGCCGGTTGGGCCCAGGCCGCCGCCGGCCTTGCGTGCTGCCGCCATGCGCGCACCTCCTGGCGTGGTGAAGCGGCCCCAGCCTAATCGACCCCACGCCCCACCCCCACCCCCGATCGGTCCGCCATCGCGCGGCCCAATCCTGGGTTCGTCCGGATTCGCGACCGTCAATGGTCGGAAATCCGGACCGGACGTGGCGGGACCGGACGTGGCGGGACCGGACGTGGCGGACCGGACGTGGCGGGACCGGACGTGGCGGGACCGGACGTGGCGCCCTGCTCAGCCGCGGGCTCTCGGGTGGGCCAGGGCGTAGACCTCGCGCAGGTGCTCGACCGTGACCTTCGTGTACACCTGCGTGGTCGTGACCGACGCATGGCCGAGGAGCTCCTGGACGACTCGGACGTCGGCACCTCCGTCGAGCAGGTGGGTGGCGAACGAGTGCCGCATGGTGTGCGGCGAGACCTCGGCGGTGACGCCGGCACGTTCAGCCGCGGCGCGCAGGATCGTCCATGCGCTCTGCCGGGAGAGCCGTCCTCCGCGAGCATTCAGGAACACCGCCGGCTGGGCAGTGACCAGAAGGCCGGGGCGGGATCGGACCAGGTACGCCGACAGCGCCTCGCGTCCCTTGCTGCCGATCGGCACGAGCCGCTGCTTGCCGCCCTTGCCGTGCAGGTGCGCCACCCCGTGGTCCACGTCGAGGTCGTCAAGATCGAGGCCGACGGCTTCACTGATGCGGGCACCTGTCCCGTACAGGAACTCCAGGAGGGCGCGGTCGCGCAGGCCCAACGGATCGGCGGCCACTCCCCCCGTGCTGGTCAGGATGGCTTCGACCTCCTCGACCGTCAGCGCCTTGGGCAGGCGCTTGGCGGAGGCGGGGGGCTTCACCTCGCGCCCGGGATCCGTCGCGCTGATCCCCTCCTGGACGGCGAAGCGGTGGAATCCACGGACCGCCACGAGCGTGCGCGCCGCGCTGGCCGCTGCCAGGGGGGCGTGCCCGTCGCTGCCCTGGCGCAACCACGCCAGGAAGTCGCCGAGGTCGGACTCGGTCACCTGGTCGGCGGCGGTGATCCCGCGGCTGGCGCAGAACTCCAGGTACCGGCGCAGGTCGCGGCTGTAGGCGGCCAACGAGTTCGGCGCCAGTCCGCGTTCGACCGTCAGGTGATCGCGATAGACCTGTGCCGAGCGCGCGAGGGCGCTCGGTCGGGACGCCGTCGCGGCGGTCGTGGGCTCGGGCACTAGGCGAGGACCGACTCCAGGGTCCTGTGCTCGAGGCCGAACTCCTGCGCCACCGCCCCGTAGACGACCTGCCCCTCGTGGACGTTCAGGCCGAGGGCAAGCGGGTGGTCATCGAGGCAGGCCTGCTTCCAGCCCTTGTTGGCCAGCTCGACGGCGTAGGGCAGGGTCACGTTCGTGAGCGCGTACGTGGACGTGTGCGGGACCGCACCGGGCATGTTGGCCACGCAGTAGAAGACCGAGTCGTGGATCCGGTAGGTGGGATCGGCGTGCGTCGTCGGCCGTGAGTCCTCGAAGCAACCGCCCTGGTCGATCGCGATGTCGACGAGGACGGAGCCGGGCTTCATCCGCGAGACCAGCTCGTTGCTGACCAGCTTGGGGGCCTTCGCGCCCGGGACGAGGACGGCGCCGATGACCAGGTCGGCATCCAGGCAGGCGCGCTCGACCTCGTAGCGGTTCGACGCAATGGTCTGCATGTGACCGTGGTAGACCGCGTCGGCCGCACGCAGGCGGGCGATGTTCAGGTCGAGCAGCAGGACCTCGGCCTGCATGCCCAGGGCGATCGTCGCGGCGTTCATGCCGGCCACACCGGCGCCGAGGACGACGACCTTCGCGGCGTAGACGCCCGAGACGCCACCCATCAGCGTGCCGCGCCCGCCGTAGGCCCGCATGAGCGCATGGGCGCCGACCTGCGGCGCGAGCCGCCCGGCGACCTCGGACATCGGGGCGAGCAGGGGAAGTGAGCGGTCGGGCAGCTCGACGGTCTCGTAGGCGATCGCGGTGATGCCGGAGTCGATCAGGGCGTCCGTGCACTCCCGCGACGCGGCCAGGTGCAGGTAGGTGAACAGCGTCTGCCCGGACCGCATCCGGTGGTACTCCTCGGCGATGGGCTCCTTGACCTTCAGGATCAGCTCACCGGTGGCCCACACCTCGTCGGCGGTGTCGAGGATCGTCGCCCCGGCGCGCTCGTACTCCTCGTTGGTGATGGAGGAACCCAGGCCCGCGTCCCGCTGGACGTACACCTCGTGGTCGTGCAGGCGCAGCTCGTTGACGCCAGCCGGCGTGATGGCGACCCGGAACTCGTTGTTCTTGACCTCGCTGGGGATGCCGACCTTCATCTGTGCCGTCCTCTCCTGACCACCGGATGCGAGCATGCCCTAGCAGCACGCCCGTGACAATCAACGGCGCTCGATGACCCCGACCACGAATTCCTCACTCCTGCCGGGCCGCAAGTGCCAGAATCGCAGCAACAGCCGTGGCATTCGTGATGGATCCGTCGAGACAACGCTCAACCGCTTCGGAAATCGTAACCCAGAGCTGGGGCAGTTCGCGCTCCTCGGCCTCACCCGTGTGCTGGCGGGATCCCGGGTCGACCGTCAGGTCCGTGGCCTTGAAGATCGTGATCCGCTCGCTGGTCCCCCCCGGGCTCAGGGCCAGCTCGAGCAGCTGGCTCCAGTCGTTGGCCGTGACCCCGGCCTCCTCGGCCAGCTCGCGGCGGGCGCACTCGACGAGGTCCTCCCCGGGCTTGTCGAGCAGCCCGGCGGGGATCTCCCACATGTACGCCGCGACCGGGTGCCGGTACTGCCGGATCAGAAGCAGGCGACCCTCGTCGTCCACCGCAGCGACCGCGACCGCTCCGGGATGCCGTAGGACGTCGCGGACGACGACGTGACCATCGATGTCCACCGTCTCGGACCAGACCGACCACTTGGCTCCCTCGAAGCGGTGCTCCTCGGCCAGCACCGGGAACCGGTGCGGCTCATCGGTCAGGGGCAGGTCGTGACCCGCGTCGGTCATCCCGCGGTCCGCCGCGCCAGGGCCGCAGCGATCAGGCCCACGAACAGCGGATGCCCGCGCGTGGGCCGTGACCGGAACTCCGGGTGCGCCTGGGTGCCCACGTAGTACGGGTGCACCTCGCGGGGGAGCTCGACGAACTCCACGAGGTGGCCGTCCGGCGAGGTCCCCGAGAACACCAGGCCCGCCTCGGCCAGGGGCGGCCGGTAGGCGTTGTTGACCTCGTAGCGGTGCCGGTGGCGCTCGTCGACGTGCGTCATCCCGTAGGCCTCGGCCACGACGCTGCCCGCGAGGAGCTCGGCCGGGTACAGGCCAAGTCGCATGGTTCCGCCCATGTCACGCTCACCGCTGACGACGTCCACCTGGTCGGCCATCGTCGCCACGACCGGGTCGGGGGTCTTCTCGTCGAACTCCAGCGAGTTGGCCTCCGGCAGCCCGGCGAGGTTGCGGGCGGCCTCGATCACCATGCACTGCAGTCCCAGGCACAGGCCGAGGGTGGGGGTGCCGGACTCCCGCGCCCAGGTCAGCGCCCCGAGCTTGCCCTCGATACCGCGGACACCGAACCCTCCGGGCACGCAGATGGCATCGACCCCGCCAAGGGCCTTCGCCGCACCCGCGGGAGTGGAGCAGTCGTCGGAGGCGACCCAGCGGATGTTGACCCGCGAGTCGTTGGCGAAGCCGCCGGCACGCAGGGCCTCGGTCACCGACAGGTAGGCATCGGGGAGGTCGACGTACTTGCCCACCAACGCGACCGTGACCTCGTGCGCCGGCTGGTGCACCCGCCGCAGCAGCTCACCCCAGGCGGTCCAGTCGACGTCACGGAAGGGCAGGCCCAATCGCCGCACTACGTACGCGTCAAGGCCCTCGGTGTGCAGGACCTTGGGGATGTCGTAGATCGAGGGGGCGTCGACCGCGGCCACGACGGCCTCGTCGTCGACGTCACACATCAGCGAGACCTTGCGCTTGATGCTGTCGGGAACGGGGCGATCGGCGCGCAGGACGATCGCATCGGGCTGCAGGCCGATGGAGCGAAGCGCTGCGACGGAGTGCTGGGTCGGCTTGGTCTTGAGCTCACCGGAGGGCCCGATGTACGGCAGCAGCGAGACGTGCAGCACGAACGTGTTGTCCCGGCCGACCTCGTGGCGGATCTGGCGAACGGACTCCAGGAACGGCAGGCTCTCGATGTCGCCGACGGTCCCCCCGACCTCGGTGATGACCACGTCGACACCGGGCTCGGCCATCTCGCGGATGCGACGCTTGATCTCGTTGGTGATGTGCGGGATGACCTGCACGGTGTCACCGAGGTACTCCCCGCGGCGCTCCTTGGCGATGACCGTGGAGTACACCTGCCCGGTCGTGACGTTGGCCGAGCCGTGCAGGTCGGTGTCGAGGAACCGCTCGTAGTGACCGACGTCCAGGTCGGTCTCCGCGCCATCGTCGGTGACGAACACCTCGCCGTGCTGGAAGGGGTTCATCGTCCCGGGATCGACGTTGAGGTAGGGATCCAGCTTCTGCATGGTCACCCGCAGGCCGCGGGCCTTCAGCAGGCTTCCCAACGACGAGGCCGTCAGGCCCTTCCCGAGGGAGGAGGCGACGCCTCCGGTCACGAACACATGCTTGGTCGTCTGCGGCGCACCCATGGGCCACCAGACTATCGCGCCCCGGACGCAGGTCCGGACTATCCGCGCCGCGACGCGCTGTGCGCGAGTTCCAGGAGCTCGCTGGCGTGCGCTCCAGCTGCCTCGGAGTCGGCCAGGCCGGCGAGCATCCGCGACAGCTCACGCACCCGCTGCTCCCCTTCGACCACCTGGACCGACGACTCGGTCACCGATCCATCCGAGTCCTTCGTGACGACCAGCTGCCGGTCGGCGAAGGCCGCCACCTGGGCCAGGTGCGTCACGACGATCACCTGGGTGCGCGTGCTCAGCGCCTGCAATCGCCGCCCCACCTCGATGGCCGCTGCCCCGCCGACGCCGGCATCGACCTCGTCGAAGACCATCGTCGGTACCGGGTCGGCTCCGGCCAGGACGACCTGGACCGCGAGCATCACTCGCGAGAGCTCGCCGCCGGAGGCGGCCTGGGCGATGGGCCTGAGCGGCGCGCCGGGGTTGGCTGCCAGCATCAGCGAGACGTCATCGACGCCTGTGGCGCGGAAGGCCACGGGGCCGGGAGGGGCGGGCTCACTGGCCGGATCCGCTCCCGCGGCCGGCAGCACGAGCCCGTTGGGGTCCGGCGTGGTCGTGACCACGAACGCCACGCGGGCGCGAGGCATCGCCAGGGCCGCGAGCTCCGTGGCGACCTCGTCGGAGAAGCGGTCGGCAGCGGCGCGGCGCGCTGAGCTGAGCTCGGCGCACACCTCGGCGGCCCGGGTTCGCAGGTCGTGCACCTGAGCATCGAGTGCCTCGATCCGGTCGTCGGCGCCGGCCAGCTGTGCCGCCCGAGCTGCCGAGGTGGCCGACCATGCCAGGACCTCGCTGATCGTGGATCCGTACTTGCGGGTGAGCCGTGACAGGTCCGCCCGTCGGTCCTGGATGGCGGCCAGTCGGCGGGGATCGGCGTCGACGTCCTGGGCGTACTGGGAGAGGTCCGCGGCGACGTCCCCGAGCTGGGCCATCGCGGAGCGGATGGCTGCCGCGGGCGCCGCCAGTTCCGAGTCGTGAGCGGCTGCTGACTCCAGCGCGCGACGGGCGGCCGACAGCAGGCCCATCACGTCCGAGGACCCGTCGCGATCCTCGTCGGACGTGATCGCCTCGCGGGCGAGGAGTGCGGCTCCGACGAGGTCGTCGGCGTTCGCGAGCCGCTCGGCCTCGGCGGCCAGCGTGACGTCCTCGTCGGGCTGCGGGTCGATCGCCGCGATCTCGTTCAGGGAGAACTCGAGCAGGTCGAGCTCCCGGGCCCGCTCCCGCTCGGTCGTGCGCAGGTCGGTGAGCTCCCGTTCGAGGCTGCGCAGCTCGGCATGCAGCTGCCCCACCCGACGGGCCAGGTCCTGCGTCCCCTCACCCGCGAAGGCGTCCAGCAGCGCCAGCGCACGGCTGCCGATGCGGGTCTGGTCGTGCTGCCCGTGGATGACCAGCAGCTGGCCCACCACGTCAGCCATCACCGCCGTCGGCACCCCGCGGCCACCGAGGACGCTGCGCCCGCGGGTGGCGATGATCCGCGCAGCCGTGAGCCCGTCATCGTCGAGAACCCCGCCGGCGTCGGTGACGATCGCCCCGATCTCCTCCTCGGGCGCGTCGAACCAGCCCTCGACCGCGGCCTGGGACTCCCCCACCCGGACGAGCCCCGCATCGGCGCGCCCGCCCGCGAGCAGGCCCAACCCGCTGACGACCATGGTCTTGCCCGCGCCCGTCTCGCCGGTGACGGCCGTGAATCCGGGTGCGAACCTGCACGTGGCGTCGGCGATGACGCCGAGCCCCGTGATCCGCAGCTCGTGGATCACGGCCGCTCCGTGGGGGCCCCGCGCCACCCCTGGATGGGCAGCGCGAACTTCGCGACCAGGCGGTCGGTGAAGGGAGCATCGCGCAGGCGGGCGAACGAGACGGGCTCGGGGTGCCGGCTCACCTCGATGCGCGCGTTGTGCGGCAGCGGGAACGACCGGCGGCCATCCGCCCAGAGCACCCCCTGCTTCTCCGGGGCGACGCTCTCGATCACGATCCGCGTCGTCGGCGCGGTGACCAGCGGCCGGGCGAACAGCGCGTGGGCGCTGAGCGGCACCAGCAGCAGGGCCTCAACCTCGGGCCAGACGATCGGACCGCCGGCGGAGAAGGAGTACGCAGTGGACCCCGTCGGCGTCGCACACACCACGCCGTCGCACAGCCAGCGCGACAGGGGCCGGCCGTCGACCTCGACCATCAGGTCCAGCATCCGGTCCTCGGGCGCCTTCTCGATGGAAACCTCGTTGAGCGCCCAGGTGTGCGCCACCTCGACGCCGTTGTCGAGGATCCGGGCATCGACGGTCATGCGCTGCTCGACCCGGTAGTCGCGGGCCACGACGGCCTGGACCACCTCCTGGAGGTCCTCGCGCTCCAACTCCGCGAGGAACCCGACGTGGCCGAGGTTCACCCCCAGCAGGGGCACGCCCATGCCGCGCGCTCGTTCAGCGCCACGCAGGACCGTGCCATCGCCCCCGAGCACCACCACCAGCTCGCATCCGGTCGCCGCGGAGCCCTCCGGCAGGGACTCGACCGGGACGACGCCGGGGACCGCCAGCACCTCGCACTCGTCGCGTGTGGCGGCAACGCCCATGCCTTGGCCGAGCAGCGCCTCCGCGGTGGCACGGGCGGAGGTGACAGCCTCCTGGCGTCGCGTGTTGGTGACCAGCAGGATCCGTCGATCACCCATCGCGGCGCCTCCCTCCGGCACGGACACGGTCACTGTGGACCCTCCTGCACTGCTCGGCGGACGTCCGCCGGATCGGGCGGGCCAGCATCGGCCCGCAGATGAAGAAAGTACTCGACATTGCCACTGGGACCCGGCAACGGGCTGGCCACCACCCCAGCAGTGCCCAGCCCGACCTCCCACGCAGCCTGGGCGACCTCCACGACGGCGGACTCACGCAGCGCCGGCTCGCGGACGACGCCACCGCTGCCGAGGGCCTCACGACCCACCTCGAACTGCGGCTTGACCATCAGCAGCAGGTCGGCTCCCTCGGCCACGATCCCGGCGAACACCCCGAGGACCAGCCGCAGCGAGATGAACGACAGGTCGGCCACGACCACGTCCGGGCGGTGGGGCAGGTCCTGTGCGGTCAGCCCCCGGATGTTCGTCCGGTCCATCACGGTGACGCGCTCGTCGCTGCGCAGCGACCACGCCAGCTGCCCGTAGCCGACGTCCACAGCGATCACGTGGGCCGCACCCCGGCGCAGCACCACGTCGGTGAAGCCGCCTGTCGACGCCCCCGCGTCCAGGACCCAGCGCCCCGACACCATCTGGCCGGACGGATCGAACCGTTCCAACGCCCCGATCAGCTTGTGGGCCCCCCGGGACACGTAGTCGGGACCGGTCGGCGCCTCGACGACGACCAGGGCCGCAGCCTCCTCGACCTGCGTCGCCGGCTTGGTCGCCGTGGCGCCGGCCACACGGACCCGACCCTCGGCCACAAGGTTCTGCGCATGCTCGCGGGACCTCGCCAGACCGCGGCGGACCAGCTCGGCATCGAGCCGCCGTCGGGCCATCGCGGTTACGCCTGGCTGTCGGGATCGGCCAGGACGCCGGCCAGTCGGCGGTGGATGTCGGTGTAGACCTCGACCTGTTCCGTCAATGGGAGGGTGTCGAGCTCCGCGAGGCGGGACAGCGCATCATCGACCCGGGGATCAACGGCCGTCGCGGAGGAAGCCTGCGCCTCGGATGCGGAGGTCACGCTGTGATCGTCAGCCTCGGGCTGATCGGAGGCGGCGGGCGCGTCGGCAACGGACTCGGCGGGCGCGACGGAGTCCGTGACCTCCGAGACAGACGGGGCGACGTGCTCCGGCTCGACCTCGGGAGCCTGGCTCACCGGTCACCTCGAAGGTCGCTGATGTGGCGCTCGAGGCGCTGGACCTGCTGGCGCAGGGCACGCACCTCCGCCTCGGACACGAGTCCCAGGCGCTCGACGAGGCCGTCGATCTGGCGCTGGACATGGGCGATGAGAGCCCCGGGGGCGCCGACGACGGATTCGATCAGACTGGGGCGCGTCTCGGGGTGGTCACTGGCCTGCTCGGGACGGCCCCATGTGGTCACCAACTGCGCGCCTGTGTGCGCTGCACCGATGACCCGATTGGCTGTCGCCTGAGTGCTTCCGATGCCGATTGCCGTGTAGTCCCTGACGATATCGATCACTGCGGCCCCTTCCCTGCCAGCAGGGTACCGCCCGTCCGCTGGATCACCCGGTCGCGGCATGCACGTGCGCCGGCCCTGTGATCGCTGCGCCGGCGTCGGCAATCGACCACGTGGCCGCGACAACAGCCCGAACCAGGTCCAGGTCGATCTCGCTTGGGGCGCCGTCTGCACCCCCGCTGGCACCACGGAGGCTCTCGGGGAGCCACCAGAGGTCACCCGGATCTGGTTGCCCCCCGTCCGACCCGACACTCGCCCCCGGGTGACGAGCTGCGCCGTCGGACGCTCCCGTGGGGATCCGCACAGCGATGGCACCACACCGGCCCTCGACCACGCCGGTGCCCCACCGCACCTCGACCGCAGGCGCCGAGGTGAGCAGCGCCCGCAGGTCCAGGCCCAGATAGCTGGGGCGGTACGGCGGCGCCACGTGGAGCAGGTCCTGCCAGTCCGTGACACCGGTGAGCACAAGCAGGGAGGGGATCCCGGAGCGGTTTGCGCCCTCGATGTCGGTGTCGAGCCGATCTCCCACCACGATCGGACGCACCGCGCCTGATCGCTCGACCGACTCGATCATCAGCGGCGGCTCGGGCTTCCCGGCCACCAGCGGCTCGACCCCCGTGGCGTACCGGAGCGCCTCGACCATCGACCCGTTGCCGAGGACCCTCCCGCGCGGGGTCGGGATGGTCCGGTCGAGGTTGGTGGCAACCCAGGGCAGGCCACGAACGATCGCGAGCGAACCCTCGGCGAGCTGCCGCCAGCCGACGTCCGGGCCGTAGCCCTGCATCAGCGCAACGGCCCCGTCGTCGACGGACTCCACGGGCACCAGCCCGCGCTCACGAAGCGCAGCACCGACCCCGGGTCCGCCGATCACCAGAACGTGCGATCCCTCGGGCAGTCGCTCGGCGAGCATGCGCGCGCCAGCCTGAGCGGAGGTCACCACATCCGAAGGCACCGCCCGCACACCGAGGTCCACCAGGTGTGCGGCGACCGTGGCAGGGGTACGCGCAGCGTTGTTCGTGACGAAGGCCGAACGCATGGCGTGCTCCGCGAGGGCGGCATCCAGGGCCTCGGCCGCATGGGGCACCGCCCCGGCGCCGACGTACACCACTCCGTCGAGGTCAAGCAGCGCCACATCGTGGAGTGCCGCCAGCGGGGCCACCGATGAGCCGAGGGCGCCGATTGCCGAGCCGTCCGCGCGCGTCACCGACGGCGATCCCTCGGACGCCTCACCGACCATCGCCGTCCCGGCCCGGCTGCCCTTCCGTCGACTCGTCGCGCAGCGCCGTGGGGTCGGCCTCGGCCGTGGCACCGGAGTCGTCGGCCGACTCGGGTTCGTCGACCTCCTCGAGCTCGTCGAAGGTGATCCCGTCCAGCTCGCTGACGCGTTCCGCAGCGTCCGTGGAGAACTCGGGATCCACCTCCGCCGAACGCACGAACCACTCGCGAGCCTCACCGACTCGACCCACCTCGAGCAGCGCGTCGGCGTAGGCGTAACGCAGGCGAGCCAGCCACTCCCCCTGGCCGCGGGACTTCAGGGCCGGGACCTGCAACGTGAGCACGGCAGCCTCAGGCTGCCCGAGGTCGCGACGCGCCCCGGCAGCGACGATGAGGAGTTCGACCTTCCCGGCACGATCCAGGGTGCTGGCCTCCGGCGACGAGGCAAGGGCCAGCGCCCGCTCCGGGCGGCCCAGTCCACGCTCGCAGTCGGCGATCATCGGCAGGTAGTCCGAGGATCCCGAGATCCGGGACGCGGCCTTCAACTCCGTGAGGGCGGTCCCGTAGTCGCCGGCCGCGTAGGCAGCGACACCGACAGCCTCACGCACGATGGCAACCCGACCGGCTCGGCGTGACGCCGCCCTGGTGTGCGCCAGGGCACGTTCGGGGTCGTCGGCCAGGAGCCGTGCGGCCGCCGCGAGGTGCAGGGCGACGATCTCGGCCAGTCCGTCGGGAAGGGTGCGCAGCGAGTTCAGGGTCACGCGATCCAACTCGGAGACGTCGACGCCCTCGGGCAGCTGAGGGTCCCTGACCCCTGAGTCACGGGGAGCCGGCCGCGACTCGGGCCGCGAACCGCGCGAGTCACGCTGACCGCCGGCCCGGGGCGCGCGATCGCCACCGCTGCGGCTGGGGGAACCACCGGCTCGGGAGTCCCTGGAGGCGCCGCTGGAGCGGTCACCCGAGGACGGCCGACCGGAGCCCGTTCCGGACGAGGACCGGCTCGGCCCAGCACCCGACGAGGACCGATCGCTGCCAGCGCGATCCGATGAGGAGCGAGAGCTGCCTGATCTCGAAGAGCCCGGCCGCTCGGAACCGCCATGAGAATCCCCGCTCCTCGACGATGGTGCCCTGTCCGAGCGTGGGGCCCGAACCTGCTCGTCCGATCGGCCCTGCCCACCGCCCGTGCTTGCCCCACGCGAAGCCGTGCCGGAGCTGGATGACCCCGAACCGCTCCCGGACGGACGGCTCGACGAGGGTCGGGTGGACCCAGAGGATGGCCGGGACGTGCCTGACGGCGGCCTCGAGCCCGAGGAGGTCTGACGATCAGAAGCCGGCGCC
>CAVOXR010000007.1:0-247520 GCA_963700475.1 uncultured Actinomycetes bacterium
GTCGCGGTAGTCGTAGTCCTCCAGCGGGACCGCTCCGGAGTCCGCGGACCCGAAGCCGCCCGTGTACAGGGAGTCGTCGTAGCCGCTGAACGACGCGTACATCGCCGCCTTGGCCTCCTCGGTCGGCTCCACCTTGATGTTGCGGTAGCGGGGCAGGCCCGTTCCGGCGGGGATGAGCTTGCCGATGATGACGTTCTCCTTGAGGCCGAGCAGCGGATCGCTCTTGGCCTCGATCGCCGCCTCGGTGAGCACGCGGGTGGTCTCCTGGAAGGAGGCCGCCGACAGCCACGACTCCGTGGCCAACGACGCCTTCGTGATGCCCATCAGCTCCGGACGCGCTGAGGCCGGCTTGCCGCCCTCAGCCACCACCGCGCGGTTGCCCGACTCGAACATGCCGCGCTCCACCAGCTGCCCGGTGAGGAAGTCGGCGTCGCCGCTCTCGATGATCGTCACGCGCTTGAGCATCTGGCGCACGATCACCTCGATGTGCTTGTCGTGGATCGACACGCCCTGCGAGCGGTAGACCTCCTGCACCTGGTCGACCAGGTGCAGCTGCACTGCACGCTGGCCCATGACCCGCAGCACTGTCTTGGGGTCCACGGCACCGACGGTCAGCGGCTGGCCCACCTCGACGTGATCGCCCTCGGTGACCTTCACCCGGGAGCGCCGCGAGATCGGGTGCTCCTCCTCGGCAGACCCGTCGTCGGGAACGATGACGATCTTCTTGGTCCGGTCGGACTCCTCGATGCGCACCCGACCCGCGGACTCGCTGATCGGGGCCATGCCCTTCGGGGTGCGCGCCTCGAAGAGCTCGACGATGCGGGGCAGGCCGTGCGTGATGTCCTCGCCCGCCACACCACCGGTGTGGAAGGTGCGCATCGTCAGCTGGGTGCCGGGCTCGCCGATGGACTGCGCGGCGATGATGCCGATGGCCTCGCCGACGTCCACGAGCTTGCCGGTCGCCAGGGAGCGGCCGTAGCAGGTGGCGCACGTGACGACCTTGGAGTCGCACGTGAGCACCGAGCGCAGTCGGACCTTCTCGACGCCCGCCTCACAGAGCTGGTCGACCAGCGTGATCGACAGCTCCTCGCCCGAGGGCGCCAGCACCACACCGTCGAGGACGACGTCCTCGGACAGGATCCGGGACACCGCGGAGGTGTCCACGTGCTCGTCGGGCGTCACGACGCCGTCCTCGCCGCGGTTGCCGATCACCATGGGCAGGCCGCGGTCGGTGCCGCAGTCCTCCTCACGGATGATCACGTCCTGCGACACGTCCACCAGGCGCCGGGTCAGGTACCCGGAGTCGGCGGTCCGCAGCGCGGTGTCGGCCAGGCCCTTGCGGGCGCCGTGCGTGGCGATGAAGTACTCCAGCACCGACAGGCCCTCGCGGTAGTTGCTCTTGATCGGCCGCGGGATGATCTCGCCCTTCGGGTTGGCCACCAGGCCACGCATGCCCGCGATCTGACGGACCTGCATCCAGTTACCACGGGCACCGGAGTTCACCATCATGAACACCGGGTTCGTGGCCGGGAAGTGCTCCTTCATGGCCTCGGCCACCTCGTCGGTGGTCCGCGTCCAGATCTCGATGAGCTCCTGGCGGCGCTCCGCGTCGGTGATCAGGCCGTCGTCGTACTGGTCCTGGACGGCGGCCGCGCGCTTCTCGGCCTCCTCCATCAGCTCGGCCTTCTTCGGCGGCGCCACCACGTCGTCGAACGAGATGGTCACCCCTGAGCGGGTCGCCCAGCGGAAGCCGAGGTCCTTGATCTCATCGAGGGTGTTGGCCACCTTGGTCTTCGTGTAGCGCTCAGCGAGGTCGTTGACCAGGGCGCCGAGACGCTTCTTGTCGATGTCCTCGTTGACGAACTCGTAGTCAGCCGGCAGGGCCTCGTTGAACAGCGCCCGGCCGAGGGTGGTCTGCAGCGACAGCGCGTCACCGGGCTGCCAGTCCTCGGGAACCTCGTACCCCTCGGGCGGCACGACTCCGCGCAGCCGCAGGGTGATCATCGACTGCAGTGAGAGGCTGCCCGAGTCGTAGGCCATGAACGCCTCAGCCAGCGAGGAGTACGCGTGACCCTCGCCCTTGAGGCCCTCGCGCAGCGACGTCAGGGCGTAGATGCCCAGCACCATGTCCTGGGTCGGCGTGGTGATCGGGCGACCGTTCGCCGGGCTCAGGATGTTGTTCGAGCTCAGCATGAGGATCCGGGCCTCGGCCTGGGCCTCAGCGCTCAGCGGCACGTGCACGGCCATCTGGTCGCCGTCGAAGTCCGCGTTGAACGCGGTGCAGACCAGCGGGTGGATCTGGATGGCCTTGCCCTCGATCAGCTGGGGCTCGAACGCCTGGATGCCCAGGCGGTGCAGGGTCGGTGCCCGGTTGAGCATCACCGGGTGCTCGGAGATGACCTCCTCGAGCACGTCCCACACGACCGAGCGCGAGCGCTCGACCATGCGCTTGGCGCTCTTGATGTTCTGCGCGTGGTTCAGGTCCACCAGGCGCTTCATCACGAACGGCTTGAACAGCTCGAGGGCCATGCCCTTGGGCAGGCCGCACTGGTGCAGCTTGAGCTGCGGGCCGACGACGATGACCGAGCGGCCGGAGTAGTCCACGCGCTTGCCGAGCAGGTTCTGGCGGAACCGGCCCTGCTTGCCCTTGAGCATGTCCGACAGCGACTTCAGCGGCCGGTTGCCCGGGCCGGTGACCGGACGGCCACGGCGGCCGTTGTCGAACAGCGCGTCGACGGCCTCCTGGAGCATCCGCTTCTCGTTGTTGACGATGATCTCGGGCGCACCGAGGTCGAGCAGGCGCTTGAGACGGTTGTTCCGGTTGATCACGCGCCGGTAGAGGTCGTTGAGGTCCGAGGTGGCGAACCGGCCACCGTCGAGCTGCACCATCGGGCGCAGGTCCGGCGGGATGACCGGGACGCAGTCCAGAACCATGCCCTTGGGGTCGTTGGTGGTGGTCATGAACGCGGTGACGACCTTGAGCCGCTTGAGCGCACGGGTCTTGCGCTGGCCCTTGCCGGTCGCGACGATCTCGCGCAGGAGCTCGGCCTCGGCCTCGAGGTCGAAGCTGGCAAGGCGGGCCTGGATCGCTGCCGCCCCCATGCCCCCGGAGAAGTACATGCCGAAGCGGTCACGCATCTCGCGGTAGAGCAGCTCGTCACCCTCGAGGTCCTGGACCTTCAGGGTGCGGAACCGGTCGAAGACCCGGTCGAGGCTGTCGACCTTCTTCTCCCCGGCGCGACGGATGGCGTTGAGCTCACGCTCGGCGCCCTCACGCACCTTGCGCTTGACGTCGGCCTTGGCGCCCTCGGCCTCGAGCGCGGCCAGGTCGGCCTCGAGCTTCTCGGCACGCTTGGCGAGGTCGGCCTCGGTCTTGTCGGTGAGCTGCTTGCGCTCCACGCCGATGCGCGCCTCGATCGAGGGCAGGTCGCGGTGACGCGAGTCCACGTCGACGGAGGTGATCATGTAGGCCGCGAAGTAGATGACCTTCTCCAGGTCCTTCGGGGCCAGGTCCAGCAGGTAGCCCAGGCGCGACGGGACACCCTTGAAGTACCAGATGTGGGTCACGGGCGCAGCGAGCTCGATGTGGCCCATGCGCTCGCGACGGACCTTGGCGCGGGTCACCTCGACGCCGCAGCGCTCGCAGATGATCCCCTTGAAGCGCACGCGCTTGTACTTGCCGCAGTAGCACTCCCAGTCACGGGTGGGCCCGAAGATCTTCTCGCAGAACAAGCCATCCTTCTCCGGCTTGAGCGTGCGGTAGTTGATCGTCTCGGGCTTCTTGACCTCACCGTGGGACCAGGTGCGGATGTGCTCGGCAGTGGCCAGACCGATGCGCATCTCGTCGAAGTAGTTGACGTCGAGCAAGGTGTGTTCCTTAGGTTCGTGTTCGGGTCGTCGTCATGTGTGTCGGCGCGGATCCGCAACCGGCGTGCAACCGGCTGCGGATCCGGTCGGTCAGACCTCTTCGACGCTGCTCGGCTCCCGCCGGGACAGGTCGATGCCAAGCTCCTCCGCAGCACGGAAGATGTCGTCGTCGGAGTCACGCATCTCGATGGACTGCCCGTCGCTGGACAGCACCTCGACATTCAGGCACAGGGACTGCATCTCCTTGATGAGCACCTTGAACGACTCGGGGATGCCCGGCTCGGGGATGTTCTCGCCCTTGACGATGGCCTCGTAGACCTTCACGCGACCCAGGACGTCGTCGGACTTGATGGTGAGCAGCTCCTGCAGGGCGTAGGCGGCGCCGTAGGCCTCCATGGCCCAGACCTCCATCTCGCCGAACCGCTGGCCACCGAACTGGGCCTTGCCGCCCAGCGGCTGCTGGGTGATCATCGAGTACGGGCCGGTGGAGCGTGCGTGCATCTTGTCGTCGACCAGGTGCAGCAGCTTCAGGATGTAGATGTAGCCCACCGCGACCGGCGCCGGGAACGGCTCGCCGGAGCGACCGTCGAACAGGCTGGCCTTGCCATCCGGGCCCACCAGGCGAACGCCGTCGGCGGTCGGGATGGTGTTGGCCAGGAGGCCGGACAGCTCGTCCTCCTTCGCGCCGTCGAACACGGGGGTCGCGACCCGGGTGTTCGGGGCCGACGACCGCGCCGACGGGTCCAGGCGCTTGGCCCACTCGGCACCGTCCGGTGCCTCCCAGCCGGTCTTGGCCACCCACCCGAGGTGGGTCTCCATGACCTGCCCGACGTTCATGCGCCCGGGCACGCCCAGAGGGTTCAGCACGACGTCGACCGGGGTCCCGTCCTCGAGGAACGGCATGTCCTCGACGGGCAGGATCTTGGCGATGACGCCCTTGTTGCCGTGACGGCCGGCGAGCTTGTCGCCGGTGGTGATCTTGCGCTTCTGGGCCACGTAGACGCGGACCAGGCGGTTGACACCCGGGGGCAGCTCGTCGCCCTCCTCGCGGTCGAACACACGCACCGCGATGACCTTGCCGGACTCGCCGTGCGGCACCTTCATCGAGGTGTCGCGGACCTCGCGGGCCTTCTCGCCGAAGATCGCGCGCAGCAGGCGCTCCTCCGGGGTCAGCTCGGTCTCGCCCTTGGGCGTGACCTTGCCGACCAGGATGTCACCGGTCACGACGTCGGCGCCCACGCGGATCACGCCGCGGTCGTCGAGGTCGGCCAGCACCTCCTCGGAGACGTTCGGGATGTCCCGGGTGATCTCCTCAGGGCCGAGCTTGGTGTCGCGGGCGTCGACCTCGTGCTCCTCGATGTGGATCGAGGACAGGACGTCGTCCTGCACGAGGCGCTGGCTCAGGATGATCGCGTCCTCGTAGTTGTGGCCCTCCCACGGCATGAACGCCACCAGCAGGTTGCGCCCGAGCGCCATCTCGGCGGTGTCGGTGCACGGCCCGTCGGCGATGACCTGGCCCTCCTCGACCCGCTGGCCCTCGTCGACGATCGTGCGCTGGTTGAAGCACGTGCCCTGGTTGGAGCGGTCGAACTTGCGCAACCGGTACGTCTCGTAGGTGCCGTCGTCGTTGGCCACGGTGACGTGGTCGGCCGAGACCTCGGAGACCACCCCGCCCTTGTTGGCCGCGACGACATCGCCGGCGTCGACCGCGGCGCGGTACTCCATGCCGGTGCCGACCAGGGGAGCCTCGCTGCGCAGCAGCGGGACAGCCTGGCGCTGCATGTTGGCGCCCATGAGCGCGCGGTTGGCGTCGTCGTGCTCGAGGAACGGGATCATGGCCGTGGCCACCGACACCATCTGGCGCGGCGAGACGTCCATGAAGTCCACGTTGGCCGGCGCGATGTAGTCGACCTCGCCACCCTTGGTGCGGACCAGGACGCGGGACTCCGCGAAGTGCCCGTCGAGGGTCAGCGGGGCGTTGGCCTGGGCGACGACGTGGAGGTCCTCCTCGTCGGCGGTCAGGTAGTGGATCTCGTCGGTGACGCGGCCCTTGTCGTCGACCCGGCGGTACGGGGTCTCGATGAACCCGAACGCGTTGACCCGGGCATACGTGGACAGCGAGCCGATCAGGCCGATGTTCGGGCCCTCAGGAGTCTCGATCGGGCACATCCGGCCGTAGTGGGACGGGTGCACGTCGCGGACCTCGAAGCCGGCCCGCTCACGCGAGAGGCCACCGGGGCCCAGCGCGGACAGGCGGCGCTTGTGGGTCAGGCCCGAGATCGGGTTCGTCTGGTCCATGAACTGGCTCAGCTGCGAGGTGCCGAAGAACTCCTTGATGGAGGCCACGACCGGGCGGATGTTGATCAGGGTCTGCGGCGTGATCGCCTCGACGTCCTGGGTGGTCATCCGCTCGCGGACCACGCGCTCCATGCGCGAGAGGCCGGTGCGCAGCTGGTTCTGGATCAGCTCGCCGACCGTGCGCAGGCGCCGGTTGCCGAAGTGGTCGATGTCGTCGGGCTCGACCTGCTTGGTGCCCTGCGCGGTCTCGAACGAGGTCTCACCGGCGTGCAGCCGGCACAGGTACTCGATCGTGGCCTCGATGTCCTCGATCTGCAGGGTGCTCTGACCCAGCTCGGAGGTCAGGCCCAGCTTCTTGTTCACCTTGTAGCGACCGACCTTGGCCAGGTCGTAGCGCTTGGGGTTGAAGTAGAAGTTCTCCAGCAGGTTGCGGCCGGCCTCGATCGTCGGCGGCTCGCCCGGGCGCAGCTTGCGGTAGATGTCCAGCAGCGCCTCGTCCTGGGTCTTGTCCGGGTTCGTGGTGCCGACCGGATCCTTCTCCAGGGTTGCCTCCATGGACGGCCACGCGGCGAAGCGCTCGCGGATCTGCGCCTCCGAGCGGCCCAGGGCCTTCAGCAGCACGGAGACCGGCTGCTTGCGCTTGCGGTCCACCCGCACGCCGACCATGTCCTTCTTGTCGATCTCGAACTCCAGCCACGCACCGCGGCTCGGGATGATCTTGGCGACGAAGATGTCCTTGTCGGAGGTCTTGTCCTCCTGGCGCTCGAAGTACACGCCCGGCGAACGGACCAGCTGGGACACGACGACACGCTCGGTGCCGTTGACGATGAAGGTGCCCTTGTCGGTCATCAGCGGGAAGTCACCCATGAAGACCGTCTGGCTCTTGATCTCGCCGGTCTCGTTGTTGGTGAACTCCGCCGTGACGAACATCGGCTGCGAGTAGGTCATGTCCTTCTCGCGGCACTGCTCGACGGTGTACTTCGGCGGCTCGAAACGGTGGTCGCGGAAGCTCAGCGACATCGTCTCGGAGAAGTCCTCGATCGGGGAGATCTCGGTGAAGATCTCCTCGAGGCCGGACTTCGTCGGGACGCTCGCGCCGGACTCGACTGCGGCGGCCACGCGGGCCCGCCACGAGTCGTTGCCCAGCAGCCAGTCGAACGAGTCCGTCTGCAGCGCCAGGAGGTCCGGGACCTCCAGCGGCTCACGGATCTTCGCGAAGGACACCCGGTTCAATCCGGGGGGCGGGGGGGGCGTGGCGGTCTTGCGGGAGGAGGCCAAGACAGGTCCTTCCAGGACGGTTCACTGCGGTCGGCACGCTGACCCGACCCCAGCTCCCTCGGCTGGGCCGCGGACATGGCTCACTCAAGGAGCAGCAGGCTGGGGGTGAAGGACAGCGCAAAGTAGCAGCGTACCCGATTGGGCAGCCGCTGTCGACTCCAGGCACACGGACCGGAAGGCGGTTCCTCGTTCGCGTGCTGGGCCCTCGCCGCTCGACAGCGGGCGGCGGAACCCCTGCACGCACCCCTCGAACCGTCCGCCGGCGCGTGACCACGAGGGCCACACGCACGCCTGAACGCAATGCGTCGGACTCAGGGTGCCTCCCCGCTCGCTGAGAGTCAAGTACCCAAGGCCCCCGAATGTGGAAATCGCTCACAGACCCCGCCAGCGCGCGACGACGCCTCCACGCGGATGCTGCGTCGATTCCCCCTGACACGTCCGGCTCGGATGTGCTTCCCGTCCCTCGATCTGCTTCCGGAATTCCGGAAGCAGATCCGCCGAGGAGAAGCGCCTGCGCCGGGATGGGGTCGCGGAGGCGGTGCGGGGCGGAGGCCGTGCGGGGCGGAGGCCGTGCGGGGCGGCAGGCCGTGCGGGGCGCGGGCGGGGCCGTGCGGGGCCGGGGGCGTCCGGACATGCCACTGGGCGCACCCCGGTGTGGGGATGCGCCCAGTGGCGGTGCGGATCGCGGGTCGTGCCCCGCAGGGGGCCGGTCCGCAGGTCCGCGTGGGACTACTTGACGGTGACCTTGGCGCCGGCGGCCTCCAGGGCGGCCTTCGCCTTCTCGGCGGCCTCCTTGTTGACCTTCTCGACGACGGCCTTGGGGGCGCCCTCGACGAGGTCCTTGGCCTCCTTGAGGCCCAGGTTGGTCAGCGTGCGGACCTCCTTGATGACCTGGATCTTCTTGTCGCCCGCGTCCTCGAGGATGACGTCGAACTCGTCCTGCTCCTCGACGGCCTCGGCAGCAGCGCCGCCGCCGGCGGGGCCGGCAGCAGCCACGGCGACCGGGGCGGCCGCGGTGACGCCGAAGGTGTCCTCGAACTGCTTGACGAACTCGGAGAGCTCGATCAGCGTCATCTCCTTGAACGCGTCGAGCAGGTCCTCAGTGCTCAGCTTCGCCATGATGGCGTTCCTCTCTAGTTTCCGGCCGGTGCCGGGTGGGGCTGGATTGCGAAGGGCGATCAGCCCTCGGCGATCTCCTCGGCTGCGGCCGCAGCGTCGGTGACGGCCTCGGCGGGTGCCTCGGCCGGAACCTCAGCCTCGGCGGTCGCCTCAGCCTCGGGGGTGGCCTCGGCCGGAGCCTCAGCCTCGATGACCTCAGCAACAGCCTCGGTCTCGGTGACCTCGGCGTCAGCCTCAGCCGGTGCCTCAGCCTCGGCGGTCGCCTCAGCCTCGGGGGTGGCCTCGGCCGGAGCCTCAGCCTCGGTGGCGGGTATGACCGCCTCGGTGGCAACGTCGGCGGCAGGGGCGACGCCCGCACCACCGATCAGTGACGGATCCGCCTCGGCGGCGACCCGCAGTGCCTCGATGGCGCGCGCTGCCTGAGCCAGGGGTGCTGCGAACAGCGACACCGCCTGCTGCAGCGAGGCGTTCATCGCACCGGCCAGCTTGGCCAGCAGCACCTCACGGGACTCGAGATCCGCGAGCTTGGCGACATCAGCGGCGGACAGGACCTTGCCGTCCAGGTATCCGCCCTTGATGACCAGCTTCGGGTGTGCCTTGGCGAAGTCACGCAGGCCCTTGGCCGCCTCCACCGGATCGCCCTTGATGAAGGCGATCGCGCTGGGGCCGGCGAGCAGGCCGTCGATGCCCTCGACTCCGGCATCCTTGGCCGCGATCTTGGTCAGCGTGTTCTTCACCACGGCGTACGTGGCGTTGCCACCCAGGGAACGGCGCAGCTCCTTGAGCTGGGCCACGGTCAGGCCGCGATACTCCGTCAGGACCGCCGCACTCGAGGAGCGGAACTCCTCGGTGATCTCCTCGACGGCGGTGGACTTGGGGTTCCGCGCCATGATTCTCCTTTGAGCAGTGTCGACCTCGGCCGGCCCCGACATGACGAACGCCCCGGCGCAGGCGCGGGGCGTGGGGCCAGATGCTCGACAGGGTGACCCGCCATGCATCCGAACTTCTGCTCTCACCTGCGTGGGCCGCCCGCTCTGCGCGGGACCTTCAGTTCCACCCCGTGCAGAACGGGGCGGAGCGACCAACGGTCTTCGGTACCCCAAGGGTAGACCAGCGCTGCGACCCGGCCAAATCGCCGGAGACCGGCTGGACGGGCGTTGCCCGCAATCGGGGCTCGTCCTTCGATTGCAGAGCGCGCCAGATCCACCCGGCCGACGATGCACCACGGCCCTACGATGCTGCCCATGTCGACACCTGGAACTGACTCCTCCCTCGAGGATCTCGCACTCCTCCGGGCCTACGAGCCCGTGGTGCGGTTCACGAAGGGGGAGTACTTCTATCCAGTCTCCGTGCACAACTACGCCAAGCACGCGGCGCTCTGGACGGAGCTGCCGGACGGGGAGTCGGTCATCGAGGCCTCGCCGGCGACCTTCGACTCGTCAATGCTGGCCGCGATCGATGAGGCGATCCCGGGTCAGTCGTCCTCCCTGTCGGGGATCATGACCGGTGAGAGGTCGGGCAAGGTCCGCATCCCGCACAAGGACCGGCCCCCGCGGCTGAGCGGGGCGAGCCGGTTGGCCGCAGTTGGGCTGCTCGGCCGGCTGATCGACGCTCTCAACCGGGTTTCGCTGCTGTTCCGGGGAAGCGTCCCCGGCGGGAGCGCAGCGAAGTCCTTCCTGCTCCAGCAGGAGCACCTCGAACCCGACCGGCCCGTGTACTACGGCCGCGTGGTCCGCGACGGCGACTGGCTCATATGCCAGTACTGGTTCTTCTACTCGTTCAACAACTGGCGCTCGGCCTTCGGCGGGGTGAATGAGCACGAGGCGGACTGGGAGCAGGTCACGATCTTCCTCGACGGCACCGGCGAGATCGACGAGGCGGGCCTTCCTGCCCCCCGATGGGTGGTGTTCTCGGCACACGACGAGACCGGCGACGACCTGCGCCGCCGCTGGGACGATCCGGACCTGACCCTCGTCGACGGCCGGCACCCCGTGGTGTTCGCCGGCGCCGGTTCGCATTCGGGGGCCTATCTGGCCGGTGACTACCTGATCTCGATCGAGCCGCCGACCCAGGCCTGGTTCCTGCGGGTCGGCCGGTGGCTGGCCCGGGTGTTCACGCCGTGGTCCACCGGGGCCCAGGGCGTGGGGATCCCCTACGTCGACTACGCCCGTGGCGATGGGCGGTCGATCGGCCCGGGCCAGGGCGATCCCTGGTACCCGGAGGTCATCGACGAGAACACCGGATGGGTCCGCGGGTACCGCGGGCTGTGGGGACACGACACCCGCGATCGCCTCGGCGGCGAGCGGGGACCGGCCGGGCCGCGCTACGAGCGTGACGGCACGGTGCGCGCCTCGTGGGCGGGGCCGGTCGGGTGGGCGGGGTTGGCCAAGGTGGCCGCCAGCCCGGCCGTCGAGCGTGAGCTCCTGGCGCGCAGGCAGGAACAGATCAAGGCCCGTCTCGACGAGCTGGAGATCGACATCACCACCACCAGCGAGAGCCTGAAGGTCGCCGCGGCCGGCCGCTACCCGGGGTCGCCCCAGGTCCGTGCCCTGGCCGGCGAGGAGGCTGGGCTCCTGGCGATGCGCCGCGAGCAGACGCGCCTGCGCGATGAGGCGATGTCGATGGAGCTGGACGCCTCGACGGCCTCAGTGGACCCGCATGCCCACCTGAGCCGCCGCAACCTGCCGATCGAGTCCGCCCAGGGATCGCGGGCCCGGCTGCTGTCCTGGTGGGCTGTCCTGAGCACGCCGTTGATCCTGTGGACGATCGGCCAGATCGTGCACCCCACAGCCGGTGCCAACGCCTGGCAGGTGCTGGCGCTCAGCCTGGTTGCCCTCGTCTCCATCGAGGGGTTCGTCCGCGGGAAGTTCCTGGCGGTGATGGGGCGGTTCCTGCTGATCATCGTCGCGCTGATCGCGCTGTACTTCTTCTGGCATGACTGGCGGGTCGTGCTGGGGACCACCCTGGCGGTCGCCGCGATCACGATCCTGGTGGTCAACCTGCGCGAGGCGTTCCGCCGCTGAGCCACGACGTGTCCCTGCGCTCACAGGCCCACGCCCCGGTACGTTGATCGGGTACTTCGCCGGCGCACCGCACCGGCCCGAGCAGAAGGATGTCCATGAGCATGAACGAGAACCTCCCGGAGCCCCCCACCGACGCCGGCGTGCCGACGCCGGACGTCCCGATCGAGGCCCCGGCCGTGGAGGATGTCACGACAGCGGTCCAGGACGCCGCGTCGTCCATGGACGCGCCGGTACCTGAGCACGTCCCGATCCAGGAGTCCGTCGCCGAGGCCGTCGTCACAGAGGCCGCACCCGTCGAGGCACCCTCCGCGTTCGAGGCACCCGCCGCAGCGCCGGTCGAGCCCGCCGCCCCGGAGGTTCCGCCCCTGGCCCCTCCGGCTCCTCCCCCGGCCCCTCCGGCCCCTCCGGCTCCTCCCGTGACCCCTCCGGCTCCTCCCGTGACCCCTCCGGCTCCCCCGGCCCCGCCTGCCCCGCCGGTGATGGCCGCTGCTCCCGTGGCGGCCGCAGCGGTCACCACGTTCCCGAACGGCAAGCCCATGTTCGACGCCGGCGGCCAACCCGCCAGCCCCAAGAGCAGGTTGGTCGCCCTGCTGCTGATCCTGCTGTTCAACGTGCTGGGGATACAGCGGTTCTACGTGGGCAAGATCGGGACCGGGATTCTCTACCTGATCACCCTCGGAGGCCTCGGGATCTGGTTCCTGATCGACCTGGTGATGATCATCGTCGGGTCCTTCAAGGACAAGCAGGGCCGCGTCCTGTCGAACTGGTAGGCCCCCCGGCGCGCACCAACGACGACGGGCCCGCCACGCTGCCTGAGGCAGCGGGCGGGCCCGTTCCGTGCGAGGGGTCAGGCGTTCTCGTCCTCGACCAGCAGGTCGCGCGTCCGGGCCGGGTCGACCGGGATGCCCGGGCCCATCGTCGTGGCGATGGTCGCCTTGCGGATGTAGCGACCCTTGGCCGCGGACGGCTTGAGCCGGGTGATCTCGTCGATCGCCGCGCCGTAGTTCTCCACCAGCTGGGCCTCCGTGAAGGACACCCGGCCGATCGGGAAGTTCAGGTTGGCGTGCTTGTCGGTGCGGAACTCGATCTTGCCGCCCTTGATGTCGGTCACGGCCTTGGCGACGTCCATCGTGACGGTGCCGGTCTTGGGGTTGGGCATGAGGCCACGCGGGCCCAGCACCTTGCCCAGACGGCCGACCTTGCCCATGAGGTCGGGCGTGGCGACGGCGGCGTCGAAGTCGGTCCAGCCGGCGGCGACCTTCTCGATCATGTCGTCGCCACCGACGAAGTCCGCACCTGCGGCGCGTGCCTCATCAGCCTTGGCGGCGTTGGCGAAGACCAGGACCCGAGCGGTCTTGCCGGTGCCGTGCGGAAGGTTGACGGTGCCGCGCACCATCTGGTCGGCCTTGCGGGGGTCGATGCCCAGCCGCATGGCGACCTCGACGGTCGCGTCGAACTTCGCCGGACTCGTCTCCTTGGCCAGTCGCACCGCTGCGAGCGGGGTGTGCAACTGGGATGCGTCGATCTTCTCGGCTGCCTGACGGTAGCCCTTGCTGCGCTTCATGACGGATTCCTCTCCGTTGGTGGTGTTGCGGGCCGCGCAGGCCCTACCACGCGTTCGTGGGTGGGGCGTCTCACTCGGAGACGGTGATCCCCATCTGGCGGGCGGTGCCCTCGATGATCTTCATCGCGGCATCGATGTCGTTGGCGTTGAGGTCGGGCATCTTGACCTCGGCGATCTCCTTGACCTGGGCCTTGGTGATCGAGCCGACCTTGTCCTTCTGGGGGACGCCGGAGCCCTTCTCGACTCCTGCGGCCTTGAGGATGAGCTTGGCCGCCGGCGGGGTCTTGAGCACGAAGTCGAATGAACGATCCTCGTACACAGTGATCTCGACCGGGATGACCTGACCGCGCTGGGCCTCAGTCGCGGCGTTGTAGGCCTTGCAGAACTCCATGATGTTCACGCCGTGCTGGCCGAGGGCCGGGCCGACGGGCGGCGCCGGGTTGGCCTGGCCGGCCGTGATCTGGAGCTTGATCAGCCCAGTGACCTTCTTCTTCTTGGGAGGCATTCTTCGGGTCCTTCGTGTGGGTGCACCCGCGGCTCGTTCACCGCGGGAATCTGTGGGCGCCGGTTGGCGCTAGTTCTTCTCGATCTGGTCGAACCGCAGCTCGACCGGGGTCTCGCGACCGAAGATCTCCACCAGGCCGGTGATCTTCTGTCCCTCGATGTTGATCTCGGACACGGTGGCGTGCAGCGTGGCGAAGGCACCGTCGATGACCGTGACGGAGTCGCCCGGAGAGAGGTCGATCTCGACGACCTTCGGGGCCTTGCCCGCGCCCCGCTGGCCGCCCGACCCACCACTGCCCACGGAGATCGGCTCGACGACGGCCTCCGGCTCGGGAGCCAGGATCGCCACGACCTCCTCGAGGCTCAGCGGGAGCGGCTGGTGGGCGTGGCCCACGAAGCCGGTCACGCCCGGGGTGTGGCGCACGGTGCCCCAGGACTCGTCGGTGAGATCCATGCGGACCAGGACGTACCCGGGGAACTTGTTGCGCTTGACCTGCTTCTTCTGGCCGTTCTTGATCTCGACGACCTCCTCGATCGGGACCTCGACCTGGAAGATGTAGTCCTCCATGTTCAGCGAGGTGGCCCGGGTGAGCAGGTTGGCCTTGACCTTGTTCTCGTAGCCGGCGTAGGAGTGGATGACGTACCAGTCGCCGGGTGCGGCGGCCATCTCCTCGCGGAAGGCCTCGAGGGGGTCGACCGGGGCCAGCTCCTCGGCGGCTGCCGCCTCGTCGGCCGGCACGAGGACGACCTCGCCGGTCTCCGGGTCGACGATCTCCACCGCGCCGTCACCCTCGGCGTCGTCCTCAGCGGCCTCGGGGGCGGCGGAGAACGCGACGTCCATGTCCACGACCTCGACCGCGACCTCGTCAGCGACCGCGACCTCGTCAGCAGCCTCGGCCTCGGCCGCTGCGACATCGACCTCGTCGGAGCTCGGGGCAGCGTCGATCCCGTCGGCGGCCGTCACGGCAGCCGACCAGTCGAACTCGGCGGCCTCGCCCTCGGGGGCGTCGAACTCGTCGGTCGATCCAGACACAGTCGTCCTCGCAGATCTAGTACGGGGTGCGCAGCTCAGCCGAACAGCTGCAGCACCAGTCGTGTGAATACAAAGTCGAAGAGCGCCACCATCGCGGTGAAGACCGCCACGAAGACGATCACGACCCAGGTGTAGGTCAGCAACTCCTTGCGGGTGGGCCAGATGACCTTGCGCAGTTCGGCAACCATCTGGCGCAGGAACAGCGTCAGACGCGCCCAACGGCTGGGCTTGCCGGACGGCTTCTTGTCGCCGGACGAGCCACGGTCGGTCGTCGTGCTGCTCTCGCTCACAGGTCCTCCGAGGCGGGCGACGGGCGCCCACAGGTGGTTGATGACACGGAACGCGAACGTCCCGCCTCGCAGGGCCGGAGGGAATTGAACCCCCAACCGCCGGTTTTGGAGACCGGTGCTCTACCAATTGAGCTACGACCCTTTGGACTTCTTGACCCGGGCAGGCTACCGCGAGGGTGCACCGACCCGGATGACCCAGTGTACGGTGCGGCCCCCCGGGGCCCAAATGCGATGCGCGACGGGTCGGCGAACGGCCGGGACGGATCGGGGCGCCCCTCACTACGATGGTCCCCATGCCTGCTGATTCCCGAGTCTCTGCCCGAATCGGTGCCATCGCCGAGTCCGCGACCCTGGCCGTCGACGCGAAGGCCAAAGCACTGAAGGCTGCCGGCCGACCCGTCATCGGGTTCGGCGCCGGGGAGCCGGACTTCCCGACGCCGGACTACATCGTCGAAGCCGCCGTGGCCGCCTGCCGCGACCCGCGTTGGCACCGCTACACCCCGGCCGGGGGCCTGCCCGAGCTCAAGGAGGCGGTGGCGGCCAAGACGTACCGCGACTCCGGACTGGTCGTGAAGCCCAGCCACGTGCTGATCACCAACGGGGGCAAGCAGGCGCTGTACAACGCCTTCGCGGCCCTGCTCGACCCGGGCGACGAGGTCCTGCTGCCGGCCCCGTACTGGACGACGTACCCCGAGTCGATCGCCCTGGCCGGCGGGACGACCGTGGTCGTCCAGACCTCGCCGGAGAGCGGGTACCGCGCGACGGTCGACCAGCTGGAGGCCGCGCGCACCCCGAGCACCAAGGCCCTGGTGTTCGTCTCGCCCTCGAACCCGACGGGTGCGGTCTACTCCCCGGAGGACGTCGCGGCGATCGGCCGCTGGGCCGTCGAGCATGGGCTGTGGGTCGTCACCGACGAGATCTACGAGCACCTCGTGTACGGCGACGCGGAGTTCTCCTCGATGCCCGTGGAGGTCCCCGAGCTCGCCGATCGGTGCATCGTGGTCAACGGCGTGGCCAAGACCTACGCCATGACCGGCTGGCGCGTGGGCTGGCTCATCGGCCCCGCGGACATCGTCAAGGCGGCAACCAACCTGCAGTCGCACGCAACCTCGAACGTCGCCAACGTCTCCCAGATCGCAGCCCTGGCCGCGGTCTCGGGTGACCTCGCGGCCGTCGAGGTGATGAAGGTCGCTTTCGACCGTCGACGGCGGCGGATCGTGGAGCTGCTCTCGGAGATCCCGGGCGTGCTCTGCCCCGAGCCGGAGGGTGCGTTCTACGTGTACCCGTCCGTCGAGGACCTCCTGGGCAAGGAGATCCGCGGTCAGCGGCCGGCCACCTCGGCCGAACTGGCCACCTTGATCCTCGACGAGGTGGAGGTGGCAGTCGTGCCCGGGGAGGCCTTCGGGACCCCCGGCTACCTGCGCCTGTCCTACGCGCTGGGCGATGCCGACCTCGAGGAGGGCGTGGCCCGGATGGCCGCCCTGCTCGGTGAGGCGACCTGAGGGTCGACCCCTACAGCGCGCAGCCCACGAGCACGGGCTCGTTCTCCAGCACGACTCCGAACCGCTCGGCGACCCCGGCACGCACGGCCCGGGCGAGTTCGAGCAGGTCCTCGGCCGTGGCACCACCGCGGTTGGTCAGCGCCAGGGGGTGCTTGGTGGACAGTGCCGCGCGCGCTCCGGGGCGGATGGCGAACCCACGGGGGAACCCCGCGTGCGCGATGAGCCACGCCGCTGATGTCTTGACCGATCCGTCCGGCTGCTCGAAGCGCGGCGCCTCCTCGGGCAGCTTCTCGGCCTCGGCCGCGCTGAGGATCGGGTTGGTGAAGAACGACCCGGCGCTCCAGGTGTCGTGGTCCGAGTCGTCGAGGACCATGCCCTTGCCCCGGCGCAGCTCCAGCACCGCCTCCCGGACCTCCGTCGCAGGCGCCCGGTCGCCGATCTCGACCCCAAGGAGCGCCGCCAGCTCGGCATACCGGACCGGTGCCCCCAACGGATCCACGGCGAGATCCAGCGTGATCGCCAGCACCACCCACCGTCCGGGCGTGCGCTTGAGCGCCGAGCTCCGATAGCCGAACTCCGCTTCCTGCGGTGCCATCCGGCCGACGCCACCCGTCCGGCGGTCGAGCACCTCCAGTGAGTCAATCACCCGCGCAACCTCAGCGCCGTACGCCCCCACGTTCTGGATGGGTGTCGCCCCCGTCGATCCCGGGATCCCCGACAGGGCCTCGACACCGGACCAACCGGACTCGACAGCAGTTGCGACGAACGCCTCCCAGGGCTCCCCCGCGCTGACCCGGACGCGCACCCGGCCGGGAGCGGCCGGGTCGACGAGGACCCCCCGCGTGCCGATCCGGACAACCGTTCCCGGGAAGCCGGCATCTGCGACGAGCAGGTTCGACCCACCACCGACGAGCAGCAGCGGCTCGCCCACGGCATCAGCGGCGGTGACCCTCTCGATCAGCTCGTCGTCCGTGGCGGCGTGGACGACCCGATCCGCGGGGCCGCCGACCCGCAGGGTGGTCATGGCCGAGAGGTCCTGGGATGGGCCGACTGCCGGCGGAACCGGCCCGGGATCGCTCATGCGACCCTCCGCACCGGGGCCTCGACACCGTGCGGAGTCGACCTCGCCACGGCACCGAGCAGCCCGAACCCCACGATGCACAGCGCCAGGCTCAGCCAGTCCAAGGGGATGATCCTGTCAGCCAGGGTGAGGACCATGTTGACGCCCAGCACGACCAACGTGGCCACGGGAAGCTGCCAGCCGAGTGGATCGGTGAGGCGGCCCAGCCAGCCGGTTCGAACACGGCCCGGCCACCGGGGTGTCATCCACCAGCGTCCGATGTTGCCCACCAGCGCGATGTCGACCAACGCCGCGGCACTGGCCAGGGCCAGGGGCCCCGTGCCCCCGGGCTGACGGTGACCGCCTCGAGCCCACGCGAGGACGAGCAGGACCAACCAGATGACCGAGGTGGCGGCGAGCCAGGCCCCCAGCCGGACGCACCTGCCCACCCACCGCTGCCAGTGGGCGTCGACCTGGTCGTGTTCGGCGCTCAGGGCTGCCCCTGCGGATCGGCGAGCTCGGGGTGCTGGCGCAGGTAGCGTGCCTCGTCGTTGAGGTAGGCGTAGTACAGCCCGATGAGCACTCCGCCTCCGACCCAGTTCCCGACGAGGCAGATGATGATGTTGCCGATCGCCGGCAGGATCGCGATCCCGTGGTCGACGCCCACGATCGTGAAGAGCACCGTGTTCGCCACCGAGTGCTCGAAGCCCAGGTAGGCGAAGACGAACACCGAGACGATCATGACCAACGCCTTCACGATGTCTTCCTTGACGGCGCCGTTGTAGACCATCAGCATCGCCAGGTTGATGAAGAAGTTGCAGAAGATCGCACGGACGAACAGGTCCATCCAGCCTGTTGGACCGTCGGTGATGAACGCCAACTTGACCTCGACGGAGTGATCCATCAGTGCCATCGTCGGTGCGTTGATGATCGTCGAGAACGACACGAGGACGGCGATGAACAGCCCGCCGAGGAAGTTGCCCAGGTAGCACAACGAGAGGACCCGGCCCGTGGCCCGGTACGTGATCCCGTGGAAGTAGTGACCGATCGTGGTGATCATCATGTTCGAGGTCAGGAGCTCGGACTTCGAGAAGTAGATGAACACCAGGGCGAAGCCGAAGAAGGTGGAGCCCAACAGCTTGCCGATGGGCAGGAGCCCCTCGTCCATCCCGAACTCGAGGCCCTCCATCCCGGCCTGGATCGTGTAGTTGCCGATGTACAGCAGCCCGACGATCACGCCCGCCATGGCCGCGCGCATCAGGTAGCGGCGCTTCGTCTGGCCGGTCATCTCGGACTTGTACTCGAGCATCTCGAGGATCGAGGAGATGAAGTACTTGCCTGGGAACAGCTTGTGGGTCTCCATGCCGGTCCCTTCTGCGGCGGAACTCTCGCTAGGGATCCTAGTGAGGGTTCCGGGGCTTAGCCGGTTGGGCGGGGGCGGGCGTCCGCCGGCCCTGAATGCCCGACCTCGGGCGCTGGGCCGGGCGCCCCGACGTCGCCCGGACATGCGCGAAGGGGAGCCCCACCACAGTGGGGACTCCCCTTCGAACGATCACGCGCACGGCTCCTGCGGCCCTCGCGGAACCTCAACCGGTCCACGGTGGCGCAGACGCCTGGGCTCAGGCTGCGAGCCGCGCCTATCCGACCCTCAGCGGGTCTCCTTGTGGGCCGTGTGCTGGTTGCAGTTCGCGCAGTACTTCTTCACCTCGAGGCGGTCCGGGTCGTTGCGCCGGTTCTTCTTGGTGATGTAGTTGCGGTGCTTGCACTCCTGGCAGGCCAAGGTGATCTTCGGCCTGATGTCGGTGGACTTGCCCACGGGACTGCCTTCCTTCTCTTACGCCGCGATGGGCGCCTCGTGCTGTGCCCTGACGGGCACCGGGTCTGGTAGCGGAGGCCGGACTTGAACCGGCGACACAGCGATTATGAGCCGCTTGCTCTGCCAGGCTGAGCTACTCCGCCGTGCAAGGTCGGCCCTGGCGGGCCTGCTCTTCCGAGCCCCTTTACGGAATCGAACCGTAGACCTTCTCCTTACCATGGAGACGCTCTGCCGACTGAGCTAAAGGGGCAATGCGCGACAAGGTTACCCGACCGGCACTCCATTGACGAAATCGCCGGAGGGCTCCTCGGGCGTGCTCACCAAGGGTAGGAGACGCCCGTCAGATCGGTGCTCACATCCCAGAGGCGGCGGGCTGAAACCACGTCCCGGGCGGCCTCCGAGGGGGTCTCGAAACCGGGCGTCCCGCGCTGGCTCATGAAGCCCGTCGGCCCGATGAAGCGTCCCGCTGGGAACGCTGGGATCGGTGGCCGCCATCAGGGTCGGCCACGCCCCAGCCTCGGCGGATTGGGCGAGCACCCGGTTGGCCAGGCCCATCACCGACGCCCCCACCCGGCTGCCCGACATCGCCGGGCCCACCGACTGGAGGTTGGTCGCCGCGTAGCCCGGGTGCACCGCGATGCTGCGCAGGTCCGCACCCGCGGCCTCAGCCCGGCGGTGCAGCTCGAGTGCGAACAGCACGTTCGCCAGCTTGCTCTGCCCGTAGACGCGCCACTTCTGGTAGGAGCGCGCCGACTGCAGGTCGTCGAAGTCCATCCGGCCGAAGCGGTGGGCACCGCTGGAGACGGTGACGACGCGGCCCGTCGGTCGCAGGGAGCCCACGAGCAGCCCGGTGAGCGCGAAGTGCCCGAGGTGGTTGGTGCCGAGCTGCATCTCGAAGCCGTCAGCGGTCTCGCGGCGCGGGATGGCCATGACCCCGGCGTTGTTGACCAGCACGTCCAGGCCGTCGGGGTGGGCCGCGATCCACGCGGCCGCGAACTCCCGCACACTGGCGAGGTCCGCGAGATCGAGGGTGGCGACCTCGACCTGAGCCTCGGGCGCGGCCGTCCGGATGTGCTCCGCAGCCGTGGACCCGCGCCCGACATCACGCACGGCCAGCGTGACGAGGGCGCCATGGGCAGCCAGCGATGTGGCCGCCTCGAGGCCGATCCCGGAGTTCGCGCCTGTGACGATGATCGATCGGCCGGTCAGGTCAGGGATGTCCGCGCTGCTCCAGGTCATGATCCCCGATTCTCCCACCGGATCGCGGTTCCCGCCTGAGCGGTTCCGGGCGACCGGACGTGCCCCGCAGACGCCGAGGCGCCCCCTGCGTGGTGCGGGGGCGCCTCGGTCGCGTGGCGGGTGTTGGGTTCGAACCAACGTAGGCTGAGCCGGCAGATTTACAGTCTGCTCCCTTTGGCCACTCGGGCAACCCGCCGTAGCCGGACGATGGTACCCGCGCCGCCGGTCGCCTCCAAACCCGGGCGCCTCGGATCAGCACACCGGCCGTTACCCTGATCCCCATGGCAGACAGCAGCTTCGACATCGTCAGCAAGGTCGACCACCAGGAGGTCGACAACGCCCTCAACCAGGCCGCCAAGGAGGTGTCCCAGCGGTTCGACTTCAAGAACACCTCGACGACGATCGCCTGGCGCGGCGAGGATGGCATCGAGATCACCTCGAGCACCGAGGAGCGCTGCAAGGCCGCGCTCGACGTGCTCAAGGACAAGCTGGTGAAGCGCCAGGTCTCGCTCAAGGCCCTCGACGCCGGCGAGCCCCGCCCGTCGGGCAAGGAGACCAAGATCCAGTGCTCGCTGAAGGCCGGGATCTCCAAGGAGCAGGCCAGCAAGCTCAACAAGATGATCCGCGACTCAGGGCCCAAGGGCGTCAAGTCCCAGGTGATGGGCGACGAGCTGCGCGTGAGCTCGAAGAGCCGCGACGACCTGCAGGCGGTGCAGCAGCTGGTGCGTGAGGCCGACCTCGACTTCGCGGTCCAGTTCGTCAACTACCGGTGATGCCCGGTCGGTTCGCCGATGCCGACCCCATCCTGTTCGACCTCGACGGGACGCTGACCGAGTCGGGCCCGGGGATCATCAGCTCGGTGCGCTACGCGCTGGCGAAGATGGGCGGACCTGTCCTCGACGACCAGGAGCTGCGGCTCTTCATCGGCCCGCCCCTGCTCGACTCGTTCCGCGACGTCTGCGGCTTCGACCCCGCCGAGGTGGCCGTCGCGATCGCCGCCTACCGGGAGTACTACGCCACCGATGGGCAGTACGAGAACTCCGTCTACGACGGGATCCCCGAGCTCCTGACCAGCCTGCGCGAGGCTGGTCGAACCCTGGCGGTCGCGACCTCCAAGGCCGAGGTGTTCGCCTCCTCGATCCTCGACCACTTCGCGCTGACCGAGTACTTCACCACAGTCGTCGGCTCCGAGCTCGACGGTCGGCGCACGGCGAAGTCCGAGATCATCACCGAGGCCCTGGCCCGGTTGGACCGACCCAGTTCGGGGACAGTCATGATCGGGGACCGCAGCCACGACGTGCGCGGTGCGGTCGCGGTCGGGGTGGGCAGCATCGGGGTGCTCTGGGGGTACGGCGACGACGCGGAACTGACTGCGGCCGGAGCCGACTCGCTGGCTGCCACACCGGCCGCGCTGCTCGGACAGCTGACCCCCTGAGCTGCGTCGGCGGGCCACCGGCGCATCGTCGGCCGACCACTCACCCGTCGAGCTGGTCCATCCCGTGGCGCAGACCGTCCGCGTCGGACGCGGGCGCGACCGCGTCGGACCGCCAGGCGAGGGCGTCGAACGGGCACACCTCGACGCAGATGCCGCAGTACATGCACAGGCCCCAGTCGATGCTGAACTCGTCGAGCACGTTGACCGTCCGCGGACGACGAGCCCCCGGGTCGCCGACGAGCTCCTGATGGGCCTCCAGAGTGATGCACCACGTGGGGCACTCACGCACGCAGAGCATGCAGGACGTGCAGTTGTCGGCGATCAGCGCGATCCGCGCGTGCCTGCTCACGTCTGCCACTCCGACGGGACACCGGGCGGACCGGGACGCGACCTCGGACGTGCGGCCACGCGGTCACCGGCCGGGCGGTCCGAGGGCTCCACCGCACCGGGCCAAGGGGTTGCGACCCGGGCAGGCAGCGGGGTTGTCCTGCGCAACGGGTGACCGGCGTCGCCGGTGGTCAGCAGGGGCCGGAGGTCCGGGTTGCCGGCGAAGGAGACGCCGAACATCTCGTGGACCTCGCGCTCATGCCACCTCGCCCCCGGGTACACCCCGACCAGCGAGTCGAGAACCGGGGTGTCGCGGTCGAGGGTCGTCCACACGAGGTGGCGCTCCCGACCGGGTACGTCGACGAGGTGCGCGACCACCTCGATGTGCCCACCACCCGGGTCATCGACGGCCGTGAGCATGTCGAGCATCGTGGCCCCCGCGGCTGCCAGGTCGGTGCAGTGGGCCCGCCATGCTCCGGCGGGCACCCTGTGCTCACGCGCGTGCACGAAGCACCTCCTCCAGGCCCGCGACCAGGTCCTCCGGCCGCGGCGGGCAGCCCGGCACCCAAGCGTCCACCGGTACCACCTGATGCGCCCCCGGCAGGACGCTGTACGAGTCCCAGTACGGCCCGCCGGTGGCGGCGCAGGCACCGAACGCCAGCACGGCACGCGGCTCGGGCAGCGCGGCGAAGGCCTCGGACAATGCAGGCGCCAGGCGGGTGGTGACGGTGCCGGCCACCACGAGGACGTTGAGGTCGACCGGTCCGGTCCCGTCCGCGGAATCACCCGGATCGCCCGCGGCGCCCAGCCCCTCGGCGGCGCGGCGGGCCTCACGGACCTCGATCCCGCAGCACGCCAGACCCAGTTCGACGACGTGCAGGGACACCCGCTGGGCCCCCACCTGGATCCAGCGGCGCTGCACGGCACCGGCTACCACGGCCCAAGGCTAGGGCCTCCCGGGCTGGGCCCGCCCCGGCGACTGCGCGACTCCATCGGGCAACACAGGGCAGGCGGAGGCGCCCTTGCGACGAACATGGGACAGAATGAAGGTCGAAGGCAACCCTTAGCAGCAGTGAAGTCCCCTGGGACGCGAAAGGCACGGACCGTGAGCAAGCCGGTTGTACCGCTCGAGAAGGTCATCATCCGCTTTGCCGGGGACTCCGGGGACGGCATGCAGCTCACCGGTGACAGGTTCACCCAGGAGACCGCGTCCTTCGGCAACGACCTGTCCACTCTGCCGGACTTCCCCGCCGAGATCCGCGCACCAGCCGGGACCGTGCATGGGGTCAGCGCCTTCCAGCTGCAGTTCGCCGACCACGCGATCCAGACACCGGGCGATGCCGCCGACGTCCTGATCGCCATGAATCCTGCTGCGCTGAAGAGCAACCTGCACCACGTGCGCCGCGGCGGGCACCTGATCATCAACAGCGACGAGTTCACCAAGCGAGCCGTGGAGAAGGTCGGCTACGACTCCGACCCGTTGAACGACGACAGCCTGGAGTCCTACGCGGTCCACCCGGTGAGCCTGACGACGCTGACGGTCGAGGCGCTCAAGGGCTTCTCGATCACCAAGAAGGAGGCCGAGCGCGCGAAGAACATGTTCGCCCTCGGGCTCCTGAGCTGGCTGTACTCGCGGGGGACCGAGGGGACGCGGGACTTCCTCACGGCCAAGTTCGGCCGGAAGCCCGAGATCCTGGCCGCCAACCTCGCCGCGTTCGATGCCGGGTGGGCCTACGGCGAGACCACCGAGGACTTCGCCGTCCACTACGAGGTGAATCCGGCAGTCATGCCACCGGGGGTGTACCGCAACATCACCGGCAACATGGCGCTGTCCTATGGGCTCATCGCCGCGGCGGAGCTCTCCGGGCTGCCGTTGTTCCTCGGGTCGTACCCGATCACCCCGGCCAGCGACATCCTCCACGAGCTCAGCCGCCACAAGGAGTTCGGGGTGCGCACCCTGCAGCTCGAGGACGAGATCGCCGGCATCGGCGCCGCCCTCGGGGCGGCCTACGGCGGATCCCTGGCCGTGACCACGACGTCCGGACCGGGCATCGCGCTGAAGTCCGAGACGATCGGCCTGGCGATGGCCATCGAATTGCCGCTGCTGGTCATCGACGTGCAGCGCGGTGGCCCCTCGACCGGCCTGCCCACGAAGACCGAGCAGGCCGACCTGCTGCAGGCGATGTTCGGGCGCAACGGGGAGGCTCCGGTGCCGATCGTGGCCCCGCAGTCCCCGAGCGACTGCTTCGACGCGGCGATCGAGGCCGCGCGCATCGCGCTGACGTACCGCACCCCCGTGATGCTGCTCTCCGACGGCTACCTGGCCAACGGCTCGGAGCCGTGGCGGGTCCCGGATGTCGCGGACCTGCCCGACCTGCACGTGGAGTTCGCCACGGAGCCGAACCACACCCTGGACGACGGCACCGAGGTCTACTGGCCGTTCAAGCGTGACCCCGAGACGCTGGCCCGGCCGTGGGCGATCCCGGGCACGCCGGGCCTCGAGCACCGGATCGGTGGGATCGAGAAGGCCGACGGCTCGGGGGCCATCAGCTACGACCCCGACAACCACGACTTCATGGTGCGAGTACGGCAGGCGAAGGTGGATGGGATCGCCAAGACGATCGGCCCCCTGGAGGTCGAGGACCCTGACGGCGACGCCCGAGTGCTGGTCCTGGGCTGGGGCTCCACGCACGGACCGATCGGCGCGGCGTGCGGGATCATCCGCGCTGAGGGCGGCAAGGTCGCCCGCGCCCACCTGCGCCACCTCAATCCGTTCCCGGCCAACACCGGTGAGGTCCTGCGCGCCTACGACCGCGTGCTGATCCCGGAGATGAACCTCGGACAGCTGAGCATGCTCATCCGCGCCAAGTACCTGGTCGACGCCCAGGGCTACAACCAGGTCCGCGGCCTGCCATTCAAGGCCACTGAGCTGGCCGACCAGATCAGGGAGCTCCTGTGACCATCGACCTGTCCACCTCGCATTCCCTGAGCCTCGTGCCCAAGGCCGACGGCCCGCAGTCGGCCAAGGAGTTCAAGAGCGACCAGGAGGTGCGCTGGTGCCCCGGCTGTGGGGACTACGCGATCCTGGCCGCGGTGCAGTCGTTCCTCCCCGAGCTGGGCGTTCGCCGGGAGAACATCGTGTTCATCTCGGGCATCGGCTGCTCGTCGCGGTTCCCCTACTACGTCGACACCTACGGGATGCACTCGATCCATGGTCGCGCCCCGGCCATCGCCACAGGCCTGTCGACGTCCCGGCCGGACCTGACTGTCTGGGTCGTCACCGGCGACGGGGATGCCCTGAGCATCGGCACGAACCACTTCATGCACGCCCTCCGCCGCAACGTGAACATCAAGATCCTGCTGTTCAACAACCGGATCTACGGGCTGACGAAGGGCCAGTACTCGCCCACCTCGGAGGCCGGCAAGGTCACGAAGTCCACGCCGATGGGGTCGATCGACTACCCCTTCAACCCGATCTCGGTGGCACTGGGCGCCGAGGCGTCGTTCGTGGCGCGCACCATCGACTCCGACCGCAAGCACCTGACCGAGGTGCTGCGCCAGGCGGCCGCCCACGAGGGCTCCGCCCTGGTCGAGATCTACCAGAACTGCAACATCTTCAACGACGGCGCATGGGAGCCCTTGAAGGACTCCGACGTCCGCGAGGACAACCTGATCCGCCTCGAGCACGGCAAGCCGATCCGCTTCGGCGCCAACGGGAGCAAGGGTGTTGCGCGGCGCGACGACGGCGTGCTGCACGTCGTGGACGACGTCGCGGACTGCGACGGTGACTGCCTCTGGGTGCACGACGCCCACGCCGCCGAGCCGTCAACCGCCTTCGCGCTGTCGCGGCTGGCCGACTTCAACACCCTGGAGAACACCGCGATCGGCGTGTTCCGCGATGTCCGCAGGCCGGTCTACGACCACCTGCTTGCCGATCAGCTGGAGCGCGCGACTGCCAAGGGCCGCGGGGACCTGGCGACCCTGATCGCCGGCCGCGACACGTGGACGATCCCCGGCTGACCCGGTCTGCAGGCGAGTGCCGACTACGGCTTGCGGTGCCTGAGCACGGCGACTGATCCGGTTGCGTGGTGCAGCAGCGACTGGCTGGTCGAGCCGAGGAGCATCCCGAGGAACGCACCGCGGCCGTGTGAGCCCACGACGGTCAGGCTCGCGCGCCCGGTGGCCTCGACCAGGGCCGGACCCGGCCGACCGTGGGCGACGTTGGTGATGACCTCCACGTCGGGGTACTTCTCACGCCATCCGGCGAGCACCTCGGACGTGACCCGCTGCTCGAAGCTCGCGGTTGCCGTCGTGATCTCGACCGGCGGGACGTAGGGCACGACGCCGGGGTAGACAGGGATGGCGTAGGAGTGCAGCACCTCAAGAGCCAGTCCGTGGCGCGAGGCGTGATCGATGGCCCAGCCCACCAGCTCCTCCGAGTCGGCCGACCCGTCCACGCCGACCACCACCGGGCCGTCAGGCACGCCATCCGCCTGGGCGACGATGACTGGGCAGTGCGCATGTGAGGCCACGTGCGACACCGTCGACCCGAGGATCGCCGACGAGATCGAGCCGTGGCCCCGTGACCCGATCACGACCATGACGGCCGTGCGGCTCTGCTCGACCAGGACGCTGGCGGGCGACCCGGACGTGGAGACGGTCTCGACCGGGACCCCGGCCTGGGCCACGACGACCGCCGCCTCGGACACGAGATCGGATCCGGGATGCGGCAGGGTCACGGAGAGGGGTGGCGACCCGGACATCGTGGCGGCCGCACCGTCCCAGGCCGCCATGTCGGGCTCGCAGTAGACCACCCGGACACCGAGGTGCCGTGATGCCGCCTCCCGGACCGCCCAGTCCAGGGCGGCACGCGAGTCGGGTGACGCGTCGTACCCGACGACGATCTGCGTGGACATGGACATCGCACACCCTCCTCGGCCGCGCGCTGCCCCCGCGACCACCGCGGGATACGCTCCGCCATCTCCATCCTGACGCCGATCCCCGGGAGCGGATAGGGACCATGGTCGCGTCCCCGCAGCGGGGTTGCCGCAGCCCGCTGCTAGGCCTCGTTGCGGGGTCCGAAGCGTGGCGCCGGACCGGGCACCCGCGCACCGGTGACCGGGTCGTCCACGAAGGTCCCCCTCGCCGCGAGCTGGGGGTGATCGGGGGCCTCGGTCATGTCCAGGACGGGGGTGAGGCAGGCGTTCGTCCCGGCGAAGACAGACGCCCACTCATCTCGGGTCCGCCCGGCAATCGCCCGTGCAAGGTGCTCGCGCAGCACCGGCCAGCCACGCGGGTCCCACTGCGGGGGCAGGCCGGCCGGGTCAAGCCCGAGGCCGGACAGCAGCTCGGCGTAGAAGGCCGGCTCAAGGGCACCGACGGCCACGAACCGACCGTCGGCGCAGGTGTAGGTGTCGTAGAACGGCGCCCCCCCATCCAGGGTGTTCTCCCCGGGGGGGTTGGGCCACAGGCCCTGGGCGCGCATGCCGTGGACCAGGCTCATCAGGTTGGCCGCGCCGTCGACCATGGCGGCGTCGACCACGACGCCCACGTCCGGTCCGGGCCACCTCCAGCAGCGCCGCCAGGACGCCCATCACCAGGTACGTCGAACCGCCTCCGTGGTCGGCGACGAGGTTGAGCGCCATGACCGGTCGCTCGCCCGGGCGCGCTGTGTGCCGCAGGGGGCCCGCGACCGCGCTGTAGTTGATGTCGTGCCCGGCAAGGGCCGCCCAGGGCCCCGTCTGACCCCAGCCGGTCATCCGGCCGTAGACCAGTCGCGGGTTCACCGACCAGCAGTCCTGCGGCCCGAGGCCCAGCCGCTCGGCCACGCCTGGTCGGTACCCCTCGATGAGCAGGTCGGCCTCGGCGATCAGCGCCAGCGCGTCGGCCCTGCCCTCGTCGGAGCGCAGGTCGACCACCCGCGTGGGCCGACCGCGGAGGAGGGGGTCGCGGCCCGGGACGTGGCCCAGGGTCTGGCCACCGGGCCGGTCCAGCCGAACACCCGAGGCCCCGAGATCGGCCAGCATCATCCCGGCGTGCGGGACCGGACCGATCCCGCCCAGCTCCACGAACCGCACCCCCGCCAGCGGTCCGGTGCCCGGAGCCGGGACCTCTGCATCGGCATCGGCTGAGGCATCGCCGGCCATCGAGCTACTTGTCCTTGTTGTCGACCACGAAGCCGATGTCCCCGGCGTACCAGCCGGACATCCGCTCATCGAGCTCCTCGTCGGACTCGGCCGTGGGCTCCGCAGCACCGGACGCATCGCGCGACTCAGTGAGGTGGCGCTTGGTCGCCGCGTCGCGCAGGTCGCGGGTCTGGGCGTCGGGAGTGCCCCCCACCGCGTCGACGACATGGTCGAGATCTCCGCCGTACAGGCCCGCATAGTGCGAGTTGGGGTACGGCTGGGTCCGTCGGCCTGTCGGCCTGGGCGGTTGGTGCGCGTCCGCGTGGGCGGCGACAGCCTCGCTGGCCGATGCGACGTCCCCGGGGTAGTAGCCCGAGATCTGGGCATTGACCTCAGACTCGTCACTGGCGCTCGGCACCGCGGGGACGAGCCGCCGCACACCCACGAGCGCATCCACGGGTACCCGCAGGGGCTCGTCGTCACCCGAGCACGTCACGAGGATGTGGTCGACGTCGAGCGCCAGCGACACGACGGTCAGCCAGCGCTGCTGCTCCGGGTGGTCGTCCCAGATCATGTCGGCCAGGCTGAGCTGGAGGGCAGGGATCCGGTCAAAATCGACGGTCATCGGTCATCTCGCTAGCAGTCATCGCCACGCCTCTCGCGGCCCTCTGAGTCTACGCGCGTTGCAGTGGGGGCGAGCCGAGGCCCTACAGGTCCTCGACGAGCTCCGGTTGGCGGGAACGTGAGTTGTGCACCGCGTCCACGGTGAACACGGCCAGCGCGATCCAGACGCCGACGAAGGCCAGCCAGCGCTGCGGCGACATCGGCTCGTTGAACAGCCAGACGCCGATGATGAGCTGCAGGGAGGGGGCGATGTACTGCAGCGGCCCGAGGACCGACAGCGGCACGCGGTGGGCTGCGAACCCGAAGAACAGCAGCGGCAGGGCGGTCACGGGACCGGCCCCGATCATCAGCAGCGCGTGCGCCCATCCCTCGGAGCCGAAGACCAGCTCGTCGTGGCTCCACAACCACCCGATGTAGACCAGTGCGATCGGCGTGAGGACCAGCATCTCGACGGTCAGGCTCGCGATCGCGTCCACGCCGGCGAGCTTCTTCGCCAAGCCGTAGAAGCCGAAGGAGAACGCCAGGACCAGGGCGATCCAGGGCAGTCGACCCATCGACACCGTGGCGTACAGGACTGCGACCGCGGCGATCGCGACGGCCAGCCACTGCAGCCGGCGGAGCTGCTCGCGAAGGACGATCACGCCCAGGGCGATGGAGACCAGGGGGTTGATGAAGTACCCGAGGGACGCATCGACCACATGGTTGTTGTCCACGGCCCAGATGAAGATGCCCCAGTTGACCGAGACGATGACCGCCGCGCCCGCCAGGATGAGCAGTCGACGGCGATCGACCAGCACGGCGTGGACCGTCCCCCACTGGCCGACGACCGTGACGAGGATCGCCAGCGAGGCCAGGGAGAAGACGACGCGGGCCGCCAGGACCTCGGCGGGCGTCGCGGGCTCGAGGAACCCCCAGTAGAGCGGGAACAGCCCCCAGAGGACGTAGGCAGTGAGGCCGGAGGCAACCCCGGCCCGTCGGCCGCTGAGGTCGCCGATCCGCATCAACCGGTCCGCTCGACCACGTAGTCGCAGAGCATCTCGAGGGCGTCCCGGGATGGGCCACCGGGCAGCGGCGCCAGCGTCGACCTGGCCTCGGCGGCCCATCGGTGGGCCTCGTCACGGGCCCGCCCCATGGCCGGGTGCGCGCGCAGCAGCCCCAGGGCCTCCGCGTGCTCGGCGTCGTCGTGGATGGGACCGGAGGTCAGTTCGATCAGGCGCGCGTCGGCGGGATCCGTCGAGGTGCGCGCATACAGGACCGCCAGCGTGGCCACTCCCTCGCGCAGGTCCGTCCCCGGGGTCTTGCCGGACTGGGCGCGCTCGCTGCCGATGTCGACGAGGTCGTCGGCGAGCTGGAAGGCCACACCGATGCACTCCCCGAACGCCGCCATCGTCTCGATGACCTCGTCGTCGGCGCCGGACATCATCGCGCCGAACCGCCCCGCCGTTGCGATCAACGAGCCGGTCTTGTCCGCCAGGACACTCACGTGGTGCGCGATCGGGTCCTCGCCCTCGCTCGGGCCGACCGTCTCCCGGATCTGGCCGGTGCACAGCCGCTCGAACGTGCGGGCCTGGATGCGCACGGCCTCGGGACCGAGGTCTGCCAGGAGGTCCGACGCTCTCGCGAACAGGAAGTCGCCGGTGAGGATCGCCACGGTGTTGTCCCAGCGGGCGTTGGCCGAGGCCGCCCCCCGCCGCAGGGGCGCCTCGTCCATCACGTCGTCGTGGTAGAGCGTGGCCAGATGGGTCAGCTCGACGACCACGGCCGAGGGCACGACTCCCGCTGCCTCGGGGTCCCCGAACTGGGAGGCCAACAGGGTCAGGAGCGGTCGGAAGCGCTTGCCGCCGGCGTCCACGAGATGGCGTGCGGCGTTGGTGACGAACGGGTACTCACTGACCACCGACTGGCGAAGGAGGCCTTCCACGTCGGCCAGCCGGACCGCGATGTGGGCATCGAGCTGCGCATCGGGCAGGAACAGCCCCTCGGGTCGGCTCGAGGTCAGTGAGGGCACGGGACAAGTCTGGCCCACGCCCCCCGTTTGCGCCGAATCGCCCCCGACACCCAACGGCGTGCCGGCGCCCGCCGGCTTCTGCAGGAATTCGGGATTCAGTTGCCTCAAGAGCGACAAGACCGTCCCGAATTGATTCCGGCAGTGGTGGGCGGCGGCAGGCCGGTGCGGGCCTCAGATCGTCGGCAGCTCAGCCAGCGAGGACTCGAAGCTGACGTCCGGGGTCTCCAGGTCGACCATCCGGCCGTTGAGGTAGGCGTCGTAGGCGGCGAGGTCGAAGTGCCCATGCCCCGACAGTGCGATGAGGATCACCCGGTCGTCGCCGGCCTCCGTGGCCCGGTTCGCCTCGCGGACCGCCGCGGCGATCGCGTGGCTGGATTCGGGCGCGGCCACGATCCCCTCAGTGCGCGCGAAGCGCACGGCGGCGTCGAAGCACTCGATCTGCGGGACGGACTCGGCCTCCATCAGGCCGAGCTCGTAGGCATGGGACAGCAGCGGCGACATCCCGTGGTAGCGCAGGCCGCCCGCGTGGATGGGGTCGGGGATGAAGTTGTGGCCCAGCGTGTGCATCTTCATCAGCGGGGTCATCCCGGAGGCGTCGCCGAAGTCGTAGGCGTACACGCCGCGAGTCAGCGACGGGCACGACGCCGGTTCGACGGCGCGGATGACCGGGCTCATCGTCCCGGCCAGCTTCTCCCGGATGAACGGGAACGTGAGGCCGGCGAAGTTCGATCCACCACCGGTGCACCCGATGATCACGTCCGGGGTGTCCCCGGCCTTCGCCATCTGGAGCAGGGCCTCCTCTCCGATGATCGTCTGGTGGAGGATGACGTGGTTGAGCACCGATCCCAGCGAGTACTTCACGCTCGGGTCGGAGACGGCAGCCTCGACGGCCTCGGAGATCGCGATGCCCAGCGAGCCGGGGTGGTTCGGGTCGGCCTCCAGGTAGTGCTTGCCGGCCTCCGTCAGGTTGGACGGCGAGCGGTGCACCGTGGCGCCGAACGCCTCGATCATCATCCTGCGGTAGGGCTTCTGGTCGAACGAGGCGCCAACCTGCCACACCTCGCACTCCAGGCCGAACAGGGCTGTGGCGAAGCTCAGGGCCGTGCCCCACTGCCCCGCGCCGGTCTCGGTCGTGAGCTTGCGGACGCCGGCCTTCGCGTTGTAGAACGCCTGCGGCACGGAGGTGTTGACCTTGTGCGATCCGGCCGGGCTGACGCCCTCGTACTTGTAGTAGATGCGCGCCGTCGTGCCGAGCGACTCCTCGAGCTTGTACGCCCGGTGCAGCGGCGCGGGCCGCCACTGGCGGTAGACGTCCAGAACCTCGCCCGGGATCTCGATGTACCGCTCCGTGGCGACCTCCTGCAGGATCAGGTCCATCGGGAAGAGCGGCTCGAGCGCCTCCGGGCCGATCGGCTCGTGCGTGCCCGGATGCAGCGGCGGGGGCGGGGGCTCCGGCAGGTCGGCGACGAGGTTGTACCAGGTCGTGGGCATCTCATCCTCGGAGAGGACGTACTTGTGGGTGCGCGGGGTGAAGGTCATGGGGGGAAAGGTACCGAACGTTGGCCGTCTCGCGCTCACGGCTCCCCGGTTCCGCACGCCGCCACCACGAGCAGACCCTCTGCGCGAGGGGGCCGCACTCAGCGGATGAAGATCGCCGACTCGTTGACGACGTTCAGGATCGCCTGGGGGAAGACGCCCAGCAGGACTGTGCCGAGCACCGCGATGGCGATCGCGGACTGCGTGAACAGGCTGGGCACTGACACGGCGGCACCGCCCTCGATCGCGGGCTTGGCGAAGTACATCAGCACGATGACCTTGAGGTAGAAGAACGCCGAGATCGCCGAGGCGATGACCGCGAAGATCACCGGCCAGACCGCCCCGCTGGCGATGGCCGCCGAGAATATCCCGAACTTGGCGGTGAACCCGCTGGTCAGCGGGATGCCTGCCAGGGCGAGCAGCAGGAACGCGAAGACGCCGGCGACGAGCGGAGACGTGCGACCCAGTCCGGCCCACGCGGACAGGTGGCCGGCCTCACCCGCTGGTCCGCGGACCAGCATGACGATCGCGAAGCACCCGATGGTCGTCAGGCCGTAGGCGAGCAGGTAGAACATCGTCGCCGCCAGGCCGTCGTTGGAGAAGGCGATGACGCCCAGCAGCAGGAAGCCCGCGTGACCCACCGAGGAGTAGGCCAGCATCCGCTTGATGTCCGAGCTGGTCACGGCCAGGATCACGCCGACGAGCATCGTGATGCTCGCCACGACCCACATGAGCGGCTCCCAGTCCCACGAGGCGCCGCCGAGGGCGACGTACATGACCCGCAGGAGCGCCCCGAAGCCCGCGACCTTCACCGCCGCCGCCATGAACGCGGTGACCGGCGTGGGCGAGCCCTGGTAGACGTCCGGCGTCCACATGTGGAAGGGCACGGCCGCGACCTTGAACAGCAGGCCGGCCGAGACCATCGCGATCCCGATCAGCTGCAGCCCCTGCGCCCCGGGCCTCGTGGTGAAGGCATCGGAGATCGAGGCGAAGTCCAGCGCCCCGGCGTAGCCGAAGAGCATGGCGGAGCCGTAGAGCAGGAACGCTGAGGCGAAGGCGCCGAGCAGGAAGTACTTGAGTGCGGCCTCCTGCGACAGCAGCCGGCGGCGGCGGGCCATGCCTGCCATCAGGTACAGCGGCAGGCTCATGACCTCCAGCGCCACGAACAGCATCAGCAGGTCGTTGGCGGCCGGGAACAGCAGCATGCCCGTCAGCGCGAACAGGAACAGGGGCCAGATCTCGGTCTGCTCCCAGCCACGCCTGGTCAGCTCCTGCTCCTCGGTGGAGCCCACCAGCGACGCCGCCCTTGGCGCGAACGCATCGCCAGCGGGATCGACCTTCTTCTCGGCCATGAGCAGGGTTGCGAGCAGGCCGATCACCAGGATGGTGACCCACATGAACAGCGTCGGCCCATCGACCGACAACGAGCCGGCTGCGACCACGCCCATCTCGGACGCCGGCATGGCGATCGTGAGGACCAGGGCAGCCACGAGGGTGGCCAGGACCAGGACGAGCTGGATCGCGCGACGCGTGGCCCGGGGCGCGAGGCCCTCGACGAGGACCGACACGACCGCCGCGACGAGCACCAGCAGGACAGGGGCCATCGCCCGGTACTGGAACGACGGGAACGTCAGCGTCTCGGCCATGGGGATGGCGGTGGCGATCATCGCAGCCTCACTTCCCCGACTCGGCGACGGCGGGCACCGGATCGGTGCTGCCGACCAGCGTCATCGTCTGGTCGACGGATGGATTGATGACCTCCAGGACCGGGTTCGGGAAGAACCCGAGGGCGATGATGATCGCCAGCACGGGGACGATCGCCAGGACCTCGCGACCGCGCAGGTCCTTCATCCCGCCGACCCCCTCGCGCACCGGACCGGTCATCGTCCGCTGGTACATGATCAGGATGTACAGGGCGGCCAGGATGATGCCCGACGTGGCGATGATGGCCGCCCACGGGTAGACGGTGTACGTGCCGGCCAGGACCAGGAACTCCGACACGAACGAGCTCAGGCCCGGCAGCGCGAGTGAGGACAGGCCGGCGACCAGGAACAACCCGGCCAGCACGGGAGCGACCTTCTGCACGCCACCGAAGTCGGCCATGAGCCGCGAGCCGCGGCGCGTGGCCATGAACCCGACGAGCAGGAAGAGCGCGGCGATCGAGAAGCCGTGGTTGACCATGTAGAGGGTCGACCCGCTCTGGCCCTGGGTGGTCAGCGCGAAGATCCCGAGCACGATGAAGCCGAAGTGGCTGACCGACGTGTACGCGATCAGGCGCTTGAGGTCGGTCTGGCCGATGGCCACGAGCGCCCCGTAGATGATGCCGACCAGCGCCAGGATGATGATCCCGGGGGCGAAGTACTTGGAGGCGTCGGGGAACAGCGGCAGGCACAGGCGCAGCATCCCGAAGGTGCCGACCTTGTCCAGGACGCCCACCAGGAGCACCGACGAGCTGGGCGGGGCCTCGGCCGCCGCGTCGGGCAGCCACGTGTGCAGCGGCCACATCGGGGCCTTGATCGCGAAGGCGATGAAGAACCCGAGGAACAGCCACTTCTGCAGGTCCGGGCTGATGTCCATCCCGACGAGCGCGGCGTAGTCGAAGGTGCCGGCACCGTACTGGTCGACCGACAGGACGTAGAGCCCGATCAGCGCGGCGAGCATGAGCAGGCCACCGAGCAGCGAGTACAGGAAGAACTTCACTGCCGCGTACTGCCGCTGGGCCCCGCCGTAGCGCCCGATGAGGAAGTACATCGGGATCAGCATCGCCTCGAACAGCACGTAGAACAGGAAGACGTCCGTGGCCGCGAAGACCCCGATGACCAGGCCCTCGAGGACCAGGATCCACGCGAAGTATCCGCGCACCGATCCCGTCGACCCGTCCGCGTCCGCCCAGCCCGCGGCGATGCAGACCGGTACCAGGATGACAGTCATCAGGATCAGGACCAGGGCGATTCCGTCCACCCCGAGCGCGAACTGCACTCCCCAGGCCGGGATCCACTCCCAGGCGCCGCGCAGCTGGAAGGTCTCGGCAGCACCCACGTTGTACGCCACGCCGACAGCAACACCGAGGGCGAGCACGAGCAGCGAGATGACCAGCGCGACCCTCTTGGCCAGCCCTGGGTTCCCCTTGGGCAGGACGGCGACCAGCAGCCCGCCGAGGATCGGCAGCGCCATGAGCGCGACGAGGTAGTAGTCGGTGCTCACAGTGCAACCCCCAGGGCCAGGACGGCGCCGACGACCACGACGCCGAGCAACATCGTCAGGGCGTACGACCGGACGTAGCCGGTCTGCCAGCGGCGCATCCGCGCGCTGAGCCCGCCGATGCCGGCGGCGGTGCCGTTCACCGCCCCATCGATGATCTTGTTGTCCGTCCAGACCAGCGTGCGGGTGAGGTGCTGGCCGGGACGCATGAACACGGCCTCGTTGACCGCGTCCCCGTAGAGGTCGTTGCGCGCTGCGATGGTGATCGCCGATACCTGCGTCGGCGCGACCTCGGGAACGTCTCGGGTGGCGTACTGCCGCCAGCCGATGACCACGCCGACCGCGACCACGGTGAGCGTCAGCGCGATCATGACCGGCGTCGGGAGCCCGCCCTCGACCTCCTCGAAGCCGACCACGGGGGCCAGCCACTCCTCGATGTTGCCCACGTAGAGCATCAGGAAGCCGCCGACGACGGCGCCGATGGCCAGGACGATCATCGGCACGGTCATCCACTTCGATGATTCGTGCGGGTGCACGCCGTCCTCCCAGCGGGCCTTGCCATAGAAGGTCATGGCCATCATGCGGGTCATGTAGAAACCGGTGACCCCCGCGCCGATGAGCGCCGCGAGCCCGGAGACCGGGTGCTCGGCCCACGCCGCGTGGATGATCTCGTCCTTGCTGAAGAACCCGGCGAACGGCGGGACGCCGATGATCGCCAGGTAGCCGATGCCGAACACCACCCAGGTCAGGACCATGAACTTGCGCAGCGCGCCGTAGCGGCGCATGTTCACCTGGTCGTCCATGCCGTGCATGACGGAGCCGGCACCGAGGAACAGCAGCGCCTTGAAGATGCCGTGGGTGAGCAGGTGGAAGATGGCGAACACGTAGCCGACGGGTCCCAGCCCCGCGGCCAGGAACATGTAGCCGATCTGGCTCATCGTGGACCCGGCCAGGCCCTTCTTGATGTCGTCCTTGGCCGACCCGATGATCGCACCCATGAGCAGCGTGATGGTGCCCACGATGACGACGGCCAGGCGCGCGGTCTCACTGAGGTTGAAGATCTCCGCCGAGCGCACGATCAGGTAGACGCCGGCGGTGACCATCGTGGCCGCGTGGATCAGGGCCGAGACCGGGGTCGGGCCCTCCATCGCGTCCAGGAGCCAGGACTGCAGCGGGAACTGCGCGGACTTGCCGCAGGCGGCGAGCAGCAGGGCCAGGCCGATCCAGGTGACCATGTTCGAGTCGGCCTGGCCGATGGTCGCGTTGACCCCCTCGAAGGTGAACGTGCCGAGGGTTGCGAACATCATCATGATCGCCAGGCTCAGTCCGAAGTCACCGACCCGGTTGACGACGAAGGCCTTCTTGGAGGCGGTGGCCGCCGACGGCTTGTAGAACCAGAAGCCGATCAGCAGGTACGAGGCCAGGCCCACGCCCTCCCAGCCGACGTAGAGCAGCAGGTAGTTGTTCGCCAGGACGAGCAGGAGCATCGCCGCGATGAACAGGTTCAGGTAGGCGAAGAACTTGCGCCGCTCCGGGTCGTGGTCCATGTAGCTGATCGAGTAGATGTGGATCAGGGAGCCGACACCGGTGATCAGCAGGACGAAGCACATGCTCAGCGGGTCCAGCTGCAGGGCGAAGGGCGCCTTGAACGTCCCCACGTCGATCCAGTTCCAGAGGAACTGGTTGATCGTGCGGGCGTCCTCGGGCTGGGCCAGCAGGGCGGCGAAGAGCACGCAGGCGACGACGAAGGCCGCCAGCACCATCGCGGTGCCCAGCAGGTGGCCCCACTTGTTCGCGCGTCGACCCGCCAGGAGCAGGATCACCGCACCGAGGGCGGGGATCGCGATCAGCGCAGCGATCAGGGCGAAGGTCCCGGTGGCCTGTACGACCTCGCCCGGGGAAGCCTCCCCGGAGGTGAGGACCGCAAGGGTGTTGTTCACAGTCGTCCCCTCACAACTTCAGCAGGTTGGGCTCGTCGACCGAGGCCGAGTTGCGGGTACGGAAGATCGTCACGATGATCGCCAGGCCGATGACGACCTCGGCGGCGGCCACGACCATCACGAAGAAGGCCACCACCTGCCCGTCGAGGGTCCCGTTGGTCCTCGCGAAGGTGACGAAGGCGAGGTTGGAGGCGTTGAGCATGAGCTCGATGCACATGAACACGACGATCGCGTTGCGGCGCACCAGCACCCCCGCGGCCCCGATGGAGAACAGGACGGCCGACAGCACGAGGTAGTTCGTGGGGTTCATGCCCGATCCTCCTGGGAGGCGTCCAACGGGTCCCCGCCCGAGGAGTCGACGATGACCGCCTCGTGCGCGAGCAGGTGCTCGGCCTCCGCGATGGCCAGCCGGTCGGCGTCGCGGATGTCGCCGTCGAGCCGCAGCGGGCCGGGCACGGAGTCCTCGGCGATCGAGCCGTCCGGCAGCAGCGCGGGCATGTCGACGGCGTTGTTGCGGGCGTAGACACCGGGGCTCGGCTTGTTGACCGGGTGCCGGTCGGGGGCGAACCGCTCCGTGGACAGCTGGGCCTGGGTCTTGCGCGGCTCGACCCGTTCGCGGTGGGTCAGCACCATCGCGCCCACGGCCGCGGTGATCAGCAGCGCGGAGGTGACCTCGAAGGCAAGCAGGTACCGGGTGAAGAGCAGCACGCCGATGCCCTGGACGTTGCCGCCGTGCTCGGCGTTGGCCTCGGTGAGGCCCACCACCGTGGTGCCGGACAAGGAGTCCGTGATCCCGGCCAGCAGCAGCCCGAGGAAGCCCACGAACGCCACGCCAGCCCACACCCGCTGGCCCTTGAGGGTCTCGACGAGGCTGTCGGAGGCGTCCACGCCCACCACCATGAGCACGAAGACGAACAGCATCATCACCGCGCCGGTGTAGACGATGACCTGGACCATCCCGAGGAAGGGGGCGTCCTGGGCGACGTAGAGGATCGCGAGGTTGATCATCGTCAGCGCGATGAACAGCGCGCTGTGCACGGCCTTGCGGGACAGCACCGTGCCACCTGCGCCGATGACGGCCAGGGTGGCGCAGACCCAGAAGGTGACCTGCTCCCCGGTGTTCTGGGTCACCCCGACCGGCCCTTCAGCCACGAGTGCGCCCAAGGAGGCCAACGTGCTCACTTCTCCTCCGTCCCGGCAGCGTCGCCCTCGGCGGGGGCGGCGGCCGACTCACGAGCGGCGACCTCCGCGCGCTGGGCGTCCGATGCCCCGGTCACCTCACCGCGGTAGTAGTCGCCGTCGTCGGTGCCCTCCACCATCGAGTGCGGAGGGGCGACCATGCCGGGCATGAGCGGGCCCAGCAGGTCGGCCTTCTCGTAGATCAGGGACGCCCGGCTGGTGTCAGCCAGCTCGTACTCATTGGTCATGGTCAGCGCGCGCGTGGGGCATGCCTCGATGCACAGTCCGCACAGGATGCAGCGCAGGTAGTTGATCTGGTAGACGCGCCCGTACCGCTCGCCGGGGGAGAACCGCTCCTCCTCGGTGTTCGGCGCACCCTCGACGAAGATGGCGTCCGCGGGGCAGGCCCACGCGCACAGCTCGCAGCCGATGCACTTCTCCAGGCCGTCGGGGTGCCGATTGAGCTGGTGGCGGCCGTGGAAGCGCGGCTTCGGGGGGTACTTGTCCTTCTCCTCGGGGTACTGCTCGGTGTTCACCTTCTTGAACATGGTCAGGAAGGTGGTCCCGAAGCCCCTGACGGGCTGGGGGAGCTCAGGCACTGGGGGCCTCCTGTGCGTCGCCTTGATCGTGGAGGAGGGCGCCGGAGATGTCGTCGGCGGCCACCGCGCTGGGCACGGTCTGGCGCGCTCGCGGCGTGAACTCGAACGTCTCGCCCGGCATGGGGGGGACGGGGTGTCGGCCCGGCTGGTTGGCGAGCTCCTCGGCCTCGGCCTCGGCGTCGGCCTCGATCTGGGCCCGGCCCTTCTCGCGGCGGTTCTCGATCAGGTACGAGCCGACGAACACCACCAGGAGGGTCGACGATGACGATCACCGAGACGGTCATGGCGTTGCTGGGCAGCTCGTCGCGCAGGGCGCGGAAGCTCGACACGAGCACGATCCAGGCCAGCGAGGCGGGGATCAGGACCTTCCAGCCGAACTTCATGAACTGGTCGTAGCGGAACCGTGGGAGCGTGCCGCGCAGCCAGATGAACAGGAACAGGAACATCGAGACCTTGATCAGGAACCACAGCAGGCCCCACCAGCCCCGGTTGAGCATGCCGTCGTTGATCGCCGAGATCGGCCAGGGCGCCTGCCAGCCGCCGAGGAACAGGGTGGTGGCCAGCGCTGAGACGGTGACCATGTTGATGTACTCGGCGAGGAAGAACAGCGCGAACTTCAGCGAGGAGTACTCGGTGTGGAAGCCGGCAACCAGCTCACTCTCGGCCTCGGGGAGGTCGAACGGCGCACGGTTGGTCTCGCCGACCATGGCGGTGACGTAGATGATGAAGGAGGGCAGCAGGATCAGCGCGTACCAGATCGGCTGCTGCGCGGCGACGATCTGCGAGGTCGACATCGACCCGGCGTAGAGGAACACCGCGACGAAGGCCAGGCCCATCGCGATCTCGTAGGAGATCATCTGCGCCGAGGAGCGCAGGGAGCCCAGCAGCGGGTAGGTGGAGCCCGAGGACCATCCGGCGAACACGATGCCGTAGATGCCGATCGAGGCCACGGCCAGGATGTAGAGCACCGCGACCGGGAAGTCGGTCAGCTGCAGAGGGGTGATCACGCCGAAGATCGAGACCTCGGGTCCCCATGGGATGACCGCCAGGGCCAGGAACGCGGGCACGCAGGAGATGATCGGTGCGATGAAGAACACGGCCTTGTCGGCGGCCGTGGGCATGATGTCTTCCTTGAGGGCCAGCTTGATGCCGTCCATGAGGCCCTGGAGAACGCCGAACGGTCCGACCCGGTTCGGCCCGACGCGCATGTTCATCCGGGCCACGACGCGACGCTCGGCCCAGATGGTGAGCAGCACGAGGATGACCACGCCGAGGAAGAGCGCGAGCACCTTGAGCAGGACGAGCCACCACGGGTCCTGGCCGAACGGCGCGAACTCGGTTGACGCCACCACGGATGACACGATCACTGGGCACCTCCTGGGCGCAGGGCCACGACCGCCCCGGACCCGACCCGCAGGGTCGCGTTGACGGTACTGCCGATCGAGTTGCCGGGGACCCAGACCACGCCGTCAACCATCTCCGTGACGGCCAGGGGCAGGGTGAGCGAGCCGCTTGCGGAGGTCACCGTGACAGGGTCGCCGTCGACGAGGCCGTGGGCGGCGGCCGTGGCGGCCGAGACCCGGGCCAGGGCCGGGCGAGCGGTACCGGCAAGGGCCTGCTCCCCCCGCTGGAGGATGCCCTCGTCGAGCAGGTGCCGCCAGGTGGCCAGGACGACCTGACCCGCTCCCGGAGCATCGGTGGGGGCCTCGGTCGCGGGCTGATCGGCGGACAGCGCCTCGGGGCGGGGGCCCTGCCAGCGGCCCATCCCGGCGAGCTCGGCGCGCAGGTCGGCCACCTCGATCGAGCCGAGCGGGCGACCCATCGCGCGGGCGACCAACGACAGGGCGCGCGCATCGGTGATGGCCGTCGAGTCACGCATGACCTGGCCGAACGGGCGGGCGCGGCCCTCCCAGTCGAGCAGGGTGCCGGACTTCTCGGTGATGACCGCGACCGGCAGGACCACGTCGGCGACCGCCGTGACCTCCGTGGACCGGGTCTCGAGCGCGAGGACGAACGGCGCTGAGGCCAGGGCCTCGAGGAATGCCTGCGGATCCGGGGTGTCGGCAGCCTCGACGCCGGCAAGGATGACTGCGCCGATCCGGCGCTCGGGCACGTCGGCGGGGGCCTCGGCCGGGTCGGTCGGTTCAGGGTCGGTCGGCTCAGAAGCAGCCGTGGCAGCCTGAGCGTCGGCGTGATCGGCCGTCAGCGCCTCCACCACCCCGGCCAGGTCCAGGCCCGTCTCGGCCGGCAGGGCGTCTGCGTCGATGTCCCACGCCTGGGCGGCCTGGGCGCGGGCGTCGGGGTCACTGAGTGGTCGACCCCAGGGGAGCAGTCCGGCCAGGGCACCGGCCTCGAGCGCACCGCGCTCGCCGGCGCGGCGGGGCACCCAGGCCAGGCGCGCACCCGTGGCCTCGGCCAGGGCGACGACGGCAGACAGGGCTCCCGGCGCCTGGGCAGCGCGCTCGCCGACCAGGATGATCGATCCCTCTGCAGCGACCTGGGCAGCAGCATCGCCGTCGCCGGAGGCGAGCGCCCGCAGCACTGCCGCCTCCTGGCCGGGAGCCGCTGCCAGCACGTGGGCGGCCAGCTTGGCCGAGCCCGGCGAGGCGAACGGGGCCACCGTCAGGACCTTCAGACCACCGCGGCGGGTGGCCGCGCGCAGGCGCAGGAAGATGATCGGCGACTCCTCCTCGGGCTCCAGCCCGACGAGGAGCACAGTGGGGGCGGCGTCGAGGTCGGCGTAGGTGACGCCGACTCCTGAGCCGGAGACGACCGCGCGCAGGAACTCGGCCTCTGCCGCACTGGAGCGGCGGATCCGGAAGTCGATGCTGTCGGTGCCCAGCACCGCGCGAGCGAACTTGGCGTAGGCGTAGCTGTCCTCGAGGGTCAGCTTGCCGCCCAGCAGGACGGCGGTGCGCGCTCCCGACTCGGTCAGCGCGGCGGCCGCACGACGGACGGCCTCGGGCCATGAGGACTCGACCAGGGCGTCGCCGTCGCGCACGAGCGGGGCGTCGAGGCGGTCGGCCGACAGGTACGGGAAGGCGAACCGGCCCTTGTCGCAGTTCCAGTCCGCGTTGACCGCGGGGTCCTCCCACGCCAGCCGGCGCAGGACCGTCGAGCGCCGCACATCGGTGCGCAGCGAGCACCCGCTCGCGCAGTGCTCGCACACCGTGGGGGTCGAGACCAGGTCGAACGGGCGGGAGCGGAAGCGGTAGGCCGAGCTGGTCAGGGCCCCGACCGGGCAGATCTGCACGGTGTTGCCCGAGAAGTACGAGTTGAACGGGGTGTCCTCGGCGGTGCCGACGATCTGCCGTCCGCCGCGCTGCTGCAGCGAGATGAACGGGTCACCGGCGACCTGGTCGGCGAACCGCGTGCACCGGGCGCACGAGACGCAGCGCTCACGGTCGATGAGGATCTGCGTGCTCAGCGCCACAGGCTTGGGGAACGTGCGCTTGGTGCCCGTGAACCGCGACTCGCCGCGGCCGTGGGTCATGGCCTGGTTCTGCAGCGGGCACTCGCCGCCCTTGTCGCAGACCGGGCAGTCCAGCGGGTGGTTGATCAGCAGGAACTCCATGACCCCGCGCTGGGCGGTGGCGGCCATGTCGGACGTTCCCGAGGTGCGCACCTTCATGCCGTCGGCGACGGGGATCGCACACGCCGGCTGCGGCTTGGGCTGGCCCTCGATCTCGATGAGGCAGGCTCGACAGGCGGCAACCGGCTCGAGGAGCGGGTGGTCGCAGAACCGGGGGATCTCGATGCCGACCTGCTCCGCGGCGCGGATGATCAGCGTGCCCGTGGGCACGACGACGTCGATGCCGTCGATGGCTACGGTCACGTGGTCGGCGGGCGGCAGGGCTGCTGGGGCGGGCGCGTCGGGGTCCGCGGCGGGAGTGGCCATCGTGCCCGTCGCGGTGGTGGGCTGGCTGGTGGCGGTCATCGCGTGGCTCCCGCGGGCAGGACGGTGGCGGCGGCCGGGTTGAAGGCCACGTCGGCGGCAGTGTGCGTCCCGGCCAGGAACTCGTCCGGGAAGTGCTTGAGGGCAGCAGGGAACGGCGTGGCCGCGGCATCGCCGAGGGCGCAGAACGAGCGTCCGAGGATCTGCCCGCAGATCTCCTCGAGCATCCCGAGCTCGTGCTCGCTGCCGTGCCCGGCCTCGAACTTCTCCAGGGTCCCGGCGATCCAGCCGGTGCCCTCACGACACGGTGTGCACTTGCCGCAGGACTCGTGGGAGTAGAACTCCAGCCAGCGGGTCACGGCCTTGACCACGGACACGGTCTCGTCGAAGACCATGGGCGTCGCGGTGCCCAGCATCGTGCCGGCCGCAGCCATGTCCTCGTAGGTCAGGGGGAGGTCGAGGTGCTCGGCGGTGAGCATCGGCACGCTCGAGCCACCGGGAAGCCAGAACTTCGGGTCGCCGCCGTTGCGCATACCGCCGGCGTACTCCAGCAGCTGGCGCATCGTGGTGCCCAGCGCGACCTCGTAGACCCCCGGGCGCTTCACGTGGCCCGAGACGCTCATGAGCTTGAAGCCCGGGGACTTCTCCGTGCCCCACTGGCGCAGCCAGTCCGCACCGTTGCGCACGATGTAGGGGACGTTGGCGATGGTCTCGACGTTGTTGACCACCGTGGGGGAGGCGTAGAGGCCGGCCACAGCGGGGAACGGCGGCTTGAGCCGGGGCTGGCCGCGACGGCCCTCCAGCGAGTCGAGCAGTGCCGTCTCCTCGCCGCAGATGTAGGCACCCGCCCCGGAGTGCACGATCAGCTCGAGGTCGAACCCGGTGCCCTGGATGTCCTTGCCGAGGAATCCCGCGGCGTAGGCCTCGCGCACGGCCGCACGAAGCCGGCGGTGCACGTGCGGCACCTCGCCGCGGACGTAGATGAAGGCGTAGTTGGCGCGGATCGCGTACGAGGTGAGGATGCAGCCCTCGACCAGCGCGTGCGGGTTGGCCAGCATCAGGGGGATGTCCTTGCAGGCACCCGGCTCGGACTCGTCGGCGTTCACGACCAGGTAGTGCGGCTTGCCGTCACCCTGGGGGACGAAGCCCCACTTCATGCCGGTGGGGAAGCCCGCACCGCCGCGACCACGCAGCCCGGAGTCCTTGACCAGCTGGATCAGTGCGTCCGGGCCCATCTCGAAGCCCTGGGCCACCTGCTCGTAGCCGCCATGGCGCCGGTACGCCTCGATCGTGTAGGAGTCCGCCTCGTCCCAGTGGGCGGTCAGGACCGGGGTCAGCGTCATCTCAGCGCCCCCCGTCCGCTGCCGGGATGCCGCGTTCGGCGGCGGCGGTCGTGGTGGTCACCATGAGCGCGTCGGCCGAACCGCCCTCTGCGGTCAGCCCGTCGTCGTCGATGCCGGAGATCGTGCGCGAGGCGGCCTTGAACCCGCGGACCACCGGGCCCCGGGTCGAGCGGACCTCCTCGCCGGCCTCGAGGGCGTCGAGCACGGCGATCGCATCGTCGGGGGTCATCCGGTCGAAGAACTCCCAGTCCACCGTCATCACGGGGGCGTGCGTGCAGGCGGCCTGGCACTCGATGCGCTCGAGGTCGAAGGTGCCGTTCTCGCTGACCTCGTCGTGGCCCGCGCCGGCGTGGGCGCTGACCGCGTCCCAGAGCGCGTCACCACCGAGCAGGGCGCACATGGTGTTGGTGCACACCCCGATGTGGTGCTGGCCGGCGGGGCGGCGCTTGTACATCGTGTAGAAGGTCGCGACGGCGGCGACCTCGGCGGTGCTCAGCGAGAGGGTCTGCGCACAGGCGGCGATCCCCTCAGGGCTCACGTAGCCCTCCTCGGACTGCACGAGGTGCAGCATCGGCAGCAGCGCCGAACGCGCCTCGGGGTAGCGACCAGCGAGCTCGGCGAGCTCGGTCATGGTCGTCTCGGAGATGGACATCAGCGGTCCACGCCTCCCATCACGGGGTCGATGCTGGCGACCACGGCCGCGATGACGTCGGCCACCTGGCCGCCCTCGCACATGGCGGCCACCGACTGCAGGTTGTTGAAGCTCGGATCGCGGAAGTGCACGCGGTAGGGCTTGGTCCCGCCGTGCGACACCACATGCACGCCGAGCTCGCCGCGCGGGGCCTCGACCACCTGGTAGGCCTGGCCCACCGGCACGCTGTAGCCCTCGGTGACCAGCTTGAAGTGGTGGATCAGGGCCTCCATCGAGGTGCCCATGATCTGGCGGATGTGCTCCAGGGAGTTGCCCATGCCGTCGGTGCCGATGGCCAGCTGCGCCGGCCAGGCGATCTTCGGGTCGTCGACCATCACCGGGCCCGGGCTGCAGGTACTCCAGCGCCTGCTCGACGATGTTCAGGCTCTGCTGCATCTCCTCGAGGCGGATCAGGAAGCGGCCGTACGCGTCGGAGGTGTTCTGGGTGGGGACCTCGAACTCGTAGCGCTCGTAGCCGCAGTACGGCATGTCCTTGCGCGCGTCCCACGGGTAGCCGGTGGCGCGCAGGATCGGACCGGTGACGCCCAGGGCGATGCAGCCGGTGAGGTCCAGGTAGCCGATGCCCGAGGTGCGGCCCATCCAGATGGTGTTGTCGACCAGCAGGTTGGCGGTGTCCTTGAACCGGTGGCGCAGCAGGTCGATCGTCTACTGGATGCGGATCTTGATGTCCTGGCCCTTGTCGTCGGTGGCCGGCAGGTCCTGGGCGATGCCGCCCGGGCCGGATGAAGGCGTGGTTCATCCGCAGGCCGGTGATCAGCTCGAACAGGTCCAGGACCAGCTCGCGCTCGCGGAAGCCGAACATCGTCGCGGTCAGCGCCCCGAGCTCGAGTGCCCCGGTGCCCAGGCAGACCAGGTGCGAGCCGACCCGGTTGAGCTCCATCAGGATGACGCGGATGACCGTGGCCCGGTCCGGGATGTCGTCGGTGATCCCGAGCAGCTTCTCGACGGCCATGCTGTAGGCGGTCTCGTTGAAGAAGCTGGACAGGTAGTCCATGCGGGTGACGAACGTCGTGCCCTGGGTCCAGCTGCGGTACTCGAGGTTCTTCTCGATGCCGGTGTGCAGGTAGCCGATGCCGCAGCGGGCCTCCTGCACGCTCTCGCCCTCGAGCTCGAGGATCAGGCGCAGGACGCCGTGGGTGGACGGGTGCTGCGGGCCCATGTTGACCACGATGCGCTCGTTGGCCACGCTCGGGTCGAGGGTGATGCTGTCCCAGTCGCCGCCGGAGACGGTGAAGACCCGGCCCTCGGTCGTGTCGTAGCCGGGAGCTTCGTCGGGGCCGGCGTCGGCGGCCGGCTCGAACACCTCGCCGGACTCATACGTGGTGCTCATCAGTTGTACGACCTCCGCTGGTCGGGCGCGGGGATCGTGGCGCCCTTGTACTCCACGGGGATCCCGCCGAGCGGGTAGTCCTTGCGCTGCGGATGGCCCGGCCAGTCGTCGGGCATCAGGATGCGGGTCATCGCGGGGTGGCCGTCGAAGACGATCCCGAACATGTCCCACGTCTCGCGCTCGTGCCAGTCCGCCGACGCCCAGACGCCGGTGACCGACGGGATGTGCTGGTCGGACTCCGGGCAGGTGACCTCCACGCGGATGCGCCGCCTGTGGGTCATCGACAGCAGGTGGATCACCGAGTGCAGCTCGCGGCCGGTGTCGGCGGGGTAGTGCACGCCGGACACCGAGTGGCAGACCTCGAAGCGCAGGCCCGGCTCGTCGCGCAGCTCGGCGGCGACGGCCAGCAGGTGCTCGCGGCGCACGTAGAGGGTGAGCTCGCCGCGGTCGACGACGACCTTCTCGATCGCCGACTCGGCCGGGATGCCGGCATCGGCCAGCGCCAGCTCGAGCTCCTCGGTCACGGCGTCGAAGTAGCCGCCGTAGGGCTTCTCGCTCGCACCGGGCATCTCGATCGGGCGCGATGAGCCCACCGAAGCCGCTGGTGTCCCCCGACCCGGACGCCCCGAAGGCGCCCTGCCGGACGCCGACGGTGTCGGTGACCGGGTCAGCCCCAGGTCGACGGCCCCGACCGGGACCACCTGGTTGCTCTCGCTCATCGCAGCAGCCCCCGCATCTCGATGGTCGGCGGCGCGGTGAGGGCCGCGGCCTCGAGCTCGGTGATCTGGCGGGCGCGGTTCGAGCCGAGCTTGGAGTCCATGACCTGCTCGTGCAGGGTGAGGATCGCGTCCATGAGCATCTCCGGGCGCGGCGGGCAGCCGGGCAGGTAGATGTCGACGGGAACGATGTGGTCCACGCCCTGGACGATCGCGTAGTTGTTGAACATGCCGCCGCTGGACGCGCACACGCCCATCGCGATGACCCACTTCGGGCCGGGCATCTGGTCGTAGACCTGGCGCAGGACCGGGGCCATCTTGTTGCTCACGCGCCCGGCCACGATCATCAGGTCGGCCTGGCGCGGCGAGCCGCGGAAGACCTCCATGCCGAACCGGGCCAGGTCGTAGCGACCGGTGCCGGTGGCCATCATCTCGATGGCGCAGCAGGCCAGGCCGAAGGTCGCCGGCCACATCGAGCTCTTGCGCGCGTATCCCGCCAGCAGCTCGACGCTGGTCAGCAGGACTCCCGACGGGAGTTGTTCCTCGAGTCCCATGTCAGTCCCACTCCAGTCCGTCGCGCCGCCACACGTAGACGTAGGCGACCAGCAGGGTCGCGATGAACAACAGCATCTCCACCAGCCCGAAGATCCCGAGCGAGTCGAAGGTGACCGCCCACGGGTAGAGGAAGACGATCTCGATGTCGAAGACGATGAACAGCATCGCGGTCAGGTAGTACTTGACCGGGAACCGGCCGCCGCCGATGCGCATCGGGGTCGGCTGGATGCCGCACTCGTAGGCGTCGAGGCGCGCGCGGTTGTAGCGCTTGGGCCCGGTGATCCCGGCGACCGCGACTGAGAACAGCGCGAAGCCGAAGGCCAGGAGTCCGAGGATGAGGATCGGCATGTAGACGTTCACGGCAGTGGCACCCGTCCTCCCATCGAACTGCCCGCGCCGGCACGGCTGGGGCGGTCACATCCTAGGCACCCGAGTGGGTGCCGACGCGCTCGTGGTCGGTTCATGCTGCCGGTGTCACCCGCGACAGCACGTTGATCAGCCGGTCCATGGGGTCCGGATCGGCCGTGTCCGTGAGGTTGGCCATCAGTTTCAGGGCCAGTTCGCGCAGCACCGGGACGGGCATCCCGTAGGTGGTTGCGATCTTCATCACACTCGGGTTGCCGATGGCCCGGACGAACCAGCGCCCCAGCGTGTAGTACCCCCCGTAGTGCGCCTTGAGGTCCTCGGCGTAGCCGTACAGCTGGGTCTCGCGGCCCTCGGCCCGGGGCTCGGCGAGTGCGGCATCGATGCGCGCCCCAGCCAGCGCCCCGGCCTCCAGCGCGTAGTCGATGCCCTCGCCGTTGAACGGGTTGACCATGCCGCCGGAGTCGCCGACCAGGAGCATCCCCTTGGCGTAGTGCGGCTGGCGGTTGAAGCCCATGGGCAGCGCCATCCCGCCGATCTTCACGGTGTCGGCATGGTCGCGCAGCTCCCAGTGCTCCGGGGTCTCGCGCATCCAGCGACGCAGGTGGTCGCGGTAGTCGACGTTCTGGAACGCCTCGGAGGTGTTCAGGATGCCCAGACCGATGTTGATGGTGCCGTCGGCCAGCCCGAACACCCAGCCGTAGCCGGGCAGCAGCGCACCGTTGGACCGCAGCTCGAGGTGCGACTCCATCCACGGCTCGGCGGCGCGGGGGCTCGGGGCGTACGCGCGCACCGCCACCCCCATCGGGCGGTCGTCGCGCCGGGCGATCCCCATGGCCACGCTCATCCGGGAGCTGACGCCGTCGGCGGCCACCACGACCGGCGCCCGGTAGGTGACCCGGGGACCGGCGGCCCGGCCACGGTCGTCCAGCGGCTGGGCGACGACGCCGGTGACGCGACCGGTGCGCTCGTCGCGGGTCGGCTCCAGCACCTTGGTGCGCTCGACGAGGCGCGCGCCGGCGGCGGCCGCATGCCGGGCCAGGATCTCGTCGAGCTCCATGCGCGAGCGGACGAGCCCGTAGTTCGGGAAGCGCTCGAGCTCGGGCCAGGGCAGCTCGTAGGTGCGGCCGTTGGCGATGATCCGCAGGCCGTTGTTGCGGGCCCATCCCTTCTCCGGGGAGATGTCCACGCCCATGTCGATCAGGGACCGCACCGCACGCGGGGTCAGGCCGTCGCCGCACACCTTGTCCCGGGGGAAGGCCGCCTTCTCCAGGAGCAGCACGTCGCGCCCGGCGGTGGCCAGTCGATGCGCTGTCGCCGATCCGGCCGGTCCGGCGCCGACGACGATGACCTCGGCATCGTGGGCGTGGTCGGGCATCGGGCACCTCGTGGACGTGGGGGATTCGACCCAGATTCTAGACCCGGCCGTGCAGGCCCGCCGACGCCGCGAGAGCGGCCGGGCAACGGCAGCCGTTCGGTCAGTCAGTCCGCCGGCCAAAGGGCACCGATTCGGTCAGTCAGTCCGCCCCTCCGCCGGTCCGCTATCGCGCGGACCGACCGTGATCTCGTCCGCTTCTCCGAGCATCCGCGCTCCGAGAAACGGACAAGGTGACGTCGCCCGGGACCAAGGTCCCGATTGCGGCGGACCTCCTCGGGAAGGTAACGGGGGATGCCCCGGGGGACAATGGGGCACCGCACCTGGAGGAGAACCGCACATGACCATTGCCGCAGACCGACCGACCACCAGCTCCGACCCGTGGGCGGGCTTCGATGACGGCGCGTGGCGCGAGTCCGTGGACGTCGCTGCGTTCATCCGCGGCAACTACACGCCCTACACCGGCGACGCCTCCTTCCTGGCCGGTCCGACCGAGCGCACCGAGTCGCTGTGGCGGTTCGTCGCCGACCTCATGCTCGTCGAGCGCGAGCGCGGGATCCTGGACGTCGACCAGCACACGCCGAGCACGATCACCTCGCACGCCCCCGGGCGGATCACCCCGGACATCCCCGAGCTGATCATCGGCCTGCAGACCGACGAGCCCCTCAAGCGCGCGATCATGCCCAACGGCGGCTACCGGATGGTCGAGAACGGCCTGAAGGCCTACGGCTACGAGCCCGACCCCCGGGTCGGCGAGATCTTCACCAAGTACCGCAAGACCCACAACGAGGGCGTCTTCGATGCCTACACCCCGGCGATCCGCGCCGCCCGCTCCAGCCACATCATCACCGGCCTTCCCGACGCCTACGGCCGGGGCCGGATCATCGGCGACTACCGCCGCGTCGCGCTGTACGGCGTCGACAGGCTGGTCGTCGCGAAGAGGGCCGAGCTGGCCACGCTGGACAACCGGCTGAGCAGCGACGCGATCATCCGCGACCGCGAGGAGCTCAACGAGCAGATCCGTGCCCTGGCTGAGCTGGTCGAGCTCGGCGACATGCACGGCCTGGACCTGCGCCGCCCGGCGGTCACCGCCCAGGAGGCGATCCAGTGGCTGTACATGGCCTACCTGGGCTCGATCAAGGAGCAGAACGGCGCGGCCATGAGCCTGGGCCGGGTGTCCACCTTCCTCGACGTCTTCCTGCAGCGCGACATCGACGCCGGCACGCTCACCGAGCAGGGCGCCCAGGAGCTCGTCGACGACTTCGTGATCAAGCTGCGGATGGTGCGTTTCCTGCGCACGCCGGAGTACGACGCCCTGTTCTCCGGCGACCCGACGTGGGTCACCGAGTCCATCGGCGGCATGGGCTACGACGGCCGGCCACTGGTGACCCGCTCCTCGTTCCGGTTCCTGCAGACCCTGTACAACCTGGGCCCGGCCCCCGAGCCGAACCTGACGGTCCTGTGGTCTGCGGCCCTGCCCACGGGGTTCAAGGAGTTCTGCGCGAAGGTCTCCATCGACACCTCGGCGATCCAGTACGAGTCCGACGACCTGCTGCGCGAGTTCAACGAGGGCGGCGACGACTGCGCGATCGCCTGCTGCGTGTCGAGCATGCCGGTCGGCAAGCGGATGCAGTTCTTCGGCGCCCGGGTCAACCTGGCCAAGACGCTGCTCTACGCGATCAACGGCGGCCGTGACGAGATCACGGGCAAGAAGGTCATCGAGCTCGGAGATCCGGTCGCTGCCGACACCCTGGAGTTCGAGGACGTCTGGGAGCGCTTCGACGCGGCCATGACGTGGCTGGCCGACGTCTACGTCAACGCGCTGAACATCATCCACTTCATGCACGACAAGTACGCCTACGAGCGCCTCGAGATGGCGCTGCACGACTACGACCCGGAGCGCACGCTGGCGTGTGGGATCGCGGGGCTGTCGATCGTGGCCGACTCGCTGTCGGCGATCAAGTACGCAGGCGTGCACCCCGTGCGCGACGAGACGGGCCTCATCACGGAGTTCGAGCTCGACGGTGAGTACCCGGCCTTCGGGAACAACGACCCCCGCGTCGACGACATCGCCGCCCAGATCGTGACCGTCTTCATGGACAAGGTCCGCTCGTACCCGGCCTACCGCGACGCCCGCCACACCCAGTCGGTGCTGACCATCACGTCGAACGTCGTCTACGGCGCGAACACCGGGTCGACGCCCGACGGACGCAAGCGCGGCGAGCCGTTCGCCCCGGGCGCCAACCCGATGCACGGTCGCGATCACAAGGGCCTGATCCCGGCCGCCCTGTCGGTCGCGCACCTGCCGTACGGTGACGCCCAGGACGGCATCTCGATGACCGCCTCGGTGATCCCCTCGGGCCTGGGCAAGACCGAGCAGGAGCGCGTGGACAACCTGATCGGCGTCCTCGACGGCTACGTCGACAGCCGGGGCTTCCACATGAACGTCAACGTGCTCAACCGCGAGATGCTGCTCGACGCCATGGAGAACCCCATGAAGTACCCGCAGCTGACCATCCGCGTCTCGGGCTACGCGGTGAACTTCGTGCGGCTGACCCGTGAGCAGCAGCAGGACGTCATCGACCGCACGTTCCACATGAGCGTGTAGTCGATCACGTGCCCGCTGGGGGATGATGGCTTTCCCGGAGCGCCGGACGAGCTGGAGGCAGTCGTGAGCGATGAGGTGGGCGCCCCCGGCCGCGCGCCGGGCGATGTCGCCGACGGATCGCGGATCGGCTTCGTGCACTCCGCGGAGACGACCTCCGGCGTCAACGGGCCGGGCCTGCGCTACACGGTGTTCCTGTCGGGATGCCCGCTGCGCTGCCTGTACTGCCACAACCCCGACACCCAGACGATGCGCCTCGGGGAGCGCACGTCGGCGCACCACGTCATCGAGGAGGCAGGTCGCTACCGGGCCTTCATCTCGCACGGCGGGGGCCTGACCGTCACCGGCGGCGAGCCCCTCCTGCAACCGGCGTTCGTCGAGGACCTCTTCGTCGGGGTCAAGGACGCCTATGGCCTGCACACCGCGCTGGACACCTCCGCCAACGGCGGGCACCGGGCCAGCGAGCGGCTGCTGGCGAACACCGACCTGGTCCTGCTGGACATCAAGGCGGGCAACGCCGCGCTCTACGAGAGGGTCAGCGGCGGCGGCAGCCTCAGCGATGTCCTCGCCTTCAGCGCGCGGCTGGTGGACCACCAGGTCAAGGTCTGGATCCGGTTCGTCCTCGTGCCGGGCCTCACCGATGGGCCGGATGAGATCGCCGAGGTGGCCGACCTGGCCGCGGACCTCGGCAGCATCGTCGATCGGGTCGAGGTCCTGCCCTACCACCGGCTCGGGGTCGACAAGTACGCCGCCCTCGGGCGCGCCTATCCCCTGCTGGGCACGCCAACACCGACCAGGGAGTCCGTGGACCAGGCGCTGGCGATCTTCCGCGACCGCGGCCTGTACGCCCTGGCCTGATCCGTGCGCCTCCCCCACTGCCGGGGCCGATCGTGGTAGTCAATGGCTGACCACAAGGAGGTCCACATGTCCATGCCAGATCCCAACTCGATCGACCCCTCTGCCCGCCAGGCCGTCGCCGGAGTCGCCAAGTGGTGGTGGCTGCTGCTCATCACGGGCGCCCTCTGGCTGATCATCGGCGGGATCGTCCTGCAGATGGACGCCCAGTCCCTGGCCACTGTCGGGTACCTCGTGGGCTTCATGCTCATCTTCACCGGCATCGAGCAGTTCATGGTCGCCTCGGCCGCATCCGGATGGAAGTGGGTGTGGATCCTGTTCGGCGTGTTCTTCCTCCTCGGCGGGATCTGGGCCGTGGCCAACCCGATCGGGACGACGGCGGCCCTGGCCTCGTCCCTTGGCCTCCTGTTCGTCCTGATCGCCATCTTCTGGTTCGTCGAGGCGTTCGCCTCCAAGGGCTCCAACCCCCTGTGGTGGCTGACGCTGGTCTCCGCGTTCATCATGCTCGGGATGGGCATCTGGGTCGGCAGCCAGGGCCTGCTGGCCAAGGGCATCACGTTGCTGATCTTCGCCGGGTTCTGGGCGATCATGCACGGGATCGGCGACTTCATCCGTGCCTTCCAGCTCAAGAAGCTGGGAGCACTCGTCGAGGCCAGGACCGCCGCCTGATGGATCGGGGTGCCGCCCGGTACCCCTCGCTCGCGCCGCAGCCCGGTTGGGTCCACCCAGCCGGGCTGCTGGCTGTCCGGGCGTCGCACCCAGGGCTGGTCGGCCCGGGCGAGTTGGGCTGATCCGGGCCCACCGGGGATGATTGCCCGGTGACCCGCGCCAGCCTCGACAAGGACCCCAAGGACGTGCAGTCGATGTTCGACCACGTCGCGGCCAAGTACGACGTGACCAATGACGTCCTCTCGCTCGGACAGGATCGCTACTGGCGGCGTGAGGTCGTGCGCGCCGTGGCAGCCAAGCCGGGCCAGCGGGTGCTCGACCTGGCTGCGGGAACCGGGACGAGCTCACTGCCGTTCGCGAAGGCCGGGGCCGCCGTGGTCTCCAGCGACTTCTCGCTGGGCATGCTCACCGAGGGACGCCGGCGGTTCCCGCAGCTGCCGTTCGTCGCCGGGGACGCCACGACATTGCCCTTCGCCGACGACTCCTTCGATGCGGTCACGATCTCGTTCGGCCTGCGCAACGTGGTCGACGTGGAGGCAGCGCTGGCCGAGATGCACCGGGTGACCAAGCCGGGCGGGCGGCTGGTCGTGTGCGAGTTCAGCCATCCGACCTGGACGCCGTTCCGCACCGTCTACGTCGAGTACCTGATGCGCGCGCTGCCGCCGGTCGCCCGCACGGTGTCCAGCGCGCCGGAGGCCTACGTCTACCTCGCCGAGTCGATCCGCGCCTGGCCCACCCAGCCCGAGCTCGCCGCCCGGATCGCGGCCGTCGGCTGGACGAAGCCTGCCTGGCGCAACCTCTCCGGGGGAATCGTGGCCCTTCACCGGGCCACGGCCGCGCCGGCGTCGGGGTCGACCTCCGAGACCGGCGGCGACTACCGGCGATCCCCGCTAGAATTGGCCCCGTGACCGAGTTGCGCACCACGACGCATGGACGGGTCGTGCGCACCGTCACCCTCGACGGCATCGAGGAGGAGCTGCTCGGCCTCCTGCCGACCTCGGGCGGCCACGCCTGGGTCCGCGACGGAGCCGGCTTCGTCGGTTGGGGCGAGGCAGCACGGTTCACGATCTCCGGTCCCGAGCGATTCAGCCGCGCCCAGCGCTGGTGGAGCGCGTGGTGCGATGCTGCCCATGTCGACGACCAGGTGGGCATGCGGGGTTCCGGGCCGGTCGCGTTCGCCTCGTTCACGTTCGACTCCGGTCCGCAGGAATCCGTCGTGATCGTCCCGGCCGTGGTGGTCGGGCACAGGGCCGGCCGGACCTGGCTCACCACGGTCGAGACCGATGGTCTGGCACCGGTGACGCTGCCCGACCTCGAGTCACCCGTGGTCTCCGGACCGATCCGCTGGGAGCCCGGTTCGCGTCCTGTCGAGCACTGGGCCAGGGCCGTGGCTGAGGCGATCGGACGGATCACCGCTGGTGAGCTGGACAAGGTCGTGCTCGCCCGCGACGTCGTCGCTGAGCTGCCCGCCCCGCTGGATGCCGCCGGCCTGCTGGGCCGGATGGCCGCGGCCTACCCCGAGTGCTGGACGTTCAGCGTCGACGGCCTCGTCGGGGCGACCCCCGAGCTGCTCGTCCGTCGCGACGGCGATCGCGTGACCTCGCGGGTCCTGGCCGGGACGGTGCGCCGGCGCGGCGATGATTCCGTCGATGCAGCCCGCGCTGCCGCCCTGCTGGACTCCGACAAGGATCTCGAGGAGCACGAGTACGCCGTGCACTCGGTCGCCGAGGCGCTCGCCGCGCACTGCACCGACCTCGATGTGCCGTCCGCTCCGCACGTGCTGTCGCTGGCCAACGTCCAGCACCTGGCCACCGACGTGACCGGCATGCTCGCCGATGGGGCCTCGGCCCTGGCCCTGGCGGCCTCGCTGCACCCGACGGCGGCGGTCTGCGGGACGCCGACCGAGCGCGCGGCCGCCCTGATCCGCGAGCTCGAGGGGCTCGACCGCGGCCGGTACGCCGGTCCGGTGGGCTGGATCGACGCGCGCGGGGACGGCGAGTTCGGGATCGCCCTGCGGTGTGCCGCGGTGGAGGACACCGAGCGGGGTGCGGCAACCCGCCTGCGGCTCTACGCGGGCTGCGGGATAGTCGCCGGCTCGACCGCCGAGGGCGAGATCGCCGAGTCCGAGGCCAAGCTCGACGCGGTGCGCCGGGCCCTGGAGTCCTGAGGCCCCATGGTCGGGGCGCCGGAATCAGGTATACCCCATAGGGTATTCTTCTCCACAGTTGCGCACGTCTGAAGCGCACCGGACCAGGAGGTCATCATGGGGTTCTTCGCCAACCTGTTCGGCACGGGTGAGAAGGTCGACACCAGCGCCGCGACGCTCAAGCCGCAGGGCGTCAAGGTCATCGATGTCCGCTCACGCGGGGAGTACCAGGGCGGGCACATCGCCGGCGCCAAGAGCATGGATGTGGGGTCCTCCGACTTCGCCCAGGCCGTGAAGCGGCTCAACGCCAGGCACACCTACCTCGTGTACTGCCAGAGCGGGAGCCGCTCGGCGCGCGCCGCGGGAACGATGCGCGCCGCCGGTCTGACGGTTCTCGACGGCGGTGGAATGCACAAGATGAAGTCCAACGGCTGGAACGTCGGCCCCTGATCCCGGGCTCGTCACGTCCTGGGTCCGGACAACCTGTCAGCCACCGCACCGCGGACCGCGGCCATCAGCTGCGCTTCGGCCGCCCGGTCCGGGACGCGAGCCACGACCACGTGCACCCCTCCTGCTGACATCGCCCGAGTGAGCGCCTGATCCAGCCCGGCAAGGTCAACGACCGCGACCGCGGACACCCCCGCAGCCTGCGCGACCGCCACGAGGTCCCTTCCCAGCGGGGTCCCGAACACGCGCTCGAAGGAGGCGGCGTGCTCCGGGCGGCCCTGTTCGAGCTGATGGAAGATGCCGCCGCCGTCGTTGTCCGTGACGACGATCACGAGATCGGGTCGCGGCTCGTCGGCGCCGACGAGCAGTCCGTTGTGGTCGTGCAGGAAGGCCAGGTCGCCCATGAGGGCCAGCGCCGGACCGCCGCCCAGCGCCTGATGCGCCAGCGCCGCGCCCCACGCGGTGGACACCAGGCCGTCGATCCCGTTGGCGCCCCGATTGCCGATCACGCGCAGGCCATCGCGCCGGCCGGCGACCATCTCGACCTGGCGGACCGGCCACGAGGCAGCCACGAGCATCAGGGCGTCGTCCGGGGCCCGGTTCCAGACCTGGGCGGCCACGGCCGAGCCGGTGAGGGACCTGGTCCCCGCCAACTCGGCGGTCACGACCTCGGCGGCAACCCTGTCCGCGGCCTGCCAGTCGGCCAGCCACGCGGCGTCCCGGGTGAAATCGGCGGGAGGCAGTGGGATCCCGGTGAGCACCCTCTCCGCCGTCCGCAGCGGGTCGCACACCTCGCGCCCCACTGTGGGCAGCTCGATCGCCACATGCCGCCCGGCCTGTCGGATGAGGTCCATCGTGGGCCGGGACAGGCCGAACTGCCCGACCGTGAGCACGATGTCCGGGACGTGCTCTGAGAGGAAGGCTGCGCTGCCCAGCACGAGGACCCCATGCCCGAGGGCCGTCGGCGCGGCGTGAAGGTTGGCTGACGGCTCGTGGACGATCGGCCATCCACAGCCGTCGGCCAGGGCGGCCAGCCACTGGTGGTGCCCGCGCAGCGAGGTGCACGGCAGGTCACCGGCGAGAATGACGCCCCGGGCGGGCAGCTCACCGAGGGCCTCCCGGGCATCCCGGACGTCGCACCCCGTGAGCGGTGGTCGGCGGGGTCGAGGAGGGGAGTAGCCCAGGGCGTCGCCGTCCGGCGTGCCGGCGTGATCGGTGTCGACCGGCTCGGGGACGAGCGGGAGCCGGAACCCGACGTTGAGGTGGACCGGTCCGGCGTGGGCCATCCCTCCCCGGCCGAGACCGCCGGACGCGAGAGCGGGCGACCCGACCGCCGCCGCGACGGCCATCCCGGCCGATGCGCGGGCTGCACGCTGGGCCGAGTCCGGATCCTCTGGATCGATCCGACGGGCGGCCCCCAGGTCGGCGAAGAAGCGCACGGTGCGGCCGAAGAAGTCCACCTGGTCGATCGTCTGGGGTGCCCCGACGCCCCGGGACTCGATTGGTCGGTCCGCGCTGAGGACGACCAGGGGGATCGCACTGTAGGAGGCCTCCACGACCGCGGGCGCAAGGTTGGCCACGGCGGTGCCCGAGGTGCAGATGACGACAACGGGGGTGCCGGAGACCTTGGCCAGACCGAGGGCCAGGAATCCCGCCGAGCGCTCGTCGATCCGCACGTGCAGGCGGATCCGGCCCGCGCGGTCCAGGCGCAGGGCCTCGAAGGCCAGCGGGGCGGAGCGCGACCCGGGGGCGAGCACCACGTCGCGCACGCCCTGATGAACCAGCTCCGCCAGGAGGGCGCGCGCCAGCGCGGTGGCCGGATTCATGGGTGTCCGAGGCCGGACACTGTCGGCACCGGTGCCTCAATTCGGGTGCCACTTGCTGTTCTTGCAGCAACGCGCACCCAAGTTCGCAGGGGATGGGTGCGCGGGGACTGTCGCCAGCGGGAGTGGGGACCGCGGGAGTGGCGTCCGCGGGACTGGGGACGGTGGGTCGCGGGCACGGCGCGCTAGATCACCGAGAGCAGGCGGGCGCAGCGGGCAAGGCGCTCGCGCCACCACATGGTCTGCTCGCCGCCGAGCGCATCGGCCGCCCGCCCGAGCGCCTGCTCGTCGGGAAGTCGACGGGTCACGGCCATCTGCCCGTCGCGCGGGATGAGCGTGTTCGCACTGACGTCGTCGCTGAGCAGGAGGCCGGTGCCCAGGCCCGCCGCACCGGCGAGGTCGGGCACCGCGGCCGCCAGTGCCAGGCCGGCGCACAGCCCGACGGAGGTGTTCATCTCGCCGGACACCACGACGGGCAGCCCGATCTCCTCGATCAGCGACAGGGCGCGGGCGACCCCGCCGACCGGGGCGACCTTGACGATCAGGACGTCACCGGCCGAGCGCAGCGACGCGGCCAGGTCGTCGGCGTACAGGTCACGCGCGCGGCGCAGGCCCTCGTCGACGGCGATGCGCACGCTGACCTCGTCGTCGACGAGCCGGTAGCGCAGCTCTGCGAGCTCCGTGGTGGTTCGGCACGGCTGCTCGAAGTAGTCCAGGACGGGGCCGAACTCCGCGGCGAACATGCGTGCCGCGCGTCGCGCCTCGGTGACGGTCCACGCCCCGTTCGCGTCGAGCCGGATCAACGGGTCACGGACCCCTGCCTCCGACAGCGCTGCGCGCACCGTCGCGACACGGGCCAGGTCGTCGGCCAGGGCTGACCCCGGCTCGGCGACCTTGACCTTGAACGTGGTCGCGCCCGTCTGCGCCACGGCGTCGGTCACGTAGCCGGCGATGTCCTCTGCCGGCAGGGCCGGCACCACCACGTTGACCGGGACGTGACTGCGGACCGGATCGGGCCAGGTGCCCCACGCGGCCTCGACGGCGGCAGCGAGCCAGCGGGCGGCCTCCCAGTCGTCGTACTCGGGGAACGGTGCCCACTCGCCCCACCCCGATGGGCCGCAGAACAGCATGCCCTCGCGGTGCTCGACCTGCCGGAAGCGACGGTTGAGCGGCACCCGGAACGGGACGGCCACCGCGGCCAGGGCAGAGGGGCTCAGCTCCGGCAGGACCGGTCGTCCGGGGCGGGACGGCGGGGCGCTCGTGGCCCCCGGCACATCCGTGGCGATCGGGGTCGTGGTCGTCGGGTCAGCGGCCATGGGCGTCACGGCCGCTTCGGGAACTTGGCGAAGTCAGGGGTGCGCTTGCCCGTGTAGGCATCGCGGCCCTCCTGGGCCTCCTCGGTCATGTAGAACAGCAGGGTCGCGTCACCCGCGAGCTGCTGGATGCCTGCCAGCCCATCGTCCACGGCGTTGTGCGAGGCCTTGAGCATCCGCAGTGCCAGGGGCGACATGGTGAGCATCTCGCGCGCCCACTGCATCGTCTCCTCCTCGAGGTCCTCCAGCGGCACGACCTGGTTCACCAGGCCCCACTCGTAGGCCTGCTCGGCGCCGTACTGCCGGCAGAGGAACCAGACCTCGCGGGAGCGCTTCTGGCCGATCTGGCGGGCCAGCAGGCCGGAGCCGTAGCCACCGTCGAAGGAGCCGACCTTCGGGCCGGTCTGGCCGAACCGGGCGTTGTCAGCGGCGATGCTCAGGTCGCAGCAGATGTGCAGGACGTGCCCCCCGCCCATCGCGTACCCGGCGACCATCGCGACGACCGGCTTGGGCAGTCGGCGGATCTGCACCTGCAGGTCCAGCACGTTGAGCCGACCGATGCCCTTGTGGGCGACCTCATCGTCGCCGATGTAGCCGTCGTTGCCGCGGATGCGCTGGTCGCCGCCGGAGCAGAACGCCCAGTCGCCCTGCCCGGTCAGGATGATGACGCCGACCCGGTCGTCGTCGCGGGCGAGGTTGAAGGCCGCCTGGAGCTCGAACAGCGTCTGCGGCCGGAACGCGTTGCGCACCTCGGGACGGTTGATCGTGATCTTCGCCACGCCGTCGCCGGACAGCTCGTACTTGATGTCGGTCCACTCACCGACGGCCTGCCAGTCGGCGCCCGGGCGGACCGTCGAGACCGACGGGTCCGAGTAGGCCGGGCTGGCCTTCGGGACGACAGGGATCGAGGCGTATCGGCGACGGGTGTCCACGGTCCACAGGGTAGGGCACCGGTGGGCCCGCGGCTGCGAACCGCGGTCCCCTGACCCGTCGGTCTCGGATACGTCCGGCCAGTGGACCAGAATGCAGACATGACGTCCCTGGAGGTCAGCATCGAGCCCGCAGTCGTCGTGGATCAGCTCACGGTGGTCCGGGGCGGCACCACTGCGCTCAAGGGCGTTCGCTTCGAGCTCGAGCCGGGCACCCTCACGGGCCTGCTCGGGCCGTCAGGGGCGGGCAAGACCACGCTGATGCGCGCCATCGTCGGGGTGCAGATCATCACGGCGGGCACCGTGACGGTCCTCGGCCGGACCGCCGGGGCAGCACCGCTGCGCAATCGCGTGGGGTACGTCACCCAGGACCCGAGCGTCTACCCGGACCTGTCCGTCCGCCAGAACCTGCGGTACTTCGCCAAGGTCCTGGGCGCTCCGAGCTCCGACATCGATCGCGTGATCGAGGAGGTCCAGCTGCAACCGCAGGCCGAACAGGTCGTGTCGACGCTCTCGGGAGGCGAGCGCTCGCGGGTCTCGTTGGCGACCGCGCTCCTCGGGAGCCCGGAGCTGCTCGTGCTCGACGAGCCGACGGTGGGGCTCGATCCCGTGCTGCGTCGAGAGCTGTGGGACCTCTTCGGGCGCCTCGCGACCCGCGGCGTCACCCTGCTCGTGTCCAGCCATGTCATGGATGAGGCCACGCGCTGCCACCGGTTGCTCCTGCTCCGCCAGGCCGAGCTCCTCGCCGACGGGACCCTGGCGCAGCTCCAGGCGTTGACGGGCCAGTCCGACCCCGAGCAGGTCTTCCTGCACCTGATCGACAACGGGGTCCAGGCACCTCCCAGCGGACCTGCCGAGGATCTGCCCGGTCGAGCCGATCCCGAGGCTGAGGGGAGGACGGCATGAAGCTCCACCTGACGCTGGCCACCGCGCAGCGGGTGCTCGCCCAGATCCGTCACGACCACCGGACGATGGCGCTGCTCGTGGCCGTCCCCTCACTCCTGATGACACTGCTGTGGTGGATCTACCAGGGTGGGCGGATCTTCGACCAGATCGGGGCCCCGCTGCTGGGCATCTTCCCGCTGGTGATCATGTTCCTGATCACGTCCGTGACGACCCTGCGCGAGCGGACGTCCGGGACGCTGGAGCGGTTGATGACCATGCCCATCGGGCGGGCGGACTTCGTGGTCGGCTACGCACTCGCGCTGGGATTCGCCGCGCTCATCCAGACCAGCCTGGTGGCGACCTACGCGATCGTCGTCCTCGACCTGCAGGTCGCGGGGCCGGAGTGGATGCTGGTCGGCGTCTCGGTCCTGTCGGCGATCCTGGGCGTCACGATGGGCCTGGCGTCCAGCTCGCTGGCGCGAACCGAGTTCCAGGCCGTCCAGTTCATGCCCGCCCTGATCTTCCCGCAGTTCCTGCTCTGCGGGCTGCTCGTCCCGCGCGAGCTGATGCCACCCGCCGCCGAGTTCATCTCCGCCTTCCTCCCGCTGAGCTACGCCGTCGACGCGGTCAAGGAGGTGGCGAGGTTCCCCAACCCGACCATCGGGTGGGAGGTTGCGATCATCTGCCTGTTCATCGTCGGGCTGCTCGCCCTCGGGGTCACGACCCTGAAGCGTCGGTCGGCGTAGCGTCCCGTCATCACGCCCTGCGGTAGGTCCGGGCCACGAACCCGCTCGGCCACGTCTGGACGCCGTCAAGCAGCAGGCCTGCAGGCTGTCCGCCAGGGTGGAACAGCGGCAACCCAGCGCCCAGGAGGACGGGGGCGGTCGTGAGCACGAGGTCGTCGATGAGCCCCTCGGCAAGGAATGCGCTGATGACCCGGCCCCCGTCGACGTAGACGCGATCGAGACCCTGGTCGGTCCACTGGGCGAGCGCCTCCCGCGGGGCCAGCTGGACGAAATGGACGTGGGCGCGTGGAGGCGGCGGACGATGCGTGAAGACGTACACCGGTCGTTCGCCGAACGGCAGCGGGTCGAGATGGGCGATGTGGTCGTACGTCCCTCGTCCCATGGCCAGGGCGTCAACCGATGCCAGGAACTCGTCGAAGCCGTAGTCCTCATCGGGTCGGGCAGCCTGCTCGAGCCACTCCAGTGATCCGTCGAGCGTGGCGATGTACCCGTCGATGCTGGTGGCGATGAAGACCGAGAGCTGGGTCATCCGCAGCCCCCGACGAGACGCGGCCCCGCTGGGCCGGTGGCGGTCAGTGCAGGTGCTCCTTCCAGTCCTCGGGCACCTTCCCCGTCGGACCCGGCTTGGGCTGGTCAAGGGGCCGATGCGCGGGTGGCGCCAGCTCGACGCCGTCGACGTAGTCGCCCGTGGTGAAGGAGTAGAACCATTCCTCGCCGGGCTCGAAGCTCGTGATCACGGGGTGGCCCGCTGCGGTCGCGTGCCCGGTGGCGTGCTGGCTCGGGGACGCGTCACAGCACCCGATGTGACCGCACAGGGCACACCGCCGCAGGTTGAACCACCAGCCCGGCCCGTCACCGGCAAGGCACTCGACGCAGCCATCGCCCGATGGGGGGACGGACGGATCGATCCCGGAGGTGGTCGTCATACGGGGATTATGAAGGGGCCAGCAGGTCGTGTCCATGTGCCGACGGGAGCCGTTCCCGGGCCGTCTCCCTCACGGAACGACCCTGTCCACAGCCTGGTTCGTCGTCTCTGGCGTTGTCAGCCATCCCCGATAGTGTTCGTACAAGTGTTCGACCATGGGGGTTTCGGGTGAGCAGCACGACAGTCGATCAGCGCAGGGTGGTGGATCCGCGGGCGATCGGGGCGCTGGGGTCGGCGACGGCGGAGGTGGCCGATCTGTGGGCGCGGGCCACCGACGTGGCGCGCGGGGAGCTGCCCGGGATGGGGCTGCTGGCCGGGGACCGGCCGACCGCGGACGTGGATGTCCTGGCGGGGGCCGTCGCGGTGGTGGAGTTCGAGTTGGCCCGCCGGATGCACGCGGCCAGCAGTGCGGGCAGCCTGCCGCTGGTGGGTCCGGGGGCGCTCCTGGCCGCCCGGGGCTGGGCCGCCCCGCATGCCAAACGACTGACTCGCGCGGGGGCTCTGGCCGCCGAGCACCCGTCGCTGGCGTCGGCGTGGGCGGCGGGGATCATCACCAGTGACCATGTGGATGCGATCGCCCGCAATGTCGGCCCGCTCAACCCCGACGAACTCGCCGCGGTGGTCGAGGAGCTGTCCCCGTTGTGGGGGCGGTTGTCACCGCCGGCGGTGGCTGCGTTCGTGGCACGGGTGATCCGGGTGCTGCACCCGCCCCCGGACCCGGACCCGGATGAGGTGGGCGCCTATGAGACCCGGTCGGTGTCGTTCGCGGTGACCGGAGACGCGGTCATCCTGTCCGGGGTGCTGCCCCGGGTGGAGGGCGAGGCGGTGATCGCCGCGGTGGAGGCGTTCGCCGAACGGTTGCGCTCCGAGGCCGACCACGTCCCCGCGTCCGCCCGCCGCGCCGACGGGCTGGTCGCCCTGGTCAACGCCGCCCACGCCACCGACTCGATCCCGACCCGCGGCGGGCTACCGGTGAGCGTCTCGGTCACCCTGACCACCACCGTCCTGGGCGACCCTGTGTGGACCACCTCCCGCGGGCACACCCTGACCGAGGCCGAGGCCCGGTTCAGCACATGTGACGCCCTGGTCACCCCGATCGTGATCGACACCGGGAACTGCCCCGACACCGTCGTCGACCTGGTGGCCGCCGTTGGCTCACCGGGCAGGGCGAGGAACGGTTCGCCGATATCGGTGGCGGTGCGGATCGCCGCCCTGGCCACCACCCTGCTCGGGACCCGGATCCCGCTGGCCGTAGGACGCACCGCCCGAACCGCCACACCGGCGCAGCGGCGGGCGTTGGCCGTCCGGGACCAGGGCTGCATCATCCCGGGGTGCTCGATCCCCGCCGAAGCGTGCCAGACGCACCACGTCGACGAGTGGGCCGGCGGCGGGAACACCGATCTCCACCGTCTCGCGCTGCTCTGCTGGGCTCACCACCGCCAGGTCGACCTCGGCATGTGGACCATCGTTCCCGCGGGGACGGGCGACCAAGCACCCCAACCCGAACCCGGAGCACCACCGGGAACCCCGTGGCCCGCCAACCACGGCGCACCCTGGACCATCACCCGCACCCCCCGAACCCGCTGGCGACTGTGAGGAACCGGCAACTGACACCTACCCTGTGACCGCTATGGGAGCCGCCTCAGGAGAGCCCACCACGGTGGCACCGCTGCGCCCATGCGTGGGTCTCGAGATCCCTCCCGGCCATGCTGGCCTCGAGGTCCTCCTGCCTGCCCTGGCTGCAGCGATGGACGGGACCGGCCCGGCACTCGGGCTCCTGCCCGGCTCCGGCTCGGCGGCCTACCGGTCGATGATCTCCACTGCCGTGGTCCCAGAGGCCCCCGTTCCGGCCGAGGTGGCCGTGGTCGCGGCGACATCGGGCTCCACCGGGAACCCTGCTGGAGTCCTGCTGCCAGCGTCGTCACTCAGAGCGGCAGCCCTCGGCTTCGCTGAGCGGGCGGGGCAGCCCGAGGGCCACCGGTGGGTCGCCGCCCTGCCCCTGCACCATGCGGGCGGTCTCATGGTCGCCGTGCGGTCGGTGGTGGCAGGGACCTCCCCGGTCGCGCTGGCGAGCCTGGGGGGTGCCGCACCGTTCTCAGTGGAGGCCTTCGCGTCGGCGACAGCCCATGCCGTCGAGCTGAGCGCCCAGGACGCCCGCCCCCTGGCAGTCTCGCTCGTTCCCCCCATGCTCGCCATCCTTGACGCCGCCGGCGCAGACGGCTGGGACCTGCTCGCCGAGTACGACGCAGTCCTCGTGGGCGGAGCAGCCACGGCCAAGACTCTCGTGGATCGCCTGCTGTTCGCAGGAGTGCACGTCTTCACGTCCTACGGAATGACCGAGACGTGCGGAGGAGCCGTGTTCGACCGCCGACCCCTGGACGGGGTCCATGTGGAGGTGGAACCGGATGGCCGATTGGCGATCAGCGGGGAGCAGGTGGCCCTCGGGTACCGGGACGGCCGTGACCCGGATCGCTGGTCGACCGATCGGCACGGCCACAGGCGCTACCTGACCGATGATCTCGGGCAGGTCGGCGCCGACGGCCTGATCTCCGTCGAGGGACGGGCCGACGACGTGGTTCAGGTGGCTGGCGCCTCTGTCTCGCTGGGCGCCGTACGGTCGGCCCTCGAGGCGGACGGGGCTGTGACGGCGGCCGCCGTGGTCGCCATTCCGGATCCGGAATGGGGTTCCCGCCTCGTGGCTGCGGTCGTCCCCGCTGATCCCGCGGAGGCGCAGGCCACCGGCCGGCCATCGCTGGCCGAGCACCTCGGCGACCTCGTGGACCAGTCCCTCGGACGTGCCGCCCGTCCCCGCCAGATCCACCTCGTCGAGGCCCTCCCCCTGCTCGAGTCCGGGAAGGTCGATCGCAGGGCGATGTTGGAGTGGGCCAACGACCTTGACAGGATCACCCGATGACCACCTCCCGGCAGTGGATCGCTGGAGCGCGCCCACGCACGCTGCCGGCCGCACTCGCCCCGGTCCTCGTCGGGACAGCAGTGGCGATGTGGGACGGCGGCGCTGTGTGGGACCGCGCACTGTTGGCGCTGACCGTCGCCCTTGCTCTGCAGGTCGGAGTGAACTACGCCAACGACTACAGCGACGGGATCCGCGGGACGGACGCTGAGCGCGTCGGGCCCGTCCGGCTCGTCGGACAGGGCCTGGCCGAGCCGAACGCCGTCAAGCGCGCCGCCCTGTTGGCGTTCGCCGTGGCGGGCGTCGCGGGGTTGGCGCTCGTGATGCTCAGCGGCCTGTGGTGGCTCCTCCTCGTGGGGGCAGCCGCGATCGTCGCCGCCTGGACCTACACCGGCGGACCCCGACCGTACGGGTATGCCGGGCTGGGCGAGGTCTTCGTCTTCGTGTTCTTCGGCCTGGTCGCGGTCGGTGGAACCGCCGCGGTCCAGGTCGGCTTCGTCAGTGCGCTGGCGTGGGTATGTGGCATCGCCGTCGGAGCGCTCTCCTGCGCGATCCTCGTGGTCAACAACCTGCGCGACATCCCTGGGGACACGGTCGCGGGGAAGCGCACCCTGGCGGTCCGTATCGGCGACCCGGCCACCCGCCGGCTGTACGCCGCCCTTGTCGGCGTGGCGCTGGCCATCCCCGCGGTGATCGCCGCCCTGGGCTTCCTGGCCCCCTCGTCGTGGCCGGCGGCCGCGGTGCTGGGGCTCGGGGCGGTCCCGTTGGCGGTCCAGCCGCTGCGTGACGTCCGGCTGGGAGCGCGTGGGCCGGCGCTCGTGGCAGTCCTGGTGGCGACGGGTCGACTCCTGTTGGTGTACGGCGTCCTCCTGGCCGCCGGGATCGCAATCGGCGCCCTGACCGCCTGAACCCGCCCCAAGCACCCGTTTCGCCCATCGGGTGGGCGATCCGAGGCCCCGGCCGGGCGCTGGACAATGCGGCGGGCTAGCCTCGACCCACACCTGTTCCGCGTCCCACACGACCCTGCGCCAGGAGGCCCCGATGCTGCTGTTCAACCCTGCGTCCTACGACCCGACCTTCCTCGACGGCCCAAGTCGCGACGCCATGAAGGACCTGGTGGCCTTCTTCGAGGCCAAGGGCCTGGCCGAGATGAAGGACGAGTACCACGCGGGCACCTGGTACAAGGACTACCTGGACTTCAACGCGGAGAAGGGCCTGTTCGCGGGGGTCGCCACGCCCGCCAACGTGGCCTGCCTCCTCGACGAGGTCCGCGGTGACGGGCTCTGGGACACCGCGCGCATCAACGAGCTCAACGAGATCCTCGGCTTCTACTCCCTGGGTCACTGGTACGCCTGGCAGGTCAGCGTGCTGGGCCTCGGTCCCGTGTGGCTCAGCGCCAACGAGGGTGCCCGCAAGCTGGTGGGTGAGCTCCTCGCCCAGGGTGGCATCTTCGGCTTCGGGCTCTCCGAGCGCACCCACGGGGCGGACATCTACTCCACGGACATGATCCTGACCCGCTCCGGCGACGGATGGGTCGCCAACGGCGGCAAGTACTACATCGGCAACGGCAACGAGGCAGCGCGCCTGAGCGTCTTCGGCAGGTTCGCCGACGATGACCCGGAGCACCCCGGCGAGTACGTGTTCTTCCTCGCCAACACCCGCCACCCGTCCTACGAGCTGGTCAAGAACACGGTGAACGGGCAGATGTACGTGTCGGAGTTCGTCCTGCACGACTACCCGGTGGTCGCCGCCGACCTGCTCCACGTGGGCCGTCCGGCGTGGGACGCCGCGCTCGCCACTGTCAACGTCGGCAAGGTCAACCTCGGCTGGGCCTCGATCGGCATCGCTGAGCACGCGTTCTATGAGGCCGTCGCGCACGCCAACAACCGCATCCTCTACGACCGCCGCGTCACGACATTCCCGCACGTGCGCCGGATGCTGGCTGACTCCTACGCGCGCCTGCTGGCGATGAAGATGTTCGCGGCCCGCTCGGCGGACTACTTCCGTGCGGCCTCGGCCGACGACCGTCGCTTCCTGCTCTTCAACCCGATCATGAAGATGAAGGTCACCAGCGAGGGCGAGCGGGTCGTCAACCTGCTGTGGGAGGTCATCGCCGCCAAGGGCTTCGAGAAGGACACGTACTTCGAGTCGGCCGCGATCGACATCCGGGCGCTGCCCAAGCTCGAGGGCACCGTGCACGTGAACCTGGCGCTGGTCCTGAAGTTCCTGCCCAAGTACATGATGGCCGCCGCCGGCGGAGCGGGGACGTACGAACCGGTCGGGGTGCGCCGTGAGTCGGCCGACGATGCCTACTTGTTCGCCCAGGGCCCGGCGTCCGGTCTCGGCAAGATCGAGTTCCACGACCCGCGGCCGGCATTCGCGCGGTTCGCGCACCTGCCCAACGTTGCGACCTTCGTCGGCCAGATGCAGGCGCTTGCCGCGATGCTCATGACCGCGCCCCCGTCCAAGGAGCAGGCCGAGGACCTCGACTTCCTGCTGACCCTCGGGCAGCTGTTCACCCAGGTCGTCTACGCCCAGCTCGTGGCGGAGGCCGCCGGGCTGGCGCTGTCCGACGACCCGGAGGGCGCTCGTCCTGGATCGGTGTCGGACCTGTCGGACCTCACCGAGGCGCACGTCGACCGGATCTTCGCGGTGTTCGTGCAGGACGTCTCGGAGTTCGCCGTGGCCCTGCACGGCCAGCCCGCGGCGACGGCGGAGCAGCAGAAGGGCGCCCTGGCCCTCATCGCCCGACCGGTCCTGCCGGCTGCGGCGGAGGACGTGTTCGTCGACGAGGTGCTCTCCTACGACGGCGCCTGGACGATGAATCCCTGACCGGACGGGCCGTGTCCGGGCAGCACGCCCTGGGGCGGTCGTCGCTCCGGGATCCGGCTACAGGGTGGAGCGAGCTGCCTCGAGCCGTGTGGCCAGGGCCATCAGCGAAGCCTTCGCCTGCTCGTACTGGGTCATGTCGTCGACGAGGTGTGCGGCCAGGGCCGCCGGGACGTCTGCCGCGCGCTTCTCGAGCGCCCGGCCCTCGGCGGTGAGGTGGATGGTGACCCGGCGCTCGTCGGCGGCGTCCCGCACCCGGTGCACGAGGCCACCGGACTCGAGGCGACGCAGCAGCGGCGACAGTGTTCCCGAGTCCAGCGACAGCCGCTCGCCGATCTCGCCGACGCCGAGTCCGTCGTCCTCCCACAGCACCAGCATCACCAGGTACTGGGGGTAGGTCAGCCCCAGGTCAGCCAGGAGCGGGCGGTAGGCCGCCGTCAGCTCCCGGCTGATCCGGTGGAACAGGAAGCAGAGCTGGTTGTCCAGCTTCAGCTGGGGCAGGCTCACGCGGTTACGCCGCGGCGTCGACAAGCAGGGCCTCGATGTCGTCGGTCATCGCGGCGGGATCGGTCTTCGGGGAGTAGCGCTTGACGGTGATGCCGTCGGGGGCGACCAGGAACTTGGTGAAGTTCCACTTGATGCCCGAGCCGAGCAGCCCGCTGGTGTGCTCCTTGAGGAAGACGAACACGGGGTGCGTGTCCTTGCCGTTGACGTCGACCTTGGTGGTCAGCGGGAAGGTGACGCCGTAGTTGATCCGGCAGAACTCCTCGATGGCCGCGTCGTCGTCGAGCTCCTGGTTGGCGAACTGGTCGCACGGGAAGCCGATCACGACCAGGCCCGCGGGGGAGTAGGTCTCGTGAAGCGCCTGCAGGGCGTCGTACTGCGGCGTGAGGCCGCACTTGCTGGCGGTGTTCACGATGAGCATCGGCCGGCCCTTGAACTGGGCGAAGTCGATCTCCTCGCCCCGGTTGGAGGTGGCGGACAGGTCGTAGATCGTGGTGGTTGTCATAGATACATTGTGCACAACTAAGTTGTGCACCGCAAATCGGTGGCAGCTGGGCGACGGGCGAGCCGCCGAACCGAGGTGGCTAGAGCCCGCCGCGATCCGCCTGCTCCCCGGGGGCGGAGCCCTCGCCGCCGGTCGGGGGCGAGCCGCCGTCACGCTCGCGGCGCAGTCGCTCCATACGCACCGACCAGGACTGCTCATCGAGCCGCTTGAGGAACTCAGGGTCATCGTCCGGTGCGACCGGGCCACGGGGCCCCGGCCCTCGCCCACCCGATCCACCCCCGCCTCCGTCGCCGCCGCCCGGCGGGTACTCCGCCCGCGGGCGACCGAGGACGAGCCACATCACCGGCCCGATCAGGAAGATGAACAGGACGACAATCGCCCACAGCCACTTCGGCAGGAGCCGGACCTCAGCGGACGGGGCGCGCACGAGGTCGAGCATCGCGTAGATGTACAGGGCCAGGATGGCCACCGCGAGCACGAACTTACCCACCAGGACCCCTTCCGAACTGCCACCCCAAGGCTAGCCCGCGCGGGAGCATCCGGCCACCAGAGCGAATGGCCCGCAAGCGCGGCCTCGGCGGCTCACTGCACGTACCTGCACATGTCGGACCCAGCGCCCGAGCGTAGGCTCTTTGTCCATGAACGACCCCGACACCTCGGCGGAGTCCGTGTCCGCCGCCCCCGAGTCCGAAATCGTGGCACAGGGCGAGGCGCCCGAGCCGGAAGCAGGCGAGGCGCCCGAGCCGGAAGCCTCCGACGCGGACCTCAACCGCGCTGAACCGACGGCACCCGAGCCCGTGCCGCACGCGGGTACCCGCTACGCCCTCCTGCGGCTGCTGATGCTGGTCGCGGTCGGGGGGATCCTCTACGTGATCGGGATGCGCGGCTGGCTGCTGGCCTTCGCGGCTGTCCTGGTCTCCGGAGTCCTCAGCCTGTTCCTGTTCATGAAGCAGCGCAACGACGCTGCCGTGAACCTCGAGCACACCGTCGAGACCTGGAAGCACCGGCGAGATCACGAGGACGCGGGACTCGCCCAGGAGTGAGCGGGACCCGCTGCCTCAGCTGATCACACCCCGGAGTACGAGTGCAGCCCGCTGGCGAACAGGTTCACGCCGAAGAAGTTGATCAGGAAGCAGGCGAAGCCGATCAGGCCGAGCACGGCGGCCTTGCGTCCGCGCCACCCGGCAGTTGCCCGCGCGTGCAGGTAGCCCGCGTAGACCAACCAGGTGATGAAGGCCCAGGTCTCCTTGGGGTCCCAGCCCCAGTAGCGGCCCCAGGCGTCCTCGGCCCAGATCGACCCGGCGATCACGGCGAACGTCCACAGCGGGAAGACGAACGCGTTGACCCGGTAGGCCATCGCGTCGAGCGTCTGCGAGTCAGGGACACGGGCGGCCACCCAGGCGGCGGACCTGGAGTTCGCCGATCGCAGGCTCCCCCGGACCCCGGTGAGCCGCCTCGGACCCGCCCCGGCGGCATCGCGCTCAGCGCGGTCGGCGGCCAGGTAGAGGATCGTGGCTGCCGCACCCACCGTGAACGCCCCGCCGGAGATGATCGCCGCTGAGACGTGGATGGCCAACCAGTACGACTTCAGGGCCGGCACGAGCTGCGGGCTGTCGTTGTAGAGCAGCAGGACGGCCACTCCCAGCGTGATCAGGCTGGCCATGGTCACGAACAGGCCGAGCCACCGCACGTCGCGCCGCAACGAGACAACCAGGAACACCCCGGTGATCGCCGCCGCCGAGGCCAGCGAGTACTCGTACATGTTGCCCCAGGGGGCGCGCCCGGCCCAGGCAGCGCGAGCGATCAGGGCGACGACGAGTAGTCCGAACGCCAACCAGGTCAGCGACATCCCGATGTTGCCCGCCCGGCGGCCGGGGGGCAGGGGCGCGTCGGCAGAGGGGGGCGAGGCGACGGCGGGTCCATCCGAGCCACCCGCGAGGGATCCCGAATCGGCGCGCGCCTCTGCACGGGCCTCCGCGGCGCTGTCGCGCTGCACGGCGCCCACAGGCAGCGGCTCCACGTCAACGTCCGGGAGATCCTCGCCCCGGGCAGGAGAGGGTGCCACCGAGCCGGCCCGCGCGGACGCGAACGAGGCGGCGAAGGCAACCATCGCCATCGCGTACATCGCCATCGACGCATACACGAAGAGGTTGCTCCATTGCGCCAGGCTCATGTCGCCTCCTTGACATCCACGGGTCCACCGATCCTGGTCACGAGCTGATCCACCTCGCCTGAGACGTCGGCTGAGTCAGAGCGGGTCAGGCCGGCGACCTGAACCCGGAACAGCGCAAGGGTATCGGTCCCCTCGGGCTGCGCCACCGGGTCCACCCGGACCCAGATCCGGCGGCGACGCACGAACAGCGACAGGCACAGGCCGAGGATCGCGGCGATCGCCGCCGCCAGGGCGAGCGCCTTGCCGGGGTCCCGGGAGATCGTGAACGAGGCCCAGCGATCCAGCCCGACGAACTCCACCGTCCCCTGTCCGTCGGGGATCTCCCAGGTCTCACCGGGGCGCAGGGCCGCCAGCCCCAGCTGCTCGAGGTCCTCGGTGTCCAGGGTGAACACGTTCCTCGGCATCCCTGAGTCGAGCCCGAGGTCGCCGGACCACGCCGAGAAGAACAGGGCCGGGTCGTCCGGCGCAGGGAACGTCGAATGCGGCCCCCGCTCCGGGGTCAGGGCCGCAGTCGGGGCGAACAGCGCCTGAAGCCCCAGCTGGGGCGTGCCGTCCGGGGCCTTCACGACGCCCGTTGAGGTGAAGCTGCCGTCCTGGGGCAGGAACACCACGGTGTCGTCGAAGACCACGCGACCCGTCGAGTCCGTCACCTTGAGGTGCGGTGCGTAGCCGTGACCGACGAGGAAGACCTTCGCCCCGTCCACCCGCAGCGGGGAGTTGACCGAGACCACGCGCTGCTCGACCGGAGCGCCGGGCCTCGCGCTGTACTGCAGGGTCGCCGCGAAGGAGCGGGGGGCGCCGCGCTGGGACCCCTCGCGCTCGAACGTCGCCTCGAAGTCGCTCATCGTGAACGAGAAGGGGGGCAGTCGGTCGGGTGCGGCCAGCCGACCGGGGGAGAACGAGTCGTACTGCGTCAGCGTGTTGGCGAATCCGTTGCCCTCACGGACGATGACGGTGCCCTTCCACCCGAACAGCGCGCCGAGGGCGACCCCGACCAGGACCAGGACCAGGGCGATGTGGAACAGCAGGTTGCCCGTCTCCCGGGTGAAGCCCTTCTCGGCGGCCAACGATCCCTCACCAGGGGTCACCCGCCAGCGATCGGCCCGCAGCGCGGCCGCCGCAGCGGCCAGCACGTCCGGGTCGTCGGTGGTCCACGAGCGCGCGGCCGGCAGCCTGTCGAGCCGCCGGGGCGCGGGCGGGGTGGGGGCGCGCATCGAGCGCCAATGGGCGGCAACGCGGGGCAGCACGCATCCGATCAGGGAGACGAACAGCAGGATGTAGATGGCCGCGAACCAGGGCGAGGAGAAGACGTCGAAGGCGCTCAGCCGGTCCAGCGTCGGTGCCGTGCCCGGGTTCCGCTCGATCCAGGCGTTGACGGCCAGCGGATCGTTGGGGCGCTGGGGCAGCACGCTGCCCGGGATGGCCGCCAGGGCGAGCAGGAGGAGCAGGATCAGCGCCGTGCGCATGCTCGTCAGCTGCCGCCAGCCCCAGCGCAGCCAGCCGACCGGCCCCAGCCGCGGCCCGGAGGCCCGGACCCGCCGCGAGGAGCCCCAGTCCGCGGTCAGGGCCAGCTGCTCGTCGGGGGTCGCGTCGCCCAGGAGGTCGGCGCCCGGACCGGCGGCGTCGGGGCCGAGATCAGGACCCAGGTCCGGACCGAGATCGGTGCTCACAGCGGCACCTCGAACCCGGAGACCCACCCGCGCATGGCGATCGTGAGCGATCCCCACAGGCCGGTGACCATGAGGACGCCCAGCAGGATCATGCTGACCCCGCCCACGACCTGGATGGCGCGGGCGTTCCGCCGGGCCCAGGCCATGGCCTCGAGCCCGCGCTCCATCGCGAGGCCGATGACCAGGAAGGGAAGTCCCAGCCCGATGCAGTACGCGAGCGACAGGAGGGCCCCCCGCGCGGCCGAGCCCTCGGTGAAGGCAAGGCTCTGCACTGCGGCGAGCGTCGGTCCGATGCAGGGGGTCCAACCCAGGGCGAACAGGGCGCCGAGCAGCGGGGCGCCCCACATGCCGCGCGCGGGACGGTGGTGGATCCGTGCCTCTCGCTGAAGGCTCGGGACCAGGCCGAGGAACCCGAGGCCGAGCACGATCACCACGACGCCCAGCACCCGGGTGATCACCTCCTGATGAGCCAGCAGCTCGGCGCCCAGCCCGCCGAAGAGCGCACCGTAGGACACGAACACGGCGCTGAACCCGAGGATGAAGCCCAGCGTCCCGAGGACCACGCGGTGCTTGACGGGCAGCCGGGCCCCCGCGGCGGCCGGTGCACCGGGGGCGCCCGGAGCCGCAGCCGCAGTCGCTCCCACAACCCCACCGGCGGGGGCGGTGGCGGGGACTGACGCGCTGGCCGCCCGGGCCTCCTCGAGCTCCGTGCCGGTCAGTCCCGTGACGTAGGACAGGTACCCCGGCACCAGCGGAAGGACGCAGGGACTGGCGAAGCTGATGAGTCCGGCGAGGACCGCCAGCGGGATCGCGATGAGCAGGGACCCCGACGACACGACCTCGCCCACCCCGAGGGGGAGGCTGGCCAGTGCCGTCAGGGACATCAGGACTCCTCGGCCAGGATCGGCTCGATCATCCCCAGCAGTCGCGAGCGGTCCACCTCACCGATGGCCCTGCCGGCGACACGACCCTGACGATCGATCACGATCGTGGACGGGATCGCCGCGGGTGGGAGCGTCTCGCGGAAGAGCAACTGCCGGCTGCCGTCCGTGTCGACCACGCTGGGGTAGGTCAGTCCGAACCGGTCCACGAAGGCGTCGGCGGAGGCCTGGGAGTCGCGCGTGTTCAGCCCGACGAACTGCACGCCCTTGCCCTCGAGCTCGGCGGACACCTTCTGCATGTCGTCGGCCTCCGCCCGACAGGGAGCACACCAGGACGCCCACACATTGAGCACGACGACGTCGCCGAGGTGATCGGCCAGGGCGAACGGCTGCCCGTCGAGCGTGGTGCCCGTCAGATCCGGGGCGGCCTTGCGCTCGGCCTCGGCGACGATGGTGGTGGTGCCGTCCCCGGACACGTACCCCTGCTCCGCGATGTTGCCCACGACGGGCTCACCGGCGTCGACCTGGTCGGCGCACCCTGCCGCCAGCACGCCGACCGCCACGAGGGCAGCCGCGCGCAGCAGGAGGGTGCGTTGGGGCATCAGGCTCCCTTGAACTTCGAGGCCCGGGCGGCCAGGTCGGCGGCCGGCTCGGTGTAGGACACCGCGACGAACCGGTCGTCCTCGAACGTGAACGAGGTCAGCGACGCGAGGTTGCACTGCCGCTTGCGCGGGTCGTGGACGAAGCTGCGGTCCTCCGCGTCGAGGCGGCAGACCCAGATCGGCAGCTGGTGGCTGACCAGCAGCGCCTCGTGGCCGCGTGCCTCGTCGCGTGCCCGGCGCACGGCGTGGCGCATCCGGGTGGCGATCTCGGCGTACGGCTCGCCCCACGACGGAGTCATCGGGTTCCACAGGTAGCGCCAGGCCTTGGGCTGCTTGAGGATGCCGTCGCCAACCCCCACCCGCGTGCCCTCAAAGACGTTGTCCGCCTCGATGAGGTTCGCGTCGGTGCCGATCGTCAGGCCGAACGCCTGCGCGGTGGGGGCGGCGGTCTCCTGCGCGCGCTCCAGCGGGGAGGCCGTCACCACGGCGATGTCCCGGCCCGCCAGGGTCTCGGCCGCACGATCGGCCATCTCCTGTCCCAGGTCGGAGAGATGGAAGTCCGGCAGTCGGCCGTACAGCACGCCCTCGGGGTTGTGCACCTCGCCGTGGCGCAACAGGTGGACAGTGGTGCGCTCGGTCATGACAGCTCCTGTCGAGTCTGACGGTCGGGTCGGACGCCCTCGGGCACCCATTGTCGTCCATCCGGCCCCGAGCGAATCCTCCGCGAAGGGTCAGACCCTCCGCGGCGACCGGGAGGTTCTGACCTCTCGCGGAGGGTGTGCGGGGAGGTGGGAGTGGGGGTGGGCGCGGTCATGTGGGCGTCGCTTCCGCTGCTGCGCGGGCGGCTGCGGGCAGGGCCGAGACCACCGTGTCCAGCGCAACGTCGTCGTGCGCGGCGGAGACGAACCATGCCTCGAAGGCCGAGGGCGGCAGGTACACCCCGGCGTCGAGCATCGAGTGGAAGAACGCACGGTAGCGCCACGCCTCCTGGGAGGCGGCCGCCGCGTAGTCGTGCACCGGCTGGTCGGTGAAGAAGACGCTGAAGAGGTTTCCCGCGACCTGGACGTGGTGGGCCACGCCCTCGGCGGTGAAGGCCTCGGTGAGGGCGGCGGCAAGGCGGGCAGACGCCGAGTCGAGGGTTGCGTACACGGTCTCGTCGCAGGCCCGGAGCGTGGCCAGGCCGCACGTGGCCGCTATCGGGTTCCCGGCAAGGGTTCCGGCCTGGTACACCGGCCCCGCGGGAGCGAGCATGGCCATCACGTCGGCGCGCCCGCCGAACGCAGCGGCCGGGAGCCCACCGCCCATCACCTTGCCGAAGGTGAACAGGTCCGGCGCCCAGCCCTCGACCGCCCCGGTGAGGCCCCAGTGGCCCGCGGGCCCGACCCGGAAGCCGGTCATCACCTCGTCGTAGATGAACAGCGCTCCGTGCTCGGTGCAGAGCCGGGAGATGGCGGCGTTGAAGCCCGGTTCCGGCGGGACGACGCCCATGTTGGCGGCCGCCGCCTCGGTGATCACCGCGGCGATCTGCCCGCCGCGTTCGGCGAACAGGGCTTCGAGTGCGGGCTGGTCGTTGTAGGGCAGGACGATGGTCTCGCCGGCCTGCGCGGCGGTGACGCCGGGGGAGTCCGGCAGGCCCAGCGTCGCGATGCCCGAGCCCGCCGCGACGAGCAGGGAGTCGACGTGGCCGTGGTAGCAGCCGGCGAACTTCACGACGAGGGGACGGCCGGTGAAGCCGCGGGCCAGGCGGATCGCCGACATGGTCGCCTCCGTGCCCGAGGACACCAGCCGGACCATCTCGACCGGTGCCACCCGGCGCACGATCTCCTCAGCCAGCTCGACCTCGGCCGGGCCGGGGGTGCCGAAGGAGAACCCGCGGGCGACCGCCTCACCGACGGCCGACACGACGGAGGGGTGCGCATGCCCGAGGATCATCGGACCCCAGGAGCACACGAGGTCCACGTAGGAGTTGCCGTCCACGTCTGTCAGGTAGGGGCCGCTGCCCGAGGCCATGAACCGCGGGGTGCCGCCCACAGCCCGGAACGCCCGGACCGGCGAGTTCACCCCGCCCGGCGCGACTGCCAGCGCGCGGTCGAACCACGCCTGGCTCATGGGGGGGTTGACGGGAGCATCGGGCATGACGGCGCTCACGACGCACCCCCGAGCCGGTGCCCGCGCAGGACGTCCGCGTGACCGCCCGCCAACCACCCGGCGACCTCCGCCGCCCAGTAGGTGAGCACGATGTCCGCGCCGGCGCGGCGGATCACCGTCAGCGTCTCGAGGATCGCGCGCTCCCGGTCGATCCAGCCCTGCGCAGCGGCCGCCTCGAGCATCGCGTACTCCCCGGAGACCTGGTAGGCGGCCACCGGGATGTCGACGGACGCGGCCACCTCGGCGATGACGTCCAGGCTGGTCCCGGCAGGCTTGACCATCACGATGTCCGCGGCCTCGGCGACGTCGAGCGCGACCTCGCGCAGGGACTCGCGGCTGTTCGCCGGATCCTGCTGGTAGGTGCGCCGGTCTCCGGTGAGCGCGGAGTCCACAGCCTCCCGGAACGGCCCGTACAGCGCTGAGGCGTACTTGGCCGCGTAGGCCAGGATGACGGTGTCGGCGTGACCGGAGCCGTCGAGGGCCGAGCGCACGGCCCCGACCTGGCCGTCCATCATCCCCGACGCCCCGACGACGTGCGCCCCGGCCCCGGCCAGGGCGACGCCCATCTCGGCGTACCGCAGGAGGGTGGCGTCGTTGTCCACGGTCCCGGCGGCAGGGCCGTCCGCGACCAGCACGCCGCAGTGGCCGTGGTCGGTGAACTCGTCGAGGCAGAGGTCGGCCATGACCACGATGTCGTCGCCCACCTCGGCGACCACATCACGAACCGCCACGTTGAGGATGCCGTCCGGATCGGTCGCGCCGGACCCGATGGCATCCCGGGACGACGGCACGCCGAACAGCATGACGCCGCCCAGACCGGCCCGTGCCGCCTGCTCCGCGGCGGCTCGCAGCGAGTCGCGGGTGTGGTTGACGACGCCCGGCATCGACGAGATCGGCACCGGATCGCTGATCCCCTCGCGCACGAACAGGGGCAGGACGAGCTCAGCGGGGTCCAGCCGGGTCTCCGCGGTCAGCCGACGCAGGGCGGGGGTGCCGCGCAGGCGCCGAGGGCGTACCTCGGGGTAGCTCACCTCAGGTGGCCCGGCGACGCGAACCACCGCGCCGACGGCCCGGACGCCACGCCGTCTCACCGTGCTCCAGGGCGCTGGCACGCAAGGCCTCCCCGTGAGCCGCCAGGGCAGCCGCCAGGGCAGCGACGCTCGGCGTCTCCGGCAGGACGTCGACCCGCAGCCCGTTCTCCTCGGCGGTCTTGGCCGTCTGCGGGCCGATGCAGGCCACGACGGTCGAGTTGTGCGGCTTGCCGGCGATCCCGACCAGGTTGCGCACGGTGCTCGAGGAGGTGAACAGGACGGCGTCGAAGCCGCCACCCTTGATGGCCTCGCGGATCTCCGCGGCCGGGGGGGCGGCGCGCACGGTCCGGTAGGCCGTCACGTCGTCGACCTCCCAGCCGAGGGCGGTCAGCCCAGCGGCCAGGGTCTCGGTCGCGATGTCCGCGCGGGGCAGGAACACCCGGTTGATCGGGTCGAACGCCTCGTCGAACTCCGGCCACTCCTCGAGCAGGCCCGCGGTGGACTGCTCACCCACCGGGACGAGGTCCGGCACGATGCCGAACGAGCGGAGCAGCTCGGCGGTCTGCTCACCCACAGCGGCGACCTTGAGGCCCGCGAAGCTGCGCGAGTCCAGGCCGTACTCGTCGAAGCGCTCCTTGACGGCGCGCACGGCGTTGGCCGACGTGAACGCGACCCACTGGTAGCGCCCGGACACCAGGCCGTGCACCGCGCGCTCCATCTGCTGCGGGGTGCGCGGTGGCTCGACGGAGATCGTGGGGACCTCGACCGGCACGGCGCCGTAGCGACGCAGCTGGTCGGACAGGGCGCCGGCCTGCTCCTTGGTCCGCGGGACGAGCACGCGCCAGCCGAACAGCGGCTTGTTCTCGAACCAGGCGAGCTGGGCGCACTGGCTGACGACCTCACCGATGACCAGCACGCCGGGACCCACCTGGCCCTTGGCGGCCTTGACCGCGCCGCTGACACCTCACCAAGGGTGGTGAGGATCGAGCGCTGGTCGACGGTCGTGCAGTTGCGGGTGATCGCGACCGGCGTGCGCGGGTCGCGCCCGGCGATGGTCAGGACCCGACAGATGTCCAGGGCGCGCTCGGCGCCGTCGAGCACCACGACCGTCGCGTGCGGGTCGGCCAGGCTCGGCCAGTCCACCTCGGGATCGTGGGCGTCGACCACGCGCACCTCACGGGCACGCCCGCCGGTCAGCGAGAACCCCGCATAGGCCGCCGAGCCGGTGACCGTGGACACGCCCGGGGCGATGTCGTAGGTGATGCCCCCCTGGGCCAGCGCCGCAGCCTCGAGGGCCAGGGATCCGTCGAGCACGGGATCGCCGGCCATGAGCCGCACCACGCGGCGGCCCTCCAGAGCCGGCTCGATGACGAGCTGGACCCGGTCGGCGTGGTCGGCGACGTTCCCGTCATCATCGACGGCCACGAGGATCTGCGCGTCGATCCGGGCATGTGCCCGCGCCATCGGCTCGCACTCGGGATCGGTCACCACCACGTCGGCGTCACGCAGCAGTCCGACCGCGCACACGGTGAGCAGTCCGGGGTCCCCAGGTCCAGCCGCGACCAGTGATACCTGGGTTGTCCTCGACGACGCGTTCATTCGCTGCTCCCTCGTTGGGCTGTTGTCGGACCGATGGCCGTGAGCGGGCCACTGGCTGTGGTGGGGCCGGGGCCTGTGGTGGGGCCCTGGCGTGTGGGGCTGGACGCCCCGTGGGTGCCGGCGGTGCCCCGGTCGGCGAGCATCTCGCCGGCCAGGTGCCGTCCGACGAGCTCGGCCTGTTCGACCGGGCCTGTGCTGGACATGCGCACGAGCGAGCCATCCGGGCGGGCCAGGACTGCACGCAGGTGGACTGTGGGCTCCGGGCCGTCCTCGACCTCTGCCAGCGCCCCGATGGGGGCCGAGCAGCCGGCTTCGAGGGCCGCCAGGAGTGAGCGCTCCGCCACCACGGCGGCCCGGGTGTGCGGGTCGTCGAGGGAGCGAAGGGCGTCGGTGAGCGCCTCGGCGGCAGCGGCTTCGGCGCTCGGGTGGGAGGTTCCGTTGCCGTCCGGTCCGGTGACCCGGGCACGGACCTCGACCGCGAGGGCGCCCTGACCCGGAGCGGGCATGATCCGCTCGGGGTCGATCAGCTCGGCGATGCTGGCCTGCCGCCCGAGGCGTGCAAGGCCGGCGGCGGCGAGGACCACGGCGTCCAGACCCCCGGCCGCATGGTCGTCGGCCACGCGGGACATCCGGGTGTCGACGTTCCCGCGGATGTCGACGATCTCGAGGTCGGGCCGGGTCGCTGCGAGCTGGGCGCGGCGACGGGGGGACCCTGTGCCGACCCGGGCGCCGACGGGCAGCGTGTCCAGGGTGGCACCATCACGGGCCACCAGCGCGTCGCGGGGGTCCTCGCGGACCGGGATCGCAGCCAGGTGCAGGCGCTCGTCGGGAGTGGTGGGCAGGTCCTTGAGCGAGTGCACCGCCACATCAGCCCGACCGTCGACCAGGGCCTGACGGACTGCAACGACGAACACCCCGGTGCCGCCGATCTGGGTCAGGGGCGCCTGGTCGACGTCGCCGCGAGTGGTCACCTCGACCAGCTCGAGGGTGCGCCCGGTCAGGGCCGCCAGGTGCTCGCCGACCATCCTCGACTGGGCCATGGCCAGGGGTGATCGGCGGGTGGCCAGGCGCAGGGGGGCGAGCTGGGCGGGGGCAGTGGGCTGGGAGGCGGAGGCCGGCGACACGGCGGCGGGCTGCGCGCTCATCGCTGGCCCCCGGGCGCATGCGGCGCACCGGTCGTCGGGTCGAGGTCGGCCGACGGGTCCACCACCGACGCCGGAAGCGACGGGTCGAGGTCGAAGAGCGCGGACAGCGCCTCGGCGTAGCGGTCGCCGCCCGGCTCGGCAGCCAGCTGCTTCATCCGGACAGTCGGCTGGTGCAGCAGCGTGGCCATGGCCCGGCGCATCGCGCGCTCCACCTCGGCCATCGCATCGGCGTCGAGGCCGGTCAGGCGCAGCCGCAGCCGCTCCATCTCGGCATCCAGGACGCCACCCAGGTGCGCCCGCAGCGAGACGAGCACGGGTTCGACCGCCTGACCTGCCACTTCAGCCAAGTAGGACTCGACCTCCTCGGCCACGATCGCGCGCGCATCGCGCACGTCCGCCTCGGAGGCAGCAGTCGCCGGCATCGTCGCCAGGGCGGCCAGATCGATCCGGGTCACGCCGGGCAGGTCGCCCACCTCGGGCTCAACGTCATGCGGCAGGGCCAGGTCGAGCACGACGAGAGGCCTGTCCGCCGGGGCCTTCGCTCGGGCGGCCCGCGCGACCTCGAGGTCGATGACGCTGTCCTGGGAACCCGTGCAGCAGATGGCGAGGTCGACCTCGGCCAGGGCCTCGGGGAGTTCCGACAGGCCGATCGCGCGGCCACCGGGGATCCCGGCCGCGACGCGCTGGGCGACCGCAGCCGTCCGGTTGGCCACCACCACATCGCTGGCTCCGCGCGCGACCAGCGTCGAGGCGGCCAGGGCTCCCATCGACCCGGCGCCGACAACGAGGACCCGACTCCCGCCGAGGTCGCCGAGGACCTCCGCCGCGGCGTCGAGCGCGACGGACACGACGGAGACGCCCGACCGGTCGATGTCGGTCTCGGCGTGGACCCGCTTGCCGACCCGCAGGGCCCGCTGTCCGACGCCGTTGAGCGCCCGACCCGCGGTCCCACTGTCCTGGCCCCGCACGAGCGTCGCCCGGACCTGGCCCAGGATCTGGGCCTCACCGACCACCATCGAGTCCAGGCCCGAAGCCACGGAGAACAGGTGGGCCACGGCGGCCGCGTCGAAGTGGACGTAGCTGTTCTCGATCAGTGTCGCCCGGTCACAGCCGGTCCACTTGGCCATCAGGTCGGCCACGGACGTCACAGCGGGGTGGAATCGGGTGACGTCGGCGTACACCTCGACCCGGTTGCACGTCGCCAGGACGATGGCTTCGGCGACCACGTCGCTGGCCGCGAGGTCGGCCGACAGGCCTTCGGCCTCGTCGAGGGTGAGACCCACCTGATCGAGGACCCGTGAGGGAGCCGAGCGGTGGTTGACGCCCACGACGAGCAGGGTCATGAGATCGCCGCCCGGGGGTACGCACCGGGGCATGCACAGGTTCCGCCCCCGACTGCCGCATCCGTGTCCCCGGGGGGCGTGGATGCGACAAGTGCGGACACGGTGCTCCCAGCAGGAAGGGCCTGTGGTATAGGCCGTTTGGAAGTTGTCGTCAGGCTAAGTCGGTCCCTCACGCAGCGCAAAGTCCGATCGACAAAGCGTCCACATAGTGGACACCTGCCATCTCGCAGTGCTGACGCCGGATCGGGCAATAGCCGCGATTCGCCCCACCCCAGGGGCATCCGGGGGCCCATGTGGTCCTCATGGGGCACACTTGCGCCATGACGATCCGGGTGTTCCTCCTTGACGACCACGAGGTGGTGCGTCGGGGTATCGCCGACCTTCTCGGCCTCGAGTCCGACATGGAGGTCGTCGGCGAGGCCGGCTCCGCCGTCGACGCGCTGCACCGCATCCCCGCCGCACGCCCCGACGTGGCCGTGCTCGACGTGCGCCTGCCCGACGGCACCGGGATCGAGGTGTGCCGTGACGCGCGCTCGATCCTCCCCGACCTCAAGTGCCTGATGCTGACCTCCTACGCCGACGACGAGGCGCTGTTCGACGCGATCATGGCCGGGGCCGCCGGCTACGTGCTCAAGGACATCAAGGGCAACGACCTCGTCGAGGCCGTCCGGTCGGTCGCCGCCGGTCGGAGCCTCCTGGACCCCCGCGCGACGCAACGGGTGCTCGAGCGCCTGCGCAGCGGGGCGCAGTCGGACTCCAAGGTCGACCAGCTCAACGACCAGGAGCGCCGCATCCTCGTGCTGATCGGCGAGGGCATGACCAACCGCCAGATCGGCGAGAGCATGCACCTTGCGGAGAAGACCGTGAAGAACTACGTCTCCTCCCTTCTGGCCAAGCTCGGCATGGAGCGGCGCACCCAGGTCGCCGCCTACGCCGCACGGCTGGACGCAGAGCGCGAGCACGGCCACATGCAGTGACCGCTCGGCGGTCGCATCGGCGCTGATCGGCGCTGATCGGCGCAGCTGCTGGTCCCTCGGCAGGCACCAGCAGCACCTCGTCTCCGGCGCGCCACAGCGCGTCCGGGCAGGCACCATGGGCCACTTCTGCCACAGTGGGACCGCCCACGACCCGGAAGGCCCCGCGATGCCGCTGCCACGCACGCCGCACCCGACCCGGTGGCCAGCACCTGCGCGCCGTCGAGCGCCGATGCTGCTGGCCGCCGCGCTGGTCGCCCTCCCCCTCATGACAGCCTGCACGGTCGACCCGGTCGACCGCTCCAGCGAGGGCAGCGACGCCGAGGTGCACACCGGTCCCATGCGAATCGCGATGATCACCCACGGCGATGACGGCGGGTTCTGGTCGATCGTGCGCAAGGGCGCCGAGGACTCCGCAGCGACCTTCCCGGACGTGACTCTGGACTACCAGGGGTCCGCCGGTGACGCCAAGCAGCAGTCGGAGATGATCAAGGCCGCCCTGAACCAGGGCGCGGACGGGCTGGCCGTGTCCGCGCCGGACATCGGGGCGATCTCCAGCGCCCTGGCGGAGGCGGAAGCCGCAGGCATCCCGATCGTGACGCTCAACTCCGGCTCCGACCTGCTGGAGCAGATGCCCAACGTGATCACCCACGTGGGCCAGAGTGAGCGCCTTGCCGGGGTCGGCGCCGGCCAGAAGCTCGCGGAGGGCGGGTCCAAGAAGGTCCTGTGCGTCCTGCACGAGGAGAACAACATCGGGCTGCAGGAGCGCTGCGCGGGGGCCAAGGAGGGCATGGCCGAGTCCGGCGGGGAGGTCGTGAACGTCCAGGTGACCGGCAAGGCCGACCCGAGCAGCACGGCCCGCGAGATCGGTGCGGCGATGGCAGCGCAGTCCCCCGACGCCGTCCTCACCCTCGACCCCGACATCGCGATGGCCGCACTCAAGGAGGTCACGGCCAGGGACGCGACGCTGGCCACGTTCGACCTGAGCCCCGATGTGCTCGATGCGATCTCCGCCGGGAAGATCGACTTCGCCGTCGACCAGCAGCCCTACCTGCAGGGCTACCTCCCGGTGACCTTCCTCGAGCTGGCCGTGCGCAACAAGAACGAGGTGGGTGCGAACACGATCGTGGCGACGGGCCCGAGCTTCGTCACCCAGGAGAACGCGGCCTCGATCGCCGCTCTGGCCGACCAGGGAACGAGGTAGTCGATGGCCACCACCGCACCCGCCCCGGCTCCGGCGCCGGCCGCGAAGGCCGACGAGCGGATCCGGCACACCCCGATGTGGCGGCGCATCCTCGTGCGCCCCTCGGTCGGCGCGCTCATCGCTGCGATCGTCGTCTTCGTCTTCTTCTCGCTCGCCGACGAGACCGGCACGTTCAACTCCCCGGCAGGCGTCACGTCGTGGATGTCGGTCTCGGCCTCCTACGGGATCATGGCGTGCGCGGTCTGCCTGCTGATGATCAGCGGCGAGGTGGACCTGTCCAGCGGCGTCATGACCGGCTCCACCGGACTCCTGCTCGGCCTGTTGATCTCCGAGGTCGGGATGGGGTTCTGGCCCGCCCTGGCGATCGTGATCGTCTTCGCCGTCTGCATCGGGCTGATCAACGGGTTGCTGGTCACCTGGACGAAGCTGCCGAGCTTCATCGTCACGCTGGCCACGATGTTCGTGCTGCTGGGCGTGAACTCGGGTGTGACGCAGGCGGTCACCGGACAGGTCCGGGTGGGCGGGATCGACCAGGCGACGGGCTACACGGCCGCCCAGTGGGTGTTCGGATCCCGGTTGGACTCCAGCTGGCCGTTCACGGTGTCGGTGGGCTGGTGGCTGCTGGTCATCATCCTCGGCACCTGGGTGCTGCAGCGGACCCGGCAGGGCAACTGGATCTACGCGGTCGGCGGCGACAAGAACGCCGCGCGCAACGTGGGCGTCCCGGTGCGTCGGACGAAGGTGAGCATGTTCGTCACGGTGTCGCTCGCGGCCGCGCTGGTCGGCACGATCAACGCCGTCGAGCTCACCTCGGTCAGCGCCGGGCAGGGCACGGGCTATGAGTTCTACTACATCATCGCCGCGGTCGTCGGCGGGACGCTCATGACCGGTGGCGCGGGCTCGGTGATCGGCGCCAGCCTCGGTGCGCTGATCCTGGGCATGACCACCCTGGGCATCCAGTACGCCGGATGGGACTCCACCTGGCGCTTCACCTTCTTCGGCCTGATCCTCTTCGCCGCGGTGATGCTCAACATGTGGGTCCGCGACCGGGCAGGAGGGGGCGCGAAATGAGCCAGAACGTTCCCCCCGAGTCCGAGGTCGTGGCGGCCGCCGAGGCGGCGGCAGCGGCGATGGCCACCCCGGGTGCCACGTCCCCCGACAGCCACGACATGTACCTGCGCCTGGAGGACGTCGGAAAGACGTTCGGCAGCGTGGTCGCCCTCGATGGGGTGTCGATGGACGTCACCCACGGCCGGGTCACCTGTGTGCTCGGTGACAACGGCGCCGGCAAGTCCACGCTGATCAAGATCCTGTCCGGGGTGCACCAGAACGACTCCGGGACCATGTACGTCGGGGGGAAGCCGACGGTGTTCGGCTCGCCGAAGGACGCCGGCGACGCGGGGATCGCCACGGTGTTCCAGGACCTCGCGACGATCCCGCTGATGAGCGTGTGGCGCAACTTCGTGCTCGGCCGGGAGCCGCAGAAGGGTTGGGGGCCGCTCCGGCGGATGGACATCAAGGCGGGCCGGGAGATCGCTCGCCGCGAGCTCATGATGTTCGGCATCGACCTGCGCGACCCCGACCAGCCGATCGGCACGATGTCCGGAGGCGAACGGCAGGCCGTGGCGATCGCCCGCGCGGTCTACTTCGGCGCCGAGGTCGTCATCCTCGACGAGCCCACTTCCGCCCTGGGCGTGAAGCAGTCGGGGAAGGTGCTGAAGTTCGTCCGCGATGCCCGCGACCGCGGCATCGGGGTCGTGCTGATCACGCACAACCCGCACCACGCCTACATGGTCGGCGACGAGTTCGTGCTGCTCAAGCGCGGCAAGATGACCAACCGGTGGCTCAAGGACGAGGTGGAGCTCGACGAGCTGGTCGCGGCCATGGCCGGCGGCGCCGAACTGGAGGACCTGGCCCACGAGCTGGGCGCGTAGCCCGGCCGGGGAGCACACGAAACCTGCCTTATCGACCGGTTCAGATCGGACCAGTCATGGGACGCACTCCGAACCGCCCGAATGGCCATCCGAACGCCGGCTATTCGGGCGGTCGCGTGTGCATCCTGGGGGAGGACCCCTGGTTGCCCGCCCCTGACGGGCGGTTCCGTGTGCGCACGCGTGGCGGGCTGCCAGCGAGGTCTCGAGGGGTGGCCGTTGGGCGGCGGCAGTCGGGGCCACGCGTCGTGGATCGACGCTGCCCGCCACGGTGGGTGTGACGATGGGCCGGATCGGGCGCATCATGGAGCCATGAGCATCTTCGATCGGCGACCCGGGCTGCGCTGGGCGGTGCCCGCGGGCGCTGCGGTCCTCTTCGTTGGTGGCGCTGCGCTGACCCCGCTGGCGGCGACGGCGGACTCAGGCCTCGAGCCGCGCACGGCCCAGGAGCTGCTGGTCGCCCTCTCGGCGCCCAGCACCACCGCGGTCTCGGGCACGGTCGTGACGAAGGCCGACCTGGGCCTTCCCGGCCTGCCGATGGGCATGATGCCCTCCACCGGGCCGATGGCCCTGGCCAGCGGCGAGAACACCCTGCGGGTATGGACCGATGGCCCCGATCGACAGCGCCTGGCGATGGTCGAACGCGCGGCGGAGACAACGGTCGTGCGCAACGGCCAGGAGGCCTGGGTCTGGTCGAGCGCGGACGCGACCGCCGACCGGTATGTGCTCCCCGAGCTCGACGAGTCGAAGGGGATGGCCCTCGACGGCTCCGCGCTGCCGCCGGGGGTCGAGCTGCCGAGCACCCCGCAGGAAGCCGCAGCGATGGCCCTCGAGGCGATCGACCCGAGCACCGAGGTGACCACGTCCGGCGTGGGCACCGTGGCCGGACGTGACGCCTACGAGCTGGTCCTGACCCCTCGTGACGACCAGACCCTCGTGGCTCGCGTGACGCTGTCGATGGACGCCGAGACGAATGTGCCGTTGCGGGTGCGGGTGTACTCCACCGCCATGCCGGACCCGGCGTTCGAGGTGGGCTTCACCTCGGTGGACTACTCGACTCCCGACCCGTCGCTCTTCGAGTTCACTCCTCCGCCCGGGGCGACGGTCACCGAGCACGACGCTGCTGACAAGGCTGCCCTCGAGGAGTCCAGCGGCGCCGAGGCCGACCGTCCCTCGGCCGAGCCGACCGTGGTGGGCGAGGGCTGGAGTTCCGTCGTGATCATGGACCTGCCGGCCGACGGGTTGGCCGACCTCGCTGAGGACGGCACGCGGGAGCAGTCCGACGGGCGCATGGGTGGCGACGGAGGAGCAGGGACCGCCCTGGCCCTGATCGAGGCCCTGCCTGCCGAGTCCGGGGCGTGGGGGACCGGCCGGGTGCTGCGCGGGACGCTGTTCTCGGCGATCCTCACCGACGACGGACGGGTGGCGATCGGCGCCGTCAGCCCCGAGGCGCTCGGCGCCGCCCTGGCCGCCCAGTGACGCCAACCGGACACCCCGGAACGGCACCCACCACCACACGAGCATTCGACGGATCCACGTCGGCCGTGCTCAGCGCCGGGTTGACCAAGCAGTTCGGCTCCCAGACGGTCGTGGACGCGATCGACCTCGACGTCCCCACCGGCGCGGTCTACGGGTTCCTCGGGCCCAACGGGTCGGGCAAGACCACCACGATCCGGATGCTGCTCGGCCTCGTCCGTCCCACCGGTGGGGAGATCCAGCTCCTGGGGGCCCCGATGCCAGGGGGAGGCGAGGCGGTCCTGCCCCGGGTGGGGTCGCTGGTGGAGGGCCCGGCCTTCCACCCCTACCTCTCCGGGCGGCAGAACCTGGCGCGGCTGGACTCCGCCGACCGGTACGCCGACCCCCGAACCGCCGCCCACCGGATCGACGCCGCGCTCGACCGGGTCGGACTGCTCGCGGCCGCCACCAAGCGCTACCGCGCCTACTCGCTCGGGATGCGCCAGAGGCTGGCGATCGCCGCCGCTCTCCTCGCTCCGCGCGACCTGCTCATCCTCGACGAGCCGACCAACGGGCTGGACCCACAGGGCACCCGCGAGGTGCGCCACCTCGTCGCCTCCCTGGCCGGCGACGGGGCGACCGTCCTGGTCTCCAGCCACCTGCTGTCGGAGGTCGAGCAGATGTGCTCCCACGTCGGCGTGATGCGCGAGGGTCGGCTCGTGGCACAGGGCACCGTCGGCGAGGTGCGCGCAGCCGGAGCGTCGGCGGTGGTGGAGGTGACCACCGAGCAGTCGGACCTGGCCGCCCAGACGCTGCGGGGGCTCGGGCTCACAGGGGTCGTGACCACCGGGACCGGGGCGTCCGCGCCCCCCGGGGACGTCCCCCCCGAGCAGATCGTGGCCGCGCTCGTTGCCGCGGGTGTGGGCGTGCGCGGCTTCGCTGTGCAAGCGCCCAGCCTCGAGGACCTGTTCGTGTCCCTGACCGGGGAGGGCTTCGATGTCAGCGGCTGAGGCCTCACCACCAGCTCGGCCCATGGGCGAGACCACGGACGCGTCGGGTGCGCCGGGCGCTGCGCCCCGCCGGGCACAGGGGACTGTCGGCGCATCGTGGCGGCTGCTGCGCTCCGAGATGCGCCTGATCCTCGGCCGGCGGCGGAACCGGGCTGGGATCCTCGTGCTGGCCGCCCTCCCGGTCCTGCTGTCAATCGCACTGCGGGCGTCCGACCCGTCCTCCGAGGGCGATGGCCCGGACCTGATCTCGGCTGCGACCTCGAACGGGGTCTTCGTCGCCCTCACCGCCCTGACAGTCGAGATGGCGCTGTTCCTGCCCCTGGCTGTTGCCGTGCTGTCCGGCGACACGATCGCGGGCGAGGCCAACATCGGCACCCTGCGCTACCTGCTGACCGTGCCCGTGGGCCGGACGCGGCTGCTCGTGGTGAAGTACCTGTCGCTGGTCGTGGGGGCGTTCATCGGGGTCGTGGTGGTGGCCGGGACGGGCCTGGTCGTGGGCGGGGCGCTCCTGGGCCTGGGACCGACGACACTGCTGTCGGGCAACCAGATCTCCCTGGCTGAAGCGCTGGGCCGCGTGGCCCTTGCGGCGCTCTACGTCACCGCGGGCCTGGCCGGGCTGGCGGCCATCGGGCTGTTCATCTCGACCCTCACCGAGCAGCCGATCGCGGCGATGGTCACGACCACGATCATCTCGAGCGCGATGTGGATCATGGACGGGATCCCGCAGCTGGACTGGCTGGCTCCGTGGTTGCTGGTGCACCGATGGTCAGCGTTCGTCGACCTGTTCCGCGATCCGGTCTTCTGGGACGTGATGCGCACGGGGCTGCTCGTGGATCTCGGCTACATCGTGGTGTTCCTCGCCCTGGCCTGGGCGCGGTTCGCGAACAAGGACGTCACGAGCTGAGGTCGCTGGCCGAGCCAGACCTCAGCGGAGGGCGCTGCGCACGGCGATCATCTCGGCCGCGATGCTGACCGCGATCTCCGCCGGGGTCGCGCTGCCGATCGGCAGGCCCATCGGAGCGTGGAACCGCGCGGGCATCTCTCGGTCGCCGACGATCCGGCGCACCTTCGCGCGGCTGCCGAGCAGGCCCAAATAGCCCAGCTCCAGCGGCTCGAGCGCCGCCAGGGCGACGGCATCCCGCTGATGGGAGTGGGCCATGATCGCAGCGAAGCTGGTCCGACCCGGGCGGACGACCTCGGCGAGCTCCTCGTAGGGCCGCGTGACGCGCTCATGAGCTGCCACAGCCCCGACAGCCAGCCCGGCGCGCTCGTCGACCAGGACCACACGGAAGTCCAGTCCCACCAGCAGGGGCGCCAGTGCCGAGCCGACGTGGCCGGCGCCCACCACGTGCACCACGTGCGTGGGTCCGCTCGACAGGACCTGCGCCCACTCGGGCCCCGTGCGGCCGGACGGCTCACCGCCCGGGGGGGCGCTCGCGTGGCGCTCGGGCAGGCCTTCGGGATCCGCAGAGCCGGCACCGCCGTTCACGACCCGCCAACCGTCCGGATCGATCGACCACGTCACGGGCATCCCCGCGGCCAGCGCGTCGACCACCGCTGAGACCCCAGCGAGGTCGCCACCGCTCAGGGGGGCCAGGGCCACGACCTGTGACCCTCCGCAGATCATCCCGGAGGCGTCGGGCGCGCCCTGCCGGTGCTCCATCGGAACCCGCTGCGCCGTCAACGATCCGGCGCGCAGGTCCGCGGCGACGCGGTCGACGAGGGCGGCCTCCGCGACCCCGCCGCCGATCGTCCCCGCGAGTGGCCCGTCGCCCCCGACGGCCATCACGGCGCCCCGTCTGCCGGGTGAGCTGCCGCGGCTGTCGGCCACGGCAAGCAGGGCGCACGGCAGGCCGGACTCCAGCGCACCGGCCAGCGCCCGCCACACATCCACCTCAGGCATCGCTGCCCCGATCCCCGGCCAGCGGACCGTGGACGAGGGTGAAGACCCGCTCCGGGGTCATCGGGGCGACCACGTCCGTCGTGAGGTCCGGGCGCACCGACTCGATGGCCGCGCGGATCGCGAAGAGCGCGCCCAACCCGTAGACCAGGGGCGGCTCGCCGACGGCCTTGCTCCCGAGCAGCCCTGGCGCCTGCCGCTGAAGGAGCGTGACCTCCACCTCCGGGGCGCTGTCGAGGTCGGGGATCTTGTAGGTCGCCAGCGAGTCGGTGACCAGCCGGCCCGTGGCGTCGTGGCGGATCTCCTCGCTGGTCATCCAGCCGATGCCCTGGACGACGGCGCCCTCGACCTGGCCACGGTCGATTCGCGGGTCGATGCTGCGCCCGATGTCATGGACGATCCCGACGCGGTCGATCCGGGCGGTTCCCCGCAGGATGTCGACGGTCGACTCCACCACGGCCGCGCCGTACACGTGATAGGCGAACGGCCGGCCGGTGAGGTCGTCCGCGGAGAAGCTCAACCCCGGGGTCGTGTAGTGAGCCAGCGCCGAGAGCCCGATGCGCTCGACGTACGCGCGCTCGACCCGCTCGGCCCACTCCAGCTCACCGTCCGGATCGACCTTGTCCAGCCCGGCCCGGATCACGCGGCAGGCCTGGATCGCCGCGGCGCCGTTGAGGTCCGCGCCCGTGCTGGCGGCCGTCGGCGAGACGTTGGCCACGCGCGACGTGGTGGTCGGTTCGACGTGGACCAGCTCCTTGGGCACGCCCAGCTCGCTCGCAGTGGCCGCCTGGATCTTGGCGTACACGCCCTGGCCCATCTCCACGGCGCCGGTGGTGACGGACACGGTCCCGTCGACGTAGACGTGCACGAGGGCCTCGGCCTGGTTCAGGGGGCGCGCGGTGAACGCGATCCCGAAGCAGATGGGGATGACATCGACGCCCCGGCGTTCCAGCGGGTGGGCGGCGTTGAAGGCCTGCGCCTGCGCCGCGAGTCCGGCCGGGTCGTGGCGGGCGACGAGCTGCGCCCAGCACTCCCGTGCCCGCACGTCGGTCAGGGGCATCCCGTAGTAGGTGACATCCCCCTCGGAGACGAGGTTGCGCTCCTGGAGCTCCATCGCCGGAACGCCCAGCTCCCGGGCGGCGGCCCGGATCGCCGACTCGAGGACGGCGATCGCCTGGGGGGCGCCGAACCCACGGAAGGCCGTGTTCGACGGCAGGTTGGTCCGACAGCTGGCCGCCGTGATCCGCACGTTCGGGATCGCATAGGCGTTCGTGGCGTGGAACAGCGAGCGCTCGAGGATCGCCGGCGACAGGTCGGTCGTGCACCCGGCGTCCTGCAGCAGGGTCGCCTGGTAGGCCACGAACCTCCCCGCCGCGTCGAGGCCGAGCCGGAAGTCGGCGGTGTACGGGTGCCTCTTGCCGGTGATCCGCATGTCGTCACGTCGGTCCGGGGCGACGCGGACAGGTCGGCCGGTCGCGACTGCGCCCAGCGCGGCGAGCGCCGCCCACGGGGTGGCCTGCTCCTCCTTGCCTCCGAAGCCACCACCGAGGCGCGCGACCTGCACCTCGACGAGGTTCATCGGCAGCCCGGTGACGCCCGCCACGGCCCGTTGGGTCGCACTGGGCGACTGTGTGGACGAGTGCACGAGCAGGCCGCCGTCGTCGCGCGGGATGGCCAGGGCACTGTGCGTCTCCAGGTAGGCGTGCTCCTGCGCGCCGAGGTCGACCCGGCCCGAGACGACCGTCGCGCAGTCAGCCCACGCCGCCTCCACGTCCCCGCTGGCGAAGGTCCGGGGCGGGGCCAGGAGGTCGCCCCTCGCGTAGGCCTCGCGAGCATCGAGGACCGCCGGCAGAACGACCCAATCGGTGGTGACGAGCTGGGCGGCGCGCCACGCGGCATCGGCGGAGTCGGCGATCACGAGCGCGACCGGTTCGCCGACGCAGTGGACCTCTCCGGCGGCCAGCAGGGGCTCGTCATGGGCCATCGTGCTGATCTGATTGACGCCAGGGATATCAGCGGCCGTGAGCACCGCGCGGACCCCGGGCAGTCCCTCGGCAGCGGCCGTGTCGAGGTGCGTGAACGTCGCATGGGCGTGCGGGGAGACCGCCACCATCGCGTGCAGGCCGCCGGCCGGCAGGGGCAGGTCGGCGGTGAACCGGGCGGCTCCGCGAACCAGGAGGTCCACGGTGTCGGCGCTCATCGGGCGGGTCCCATCGGTGCCGGCTGTGCGTCCGAGGGCGTTCCGGAGCCGTCGCGCGGGCCGGGCAGGTCGAGCACCTCGGCCGCGAGCTCAGGGCGATCGAGCGGTGAGCGCAGCGACGAGGAGATGCCCGAGCAGGGCGCGCTTGTAGGCCGCGGATCCGCGCACGTCGTCGATGGGCGTGATCTCGTCGGCGAGGACGGCGACCGCCCGCCGGATCGTCGCGGACTCCGGTCGCGTCCCGCGCAGGGCATCAGCTGTGCGGGTCAGCAGCAACGGGATCGGCGCCACTCCCCCGGCGGCGATCCGCAGGTCTGTGAGGATCCCGGCGGGGTCGGGGTCGAGGCGCACCGCCAGGCTGGCGCTGGCGATGTCGTCGAACCGGCGCTTGGCCACCTTCTCCAGGTGCACCCGGGAGCCGGGCCGCGGGTCGGGGATCCGCACGGACAGCAGCACCTCCCCGTGACGCAGGTCGACCTTCCGGTAGGCAAGGAAGAAGTGCTCGAGCGGGACCTCCCGCCGCCCCTGCGGACCGGACACGACCACCGACGCCCCCATCGCCAGGAGGGGCAGGGCGAGGTCGGCCGTCGGGGAGGCGTGCACGAGGTTCCCGCCGAGGGTTGCCGCGGCCCGGACAGCCGGGGAGCCGAACTGCTCGAGGTGCTCGGGAAGCGCAGGCCATCTCGCGGCCACCATGTCACTGCCCTGCACCTGGGCGGCCGTCACCGCCGAGCCGAGCTCGACCCCTCCCGGGTACTGGGTGATGCGGCACAGCTCGGGGACCCGGCGGAGCAGGGTCGGCCGACGGTGCGGTGAGGTGGAGTGAAGGTGCTCGGGGATCTCGTCGGTTGCCCCGGCGAGCCAGCGGTGGGGGTGGCCGTCGAACGGCTCCGGATCGAGCGGGGGGAGGGTGCGGGCCACCCGAAGGACCGACTCCGGCAGGAGCGCCTCGATGGGGACTGGCCGGGGGGCGGAAGCCAGTTCGTCGCACGCCCGGCGGATCCCGGTGTACCCGGTGCACCGGCAGAGGTTGCCCGCCGCCGCCCGTCGCGGATCGACGCCGGACAGCAGCGCCCAGGTCAGGGCGACGACGAACCCCGGCGTGCAGAAGCCGCACTGCACGGCGCCTGCCCCGACCAGGGCGCGATGGACCGGGCTGAGCTCATCCCCAGCAAGGCCCTCGGCCGTGATCACATGGCAGCCGGCCACCATCGCCACGGTGGTCAGGCAGCTGTTGTGCAGCTCGTAGCGGGGCTCGGACTGGTCGGCTGCGCGCACGCCCACGAGCACCATGCAGGCCCCGCAGTCGCCGGTGCGGCACCCGGGCTTGGCGGCAGTGAGGTCACAGCCCTCGCGCAGGAGGTCCAACACGGTTGACCCCGCCGGTGCCGTCGTTCGCACCACACGGTCGTTGACATGGACGATGACGGCCACGCCTCGACGCTAGACCCGTGCTCCAGAGGATCGCACGCTGGCTGTCTGAGAGCAGCTCAGTCAGCTCAGCCGACCGGGGTGGGAGAGTCGGCCTACCCCGCCGCGCGCAGCACCGTGCAGGCACGCAGGGTGACCCACTTGGAGGGGGCGCCCTGGCGTTCGAGGTCCACCCAGGTCTTGCCGTGGTACGCGTAGCGGTTGAGCCAGCGGCCGTCGGCGTCCTGCTGGCCCAGCAGCCAGTCGTAGGCGGCCGCCACCCGCTCGTCCCGGGCATGACCGAGCTCGGCGAGGGCTTCGAGGACCTGCAGCACGTCGGCCACATACCCGGAGGGGAAGCCCAGCTTGAACCACGAGGACGACGGCTTCGTGTTGCCCCATCCCATCGGGTAGTCCGCCTGCGCCGGGTCCCGGGAGAGCAGGAACTCCACGCCCACGTCGACGGCCTCCCGGACCTGCGGGGACCGCTCGGACTCTGGGATACGTGCCAGTGCCAGCATCTCCTTGGCCGCGCCCCACGCGCACGGAAGGGCCTCGTTGGCGCCGCACGCGAACCCCGGGCCCGTCGTGCCCGATGCGTAGTAGCGCGGGGAGTCCTGTCCTGTGATCGCCCGGGCAGCCCACGAGATCGCCGACTCGACCCGCGGATCGTCCAGGTGCCCGAAGCCGATGAGTGCGCGAAGCAGGTTCCCGTTCAGGCAGTGCAGGACGCTCGAGGGCGGGGGAGGGACTTCCTTGTGCGATCCGGAGCATCCGAGCCCGCCCGCCGACGTGGGGTTCATCCGCAGGACGTAGTCACACGCACGCTGCACACGCTCGTCAGCCGGATCAGCCCCGAGCTGGTCGAGGAAGATCAGCGACCAGACCGTCCCGGTGTACTTGGGGGCGTAGCCGGGTCCGGGCTTGACCCACCATCCCTCGGGGGACTGGGCGGCCAGCGTCGCGGCGATGGGATCGGTGCGCATGGCCTCGGCCCGGGCACCCACCACCTCGGGATCGTCGGGGGGGCGGTCCCGAAGCCGGACGAGCGCGGCAGCCCGCACGGCCGGGGACTCCGGGTCGAGAAGCCACGGCAGCGGATCTCCCCGGAGCCGATCGGTCCAGGCCATGCCTCCAGCATGGCACCGGGGCGAGGCTGCGGTCGCAGCGACGGTCACGGCAGTCGACCAGGGTCCACCGGCCCGCCGATCGCCCTGTGCCAGGAGTGACGAACGGCCCTATCTGTCGGATGTTGGCCGGCCATAGTCTGGCGGGACCGCCGTCGGAGGTGCCCAATGGCAACTGGCACGATCCTGGATCTCCAAGGCCTGCAGGCGCTCATCGACGCCCTGCATGGTCGTGGCCACCGAGTCATTGGCCCGACCCTTCGGGATGGGGCGGTGGTGCTCGCCGACGTCACCTCGGTCGAGGACCTCCCTCGGGGCATCGGCGACGACCAGGCGGCCGGCCACTACCGCACCCGAGCCCGTGACGACGAGATGCTCTTCGGGTTCGCGGCCACCGCGCAGTCCGCCAAGCCGGCGCTGTTCCCACCGGACCAGCAGCTGTGGTCGGGCACCCGCATCGGCGAGGGGTACGAGGTGTCGCCCAGGGAACCTGAGCCGGCGCCGGTCGCGCTTCTCGGGATCCGGGGCTGCGACCTCGCGGCGATCAGGATCCACGACACCGTCCTGCTCGGCCGGGGGGCGATCGACGCGCACTACGCGACCCGGCGGGATCACGCGTTCCTGATGGCGGTCACCTGTTCGACACCAGCCGGGACCTGCTTCTGCGCCTCGATGGGGACCGGGCCGAAGCCGGGCGAGGGTGCCGACCTCACGCTGACCGAGCTGCTCGATCCGCACCGCTTCCTCGTCGAGGCCGGGACGCCGGCGGGCGAGGAGGTCCTGGCTGAGCTGGCCAGCGTGCCTGCGGCACCGGCGGACCTGGCGGCGGCCGACTCCCAGGTGGCCGACGCTGTCGCGCACATGGGCCGGCAGATGCAGACCGACGACCTGCGCGACCTGCTCTACGCCAGTGCCGAGAGCCCGCGGTGGAACGACGTGGGCGACCGCTGTCTGGCCTGCACGAACTGCACGATGGTCTGCCCCACCTGCTTCTGCACCTCGGTCGAGGACGTGAGCGACCTGTCCGGCGACGTCGACGAGCGGCACCGGGTCTGGGACTCCTGCTTCTCGATGGAGTACTCCCGGCTGCACGGCGGGGCGGTGCGCACGTCGACGAGTGCCCGCTACCGGCAGTGGCTCACCCACAAGCTGGCCGCGTGGACCGACCAGTTCGGGATGAGCGGCTGCGTGGGGTGTGGGCGCTGCATCACGTGGTGCCCGGCGGGGATCGACCTGACCGCGGAGGTCGCGGCGCTGCGCGAGGACGCGACGCACCGGGGGACCACCCCGGCCAGCGCGGCCATCGCGGGGCCGCCCGGCACCGGCGTCGCACGGCCGCGGTCCGGCACCATCACCCGCCCCGCCACACCCCCGACCCCGAGCACGGACCGCTAGGAGGACCCCATGCGCACCCTGGTCGAGTACCTCCCCGAGCACCCGTTCTTCGCCGGACTCGACCCGGCCGCGATGGCGCTCGTCGTCGGTTGCGCACAGAACGTGCACTTCAGCCAGGGCGACGTCCTGTTCCGGACCGGCGAGCCGGCCAACACGTTCTACGTGATCCGCCACGGCCGGGTCGCCCTCGACATCCATGACCCGCGGCGCGGAACGCTGGTCATCGCCAGCCTCGGCGAGGGTGAGGTCGCCGGCTGGTCGTGGCTGGTCCCGCCCTACCGCTGGATGTTCGACGCGCGGGCAGTCTCCCCGGTGAGTGCGGTGGCCCTCGACGGCGCCTGCCTGCGCGGCAAGTGCGACCAGGACCCGGCACTCGGCTACGCCCTGATGCAGCGGGTCTCGCACGTCATGTACGAGCGGCTGCAGGACGCCCGGCTGCGCCTGCTCGACCTGTACGGGAGCCCCTCGTGAGCGTGGACGCCCCCACCGCGACGCCCGGCCTCGACCAGCCGGTCGACCCGATGCTGCCCCGGCCGTTCCAGATCATCGGCACGCACCTGGACACCCGCGACACCGTGACGCTCGCCCTCGAGCCGCTCGACGGCGTCCCCCTCGCGCACCGGGCCGGACAGTTCACCATGCTGCACGCGTTCGGGGTCGGCGAGGTCCCGATCTCGATCTGCGGCGACCCCACCCGTCCGGGTCCACTCATGCACACGATCCGCGACGTGGGTGCTGTCACCCACGCGCTGGTCACCGCGACGCCCGGCACCACGATCGGGGTCCGCGGCCCGTTCGGCACCGGCTGGGACGTCGCGGACGGGATGGGCGGCGACGTCGTGGTCGTGACCGGCGGGATCGGGCTGGCGCCCCTGCGCCCAGCGATCCTCGAGGTGGTGTCGCGACGCGCTGAGTACGGCCGGGTCGTCCTGCTCTACGGCGCGCGCTCGCCGGAGGACATCCTCTTCGCCGAGGACATGGACGCCTGGGCCCGGGCCCACGACATCGTCGTCGAGGTGACCGTCGACTACGGCCCGCCGAGCTGGACCGGCCGGGTCGGACTCGTCACGAACCTCGTGGCCCGAGCAGGCTTCGACCCGCTGCACACGCTCGCGCTGGTCTGCGGGCCCGAGGTGATGATGCGCTACGCCGCCACCGCGCTGGTGGCCCGTGGCGTGCCGCCCGGAGCGGATCCGGCTGTCGATGGAGCGCAACATGAAGTGCGGCATCGGGCTGTGCGGGCACTGCCAGATGCGCGAGCTGTTCCTGTGCGTGGATGGCCCGGTGCTCGACTACGCCCGCCTGGCCCCCCTGATGGACATCCAGGAGCTCTGATGACCGAGTCGCCCACCGCCGCAGTCCGGACGCCCGAGGACGCAACCGTTGAGTCCGCGCCTGCCCGCCCGACCCTCGCGGTCTGGAAGTTCGCGTCCTGCGACGGCTGCCAGCTCACACTGCTCAACTGCGAGGACGAGCTGCTGGCCGTCGCCGAGCGCGTGCAGGTCGCGTACTTCCCGGAGGCCACCCGCGCCGTGGTCGCGGGCCCCTACGACATCAGCCTCGTCGAGGGCTCGATCACGACCCCGGCCGACGCCGAGCGGATCCAGCAGGTGCGTGCCGCGTCGCGCACGCTCGTCACGATCGGGGCGTGCGCCACGAGCGGGGGCATCCAGGCGCTGCGCAACTTCGCCGATGTCGGGGAGTTCCTCTCGGTGGTCTACGCGCATCCTGCCTACCTGGCCACCCTCGACCGATCGACCCCCATCTCCGCGCACGTGACAGTCGACTTCCAGCTGCGCGGCTGCCCGATCGACAAGCGCCAGCTGCTCGAGGTGCTCGCCGCGACGCTGCAGGGCCGGCGCCCGCGGATCCCGTCCTACAGCGTCTGCGTGGAGTGCAAGCGGCGTGGCACGGTCTGCGTCGCGGTGGCCGACGGGATGCCGTGCCTCGGGCCCGTCACCCAGGCCGGGTGCGGCGCGCTGTGCCCCTCCTACCACCGCGGCTGCTACGGCTGCTTCGGCCCGCACGACACCCCGAACACCGCCTCCCTGGCCGAACGGCTGCGGGCGCACGGGATGCCCGAGGTCGACGTGATGCGGTTCTTCCGGACGTTCAACGCCGGGTCCGAGCCATTCCGGGTGCAGAGCCTGACCCACGAGGAGGCAGCACCGTGACGCACAAGCTCACCTCCGGCAGCCACGTGCTCAGCGTGGAGACGCTGGCCCGTGTCGAGGGCGAGGGCGGGATGCACGTCCACGTCCAGGACGGCGAGGTCCTCGACGTGCACCTGCGGATCTTCGAGCCGCCACGGTTCTTCGAGGCGTTCCTGCGCGGCCGGGCGTACACCGAGCCCCCGGACATCACCGCGCGGATCTGCGGGATCTGCCCGGTGGCCTACCAGTTCAGCGCGTGCCTGGCCATCGAGGACGCCTGCGGGGTGGTCGTCCCCGACGAGATCCGGCTGCTGCGCCGACTGCTGTACTGCGGGGAGTGGATCGAGAGCCACGCGCTGCACATCTTCTTCCTGCACGCACCTGACCTCCTGGGCTACGACGGCGCCATCGAGATGGCCCGCGACCACCGCGGGATCGTCGAGTCCGCGCTGCGGATGAAGCGCGCGGGCAACGAGCTGATGACCGTGGTCGGTGGTCGGTCGGTGCACCCCGTGAACGTCCGGGTCGGAGGCTTCCACCGGCTGCCCCGGCGCGAGGAGCTGATGGACATCCGCCCGGCACTCGTGGCCGCGCGCGAGGAGGCCATCGCCGCGGTGCCGATCGTGTCCGGGTTCGAGTTCCCCGAGTTCGAGCAGCCCTACCTGTACCTGTCGCTGGACTCTGCGAACGGTTACCCGCTCGAGTCCGGGGCGCTGGTGACGTCTGCCGGGCTGACTGCGCCGGTCTCGGAATTCGGCACACATGTGGTCGAGCAGCACGTCGCCCACTCCAACGCCCTGCACTCGACCTTCGACGGCCAGCCGTACGTGGTCGGCCCGCTCGCGCGGTACTCGCTGAACTCCGCCGCGCTCTCACCCCTGGCCCGCGAGGCTGCGGAGGCCGGAGGGCTCGGGGCCACGTGCCGCAACCCGTTCAAGTCGATCATCGTGCGGACCGTCGAGCTGATCCACGCCCTCGACGAGGCCATCGCGATCATCGACGGATGGCACGGGGCGCCGGTGGCGGCTGTCGAGGTGCCGGCCCGTGCTGGCGAGGGCCACGGTGCCACTGAGGCCCCTCGCGGGCTGCTGTACCACCGCTACCAGTTCGACGAGTCCGGCACCATCCTCGACGCCCAGATCGTCCCGCCCACCGCCCAGAACCAGCCGGCGATCGAGGCCGACCTGAGGGCGTTCGTCCAGGCGAATCTGCACCTGTCGCACGAGGAGCTGACCCGCCAGTGCGAGGTCGCGATCCGCACGTACGACCCCTGCATCTCGTGCGCCACCCACTTCCTGGACCTGACGGTGGAGCACATCTGATGCGCGCCGCTGGCAGCGGGGACCCGGACGCCCGGGTGCTCGTGGTCGGCCTCGGATCACCGGACCGGGGCGACGACGCGGTCGGTCCGCTCGTGGCGGCTGCCGTCGCCCGGGCGGTCATCGAGCGGGGGCTTCCCGGCGTCCGCGTCGTCGAGCACGAGGACCCGACCGCGCTGGTCGACCTGCTGGATCCCGGGACGGCCCCGCGAGTCCCTGGGCCGCAGCAGTGATCATCGACGCGATCCGCTCGGGGGCGATGCCCGGGACGGTGACGGTCCTCGACGTGGGGCCCGGCGGTCAGGACCTCCGCTCGCTCGGGGCGCGCCTGGATCCGGGGCCGGCCGGCACCCACGGCTTCGGCCTGGCCGGCGCGATCGAGCTGGCCCGGGCGCTGGACCGGCTGCCCCCGCGAGCTGTGGTGGTCGGCATCGAGGCCGTCGGCTTCGAGCACGGCGCCCCGCTGTCGGCAGCAGTCCTGGCTGCCGTCCCGCGAGCCACGCGACGCCGCCCTGGGCATCATCGAGGAGGCGACGGCGCGGATCCGCCCCGGGGCCGGAGGATGAGTCCCGGCGAGCCTCCCAAGGACGACGGCCGATCCCCTGTCGCCACCGCACCGCCCTGGCACACCCTCGAGGCTCCCGACGTCGTGGCAGCCCTGGGCTCCAACGACATCTCGGGCCTGACCGCGGCTGAGGCGAAGCGACCGCCTGACCGAGTACGGCGCCAACGTCCTGCCCGTCGAACCCGGCCGCAGCGTCTGGCGGATGATCCTCGACCAGGTGGCCGACCCGATGATCGCGCTGCTGGTCGTCGCCGCGTTGATCTCCGGGATCGTGGGGGAGCCGGCGGACACGATCGTCATCACGGTCATCGTGCTGCTCAACGCCGTGATCGGCGTCGTCCAGGAACGTCGCGCCGAGCAGGCGATGGCCGCCCTGCGCGCCATGTCCGCACCCACGGCGGTCGTCGATCCGTGACGGAACCGAGCAGCAGGTCGATGCGGCCGAGCTGGTGCCGGGCGACCTCGTCGTCCTGCTGGACGGGGCGATCGTCCCAGCCGACCTCCGGCTGACCTCCCTGGCCTCCTTGCGCATCGCGGAGGCCGCCCTGACGGGGGAGTCCCAGCCGGTCAGCAAGCGGGTCGAGCCGGTCACGGACCCGCACGCCCCCGTGGGCGACCGCCGCTCGATGGCCTTCCGGGGGACGTTCGTCGCGCAGGGTCGCGGGCGCGGGGTGGTCGTGGGTACCGGCACCGACACAGAGCTCGGCGCCATCGCCGACCTGCTGATGACCGCCGATGTCGTCCGGACCCCCCTGCAACGTCGGCTGTCGAGCTTCGGCGGGCGGATCGCGCTCGCTGTCGTCGGCATCTGCGCCGTCGTGTTCGTCACTGGGCTGCTGCGCGGCGAGGACCCGGGTCTGATGTTCCTGACGGCGATCAGCCTCGCCGTCGCCGCCGTCCCGGAGGCCCTGCCCGCGGTCGTCGCCGTGACCCTGGCCCTGGGGGCGCGGCGGATGGCCCACCACAACGCGCTCGTGCGGCGGCTTCCCGCGGTGGAGACCCTCGGGTCGGTCACCTGGATCTGCTCGGACAAGACCGGGACGCTGACCGAGAACCGGATGCGCGTCGAGGTGCTGGAGCCGTACCGCACCGCGACCGACGTGACCACGGGAACGATCCGACCCCCGGACAGCGCGACACCGGACGATGTCCCCGCCGGATCGCAGGGCAGCCCCGTCGACACCGTTGCCATGGCCAGGCTCCTCGATGCCCTCGTCCTCTGCAACGACGCGACCCTGCCCGGCAACGACACTCCGGCCACGGGCGACCCCACCGAGATCGCCCTGCTGGAGGCTGCTCACGACGTCGGGATCGATCCCGAGGAACGCCGGCGAGCGCTGCCCCGGATTGACGAGGTCCCCTTCGACTCGGGACGCAAGCTGATGGTGACCGTCCATGACGAACCCGGTGGCAGCGCTCGCACCCTTGTCAAGGGCGCTCCGGAGGCGATCCTCGCGGTGTGCGCGCTCCCATCGTCGGAGCGCAACGGGGTTCTGGCTCACTGCGATGCCCTGGCTGCTCGGGGGTTGCGGGTCCTGGCTGCCGCAGAGCGCCTGGATGACCCCGGCGAGCCGCACGCACCGGGGTGGGCAGCCCCACCGGAGATCCCGACGGACCTCACGCTGCTTGGCGTGGTCGGCATGATCGACCCCCCGCGGGAGGAGGCGCCAGCAGCCGTCGCTGAGTGCCGCGCGGCGGGGATCACCCCCGTGATGATCACCGGCGACCACCCGGCCACCGCCGCTGCGATCGCCCGCCGAGTGGGCATCCTGGAGGCCGGCGACGACCAGGTGCTGACCGGCCCTGCCCTGAGCCAGATGGACGACGCAGCCCTAGCCGACGCTGTCAGCCACGTACGGGTGTACGCGCGGGTGGACCCCGAGCAGAAGATCCGGATCGTGCGCGCCCTGCAGGCCGACGGCCAGAGCGTGGCCATGACCGGTGACGGGGTCAACGACGCCCCCGCGCTGCGGCAGGCCGAGATCGGCGTCGCCATGGGCGAAGGGGGCACCGACGTCGCCCGCGAGGCCGCGGACATGGTCCTGCTCGACGACCGGTTCGCGACCATCGTCACCGCTGTGCGAGAGGGCCGGCGGATCTACGACGACATCCGCAAGTTCATCCGGTACGCGCTGACGGGCAACACCGGCGAGATCTGGGTGGTGTTCCTCGCGCCGTTCCTGGGCATGCCCGTGCCCCTGCTGCCGATCCACATCCTCTGGGTGAACCTCATCACCGACGGGCTGCCCGGGCTTGCGCTGGCCGAGGAGCCGGCCGAGCGCGACGTCATGGCCCGGCCCCCGCGCCCGCCCGACGAGAGCATCTTCGCCCGCGGCCTGGGTATCCATGTCCTGTGGGTGGGGGCGCTCATCGCCGCGCTGACGCTGGGCACCCAGGCGTGGGCACTCTCCGAGGACACGCGCCAGTGGCAGTCCATGGTGTTCACGGTCCTGGTCTTCTGCCAGCTCGTGCACTCGATGGCCATCCGCTCGGAGAGCCGGTCGCTGTTCACGATGGGCCTGCTCACCAACCCTTCCCTGGTGGGCGCCATCGCCCTGTCGGTCGTGCTGCAGCTGGCCCTGCTCTACGTGCCATGGCTGCAGGACATCTTCCGGACCACCGCCCTGACACCCGCGCAGCTGGCCGTCGTGTTCGTCGTCCCCCTGGTGGTCCTGTTCGCGGTCGAGGTCGAGAAGCTGCTCGTGCGCCGTGGCGTGCTGCACTACGGCGAGATCACCGTCGGGCACGGGGGCCCCCACCACCCCGTTGCCTGAGACGCCGGGGGCCTCGCCCGGAACCGGGTTCGGGGGTCCGCCCCCGTGGGCCAGAATTGACCCGTGAAGCCCCTGGACCCGCGCCTGCTGCAGCATGCGCACGCCACGCGCGGGTTCCTCCTGGCCTCGGTGGTGATCGGGACCGTGTCGGCGCTGCTGCTGGTCGCCCAGGCGTTCCTCATCGCGGATGCCGTCACCGCCGCATTCCAGGACGGCGCCGGGCTCGGGGACGTCCAGTCGACCCTCGTGGCACTCGTGGCGATCGCGGTGGTGCGCGCGGTGCTGGCGTGGGCGTCCGAGGCAGTCGGTCACCGGTCGGCGGCTGACGCGACCTCTCAGCTGCGCATGCAGGTCGTCGAGCGCGCCCTGCGGCTGGGGCCAGCCTTCCTCGGCGGGCGCGGGGTGGGCGAGCTGACGACCCTGGTCACCCGCGGGGCCGGAGCCCTGGACACCTACTTCGCCCGGTACCTGCCCCAGCTCGTCCTGGCGGTTGTGGTCCCGCTGATCGCCACCGTGGTCATCGCCACCCAGGACCTGCTGGCCGCGGTCATCATCGCCCTGACCGTGCCGATCATCCCGTTGTTCATGGTCCTCATCGGCCAGTACACCCAGGCGCGGGTGGACCGGCAGTGGGCGACCCTCGGCGTGCTGTCCGGTCACTTCCTCGACGTGGTCGCGGGCCTGCCCACGCTGAAGATCTTCAACCGGGCGAAGGCCCAGGTGGCCACGATCCGGGCGGTGGGTGACCAGTACCGGGCCAGCACCATGGGCGTGCTGCGGATCTCCTTCCTGTCGTCGCTCGTGCTCGAGCTGCTGGCCTCGCTGTCGGTGGCGATCATCGCCGTCTCGATCGGCCTGCGGTTGGTCGAGGGCACGATGGACCTGTCCACCGGTCTCGCGGTGCTGATCCTTGCCCCCGAGGTCTACCTCCCCCTGCGCCTGGTCGGGCAGCACTTCCATGCCGCCGCGGACGGCGTCGGGGCGGCCGAGCGGATGTTCGAGGTCCTCGAGGCCGACGCCCCTGCGCCCGGGTCACGGCTGGTCGACGCCGCGACCGCCACGATCCGCGTGCGCGACCTCGGCGTGACCTTCGGCGACCGGGTCGCGGTGGCCGGGGCCACGTTCGAGATCCTCCCGGGGCGGGTGACCGCCGTGGTCGGGCCGTCGGGGTGCGGCAAGTCCACGATCCTGTCGGTGCTGCTCGGGCTCGTCGGCCCGCCGACCGCGACCGTCTCCGGGTTTGTCGAGGTACAGGACGGCAGCAGTGCGGCCGTGGACATGGCCGATCTCGACCTACCGGCCTGGCGGTCACAGATCGGCTGGGTCCCCCAGTCCCCGGCCATGCTGGGCGGCAGCGTGGCGGACAATGTGCGCTTCGGCCGTGAGGGGTTCGGCGAGGCCGACGTCGTCGGTGCCCTTCGCGCAGCCGGTCTCGACCCGCAGGAGCTGCCCAACGGGATCTCGACCGCGATCACCGAGGGGGGTGCCGGCGTGTCGGTCGGGCAGGCCCGTCGCATCGGCGTCGCCCGCGCCCTGCTGGCCGACCCGGCGATCCTGCTGTTCGACGAGCCGACGGCTGCCCTCGATGGGACCCGTGAGGCGGAGGTCGGGGCCACCGTCGCCGCGCTTGCCGCACGCGGTCGGACCGTCGTGGTGGTCACCCATCGTCAGTCACTGGTGGAGCTCGCCGATGACGTGGTGGTCCTGGCCCCGGCCGAGGCGGGCGCGGGGGCACGGTTGTGAGCACCCCGACCCCCCTGCGCCGCCTGTGGCGGCTGGCCGACCCGGACCGGGCGCGGCTGGCCCTGGCCGCACTGCTGGCGACGCTCTCCCTGGCGTGCGGCGTCGGACTGCTCGCCGTGTCCGCGTGGCTGATCTCGCGGGCATCGGAGCAGCCGCCGATCCTGTTCCTCCAGGTCGCGATCGTCTCGGTGCGCGCGTTCGGCATCTTCCGGGGGGTGTTCCGCTACGCCGAGCGGCTGGTCGGTCACGACACGGCCTTCCGAAGCCTGACCCGGATCCGGGTGGGCGTCTACGAGCGACTCGAGCGGCTGTCCCCCGCGGGGCTGGGGGCATACCGGCAGGGCGACCTGATGGCGCGCCTCGTCGGCGACGTGGACTCCTCCGTGGACCTGATCGTGCGCGTCGTGCTCCCGGTGGTCTCCGGGCTCCTGGCCGGCGGGCTCGCCGTCGCGATCGGTGCTGCGATCCTGCCCGCGGCGGGCGTGGCCCTGCTGGCGATGGTGGTCGTGGTCGGGGTCCTGTCACCGTGGCTGACCGGGATGCTCGGCGCCCAGGCGCAACGCTCGCGCGCGGGCGCTGAGGGCCGGTTGTCCGCCCAGGTGGTCACGGGCCTGTCGGCGGCCCCCGAGCTCCTCGCGTACGGCGCGGTCGAGGCCGCGGTGGCAGGCATCGCACGGGCAGATGCCGAGCTCACCGCGCTCGACCGCCGCTCCGCCACGGCATCGGGCCTCGGTGGCGCCCTGAGCGCGCTGGCGACCGGGCTGACCGTCGTGGCGTGCATCGCCCTCGGGGTGACGGCCGTGGGCGACGGACAGGTCGACGGCGTCTGGCTGGCCACCCTCGTCCTGATGCCGCTGGCGATCGCCGACGTCCTGTCGGGGATGCCCGCCGCGGCGCTGGCCAGGGCCCATGTCACAGGTGCCGCCGAGCGGATCTTCGAGGTGATCGACGCCCCGGACCCAGTTCCGGTCGGCCCCGGGGGAACTCGGAGCTCCACGCCCACACACGCCCACACAGCGGACACCGCCCTGGCGCTCACCGGGATCACCGCCCGCTACCCCAGCGCGGACTCCGACGCGATCAACGACATCACCCTGGACCTCTCGCCCGGTCGGCGGATCGCCCTCGTGGGGCCGAGCGGCTCTGGCAAGTCCACGATCGCCGCGGTCCTGCTGCGCCTGCTCGACCATCGCACCGGGAGCTACCGGCTCGCCGATCAGGACGTCCGCGACCTCGGCGAGGACGGGGTCCGCGAGGCCCTGGCCGCCGTCGACCAGCAGGCCCACCTGTTCGACACCACCATCGAGGAGAACCTCAGGCTCGCCAACCGCGAGGCGAGCCCCGAGCAGATGCGCGCCGCCCTCGAGGGGGCCCAGCTCGACGGCTGGATCGACGGCCTGCCTGCCGGGATGGCCACGCGGGTCGGCGCCCACGGCTCGGCGGTGTCCGGTGGCCAGGCCCAACGGATCGCCCTTGCCCGGGTGCTGCTGGCCGACCGGCCGATCGTGGTCCTCGACGAGCCCGGCGAGCACCTCGACCCGGACATGGCCGACCAGGTCACGGCTGCGGCGCTGAGCTCAACGGTGGGGCGGTCCGTGGTCCTGATCACCCATCGGATGGCCCACACTTGGGACTGTGACGAGGTTGTCGTGCTGAGCCAGGGACACGTCGTGCAGCGCGGCACACCGGCGGAGCTGCGCGCGGCCGAGGGCTGGTACGCCGAGGCCGCCGCCCGCGAGGAGGGCAGCCCGCTGGACCCGAAGGAGCCCACAGATGGCTGAACCACACGAGCGCGGGCTCTTCAGCGCGGTCGTCGCGGTCGCCGCGGGCTTGGAGCTGGGGGCCACCCTGCGCCGGATCGTGCAGTCGGCCGTGGACCTCGTCGACGCCTCCTACGGCGCTCTGGGGGTGCTCGGGCCGGATGGGGACCTGACGGAGTTCGTCCACGTCGGCATCGACCAGGCCGCGCAGGCCGTGATCGGCGACCTGCCCCGAGGGCGGGGGATCCTCGGGCTGCTCGTCAACCACCCGGTACCGATCCGGCTCGACGACATGACCAGCCACCCGTCGGCCGTCGGCTTCCCGCCGGGGCATCCACAGATGAAGTCCTTCCTGGGCGTGCCGGTCAAGGTGCGCGGCCAGGTGTTCGGCAACCTCTACCTGACTGACAAGCGGGGTGCCGAGGGCTTCAGCACCGCCGACGAGCGGATCGTGACCGCCCTGGCCGCGGCCGCGGGCGTGGCCATCGACAACGCCCGGCTGTACGAGCGCTCCGTGATGCGCGAACGCTGGCAGGCCGCGGTGGCGCAGATGCACGGTGCGGTGCTCGAGGGTGCGGACGCGGGCGAGGTCCTGCAGATCGGCACCACCCGGGCCGCTGAGCTCGTGCACGCCCGGGCGGGGATCGTGGCGCTGCCCTCACCGGCTGGGGTGCTGCGGGTGGAGATCGTGATCAGCGACCTCGAGCCCGGTGCCCGAGCCTCACGCTGGCGGGTCGGCGCCGCCGATGTGCCCACCGACGACACGGGACTGGCCCGCTGGCGGGGCGCGGCTGTGGACATCGAGGGCCCGATCGCCCGCTGCTTCGCGACCGGCGAGGCGGCCGAGGGCGTCGAGCGGCTCGTCGGCCCCGCGGTGGCCACCGATGGGCGGCCCGCCGATGAGATCCCCGTCCTCGCACTGCCCCTGCGGACCCCTGACGACGTCTTGGGCGTCCTCGCCCTCGTCCCGCGTCCCGGAGCCACTCTGACCTCTGAGCAGCGCGAGCTGGCCTACAACTGCGCGGGTCAGGCGGCGCTCGCGCTGATGCTTGCGCGCGGCCGGCGGGAGAAGGAGCGGATCGTCCTGCTCGAGGAACGCGACCGGATCGCCAGGGACCTGCACGACCTGGTGATCCAGCGACTGTTCGCCACCGGGATCTCGCTGTCGGGGGCCGCACGGGTCGCCGACACCCCCCAGCCGGTCGTCGACCGGCTCGAGTCGGCCGTGGATGCCCTGGACACCACGGTCAAGGAGATCCGGGCGACCATCTTCGAGCTGCACCAACCGGTGGGCCACGCCGTCGGGGGGGTCCGTGGCCGGATCCTCGAGGAAGCCGCGGCTGCGGCTGTCGTGCTCGGGCATGCCCCGTCCACCCGGTTCACCGGGGCGGTGGATGCCATGGTCGACGACTCCCTGGCCGGTGACCTCCTGGGAGCGCTGCGCGAGGCGCTGGCGAACGTGGCCAAGCACGCGCAGGCCGAGCACGTCGAGGTGCTCGTCGCGGTCGAGAACGACGCGGTGCTGCTCCAGGTCACCGACGACGGGGTCGGCGTCCCTGAGGAGCTCGGTCGCCGCAGCGGACTGCTCAACCTGGCCGAGCGGGCGGCGCGCTACGGCGGCTCATGCACGATCACACCGCGCGCGACCGGGGGCTCGGTTCTGAGCTGGCGGGTCCCGCTGGACTGAGCTGGCGGCTCAGGGGCGGGGTCACTCCCTCGCTCCGATCGGCGACGGCGGCTCAGCCCCGTGGGCGCGGGGCCGCCAGGCGGACCAGGTTGTCGACCAGGAGGTCCGCGTCGCGCTCGAACCGCGCGAGGTCGGAATCCAGGAGCAGCTGGAAGATCAGGCCGATCAGCCCCGGCGTCCACATCCGGGTCATCTCGGCCACCGCGAGGTCGTACTCCTCGTCGGCCTGGTCGCAGATCTCCTCGAGCCGAGCCGGGATCAGCGCCGACATCCTCGGCCAGTCTGCGGGCAGGCGGGAGGAGCCGTCGCCAGGGGCGTGTCGGGCGGCTGTGAGGATCTCGAAGCGGACCAGCTCGAGGATCGCGGGCTCTGCGAGGAAGTCCGTCACGTACCAGTCCACGACACGGTGCAGCTCGACCGCCAGGCCGCCGGACCCCGTGGCGAACTGCTCCCGGCCGGCGCGGGCCAGGACCCTGCCCGTGAGCGCGCTCACCAGCTCTGAGCGGCTCGGGAAGATGTACTGCAGGGTGCTCAGGCGAACGCCCGCCTGGGCGGCGACGTCGCGCAGGGTCAACCCCTCCAGGCCGTCACGGACCAGTACCTCGACGGCGGCATCGAGCAACTGTGCGCGCCGCTGTGCCGCGCGGACGTATCCAGGCATGGGAGCCTCCGGACTCTCGTCTGCTGCGGCTCGATCGTGCTGGCACGGGTTCGAACCGCGCGGCCAGAGTAGTACGCGAGACGCAGAGACCGGGTGGGAGGCCACCCGCGCGCCGCGACCGCGAACCCCAGAGGCCCCGGCCCCCACGACGGGGAACCGGGGCCTCTGGCGTTCTCATGCCGTCGGCAATGAGATGCGGATCAGGCAGGCACCTCGTCGAGGACGCCCTTCTCGGGATCCAGGATGTCGTCGGCCGACAGGCGCTTGCGGAAGACCCAGTAGCTCCAGGCCTGGTAGCCCAGGACGATCGGCACGAAGATCACCGCGACCCAGGTCATGATGGTCAGCGTGTAGTCCGTCGACGACGCGTTGGTCGTCGTCAGGGCCGGCTCGCCGCCGTTGACATTGGGCATGACGTAGGGGAACAGCATCCCGAACAGCGCGACCACGGCCAGGCCGATCGTCACCGCGCTGAACGTGAACGCCCAGCCCTCCGAGCGCTTCAGGTGCATCAGGATCGAGACGACCCAGCTCACCGCGGCGAGCAGGACTGGGATCCAGGTCCACGCCTTGTCGGAGTACGCCAGCTGCGCCCAGATCAGGAACGCCACGGCCAGGACGGCCGCCACGATGCCCGTCTTCTTGCCCACCTCGTGGGCCCGGTCGCGGATCGTGCCCGAGGTCTTCAGGCTCAGGAACACCGCACCGTGGGTCAGGAAGATCGCCACGAACGTGAGCCCGCCCAGAAGGGCGAACGGGTTGAGCAGGTTGAAGAAACCGCCGTCGTACTCGATGTTGCCGTCGATGTCCTTGAGCGGGACGCCGCGGACGATGTTGGCGAAGGCCACGCCCCACAGGAGCGCGGGCACGGCTGAGCCGAACACGATGGCGGCATCCCAGCGGGTCCGCCAGGAGCCGTCCGAGCGCTTGCTGCGGTACTCGAAGGCCACACCACGGACGATGAGCGCGACGAGGATCAGGAACAGCGGCAGGTAGAAGCCGCTGAAGAGGGTCGCGTACCACTCCGGGAACGCCGCGAACGTGGCGCCGCCGGCGACGAGCACCCACACCTCGTTGCCGTCCCAGAGCGGGCCGAGCGTGGTGACGATCGCACGCCGCTCAGCCTCGTTCTTGCCGACCACGGGCAGGAGCATCCCCACGCCGAAGTCGAAGCCCTCGAGGACGAAGTACCCGATCCACAGGACCGCGATCAGGATGAACCAGACGGTTGTCAGTTCCATGTCAGTTCCTCTCAGGTCCTCAGTAGGAGATCGTCAGGGGGGCGTCGAGCTCGCGGTCGACGAACGGGTCGGCCACCGCCTCGGGCGGGCCCTGGCGGACCGTGCGGATGATCAGGCCGACCTCGACGATGGCCAGGACCGCGTAGAGCAGCGTGAAGCCGATGAGCGAGGTCCACACCTGGAAGTTCGTGACGATGGTCGACACACCGGCCGCCGTGGTCATGAGGCCGAACACGATCCACGGCTGGCGGCCCATCTCGGTGAAGATCCAGCCGAAGCTGGCGGCGAAGAGCGGCAGGAACGGCAGCGTGAGCGCAACCCGCGCGGCCCACTTGCTGCGCGGTCGACGATCACCCCGGTAGGCCCAGAGCGCCCAGAGCGCGTACAGCATCGCAAGGAACCCGAAGCCCATCATCAGGCGGAAGCTCCAGTAGGTCACCGGGATGTTGGGCGCGAAGTTGGTCAGGCCCGTCGAGGCGTAGGTCTGGGCGTACTCCTCGTTGAGGTTGTTGATGCCCTTGACCTCGGCGTTCCAGTCACCTGTGGCCAGGAAGCTCAGGAGCTTGGGGATCGTGATGGAGAAGACCTCCTCCGACCCGTCAAGGGTCCCCAGCGTGAAGATCGAGAAGTCCGCGGGCTGCGACGTCTCGTACAGCGCCTCGGCGGACGCCATCTTCATGGGCTGCTGCTCGGTCATGATCTTCGCGTCGGCGTCGCCGGAGACGACCACGATCGCCGAGGCAATCAGCGTGGTGATGAGACCCAGCTTCATCGTGGACCGGGCGACGTCCGCGCCGCGGTCCTTGACCAGCAGCCAGATGGAGATGCCTGCGACCAGCGAGCCAGCCACCATGAACGAGGAGGAGAGCGTGTGGACGAACGCGACCACAGCCGTATTCTGAGTCAGCACGGCGGCGAAGTCGTTGAGCTCCGCTCGGCCGGTCACGGGATTCACCTCGTAGCCGACCGGGTGCTGCATCCACGAGTTGGCCGCGAGGATGAAGTAGGCCGAGAGCATCGTGCCCAGCGAGGCCAGCCAGATCGTGGCCAGGTGGACCTTCTTGGGCAGGCGGTCCCAGCCGAAGATCCACAGGCCGAGGAAGGTCGACTCGAGGAAGAAGGCGAGCAGGCCCTCGATGGCCAGGGGGGCGCCGAAGATGTCGCCGACGAACCGGGAGTAGTCACTCCAGTTCATCCCGAACTGGAACTCCTGCACGATTCCGGTGACCACGCCGATGGCGAAGTTGATCAGGAAGATCTTCCCGAAGAACTTCGTCGCGCGCAGCCACTTCTCGTTGCCCGTACGCACCCAGGCGGTCTGCATGCCGGCGACCAGCCAGCTCAGGCCCAGGGTGATCGGGACGAAGAAGAAGTGATACACGGTCGTGATTCCGAACTGCCATCGCGCAAGGTCCAAGACGTCCATGGCCATCCTCGTCTGCACAGACCGGCCAGAGCGGCGCAGTCGCGCTCAGCCTCCCACCGCCGGACGACCGCAGGGGCCGACCATCGCCCGCAACTTCCGGGACCTTGGTCACGTTTCGACAGGTTCTTAGGTCATACCCTGCGGGGTATGACCTGGGTCACATCGTCGGTCGCCGGATGCTCGATGTGATGGGCGATCGCGCCGATCCGGCCGGGGCCGTCGAGCCCGGCTACATCGGGGGCGCGGGGGTGTCGTCCGGGAACACCGAGACATCCTCCGGCACCGTCGCCGACAGGCGCGCGACCTCCTGCGCACTCAGCTCGATCGCGGCCGCCGCCGCCGAGGAGCGCGCTGTCGAGGGCCGGGTCGAGCCTGGGATCGGGATCACGCACGGACCGAGTGCCAGCAGCCACGCGAGGGCCACCTGCTGGGCAGAGATCTCGCGCTCCGCCGCGACCTCAGCGAAGGCCGCGTACCGGGAGCCGAGCTCGCTGGCCTGCGAGGCCCCACCCAGCGGGGACCACGGGAGGAAGGCGATCCCGCGCTCGATGCAGCGGGCCAGGACCTCGGCGTCGGCCCGGTACCGAGCTGAGTACTCGTTCTGGACCGCGGCGATGCCCCCCTCGTCGGGCCCGCCAACGAGCTCGAGGGCCCGGTCGAGCATCGCCAGCGTGACGTTCGACAGGCCGATGGTGCGCGCGATCCCGTCGGCCTTCACCGCGGCCAGGCCACCGACCTGGTCCGCGAAGGGGACCGCCGGGTCGTGGCGGTGCAGGAAGTACAGGTCGATCGCCTCGACGCCGAGGCGCTGGACCGAGGCGCGCGCCGCCGCCCCGAGGGCCTCGGGGGTGCCGGAGCGGCCCCACAGGTCACCGTCCGCGCCGGGCGCGCGGGTGATCCCGCCCTTGGTCGCGATCACGATCCGCGCGCGGTCGGCCTCGGACCCTGCCCACGAGCGCACAGCCTCGCCCACCAGCACCTCGTTGTGACCGAAGTGCTCCCCGTCGGGGGCATAGATGTCGGAGGTGTCGACCAGGGTCACGCCGCTGTCGAGGGCAGCGTGCACGGTCGCCAGCGCGCGGGGGCGCTCGGCCAGCATCGCCGGGTCGGACAGGGGCATGGCGCCCAGCCCGATCGGATACACGGACAGGTCTGCGATACGTCGGGGGGTCATGGGCCCGAGCCTGCCACGGATAGGGGCGTCGTTTCCCACTAGCCTGAAACCCATGACGCTGCGGCACCGGGTGATCGCCGTCGCCCTCGCGGCGCTGGCGATCATCGCCGTGCTCGGCGCGCAGATGGTCCTCCGGTACGCCGACACCCAGCGCAGCCTGTCGGAGGTCGTCGACACGCTCGCCCCCGCCAGCACCGCCGTGGCAGACCTCAACGAGGACATCAACAACATGGAGCGCCGGCTGCGGATCTACGTGTCGTCGGACTCCACGGGGATGGGCCTGCTGTACCGGGCGGCCGTCGTGTCCGCCCAGGCCAACCTCGAGGAACTGCGCACCCTGCTCGAGGGGCGGGAGCCGGACATCACGCTGGTCGGGGATGTGGAATCCGACCTCGCGGCATGGCTGGCGACCGTGGGCGACCCCGTGACCTCGGCCATGGACGACGGCAAGCGCAAGGTCGCGCAGGGGATCCTGGACTCGCCGGAGTCCCAGTCCGCCTACGTCCAGCTGACCTCCGACACGTTCCGGTTGTCGTCGCTGCTCACGCGACAGCAGAAGGAGGCCCTGGACGACCTGGCTGCGGCAGCCACCCGACTGGCGTGGACCCTCGGGGCAGCGCTGGTCGTTCTGCTCCTGCTTCCGCTGGCCACCTACGTCGCTGTGCGCCGGCACGTGCTCAAGCCGATCGCCGCGCTGCGCGAGCAGCTCCGGGAGGCCGCCACCCCCGGCCACCACGACGCCGTGATCGTCCCGGTCGGGCCACCGGAGCTGCGCGACCTCGGTGCGGACGCCGAGGCCCTGCGTCGTGCGCTCGTCCATGAGATCGACCAGGCGACCGCCGCCCGCGAGGCCCTCGAGCAGGAGGGGCCGGTCGTCGAGGCGATCCGCCGGGAGCTGGCCGCCCGCACGGAGGCGGTGCCGATCGGCGTGACGATCGCAGGAGTCCTGCGTCCGGCCGAGGGCGTACTGGCCGGGGACTTCTGGGACCGGATCCCCCTGACGGACGGACGCGCAGCAGCGGTGATCTGCGACGTCTCCGGGCACGGCCCGCGCGCGGGGATCGTGGCCATGCGGCTCAAGACGTCGATCACACTGGGCCTCGTCGCCGGCCAGGACCCGCCCCAGATCCTGCACCGTGCGTGCGATGCGTTCGCCGACGAACCCGGGCGGTTCGCGACGGCTGCCATCCTGATCGCCGATGTGGACAAGGGCGCGGTCCAGTGGGTCAACGCCGGACACCCCTCGCCCCGGATCATCCGGGCAGACGGCACGATCGTGCGGCTCGGGACGACGGGCCCGATGATCAGCTGGCTGGGCGGGACGTGGTCCATGAGCACGGCAGACCTCAACCCCGCTGACGTCGTCCTGGCGTTCACGGACGGCATCCTCGAGAGCCGCGACCTCGCCGGCGAGGAGCTGGGGGACGACGACCTGGACACCCACCTGCGCACCGCAGCCGAGGCGGCCGACGACCCCGCCGAGGTCATCGCCCAGGTGTTGGCCACGGTGCGCGAACGAGCCGACGACCTGGGCCGCGACGACGTGACGCTGGTGGCACTGCGCCTGGACCCGCAGCCCACCGCGAGGATCCCCGAACCCCGCCGGTAGCGGGCGTTCGGCGGTGGGGGCCGCTACTCGAGGAAGCCGCCGGACTGGTGGGACCACAGGCCGGCGTAGACCCCACCGGCTGCCAGGAGCTCGGCGTGCGAGCCCTGCTCGACGATCCGGCCGTCGGCCAGGACCACGATCCGGTCCATCGCCTGCACGGTGCTCAGCCGGTGGGCGATGACGATCGTCGTGCGCCCCTTCATGGCCTCGGCCAGGGCGGCCTGGATGTGCACCTCGCTCTCACTGTCCAGTGCCGAGGTGGCCTCGTCGAGGACCAGGAGGTTGGCGTCCTTGAGCACCGCCCGGGCGATCGCGATCCGCTGCCGCTGGCCCCCGGACAGCTTCACGCCACGCTCACCGACCGTCGTGTCGTAGCCCGAGGGGAGCCGGGAGATGAACTCGTCCGCGCTGGCCTTGACCGCCGCCTCGTGCACGAGCTCGGGCGTCGCCCCGGGTCGGCCGTACCCGATGTTGTCCGCGATCGAGCGGTGGAACAGCAGCGGCTCCTGCGCCACGTAGGCGATGGAGCGGCGCAACGAGGCCTGGGTGACGTCGCGCAGGTCCTGGCCGTCGATGCGGATGGCGCCGGAGTCGACGTCGGAGAACCTCAGGAGCAGGCGGGTCAGCGTCGTCTTGCCGCTGCCCGAGTGGCCCACCAGCCCGATCTTCTCGCCCGGGGCGATGGTCAGGGTGAAGTCGTCGAACAGGGCGTCCTCGCCGGCCCCGTCGTGGGTGAAGGTGACGTGGTCGAACTCGACCGCGCCCGGTCCACGGCGGAAGTCGACGTCCGTGCGGTCGGCGACAGCGGGTGGGATGTCCAGGATCTCGACCATGTCGTGGGCGTCGCCCATGACGCGGTTGTAGTTGCGCATCACCTGGGTGATCTCCCACAGCTGGTCGGTCACCGTCAGCGTGTAGGTGGTGGCCAGGTAGACCGCGGCCACCGACAGGTACCTCTGCTCGGAGGCCACGACAGCGGCCAGCACCGCGCCGGTGTTCATGATCGCGATCACCGCCGAGAAGCCCGACGAGTAGCCCAGGAACGAGCGCATGACGTTCAGCGAGTTCGTGCTCCACTGGCCGGCGGCCAGTCGCGCACCGGCATTCTCGGTGGCCTCCGCGCCGGCGGCCTTGACAGCGGAGATGTTGCTCATCACGTCGGCCAGGAACCCGGTCATGTGGGTGGAGGACTGCGCCTCGACCACGTTCAGTCGCTCCATCGAGCGTCCCGAGAACACCACGAACCCGCCGAAGACCAGCGTCATCACCAGCAGGAACACCGAGTACCACGGGAGGATGAAGGCGGTGATCACCACGGCCGCCACGACGGTGGTCAGGACGGGGATCACCTGCCAGACAACCGTGTCCCAGAACATCTCGAAGGCGCCGGTGAACTTGTTGGTCTGGGAGACCAACGAACCGGAGAACCGGTCGGAGTGGAACCCCAGGCTCTGGCGGGTGAGATGGTCGAAGACGCGCTGGAACAGCCGCTTCATCGCCATGACCTCGAAGGACCAGGCCGCGTACAGCGCGATCCGCCAGCCCACGACCTGGCCGAGCAGCTGCGAGAGCCCGTAGGCCAGGACGAGCGGCCAGCCGGACTCCCAGGTCACGGTGCCGTCCTGCACCTGCGTCAGCAGCAACGAGATGACGTACGGCCCGACGAACCGCGCGAACAGGACGGTGATGACCGGGACCACGAGGGCCAGGCCAAGTCGCCAGGGGAACTCGGCGGCTGCCGACCAGTACAGGGTCAGGGTCTGGCGCGTCAGGGCCTTCTTGCGCGTGGGATCGGCCGAGGCATCGGCCCCGGTGGAGTCGGCGGTGGGATCCGGCTCGGCGGGGAGGTCGGGCTCAGCCAGCGGGTCGGGCACCTCGCCGGGCATGGCGAACCCGGCAACCGGGCTCCCGGTCGCCTCGGGCTCGTGCTCGGCCGATGGCATCCGACAAGCATGGACCCGCCCCGCCCCGGGCCCCAAATCCCCTCCGCGGGCTCAACCCCCCGACCTCTGAGCCCTACTCGGCGCCCGCGAACCCGTTCTGCCGCCACGCCTCGTAGACCGTGACCGCCACGGCGTTGGACAGGTTCAACGAGCGATTCCCGGGCAGCATCGGCAGTCGCAGCCGCCGGTCCAGGCCGAACGCGTCCAGCACGCCGCCGGGCAGGCCGGTCGGCTCCGGGCCGAAGAGGAAGACGTCGCCGGGGTCGAGCGCGACCTCGTGAGGCGCGGTGCCCCCGCGCGCTGTGGTCGCGAACCAGCGCCTGCCGGCCAACGCCGCCCGCGCCGCGTCCAGGCTGGGGTGCACCGTGACCACCGCCATGTCGTGGTAGTCCAGCCCGGCCCGGCGCACGCGGGCCTCATCGAGAACGAAGCCGAGGGGCTCCACGAGGTGCAGGCGGCACCCGGTGTTGGCACACAGCCGGATCACGTTGCCGGTGTTGGGCGGGATCTGCGGGGAGAAGAGGACGACGTCGAACACAGTGGCGGGGCTCGGAGCTCAGGACTCGGGGGTGACGATCAGCCAGTCGCGCAAGTTGCCGGTCTTGTCCTTGCCCGCGTCGTCGAACAGGAAGGCGATGTCCGTGGTGTCGTTGTTCCAGCGCACTCCCGTTCCTGCGTAGAAGAAGCGGTCGTCCTGGCTGCCGTCCGGGGCCACTCCGCGCTCCCCCGAGCTGGAGAAGACCACGACGTAGTCGTCTGCGCGCACCACTGAGCCCTTGGGGAAGAAGTAGGCGTTCAGCGGGGAGGTGTCCTGCACCATCCAGCCGCGCAGGTCGATGTCGTGGTCGGAGCCGTTGTAGATCATGAGGAACTCGGCGTCGGCGCCGTGGCCGGGCCCGTCCGGGAGCACCTCAAGGGACAGGTGCTCCTCGTCCGCTGCTGAGCCGCTCGAGCCGCACGCGGTCGGGTCGTACACGCCGACCTGCTTCGCCGACGCTGCCAGGGCCAGGTCCAGGTACTCCTCGTTGTGGAGGTCCTCGCCGATGAACGGGAAGGGGAAGACCACTCCGCGTGAGAGCAGGCCAGGGGCGATGTCGACCCACTCACCGTCGACCTCGATGTGGACCGTCCGCTTGATCCGCCAGACCCCGGTGGGGGCATTGCCCGAGGTCTCCTTGCGGCTGGTCAGGCGGACCTCTGTTCCCACGGGGAGGATCTCCCGGAGGGCGGCCTTCGCCTCCTGCCCTCCGCACCAGGAGGACTCCGGAGCCTGTATCCCGATCACCCGGACGCGCACCAGGCCGGTCTCGGTCGTCATGTCGAACGTGTCCCCGTCAAGCACCACGGCGACCACGCCGGACTCACGCCACTGCTCCTTGGTGGGGCGCGCCTGCGCCGAGGGGACCGCCACGACCACGAGGAGCGCGGCGACGGCAGCCGCGAGCACGCGCCTCACGGTGTCACCTTCGGGGTGGGGGTCCCTGCCCGAGCGGCCTCGGCCCGGGCCTTGGCCTCGCGTCTGGTGAGCACGGCCAGCTCGCCGCGGAGCCCCTTGGCCTGTGACGTCGCCTTGGCCAATGCCACGAGGACGCGGGGCTTCTCCGCCCTGAGGGCCGCGAGCTGCTCCCTCGCCGCGGCCCGCTCCGTCCTGGCTGCGGCGAGGCGCTCGTCGGCGTCCTTGGCCTGCGCGGCTGCGCGGGCCATCCGATCCTCGGCTTGGGTGCGAGCGGCCGATGCAGCGGACAGCGCCGTGTCTGCCGCCTTGAGAAGCCGGGCCGCGTCGGACGCCTGCTGCTTGGCGCGCACCACGCGCGCCTGGCCCACACGGTCGGCGATCGCTGCCATCTGCCAGGCGGTGAACGCCGGCGCGTAGGCCTTGCCCCGGGCCTTGTCCACCTTTGCTGCGGCCCGCTTCACCGCCGAGCGTGCCTCGTCTGCCAGGCCGGTGACGTCCTCACGACGTGTGCGGGCGGCCTCATCCACCTGCCTGGCCGCGTCGAACTCGGCTGTCGCGGCGGTGTGTGCCGCCACCGTCGTGTCCAGGGCGGTCTTCGCCTGGGTCTCCTCCTTGCCGGCGGAGGACACCTCCTTGGCCGCCGCCTTCAGGGCAGCCGAGGCGGCCGAGCGCCTGGCGATGGCAGCCGTGATCTCTGGACCCACCTGGCTTCGTCGGGCGGTGAGCGAGAGCACCTCTGCCTCAGCGGCATCGAGCCGGGCCTGGATCTCTGCGATCTGCGCCAGGAGCGCGTCGAGCCGCTGGGCGGGCGACAGCCTGCTCCTGGTGGTTGCGAGCTTCGCGGTCGCAACCTGCCCCGTCGCGGTGTCGGCAGGCCCGGCGCCCACCTTGGCGACGACCAGGACGCCAGGGTCGGCGGCCTGGCGCGCAGCGCTCGAGGTCCCGGCAACGAGCGGGCCGGCCGTCAGCAGCGCCACCGAGGAAAGGACCGCGAGGGCCCCCCGCGAAGTGGCCCACCATCGCGCATGTGGGCGTACCGGGGGGAGGACGCCTCCCACCCCCCGGCGGGCAAACCGCGCCGCGTCCACACGGGTGAGAGTAGCCCCGCTCAGCCCGGGTGGGAACCCCTACGAAGCCCTCAGATCAGGACGATCCGGTCAGGTCAGCTCGGTGATGGCGAAGTGCGTGAGCGCATCCCGCACGTAGGTCGCCCCTTCCGGACCGCCGTAGTTGGCGGCGAACCTCTCGTCGGCGACATACATGTCGGCCAGTCCTGCCAGCTGGTCGGCACTCGGCGGTTTGTTCCCCCAGCCGGCGGCGATCCAGGCGTGGTGCCGGCGGGCCAGCGCCTGCGCCTCCTCGCCCTCCACTGGAGCACTCGCTGCCTGCAGCTCCGCCCAGGTCGCGGCGATCGCGACGTGCTCGTCCTTGAAGGCCTGCTGGCCCTCGGGGCCCAGCCCGCGCCACCACCGGTCACTGTCGGCATACGCCTGGGCTCCCCAGCGCTGCTCGACCTCCTCCTTGTACTGGGTGTGGTCGAACCCGTCGAACATGTCCCTGGCCATGATCGGTACCTCCTTCTCGATGCTGGTGATCGTGCGCTCGACGCTGGCGATCTGCCGCGCGAGGCGTTCGGACTCCGCGCGCAGCCACTCAAGGTGGGCCCGCAGCGCGGAGGTGTCATCGGTGGCGTCGAGCACCTCGGCGATGGCAGCCACGCCCAGTCCGAGCTGGCGCAGCATCAGGATCCGCTGCAGTCGGGTGAGCGCGGCGGTGTCGTAGTAGCGGTAGCCATTGGCCCCGACCCGGGACGGCTCGAGCAGGCCGACATCGCCGTAGTGGCGCAGGGTCCGGCTCGTGGTCCCGGCGATCCGGGCGACCTCGGCGATCCCGTACTCGGCGTCGGCGTTCGGTGGGACGCCCTCCCCCGCGAGCACGTTGCCCGCCTCGTCCACCGCCTCGACGGCAGCTGACCCCTGCGCGTTGCCCTCCTCGTTCAGCGTGCGCACGCTTCTCACGTCCCCCACCTCCCTCGGGCTGGTCGCCTTCCCCGTCGCCTGTCTGCGTCCAGCGTAGAAGTTGACGTTGCGTCAATGTCAACCCCGCGCCGAGTCCGCTGAGTCCGCGGCCCCGAGATCTGCTTCCGTTCGGACGATCTGCTTCCGGGATTTCAGGAGCAGATCGTCGAAACGGAAGCAGATCGCTGCCATGGCGACCCGGTGCGCGTTCAGCCGCCGAGGGCCAGTTTCACGGCGTACCCGGCGACGATCGCGTACCCCGCCAGCGAGACGCCGATCCGGACCCGCTCGGACATCCGGGAGCCAGCAGTTCCCCCGCCGATCGCGAGGACCATCTGCCAGGCCAGCGACCCGAGGAACACACCGACGGCGAACGCCGCCCCGGCCCCCTGGCCCGACAGGCGCTGCGACAGCCCGGCGGTCAGGGCGACGAAGTACACGGCGGTCATCGGATTGATCGCCGTCAGCCCGACGAACCTGAGGAACGTCCTGTGGTACCCGACGGGGAGCTCGGGCAGCGCGGACTGCTCGGTGACCCCCGGGGCGGCGCGCACACTGCGCAGCAGGTCCCGGACTCCGAGGACCACGACGGTGGTGAGGGCCAGGGCTCCGACCACCTGGACCACGCGCTCGACCCCGGACAGGGCATCAGCGATGCGGTCGCCGACGACCACGGCGACCAGTGCGTACCCGAAGTCCACGCTCGCCACCGCAAGAGCGGCCACCCCCGCTGCCCGGATCCCGCGCTCGACACCCTCGCGCACGATCAGCACGCCGATCGCACCGAGTGGCAGGGCGATCGCCAACCCGGCGGCGATCCCGGCAGCGAAGGGGGTCCACGCGATCACCGGCCAAGGGTAGGACGAGGGCGGCTCACGGACGGACCGGTTGGTTGGCCCTGCTCGACGGTGCCTCTCAGTCCAGCGGGTGCAGGACCCCGGCGACGTCGCGCGCCATGGCGTCGAGATCCTGGTCGACAGGACCGTACGTGTCCTTCACCGCCTGCCAGACCTCCGGGCAATGCGCGCCGTCGGGCACACGAAGCACCTCGACGAGCGCCTCGTGCACCACATCCCGATTCGGCTTGTCGTAGGCCAGGTCAAGGCGTTCGAACAACTCTGTCAGGTGTCGTTGGTAGCAGGTCACGGCGTCCCTCCCCTCCGAAGCACAGTCACCCGGCAGGAGCCCGTGCGCGTGAGGCGCGGGCGCATGGGCGCCTGCTCTGAGCCGATCACTGCCCCGTAGCTCTGCGCAAGGTCCAGAGGTCCCGGGGTCACGCGGCCAGCCGTCACGTCGGGCGCTTCGCAAGGATGACCATGGCGATGCCACCGAGCACGGCCGCCGACGCCAGCACGATCCGCAGCGTGAGAGGTTCGGACAGGAGCGTCGCTCCTGCGAGCGCGGTGAGCACGGGGACGCTCAGCTGCACGCTGGCCGCGGTCGCCGACGCCAGGCCCCGCAGCGCGGCGTACCAGACGGCGTACCCCATGCCGGAGGTGACTGCGCCCGACGTCGCCGCGAGCGCGGCACCAGCGGCGTCGACGTGCAGCCCGGCGGGCAGGAACCAGGCGACTGCGAGAAGAGCCAGGGCCATGGGCGTCGCGCGGGCGAAGTTGCCGCCCGTCTCGACCGTCGGGTCGTGGCCAAGGGCCGCGGACCTGCGCCCCCGCAACGAATAGACGCCCCACGAGGCGCCGGCGGCGATCATCAGCAGGGCCCCACCAAGGGGAGGGGCCGACAGACCGGGCAGCAGCAGGACCACCAGGCCCGTGACGGCCAGGAGCAGCCCGGGACCCTGAACCCCGTGGAGCCTCTCGCCGTGCGCCCGCCCGGATCCGATCATCGTGACCTGAACCGCGCCGAAGAGCAGCAGCGCGCCAGTCGCTGCCGTCAGGGACAGGTAGGCGAAGGAGAAGGCCGCCGCATACGCGAACAGGGCCAGTGCCGAACGCCAGCTTCCAGCCCCCCGGGATGCACCGCGACCCTCCCGAACCCGGACGATCAGCCACAGGGCGAGCGCCCCGCAGACGATCCGGATGGCGGTGAAGCTCGCTGCGTCGATGCCCGTGTCCCGCAGGGCCGCTCGGCACAGGAGCGAGTTCCCTGCGAACGCCACGAGCGCAACCAGCGTGAGCAGGGCCACGCGCCGCGGATCCATCGCGCCAGTGTCCGCCCCCAAACGAGCCGAAGCCGGCTCCACCGCCGAACGACTCGCACCACTCCGGGGGGACCCGGACGTGCTCCCGCTACGCGGAGCCCCCCTGCGGCCGGTCAGGGCTGCGGTTCGGCTGCTGGTCGGGTTGGATCGTCGGCACCGGCCGCGTCCGCGGGCCGCTCCACGGGGCCGGGACGGCGTCGATCTCCGCGGCCAACGCGAAGGCCATGTCCTCGTAGTTCGCGCGCCACCCGCGGAAGTGCCGGTAGGCCTCAGCCGGCTCCTGCTCCCACGTGTATCCGGCCCGGCCGAGCATCTCGCACGCCCGCTCGAAATCCTCGAGCGAGACCGCGGACGGCTTGTCGGGCATCGGGTCCGGATCGAACTCGATCCGCTCCACCTTGCACAGCTCCTGCATGCAGACGATCCCCTGACGGATCGCCACACGCATGCTGCCCTGCGGCTGGTTGGGGTTCAGGGACATGTGCATCGCGGCCGCGTCCATGACGCAGAGCAGGGAGATGAGCCAGTTGCGGTTCGGGCGTGCGGAACGCATCTGGATCAGGACCGGGAAGTTGGTGTGGCTCTCCCCGACCTCGGCCGCCCATCGCTCCCACGCGGGCCAGAGTGTGTCCAGGCGATCCACGTTGCGGACCAGTGCGTGCCGCCGGATCAGCTCCGGCGCCCAGTTCGGCTCACCACCCCGGCCGAGCAGCAGCGTCGCCTCCGACTCGCGCTGCTGGTAGGCCGCGTACATGGTGGGCAGGTACCCGATGAGCAGGCCGATGACGATCGGCCCGGTGGCGGCGGCGATGAAGTCCAGCGCGGTCAGGGCGTTGCGATCGGTGCTCGCGTAGCCGAGGGTGAACAGGCTCGACCCCGCCTCGCGGAACTGTGTGCGCAGTGGCAGGTCGGTGGTGCCGAACATCAGCAGGCCGTAGCTCACGAAGTACATGAGCAGCCACATGATCAGGGACGTCACGATCGCCACGGGAGCAAGCCAGGTCAGGACCGCGTCACGGCTCTCGTAGGTCGAGGTGCGCCGGGCGACCGCCCGGAATCCGATGAGCAGCGCGTTGTTCTTGAACCTGTTGAGTCCCGAGCTGCCGCGGGGAACGATCAGCGTGCGCATCACCGAGGAGCAGGCGGCCGCCCAGAGGATGAGGCCGACGAGGACGCACAGGGCACGCATTGACGCACCCTAACCGGGCACTCGGCCAGGCGGAGGGCGGTCGCTCAGGAGTCCAGCGCGCTGAGGTCACCGGGAACATCCACAGCGTGCTCCCGCAGCGCCTGCATCGGGACGATCTGAAGCACCGCGGCGTTGGTCGCGGCCAGCACGACCGGTGCGGCAACGCCCTCGTTGTAGGCCCGCGCCCAGTTCGCCGCGGTGACACACCACCGATCCCCCGGAACCAGGCCGGGGAAGCGGTACTCCGGACGCGGAGTGGACAGGTCATTGCCGATCCTGCGCTGCTGGTCGAGGAACTCGGCAGTGACCACGGCACAGATGGTGTGGCTGCCCAGGTCCTCAGGTCCGGTGCAGCAGCTGCCGTCACGGAAGAACCCGGTCATGGGGTCGGTCCCGCACAGCTCCAGCTCGCCCCCCAGGACGTTTCGCTCAGTCACGGACCCAGCATCGCGCCCGGAGGTCCCGAGCGCTCGCCGTGGGCCACCTTCCCGGGTTCACACGGGCGTGGACAGACAGGTGAGAAGCCGTTCGAGCGGCGTCGTGGCCGCACGGGGACGGCTCCCCGGAGGGCATGACCCGTCGGAATCCCGTTGGATGGACGCAGGCCCGATCACCGGGGCCTGGGAGGGTCCGAGATGAGAGCGATCGTCCAGCACGAGTACGGCAGCCCCGACCTGCTGCGCGTGGAGGAGATCGACCGGCCGACGATCGGCGACAAGGACGTCCTCGTTCGCGTGTTGGCCTCATCGGTGAACCCTGCCGACCTGGCGGTCGTGACCGGCCTTCCCGCCCTGGTCCGCCCGGCCTCGGGCCTGCGCCGGCCGCGCAAGCAGGTCCCGGGACGGGACCTCGCCGGCGTGGTCGAGGAGGTCGGGTCGGCGGTCACAGGACTGCGGCCCGGTCAGGAGGTGTACGGCGAGGCCGGTCAGTCCTACGCCGAGTTCGCCGTCGTGCGCCCCGCCCAGGTCTCGCCCAAGCCGGTGAACCTGAGCTTCACCCAGGCGGCGAGCGTGCCCCTGGCCGGGCTCACGGCGTGGCAGGCTCTGGAGAGGTCCCCGATCAGCGCTGGTCAGCGGGTCCTTGTCACCGGGGCCTCGGGCGGGGTCGGGCACTTCGCAGTGCAGATCGCCAAGGCCAGGGGGGCTGAGGTCACCGCCGTGTGCAGCGGACGCAATGTCGAGATGGTGACCGGTCTCGGGGCGGACCACGTCATCGACTACCAGCGATCGGACTTCACCACGCTGGGCCCGCAGTACGACATCATCGTCGACGTCGTGGTCACCCATCGCCTGGCAGACGCCCGCCGAGCCCTGACCCCGCAGGGGATCTACCTGTCCGTCGGAACCTCACCGGGCTCGGGACCGGGGGCGGGAGGGCTGCTCGGCCCCATGCCCGCGATCGCCGGGGTGGCGCTGAGGTCCCTCACCTCCCGCCCGCAACGTCTGGTCGTCGTGTCTGCCAGGCCGAACCACGGGATCCTCGACCTCACCGCGATGATCGAGTCGGGAGCCGTCACCCCGTACATCGAGCGCACCTACGCTCTGGCTGAGGTGCCCGACGCCCTGCGCCACCTGGCCACCCATCACGCGCGCGGCAAGCTGGCGATCGACGTGGCGTCGACGGGTCCGGGAGCATGAGACGCCCATGAAGGCCGTGGTGTGCACGAGCTATGGACCGCCCGAGGTCCTCCACCTCACGCAGGTCGCCAAGCCCACCCCCGGCGACCACGAGGTGCTGATCCGCGTGATCGCGACCACCGTCCACGCAGGCGATGTACGCATCCGCGCCTTCGACGTGCCGCGGGGCCAGCGGCTCATGGCGCACCTGGTGCTGGGCGTCCGCAGGCCCAAGCACCCGATCCTGGGGATGGAGCTGGCCGGGATCGTCGAGGCGGTGGGCAGGGACGTGACGCTGTTCGGCGAGGGTGACGAGGTCCTGGCCTTCACCGGCTGGGGCTTCGGCGCGTACGCCGAGTACACGCTCCTGCCCGAGAGGCCGAGGAGGTCAGCCGAGAAGGAGGGCATGATCGTCGGCAAGCCGACGACGATGACCTTCGAGGAGGCCGCCGCCGGCCTGGCCACCGGGGGGATCACGGCGCTGGCCCTGCTCAGCAAGGCCGATGTCCGCTCCGGGCAGGAGGTCCTCGTCCACGGCGCCTCGGGCAGCGTGGGCACCTATGCGGTGCAGCTGGCCAAGTACCTCGGGGCCACCGTGACCGGCGTGTGCAGCACGGGAAACCTCGAGATGGTCCGATCACTCGGCGCCGACAAGGTGATCGACTACACCCAGCAGGACTTCACTGAGGGTCCGCAGATGTACGACGTCATCGTCGACGCCGTGGGCACGCTGGACCGGTCACGGGCGAGGGCGCGCCTCACGCCGACGGGTGTCCACCTGAACGTCCTCAAGGACTCCGGTGCGGCAGGAGGCATACGGCGCGAGGACCTGGTCTTCCTCACGGGCCTCGTGGAACGCAGCCAGCTCCGAGCGGTGATCGACCGGCGCTACCCACTCGCGCAGATCGTCGAGGCACACCGGTATGTCGGGCTGGGCCACAAGCGGGGCCACGTCGTCATCACCGTCGCCGATCCGCCCGAGGACCCTTCACGCGGCGACCCAACCAGCAGCGAGTAGCACCTTCGCGGCGCCGACTCCGGCCTCAGCCACGCTCCCATTCAGCGCGAGGGATCACGAACAGGTTCTTCCTGGGCTTGCGCTTGTCGCACGCCACGAGGACGTCCATGGTGGGCATCACGACGATTCCCTCCGGCTTGTGCGCGATCCCGGACACGCGCCACACCATGATCGCCTCGAACGACCCGGCGAAGGGATCGGCGGCAGGGCTCCCGGCCGGTACGACGGCGACGGACCGTCCCTGATCGCTGAGCAGGATCAGGTTGCCCGCCGGACCGACCTCGGCATCGCTGAGATCCGGACAGGCCGCGCTCATCTGCTCTGTGGGATGCCACGCGGCAAGAAGGACCAGGGACACCTCCTCAGCCCCTTGGGTGTCGCCGCCCTCCCACCATCTCTGGCCGGCATCCAGCCACCTGTCGCCACCGAATCCCCCCGCCACGTCGCCCGAGGGACCGAACTCCAGCAGGGCGCCGGGATCCTTCTCCTTGACGACGAGCAGGTGCCCGTCCTTGAGCAGGACAACGCCCTCGGCGTGGGATCCGTCGGGATCACTCCACGACCGTCGCAACTCGTCGGACCCGACATCGTCGGGGATGTCGAGCGTGATGTGGGCCAGCACCCGTCGCTGCCGGGCATCGATGTACTCGGCGCGGCACGGGGACTCCTGCACCAACAGGATGCCCAGGGTGCCATCCACCGCGATGGCCTCCAACTGGGGATCGGTCCTGGGGATCCGCGTTCCCCTTGCCTCGCGCAGGCTCAGGGTCTGCCAGTCGAGATCGTCGACCCCCTTGCCCACAGTTGCCCACGCGATGGTGGCCGCCCGGTCACCGATGGCGGCAACGGTCACCTCCCCATCTCGGTTCCGGCCGATGGCCAGCCCTGAGACCTCGGCCAGGGGGATGGCTCCCACGTGCCGTGCCTCGACGTCAACGATGCGCACGTCCCCATCGTGTCGGACCCGGACGGGCCATGGGTCGCCATCGGCCGTGGCTGGGCTGCCCCCTGCCGCCGGACGCGTCATTCAGCGGACAGTGAGATGTCCACCATCAGCTCGTTGGCCAGCTCCTCGAGCACTGCCTGCAGGTCAGCGATCGGCACCGTGGGCGGTGCCAGGAGGGTCGCGGTCGCCTCGAACAGCATCCCGCCGACCATCGGCGCCTCGCGCGTGGCGGTGTACAGCTCCTCGATGCTGACCCCACGCGTTGCCAGGGCCTGGGAGATGTCGTGCACGATCCCGGGCCGATCGGCACCGACCAGCTCGAGGCTCAGACGGGTCAGGTCCATGCTGACGGGGACCTCGTCGGGGGCGCGCTCGACGGTGACGTCGAGCAGCCCCTCGGTCCCGAGCGGCCCGAGGGCGTCGATGAGGTCCTCGGCGCGGTCGTCGGGCACGGCCACGAGGACGATTCCGGCGAACTTCCCAGCCAGGCGCGCCATCTGGCTGCGCTCCCAGCTTCCGCCGTGGTCGGCGATGACGCCGGAGAGGGCAGAGACCAGACCAGATCGGTCGTCACCGATCACCGTGAGCACGAGCGACGCCATGCAGGCAGGCTACCGTCGAGCAGCCGTCGCCGTCCTGCCCCTGCACATCCGGTTGGTCGGTGCCTGGGCTCCACGGGAGATGTCGCCATCGGTACGATCCCGGATGTGCACCGGATCTTCGGCACCAGCGTCGCCTCGGTCTATCCCCTGTACCTCGCGAAGGTCGAGCGGAAGGGGCGGACGAAGGCCGAGTTGGATCAGGTGATCGAGTGGCTGACCGGATTCGACGAGTCAGCCCTGAGCAACCACCTCGCGGCGGGCACGACCTTCCAGGACTTCTTCGCCGACGCGCGGTTGAACCCGAATGCCTCGTTGATCACGGGGGTGGTCTGCGGGGTGCGCGTCGAGGACATCGACGATCCCCTCATGCAGGAGATCCGCTACCTGGACAAGCTGGTCGACGAGCTCGCGAAGGGCAGGAAGCTGGACAGGATCCTGCGCTCCTGAGCGTCCGCGACTCGACGAACTGCCTCCGCCGGCCGGGCCCTGCCGTCAGGACGGGCTCAGCCGTCAGGACGTGACGACCTCACCCACGACGATGCGGTCCGCGTCAGGTCGTGTGGGTGCCTGGTCGCCAGCCCCTCCCAGGTCAGCCGTCCATCCAGTGGACCTGCTGGGGTCGGACACCTCGCCGCCCCACGTCCGGTAGGCAGTCGTGGCACCCATGAGCGTGGCGATCAGCCAGGCCGCGACGGCAGCGTCGTCCATCAGGCCGGGGATCGTGAGCAGGGCCTCGGGGACCAGGTCGATCGGCGCGACGATGTAGACGAGTGCGACGCCGATCATCGCCAGACGGCCCCGACCGAGTCCGTCGTATCGGCCGCTGACGGTGTCCCGGACCAGGCCGGGCAGGGAGGCAACGCGCTGGCCGAAGCTCAGCGGGCCCTCGGACATGGCGGCCGTTGCCGCCACTGTGTATGCAGCCTTGCGACGACGTGACACGGGCTCCTCCTCGAGCGGGTACCTTCCCTCGGGTACAACGCCCGGGGGTACTGGATTCATACCCCGGCGATCGTCAGTCCAATCCTCGTCCCGTGGGCGGTGGGGCCAGCCGCACGGTGACGTCAGGGCGTGACCGATGCCGTCACGTTCCGGTGTTGTGCCAGCGCCATGACGTCGCCATGAGACCGTCGTCGTCCGGGATGCGCCCCGTCGCCACGAGCAGTCCGTGCCAGGAGCTGTGCGGCCGCCTCGCCGGGCGGAACAGGTGCTCGAGGACTCGCGCCGCCAGCCGCTCTGGAGCCGTCCACGAGACACCGAGGCCCAGGGACAGGTCGTGCGTGTGGACCAGCGCCTCGACAGCACCCATCGCGCAGAAGTCGGCAGGTCCCGCCATTCCGTAGGGATGCCAACTCAGGACGCCCGCAGGCGTCGTTCTCCCCACGGAAGCAAGGAGGCCACCTGTCGCCCGCACGACCTCGGCGAGCTCCTCGGAATCTGGGTCCCCGTCGAGGACCACGTCGAAGGGGACGTACCCACGCAGCCGTGGAGCCGTCAGCTGACCGGCATACCCGACGAAGTCAGAGGCGAGATGCAGCACGGTCCCACGGCAGTCCCACTCGAGACGCCCCGCCTTCGCCGTCCAGTCCCCACCCGACCCGGCCAGGATGACGCCGATGCATTCGGCCACCGCCGCATCCACGATCTCCGGCCAGGCCAACTCGGTCTCATCGGCCTCACCCAGGTCCGCCACGGGTCCACTGTGCCACGACCGTCCGACCTGCCGATCGGCGATCGCCCCGCCGGTTGGGTCCCCCGATCCGTCGTGGAGCGCCGCGCGGCCGGCTCCTGACAGGGCACCTACATCGCGGCCATGTCGACGAACCGGGAGTAGTGACCCTGGAAGGCCACGGTGATCGTCGCCGTGGGGCCGTTGCGGTGCTTGGCGACGATGAAGTCGGCCTCACCGGCGCGGGGGGACTCCTTCTCGTAGGCGTCCTCCCGGTTGAGCAGGATCACCACGTCGGCGTCCTGCTCCAGGGAGCCGGACTCGCGCAGGTCGCTCATCATCGGCTTCTTGTCCTGGCGCTGCTCCGGTCCACGGTTCAGCTGTGCGATCGCGATCACCGGGACCTCGAGCTCCTTGGCCAGCAGCTTCAGCGCCCGGGAGAACTCCGCAACCTCCTGCTGGCGGGACTCCACCTTCTTCCCCGAGCTCATCAGCTGCAGGTAGTCCACGATCACCAGACGCAGGTCGTGCTTCTGCTTCAGGCGCCGGCACTTGGCCCGGATCTCCATCATCGACATGTTCGGCGAGTCGTCGATGAACATCGGCGCCTCGACGATCGCGCCGGACTTGCGGGCCAGCTTCTGCCAGTCCGCATCCGACATCGTCCCGGAGCGCATGTGCGCCAGCGGGACCTGCGCCTCGGCGCTCATCAGGCGCATCACGATCTCGTTGCGCGCCATCTCCAGGGAGAAGATCACACTCGTGAGGCCGTTCTTGATGCTCGCCGACCGGGCCAGGTCCAGGCCCAGGGTCGACTTACCGATCGCCGGACGCGCCGCGATGATGATCAGCTGTCCACCGTGCAGCCCATTGGTCAGCGCATCCAGGTCGGCGAACCCGGTGGGCACCCCGACCATCTGCCCGCCATGGGAGGCGATCGCCTCGATCTCGTTCAGGGTGCCGTCGAAGATGTCGCGCAGCGGGGAGTAGTCCTCGCTCGTGCGCCCGCTGGTCAGGTCGTAGACCTCGGCCTGGGCCCGATCCACGAGGTCGTGCACGTCACCCTCGGCGGCGTACCCCATCTGCACGATGCGCGTCCCGGCAGTGACCATCCGGCGCAGCACCGCCCGCTCCGAGACGATCTCGGCGTAGTACGAGGCGTTCGCCGCCGTCGGCACCATCGACACCAGGGTGTGCAGGTACGAGGCCCCCCCGATCCGGGCGATCTCCCCGGACTTGGTCAGCTCACCAGCCACCATGACCGCGTCCGCCGGCTCACCGGCCGCGTACAGGTCCAGGATCGCCGAGTACACCGTCGCGTGCGCCGGGCGGTAGAAGTCCTCCACCTTCAACGACTCCACGACGTCAGCGATGGCGTCCTTGCTCAGCAGCATCGCCCCGAGCACCGCTGCCTCTGCCGCCATATCCGCAGGCGGCGTCCGATCGAACGGCGCCCCTCCATCAGAGACCGACAACTCAAGCTCAGCGACGCTCATCCCACCCCTCCTGGCCATCGGTCTACACGTGGGGTCCGACATCGCGGGATGATGCTCCGCAACAGGTGCCCCGGGTGAACCTAGGCCCTCCCCACCACCCGGGAAAGCCCCCCCTGTGGATAACGGTGTGGACAAGGTGTGTGACACGCGGCACACACGCCGGTCCCAGGTGTGGACAACCTGGGTACGGAGAACGCTCCCCCATTCATAAACTGCCTCTGACCTGCGCCGATGCGTTCCCCACCCTGTGCGCTGAAGAAACTTGGGATGTTTCTTCCCGGTTACCCCGACGGTCGCGGGGCGCAGGCGTTGACAGTCCCTTTACACCACAATGGGGGTCGTGAGCATGCCGGGACCGCAGTTGTCCACAGCCGATCCGATCCGAGTCACCATGGTGTGCACGGGCAACATCTGCCGGTCCCCGATGGCCGAGGCGATCCTCCGCGACACCCTGAGGGGCAGCGACCTGGAAGGTCGCGTGGTGGTGGACTCCGCGGGGACCCACAACTACCACGTCGGCGACGACGCCGACGGCCGCGCGCGGCAGATACTGGCCGAGAGCGGCTACACGATCAGCCACCGAGCGCGTCGATTCGATCCTGCGTGGTTCGATGACCGCGACCTGATCCTGGCGATGGATGCCGGACACCTACGGGAACTGCGCTCCCTGGCCGCGCGGCGTGGCACCCCCCAGACGACCATCGTCGCCTTCAGGGACTTCGACCCCGAGGGCCCGGGGGACGTCCCCGACCCCTACTACGAGACGTTGGACGCCTACCGGCTGGTGCGCACCATGGTGGAGCGCTCGATGCCCGCGCTGATGGCGCACCTGCGTGCGATGGATGCCGAACGTGAGGGCAGTTGAGCCGATCGAGCCGACGCCGGCACCGGCGGCCCCGAGTATCACCCGAGCCAGCCCGTCACCAGGCGCCGAAGACCCTGACCAGGGTGCCGTTGCCCACCCCACCGGCCTGCATCGCGTCAATGTCGCGATGCAGCATCCGGACGCATCCGTGGGATGCCGGATAGGTCTTGACCAGCCGATCCGTGGCTGACCCATGCAGGGCCTGCCCACCGGAGAACTGCATGGGCTTGTACATCCGGGCCTCGGGGTAGATGGTCGAGTACCGCCACACGTGGTGGGTGACGAAGATCCGATGAGTCCCCACCCGCGTCGCGAAGCCCTTCTTGCCGGTGGTCGCAGCCATGACGCGTCGGTACTCGCGGTTCGCCCCCACCCAGAACGCCGCCTGGCAGGTGATCGAGACGTTGACACCGGTCACCATCGATCCCTGGGCGGCGGGCAGTCCCTCGGTGGCCACGATGGCCTTGGCCTCCGCCGACGACGGGTACTGGCGGCTCACGGGGCGCCCGGTGACAGTCCGCCAGGCGCAAACCGCGCGGCGGGTGCGAGCGTCGTAGTGACCGTTCGCGCTTCCCGTGGGCAGGCCCAAGCGGGCCAGTGCGGACTCGACGGCGGACTTTGACGGCCCGTCCCCGGCAGCGGGCGGCTCGGGCTTCGGTGTCGGCTTGGGCTTGGGTTTGGCGACAGGGGTGCGGCGCTCGACGGTGATCCTCAGCGTCCCCTTCGTGCTCGCACCGGCCGAGTCCCGCACCGTGTAGCTGACGCTTGTGGTGCCGGACCACGACTTCGGCGCGCGGTAGCGGATCTTCGAGCCCGAACGCGCGGACGTGCCGTGCTTGGCCTTCCCGACCTTGACCAGGCGCAGCTGGTCCCCGTCCGGGTCGGAGTCGTTGGCCAGGACCGGGATCCGGTACGTACGTCCGGCCTTCACGCTCACCGCATCAGGGACGGCCACCGGGGGACGGTTGGGCGCCGTGATGACGTCCACGCTCACGGTCGACTGCGCCTGCCCGCCGCGGGGATCGGAGACGACGTACGTGACCACCAGAGGGCCCACGTAGCCCGCAGCCGCCCCGATGACCAGGACCTGGCCGTCCGTGGTCACGGTTCCGGCGCCGGACGTCACCGCCGCGGATGAGACGGTCAACGCCTCACCATCGGGATCCGAGTCGTTGGCGCGCGGGTCGACCTGCAGCTGGCCGCCGGAGTACATCTGGGCGACATCGGGGGCGGCGACAGGAGCCTGGTTGGGCGGGGGAAGCACGTCAACGGTGATCGTGCTGCTGGCGGTGGCCCCCTTGGGATCGGCGATCGTGTACAGGACGACGACAGGGCCCACAGCGCTCGGGGTTATCGCGACCTGCTGGGTTGCCGGATCGAGCGTGACTGTTGCCACACCGCTCTGCAAGGTTGCCGCAATCAGGATCAGCGGATCGCCATCGGGGTCACCGTCGTTGGCGCGCGGGTCGATCCGGACCTCGGCGCCGACGACAGTGCTCGCTGTGTCAGGAGCTGCTAGCGGTACGTAGTTGGGTTCGGCGTGGGCTGGACCGGCACCGATCAGCCCCACCACCACCCCCGCCGCCACGGCGGTGGTCCACCGCGTGCGCAGCCCCATGACTCAAGCGTAGGCAGGTGGTTCGTCAACCGTCAATGACGACTCGGCCACACAGCGCAACGGCCGATGGTGGCCCCCGCGGACCGCCCGGACGCAGCAGGAGCGGGCCACCGGGAAGACCCGGGGACCCGCTCCTGTGGTGCTCGAACCAGCGATCAGCTGGCCGCGACCACCTCGAGGGTGACCGTGGCCGAGACGTCGGGGGTCAGCGCGACCGTGGCGGTGTGCGTGCCCACCGACTTGATCGGGGCCGGCAGGGTGACCTTGCGCTTGTCCAGCGCCGGGCCACCGGCGGCCGAGACGGCCGCGGCCACGTCAGCCCCACCGATGGAGCCGAAGAGCCGGCCACCGCCGCCTGCCTTCGAGACCAGCCGGATCGGCTTGGCCTCCAGTGCGGCCTTGATCTCCTTGGCGTGGTCGAGGTCGCGGACCTCACGGGACGAACGTGCCCGCTTGATCTGCACGACCTGCTTCTCGCCGCCCTTGGTCCAGGCGACAGCCAGGCCACGGGGGAGCAGGTAGTTGCGGCCGTAGCCGTCCTTGACCTCGACAACGTCTCCTGGCGCGCCGAGGCCCAGGACGTCGGACGTGAGGATGAGCTTCATCGTCGTGTCTCCTTCCGGCTCAGCGAGCAGTCGAGGTGTAGGGCAGCAGGGCGACCTCACGGGCGTTCTTCACAGCCATGGCGATGTCGCGCTGGTGGCGCGTGCAGTTGCCCGACACCCGCCGCGCGCGGATCTTGCCGCGGTCGGAGATGTACTTGCGCAGGGTCGGCACGTCCTTGTAGTCGACGGGTGCCGCGCCCTCCTTGCAGAACGCACAGGCCTTCTTCTTGAACTTCTTGACAACGGGCTTTGCCATCGTGGTGCTCCGTTTCTACGGATGCCCGGCGCGTGGCCGGGATGGTCGGTGATGAGGTGGTGCGGGCTAGTCGGCGGGGGCCGACGCAGCCCGCGGAGGAGGGATCAGCCAGGACGCAGCGATCAGAAGGGCGGGGGCTGCTCGTCGGCGAAGCCGCCGCCGGACTGGCTGGCCCACGGGTCGTCGGAACGCGGGGCGAATCCGCCCTGTGAACCACCGCTGGAGCCGGCCTGGGAGCCACCGAACCCGCCGCCACCCTGGTTGCCGCCGAACCCGTCGGAACGGGCCACACGGTTGACCTTGGCGGTCGCGTAGCGCAGCGCCGGGCCGACCTCGTCGACGTCGCACTCGACGCTGGTGCCCTTGCCGCCCTCACGGGTGTCGTACTGGCGGACCTTGAGCCGACCGGTGACGACCACGCGGGTGCCCTTGGTCAGCGACTCGGCCACGTTCTCGGCGTACTGGCGCCAGACACTGCAGCGGATGAAGACGGTGTCGCCGTCCTTCCACTCGTTCGTCGCCTTGTCGAGCATCCGGTTGGTGGATGCGACGGTGAAGTTGGCGACGGCCTGCCCCGAGGGGGTGAACCGCAGCTCAGGATCCCCCGTGAGGTTGCCCACGACGGTGATCGGGATGTCCCCAGAAGCCATGGAAGCGCGCCCTACCTGATCTCGGGCCGCATGACCTTGGTGCGCAGCACCGACTCGTTCAGCCCCAGCTGACGGTCGAGCTCGCTCACCGAGGCCGGCGTCGCGTTGATGTCGAGGATCGCGTAGATGCCCTCGGACTTCTTCTTGATGTCATAGGCCAGACGGCGACGGCCCCACACGTCCACAGACGTGACGGTGCCACCATCCTGACGGATGACGTTGAGGAATGTATCCAGGCTGGGCGAGACAGTGCGCTCATCCAGCTCGGGGTCGAGAATCACCATGATCTCGTAGTGGCGCGTGCTCAAGAACCCACCTCCTTCGGACTCAAGCGGTCACGGTCCATCCGTGACAGGAGGGTTGCAGCGCCCTGGACGCGGCCGTCCCCCCGATCACGAATGGTGACGTGGGGGTCCGACATCCGCCAGTGACTATCCACAGCCACGACGTGCCCAGAGACCCACAGGGTATCCCGCCGCCCCCATGGGGAGGAAATCGTCGCACCACCCCCACCGGGCAGGGCAGATCGCGAGCGGGTCGGTAGCCTCGGCCCATGTCCCTGACCGTCCGGCCGATCACCGCCGAGCAGCACCTGACCCACATCACCGCCCGGGCACAGGGCACCGGGCTGGTGAGCGCCCTGCAGGTCCCCGGGTGGGCTGCGGTCAAGTCCGACTGGCGCAACGAGTCCCTCGGGTGGTTCGACGGCGATTCGCTGGTCGGCGCCGGGCTGGTCCTCTACCGCCAGGTCCCCCGGGTCCCGCGCTACCTTGCCTACCTCCCCGAGGGCCCGGACATCGACTGGCTCGGTGAGGGCCCGGCTGCTCGCGGGGTCCTGGGGGCGCCGGAGAGAGTCCACCCCCTGCCTGACTGGCTGGATCCGATGCTCGCGCACCTGAGGTCCGCGGGGGCGTTCGCGGCGAAGATCGGCCCACCCATCTGGACCCGGCGCTGGGGTGCGGCCACGCTCAAGGACGCCATCGCTGCCGGCGAGGCCACGGCGCTGCGGGACCTGCCCGCGGACGAGACCGACGGGCGGGCACTGGCTGCCGCGGACGTGCTCGAGGCGGTCGGGTGGACCCAGAAGCCCTCCACGGGAGCGGGGTTCGGCGACGTCCAGCCGCGCTATGTGTTCCAGGTCCCCCTTGCCGGGCGCACCGAGGCGGACCTGCTCACCGGGTTCAACCAGCTCTGGCGGCGCAACATCAAGAAGGCCGCCAAGTCCGGGGTCACGGTCCGCCAGGGCGATGCCGCGGACCTGGCCACGTTCCACGAGGTCTACGTGGAGACCGCCCAGCGCGACCTGTTCACCCCCCGCGGCCTGCCCTACTTCCAGCGGATGTGGACGTCGCTGCGTGCGGAGGATCCCGCCCGGATCTCGCTGTACCTCGCCGAGCACGAGGGCACGTGCCACGCCGCGACGATCGCCGTGCGCGTCAACCGGCACGTCTGGTACTCCTACGGGGCCTCCACGACCGCCGGCCGCGACCTGCGCCCCAGCAACGCCATCCAGTGGCAGATGATCCGCGACGCGCGCGACACCGGTGCCGACACCTACGACATGCGCGGCATCACCGACACGCTCGACCCCGACGACCACCTGTTCGGCCTCCTGCAGTTCAAGGTCGGCACCGGGGGGTTTGCCCAGGAGTACGTCGGGGAATGGGACTTCGCGATCAGGCCGGGGCTCACCCGGGCTTTCGAGGCCTACATGCGTCGCCGCTGAGCACAGGGCGCGCCCACCACGTCAGGACCGACGACCGGGCGGAACGAGACGGCACGACACGACCAGCACCACACGACAACCCCGGAACACGCAGCACCCACCGCACCCGCAGGACATGAGGGCACATGAGCTTCGTCATCACCATCGACACCCCGCGCTGGCGGGCCCATCAGGACCAGGTCCGCGACTCCATCGCCGCGACGGGAGCCACGCTGGTGCCGGTCGCCAAGGGCAACGGCTACGGCGTGGGCAACGTCCGCCTGGCCGCGGAGGCTCGCCGACTCGGCGCCGACTCCGTCGCGGTGGGCACCGTCCATGAGGCGCCGGCCGTCCTGGCTGCTGAGGCCGAGCTCGACGTGCTGATCCTGGAGCCGCTGACCCTGCGCGGCGTGGTGGTGGCTGACGCCTGGCGGGCGCTGGCCGAGCACCCGGAGGCTGCGCGCGTCATCCACACCGTGGCCAGCCCCGAGTCGGCCACGGACATCGTGGCGCTCGCGTCACCGGAGGCACCTCGCCGGGTGGTCCTCGAGGGGCTGACCTCCATGCGCCGGTTCGGCATGACCGAGGACGAGGTGGCCGCCGCGATCACCACGCTCGCGCCGCACATCGCCTCCGGGGCCATCCGCCTCGAGGGTCTGGCCCTGCACCTGCCGATCGCGACACCCGAGGAGCCGCGGATCGGGTCGATGGCGATGCTCACCTCGGATGACGCCGCCCCGCAGCCCGTCGTCGTGGGATCCGCCCGGGTCCACGAGGTGGTCGCCTGGGGCCTGCTGTGGCCCAACCTCCTGGCCAACCTCGCCGGGCTGTCGGACGCCGGTGCGCTGTGGGTCAGCCACCTCGACGACCGCGAGTGCACCCAGGTCAGGCAGGCACTGCCCGACGTGCCGATCCGGCTGCGGCTGGGCACCCGGCTCTGGCTGGGAGACCGGACCGCGCTGCGCGCCGGGGGCACCGTGCTCGCGGTCCACGCCACGCCGCAGGGCCAGCCGGCCGGATACCACCAGCGACGCGGGCCGCGCGACGGGTACGTGGTCGTGATCGGCGGCGGGACCTCGCACGGTGTGGCGCTCACGGCACCGCGCCCGGCCCGCAACGCCCGCCAACGGGCGGCTGCCGCCGGGTCGGGGGCGCTGGAGGCGGCTGGCCGGTTCCGCTCCCCGTTCCGGCTCCCGTCGGGCGGTCAGGCGTGGTTCCTCGAGCCTCCGCACATGCACGTCTCGATGCTGCGCATCCCCAAGGGCACGATCCCCCCGCCGGTCGGGGAGCTGCTCGAGTGCGACGTGCGGTTCACGACCGTCGCACCCGACGCGATCATCGGCTGAGCGGCTCGGGCCCGGCCGCGACGTCGACGGCAGCGCCCACCGGCACACCGTCGGTGGCCCCGGGTACGGGCACCGCCTCCGGCCGGAACGTGTCCAGAACACCACCACCCGGGTCGTCGACGTCCTCGGCGAACCCGTCGGTGCGCACGGGATCGTGGCGAGGGGCCCACGCATCCCGGAGGACCATCCCCATCAGCCACGCGGTGGCCAGCCAGTGGGCTGCCGTCGCTGCGACGTACCAGCCCTGGTGCAGGCCCTTGTCCTGGGTTCCGTACCCGACGAGGAACCACCAGATCCCGACGAAGTAGGCCGATTCCGCGGCCTGCCAGATCAGCAGGTCCCGCCACCGTGGCCGGGCCAGGACTGCGAGCGGGAGGACCCAGAGCATGTACTGCGGCGAGTAGACCTTGTTCGTCAGGACGAATGCGCCGACCGTCAGGAACGCCAGGGCCGCCAGCCGCGGAGGCTGGGGCGCGCGCAGCACCAGCCACGCGATCGCCGCGCACGCCAGCAGGAAGGACCCGGTGGCCAGGGAGTTCACGGCGTCACCCGGGATGTCGATGCCGACCAGCGTGAGGGCGTACCACGGCGAGCCGAAGTCCATCCCGCGCTCACGGGAGAACGTGTAGAACCGTGACCAGCCCTCGAAGTTGGCCAGCATGACCGGGACGTTGACCACCAGCCACGAGCCCAGGGCCCCCGCGAGGAACACGCCCAGTGCCCGCCACTGCCCACGCCGCGCGCAGAGCAGGACGATCGGGCCGACGATCACCAGGGGGTAGAACTTGGCTGCCACAGCCAGGCCCAGCCACATGCCGGCGACCGCCGGGTGCCGGCGGGACCACGCGGCCAGGGAGGCGGAGGTCAGGGCGATCGCGAGCAGGTCCCAGTTCACGAACCCGGCCAGGGCGACCACCGGCGCGAGGGCGACCATGAGCGCGTCCCAGGGTCGCCGGCGCACTGTCAGCCCCGTGCTCGCGATGGTCCACGCCAACAGCGCGGACATGCCCACCACGTTGACCCCGAAGAAGGTCGGGCCGCCACCCCCGAGCAGCCGGGTGACCCAGGCGGCGAGGTACATGAAGACCCCGGTGAGCACCGGGTACTCCAGCACCTGCTGGCCCGGTCCCGGGTCCAGGAGGTACGGGAACGCCCCATCGGCCAGCCCCCGGGCCGAGTACAGGATCGGGATGTCGGAGTAGCAGAGGTACATGTAGCGCTGTGGCGCCCCCCAGCCGTTGGCCAGGCAGTACCCCTTGGACAGCCACCCGACCGCGTAGACGAGCAGCCCGATCACGATCGACACCCGGATCGGGGTCCACCACGAGCGCCCCAGGCCCGCATACCGACCCACCGGGCCGCCGAGGAGCGGGAGGGCCGCGCGCGCGACCGGGTCGGCCTGCGTGGGAACCACATACGGACGTGGCTCGGTGCGGTTCACGGGGTCAGGGTACGGCCAGGGCTCGGCTATCCCGTGGGGCTCGGCGTCACTGACACGGTGGCCTTGGGACCCTGCGCCTGGCCCTGGCCCCCGCCGCCGCCCGGGTCCGGCTGCGCGGTGTCGGTTGGCAGCGGTGGCTCAGGCGTGGGGGGCTCCGGGGTCGGCTCCGGCGTCGGGGGCTCCGGGGTCGGCGTCGGGGTGGGGGGCTCCGGCGTCGGCGTCGGGGTGGGCGTTGGGGTCGGGGTCGGCGTCGGGGTGGGCGTCGGGGTCGGCGTCGGGCTGAACCCAGCGCCGCCCGAGGGCGGATCCGCCGGGACCACGAACTCCTCGACCGGGGTCTCGGCCAGGGCGCCGATCATGAAGGCCGTCCACACGCGTGCCGGAAAGCCACTGCCGAAGAACTGGACCTGCCCACCCACGCCCGACAGGGACAGGACGTTGCCGTTCTTGTCGTTCTTGCTGAAGCTGACGGCGGACGCCAGCTGCGGGACGTACCCGGCGAACCACGCCGACCGGTACTCGTCGGTCGACCCGGTCTTGGCCGCCACCGGCCGGCCCAGGGCCCGGGCGGGTCCACCCGTGCCGTTGTTCACGACACTCTGGAGGGCGAAGTTGACGACATCCGCGGTGTTCTGGTCGAACGCCCGCACGGGTTCCTCGGTGCGCTCGTAGAGCACTGTGCCATCCGTGGCGGACACCGACCGGATCGTCGTCGTGGCGGCGCGCTCCCCGCGTGCGGCGAAGGTCGCATAGGACTGGGCGACGTCGACGGTGTGCGGCGACGCGGTCCCCAGGACGAAGGTCAGGTTCGGGTCCTCGAGGCCCATCCCCTTGGTGTCCTCCGGGATCCCGGCCCGTAGGGCCGCGTCCTGGACCGGCTGCACGCCCGTCTCGTTCTCCACCGCCACGTACACGGTGTTGATCGACTGCTCCGTCCCCTTGAGCAGGGTGACCTGCTCCCCGTAGGAGTTGTCACCGTAGTTGTTGACCTCATAGCCCGCGATCTCGGTCGGGGAGTTGCCGGGCCACAGGGTGTCCAGGCCGATCTCGTCCTCGGTCGCGGCTGCCAGGCCGAAGGGCTTGAACGTGGAGCCGGCCTGCTGGCTGGCCATGGTCGCGTTGTTGAACTGGTCCTCGAGGTAGTCCGCACCCCCGTACATGGCGATGAACTCGCCCGTGCCGGGTTCGACCGCGGCCAGGCCGATGCGCACGCCGTCCATCCCGGTGGTGGGGGCCTCGTCCTTGACCGCCTTCACCGCCGAGGCCTGGGCCTTCTTGTCGAACGTGCTGACGATCCGCAGGCCCCCGCCCTCGATCTCCGCCTCGGTGAAACCGAGCGCGAGGAGCTCCTCCTGCACCGCGCGGATCAAGTAGCCGGTCGGCCCCTTGTACTTCTCGCTCACCTTGCGCTTCTTGATCTCCGGGAAGTTGTCCAGCGCCTCGTCGCGCTCCGCCTCCGTGATGTAGCCCTCCTCGTACATGGCGTTGATCACGTACGCGTAGCGGTTCTCCAGGTTCTCCATGTTGGTGTCCGGGTTGTAGTTGCCCGGGGCGTTGATGATGGCGGCGAGCACGGCGGCCTGCTCCAGGGTGAGCTCCGAGGCTGACACGCCGAAGTAGGCCTCCGCAGCCGTCTCCACGCCGTACGCGCCGCGGCCGAAGTAGATGGTGTTCAGGTAGCGCTCGAGGATCTCGTCCTTGGTCAGGGTGGTCTCGAGCTTCAGGCTGAGGACCAGCTCCTTGAACTTGCGGGTGTAGGTCTTGTCCTGGGTCAGGTAGGCGTTCTTCGCGTACTGCTGGGTGATGGTCGACCCACCCTGCGACGACCCCGTGGTCAGGTTGTTCCACATCGCCCGGCTGAAACCCTTGATGTCGAACCCGGAGTGCTCGTAGAACCGGCGGTCCTCGGCGGCGACCACCGCGTGCTGCATGTCCTCGGGGATGTCCTCGATGGGCACGGAGATCCGGTTGGTGTCCCCGAGCCGGGCCATCTCCTTCTCCCCGTCGTTCCAGTAGATGATGGAGGTCTGCGCGGCCGCGACGTCGTTCTCCTCCGGGATGTCGATCGTGAACCAGGCGAACGCGAAGAGCGCCACGAAGGCGGCCGTGCCCAGCACGAACAGCGTGGCCAGCGTGCCGAAGACGAGCTTCCAGGACGGGATGAAGCGCGTCCATCCCTGGCGGTCGTCCCGCGGGTAGTTGATCCTCACGCTGGGTACCGTAGTGGACCCGGGCCATCACCGCGGCGTGACCGAGGGCGCTCGCCCACGACGGGTGCGCTCCGCGCCGGTCCGGCCTACCCTTGTGCGATGGCCGCCCCGCGCTCGTCAGCGATCCGGGGCTCCCGCACGTCCGCGCCCACAAAGACCCCCGCCCCGCATCCCGACGAGTTCGCACCCGAATCCGTCGACGACCCGGAGGCCCCCCGCGACGTCGTCTCCTTCGCCCTCGCGCGACGCTCGGCCCTGGAGACGATGCGCCGGGGTGGCGCCTTCAACAGCGACTACTGCGACGCCGACCCCGGCCTGCTGCGGGCCGCCAAGTACCACGGGGAGGCCACCGACCGGGGGTGCCCCGTGTGCCGACGACCTGACCTGGTCGAGGTGACGTGGGTCTACGGGGCGCAACTGGGCCCGCTGAGCGGCTCGGCCCGGGCGCAGGCACAGCTGCCGGGCATGGCCCACGAGCACGGCCGGTTCAAGGTGTACGTCGTCGAGGTCTGCCGGCACTGCGCGTGGAACCACATGGTGATCTCCTTCATCCTCGGCGACGGCCGGCCGCGGACCCTCGGGCGGGCCCGCAACCCGCGGTAGGTCATCGGCTGCGCGCATCCGGGGCGCCCGCGTGCCACGCTGAGTGCCGTGCCCGAGCTGCCTGAGGTCACCGCACTCGCCGAGGCCCTGTCCGCACGCACCGCGGGCCTGCGGGTGGCCCGCATCGAGGTCGCGGCGATCAGTGCGCTCAAGACGTTCGACCCGCCGGTCAGCGCGGTGGCGGGCTGCGAGGTGCTCGGCTTCTCCCGGCTCGGCAAGCACCTGGTCCTGGAACTGGTCGATCCCCAGGGTGAGCCGCTGTACGTGGTCATCCACCTGTCCCGAGCCGGATGGGCGCGCTGGCGCGACGACCCGCCAGCAGCGCCCGCCCCGTTCGGCAGACGCGGGCCGGGGCGCGGCGCGGGTGCGGCGCTGGCCCTGCGGATCGTGTTCGCGGCGGGCGATTCGGGCGGGCCCGACGGGCAGCCACCGGGAACGGCGATCGCGGCCATGGACGTCACCGAGGCAGGCACCCAGAAGCGGCTCGCGGTCCACGTCGTGCGCGACCCCATGGACGTGCCGGCGGTGGCCCGCCTCGGCCCGGACCCCCTCGAGGACCTCACACCGGACTCGTTCCACGAGATCCTCGCCGCCGCGGGCCGCTCCCAGATCAAGGGCGTGCTGCGCGACCAGTCACGGATCGCCGGGATCGGCAACGCCTACTCCGACGAGATCCTGCACGCCGCACGGATGAGCCCGTTCGCGCCGGCGGGCACGCAGTCGGCCGAGGCGGAGGCGCGGCTGTATGCAGCCATGCGGGACACGCTCGGCGAGGCGGTGGCCGTGGCCCGGGCGACGGATCCCGCCAGCCTGAAGGCGGAGAAGAAGGCCGGCATGGCCGTGCACGGGCGAGCCGGCCAGCCGTGCCCCGTGTGTGGGGACATCGTGCGCGAGGTCAGCTTCGCCGACTCGAGCCTGCAGTACTGCGCCACCTGCCAGACCGGCGGCAAGCCCCTGGCCGACCGACGCATGAGCCGGCTGCTGAAGTAGCGCAGGCGATAGGCTCACCCACATGGCGTGGCTGATCACCGGAGGGGCTGGATACATCGGGGCGCACGTCGTGCGCGACATGGTCGCCAGTGGCCGTGACGTTGTCGTCCTCGACGACCTCTCCACCGGCCGGGCCGATCGGCTGCCCGCAGGAGTCCCGCTGATCAAGGCGAACGTCGACAACCGCCGGGCCGTCCGCCGAGCGTTCTCCAGCCACCCGATCAACGGTGTGATGCACTTCGCCGCCCGCAAGCAGGTCGGCGAGTCCGTGGAGCGCCCGCTGTACTACTGGTCGCAGAACGTGGGTGGCCTGCAGGTGCTGCTCGAGGAGATGGTGGCGGCCGGCACCACCCAGATGGTGTTCTCGTCCTCCGCTGCCGTCTACGGTCAGCCCGACCTGACCCCGGGGGCCCCGGGGGTCTCCGGGGATGGGCGGATCCTCGAGTCGGCCCCGCGCATGCCGATGAACCCCTACGGTGCCACCAAGCTGGCCGGCGAGCACATGATCGCCGCCACTGCGCACGCCCACCAGTGGCACGCGATCAGCCTGAGGTACTTCAACGTCGCTGGTGCCGCCAGCCCCGAGCTCGGCGACCCGGCTGCCCTGAACCTGATCCCCATGGTCCTCGAGGCCCTCGAGAACGGTCGACGGCCCAAGGTGTTCGGCGACGACTACCCGACGCTGGACGGCTCATGCATCCGGGACTACATCCACGTCGCCGACCTCTCGGCCGCCCACGTGGCCGCCGCGCGGATCGTGGAGATCTCCCACCAGGCCGAGGTGCTGCGCGCCGCCGGTGACCGGGTCCAGGATGCGGCGAACCGCGCGGAGACGGCGGCTGCGAGGATCCCCGGGGGGTCGGCAGCGGTGGAGGCGGCCTCACAGGTCCCGGCCCGCGCCATCGAGCGGATGCCCGCTGCTGCCCGCGCCGTCGAGATGGCCGCCCAGCGCATCCCCGGCGTGATCCGTTCCACGACCGGTCCCGGGGGTCGGCGCGGCCAGGCCGGCGAGCTGGTGGCCGAGGTCGCCTCGCAGCTCGGCTCGATGGTGGCCCGCGTCGCCGGCGTCGAGGACGCCCCCCGCCTGGAGGACCACGTGGCGGTCAACATCGGCACCGGGACCGGCTACTCGGTCTTCGAGGTCATCGAGGCGCTGCGTCGGTCGATGGGCAAGGAGTTCGCCGTCGAGATCGCCGAGCGCCGGGCCGGGGACCCGCCGGCGCTCGTCGCGGATCCCAGCCTCGCCGCGACCCTGCTCGGCTGGCGTGCGCGGAGGTCGCTGAGTGACATGACCGACTCGGCCTGGGCGGCCTGGCAGACGCGCCCGTAGCCCGCCCACGGCCCGCTGCTGGGTCAGGGCTCACGTGCTGCTGTGCGCGATTGCCGACCCGCGCGCCGCCTACGGGACGGGCGAGGCCGACAGCCCCGGGTTCCCGTTCGCAGCTCCGCCGCCGCCCTGCCCGTCAGCGCCCCCGCCATCGGCGGGCACGCTGGGTGTCGGTGTGGGAGTCGGAGTCGGCGCGGGGGCCTTGGCCAGGGTCAGGGTCACCAGGGAGCCCTTCTTGGCCTTCTCGCCACCCACCGGGGTCTGATCGGCGACCGTGCCCGGCGCGAACTCCGTGGTCTCCAGCTCCGGGGCGTAGGCCACCTCGAAGCCCAGGTTGAACAGGTCCGTTCGCGCCTGGGCCTCGGTGCGTCCGACCACGTTGGGCACCTCGACCTGCGCGTTGGACACCCAGATGTCGACGGCGGAGCCGGCGTCGACGGTCTCATAGGCCTCCGGCTTCTGGCGCAGGACCGTCCCCTCCGGCTTGTCGGAGTCCTCCTCGGTGACCTTGCCCATGGCAAGCCCGGCATCGGCCAGCGTCTTGCGGGCATCGGCCACTGAGCTGAAGTCGACCAGGTCGGGGACCTGGACCTGTTCCTTGCCCGCTGACACCACGACATCCACCAGGCTGCCCACCTCGACGAGCTCACCGGTGCGCGGGTCCTGGCTGATGATGGTGTCCTTGGGCAGGTCGGAGACCTTGACCTCCGGCCCACCGAGGCGGAGGCCGACATCGCGCAGCTCCGACTCGGCCTGGGCGACGGTGAGCCCCTCGACGCGAGGCACCTCCACAGTCTCGGGCGTGGTCGAGCCCAGCAGCTTCAGTCCCAGCCACAGCCCCGCGCCCATGAGGGCGATGACCAGCGCCGCGATGGCGAAGCCCTTGAGCGCGCCCCCCTTGCGCGGTGGGTCGTTCGGCGCCGTGGTGGTCATCGGATCGGGGGCCGCGTAGGGGTCCCCGGCCCCTCCGGGGATCACGGGGCGCATCCCTGCGGTCGCGGCCGCCGCACCCGTGGCTGCCATGGCCGCGGTCGCGTAGGGGTCGACCCCACCGATGACCGAGGTCGCCTCGGAGTCAGGTCCGCCGACGGGGGGCACCGGCATCACCCGAGTCACCGGGACGCCGGCGATGGCCCGCTCCACGTCAGCGCGGAACTCCACGGCCGTCTGGTAGCGCTGGGCGGGATCCTTGGCCAGGGCACGGGCCACGATCGGGTCCAGCTGCGCCGGCACTGTGGGATCCAGGGTGCTCGGCACCGGGGGCGGCTCGTTGACATGCGCGAACGCCACCGCCACAGGGGCGTCAGCCACGAAGGGAGGGCGTCGGGTGAGGAGCTCGAACAGGACGACCCCGGCTGAGTACAGGTCGCTGCGGGAGTCCACGGTCAGGCCCTGCGCCTGCTCCGGCGACAGGTAGGCGGCCGTGCCCATGACGGTCGAGGTGCTGGTCCCGGTCATCCCCGCGTCGGCGGTGGCACGGGCGATGCCGAAGTCCATCACCTTCACCGCCCCGGTGGTGGTCAGCATGACGTTGCCGGGCTTGATGTCGCGGTGGACGATTCCGTGCCGGTGGCTGTAGTCCAGCGCCGCCAGGATGCCGGAGGTGATCTCCAGGGCACGCTCCGGGACGAGCTTGTTCCCCGAGTTCAACAGCTCCTTGAGGGTGATCCCCTCAACCAGCTCCATGACGATGAACGGAACGGTCTCGGCGGTGGGCCCCTCACCCAGGACGTCCTCCCCCGTGTCATAGACAGCGACGACGTTGGGGTGGTTCAGGGAGGCCGCGCTCTGCGCCTCCCGGCGGAAGCGCGCCAGGAAGGCCGGATCGCGGGCCAGCTCGGGCTTGAGGATCTTCACGGCGACACGGCGGCCCAGGCGCAGGTCGCGGCCCTCGTGCACCTCCGCCATCCCGCCGCGGCCGAGGAGCTCGCCCACCTGGTACCGATCGCCCAGCCGGCGCACGTCGCTCATCAACTCTCCTGTCCCGCGGCCGCCACGCACCGATCGCGTACCGGGCCATCCGGATCGGGCCGGGTTGCTCGAGCGACCCGCCCACCGGCGCCCAATCTACCGCGAAGCAGGCATGGCCCCCGGGAGCGCGCTGCCCTCTGGCCAGCGCGCCGGGCTCAGCCGGACAGCACCGCCTGCATCACCGCGCGGGCGATCGGGGCCGCCAGCAGGTTGCCGCCGACCTCTGCCGCGCCGGACTTCTCGATGGCCACGGCGACCGCCACCTGGGGGTCGGATGCCGGCGCGAAGGAGATGAACCAGGCGATGTTCGGCCGGTCCTTCGAGGTCTCCGCGGTCCCGGTCTTGCCGGCCACCTCCACCCCGGGGATCTGGGCGTTCGACCCGGTCCCCTCATTGACCACGCCCACCATCATCGCCGTCAGCTGGGCGGCGTTCTCCGGACTCATCGCCTGCGCGAACTCCGTCGGCTGGAACTCCTCGAGCGTGTTGAGGTCCGGGGCCGCGGTCTGGTCCACCAGGCCGGGTCGCATGGTGATGCCGTTGTTCCCGACGGAGGCCGCGACCATCGCCATCTGCAACGCCGTGGCGCGCACGTCGAACTGGCCGATGGCCGACATGGCGGTCTGGGGCTCGTCGGGGTCCGCGGGGAACCGCGACGTCGCAGCACGCAAGGGGATCTCGAAGGACTCGTCGAACCCGAACTTCTGTGCCTGGTCGCGCAGGGCGTCGTCGCCGAGCTCGTTGCCCAGCCACGCGAAGGCCGTGTTGCAGGAGATGGCCAGGGCCTCGGCGAGGGTGACCTTGTCGTCCGGGCCGCAGGGGCCGTTGAAGTAGTTGGGAATGGCCACGCTGGTCCCGGGGGGCGTGTAGGTGGCCGGCCCGGGAAGGATGCTGTCCGGCTCGAACCTCCCCGACTCCAGCGCGGCTGCCGCGGTGACCACCTTGAACGTGGAGCCGGGCGGGTTGGTCTTGGCGATCGGCCGGTTGAGCAGGGGCTTGTCCGGATCCTCCTCGAGCGACTTGTAGTAGGCGTTGACCTCCTTGGAGTTGTGCGAGCTCAACTGGTTGGGGTCGAACGACGGGCTCTGCACCTGGGCCAGGATGCGCCCGGTGCTCGGCTCGATCGCCAGGACAGCTCCGACCTTGCCCTGCAGGCCATCCCAGGCAGCCTGCTGCGCCGGCCCGTCGAGGGTCGTGGTGACCGACCCACCCTGGATCTCCCGACCGGCGAACAGCTGCTGCATCCGGTCGACGAACAGGCGCGGGTCCTCACCGGACAGCACCGGGTTCTCCGCCTTCTCCAGGCCGGTGGCCCCGTAGACGATCGAGTAGAAGCCGGTCGCCGAGGCGAACACGGGCCCGATCGGGTACGTGCGCAGGTACTCCAGTTCGTCCTTGGTCGCGACGGACTCGGCGATGGGTGCCCGGTCGACGAGGATCGGTCCGCGCTCGCGGGAGTACTCGGTGAGCAGCGTGCGCTGGTTGCCCGGCATGGCGTTGAGCTCGGCGCGCTGGAACACCTGGATGCGGGTGAGCTGGACGAGCAGGGCGATCATGAGCACCAGGAGCCCGAGCGCCAGCCGGTTCAGGGACCTGGTCATCGCACCCGGACCACCTCGGTGGTCGCATCATCCGGGCGGATGATGACCGGATCGGGCCGCCGGACGTGGTCCGACACCCGCAGCAGCAGTCCGAGGATGATCCAGTTGGCCAGCAGCGAGGACCCGCCGGCCGACATGAACGGCGTGGTCAGGCCGGTGTGCGGGATGAGCTTGGTGACGCCGCCGAGCACGATGAAGGTCTGCAGGCCCAGGACGATCGCGTACCCGGTGACCAGCAGTGTGCCGAACGGGTCCCGGCTGGCGTGCGCCACACGCAGCGCCCGTTCGATGAGGATCGCGAACAGCACGATGACGGCGAAGCCCCCTGCCATCCCGAGCTCCTCGCCGAGGGCCGCGAAGATGAAGTCGCTCTCGGCGAAGGGCACCAGCTGCGGGTAGCCCCGGCCCCATCCCGTGCCCATCATGCCGCCGTTGGCGAAGCCGTACAGCGACTCCACGATCTGGTAGCCCTCTGCGCTGGAGTAGGCGAACGGGTCGAGCCACACCTTCACCCGGATCTGCACATGGCTGAACGCGAGGTAGGCCATCACCGCGCCGAACACGGTCAGCAGGAAGCCGAGGATGATCCACGAGCGGCGGCCTGTGGCCACGTACAGGAGCCCGACGAACAGCCCGAAGAACATCGCCGCCGTGCCGAGGTCGCGCTGGAAGACCACGATCCCCATGGCGATCGCCCAGGCGACGAGGATCGGACCGAGGTCGCGGCCCCGCGGGATGCCCAGGCCCAGGACCTTGTGCCGGACCAGCGACAGCGACTCGCGGGTCTGGACCAGGTAGGAGGCGAAGAAGATCGTCAGCAGGACCTTGGCCAGCTCGGCGGGCTGGAAGGTGAACGGCCCCACCTGGATCCACAGGTTCGCCCCACGGATGGTCAGGCCCAAGCCCGGCACCATCGGCAGCAGGAGCAGGACCAGCCCCGCCAGGCCGATCAGGTACGTGTAGCGGCGAAGGGTCCGATGGTCGCGCACGATCACCAGCACGAGGGCGCAGGCAACCACCCCGACCGCCATCCAGATCGCCTGCTGGACTGCCACGGAATCGGGGATCTCCACTCCCTTGGCCGCAGCCCGCTTCGCATCGGCGATGTCGAGACGGCCGATCATGGCGATGCCCAGGACATTCAGTGCGGCGGCCGTGGGGAGCATGACCGGATCGGCGTACGGAGCCAGCCAGCGCACCACGAGGTGGATGCCCAGCAGGCACACCCCCTCGATGATCACGATGGTCCGCACGTCAGCCACGACCTCGCCGACCGCGCCCTCGCTGGCCAGGACCAGGGCCAGGGCGCCGATCAGCCACACGAGGACCAGGAGGGCGAGCTCGGTGTTGCGCCGAGTCGGCTGTGCGGAGCCCACCTGCGACTGCGCGGACCCGGGGATGACCGTGGCAGTCACCGCAGGGCTCCGAGGGAGGCGGTGGGCGACGGCGAGGGGCTGGGCAGGGTCGTCCCGGAGCCCGTGCCGGGCTGGACGGCGGGACACCCGAGCGGAGCCTGCCCCGAGGTGCACGACGCGGACTTGGCCTCGAGGTCGGTCACGATCCGTTGCGCCTCGGACTCGGTCGCCGCGTCCAGCGTGCCCGACAGCTGCGCCTGGTCGTAGTACGGCAGTGACCCCACCGGCAGCGCCGTGCGCGTCACGACCCGATTCAGGGGCACGCCGGCGACCTGCTGCGGGATCCCCTGGTAGATCGCGACGTACCCTGCGTTGGGACCCACGAACCACTGGGAGCTCAACCACCACACGAAGCCCAGCGCACCGACCAGCAGGGCCCCGCCCACCACGGCGACCGCCGCCACTGCCCGCCAGTGCCGGCGGAGCCAGCCGGGCTGCGCTGGCTCGGGCTCGTCGGGCAGCGCGCCGACCACGGCTGCGGATGCCGATGCCACGGGCAGGGAGCCGGCCTCGACGGCGGCACCGATGGATCCCGGCGGAGGGGGGGCCGTCTCGACGCGATCGGACTCCAGTGGGGCCCCGGGTGGGCCCTCGTCGGCGAACTCGTCGTCGCCCTGCCCGCCGGGATCGTCGGCGGATCCCGACCGGGACCGGACCTGACTCCTGGCGGCCAGCCCTCCGGCCACCACCGGCCCGCCGTGCCCGCCAGGTGCGTCGTTGCCGTCGTCCCCGGGTCCGACGTCATCGGGGAACATCAGCCCCGGCAGGGCGGCACGGTTCCGCCGGTCACCGGCGGCCCCCACCACGACCGGCCCCCCGAGGGCGGACTCGAGGTCCTGGTCGGCGTCGTCGACCTCGATCACGTCGGCGATGACGGCGGTCACGTTGTCCGGCGCGCCCGCCGCCAGGGCCAGGTCGACCAGCTCGGTCACAGCGGCAGTCGGATCCGGGACCTGGGCGAGCACGGCCTCGATCGCGTCGTCGGTGACGACCCCGCACAGCCCGTCACTGCAGAGCAGGTAGCGGTCCCCGACCTGCGCCTCGCGGATCGACGTCTCGCCCTCCGGGACGCCCGTTCCGTCGATGGCCCGCAGCAGGAGGTTGCGCTTGGGATGGGTGCGCGCCTCCTCCGCGGTGATCCTGCCGGAGTCGATGAGGGTCTGGACGTAGGTGTGATCGTGGGTGATCTGGCTGAGCTGACCATCGCGCAGGAGGTAGGCCCGGGAGTCCCCCACGTGGATCAGGGCGATCCGCCCCCCGCGCCAGAGCACCGCGGTCAGGGTGGTCCCCATCCCCGCTCGCGAGGGGTCGGCGTCGATGAACTGCGCGATCCGCTCGGCGGAGGTCAGCATGGCGTCGTCGAGGGCGGTCAGGACGTCGCCCGCGGGGAGGTCCTCGGAGTCCAGCTCGGCGAGCGTGGCGACCGCGGTGGAGCTCGCGAGCTCCCCGGCCGCGTGGCCACCCATGCCATCGGCGACCACCAGCAGCGTGCGTCCGGCGTACCCCGAGTCCTCGTTGTCGCGGCGCACCATGCCCACGTCGGACTTCGCCGCGTACCGCAGGAACTGGGTCATCGCCGCGCCCTACCGCTGCAGCTGCAGGGTCGTGCGGCCGACGCGCACCTTGGCGCCGACGCGCAGGACGGTGGGGCCGGTGATCCGGGTGCGATCGATCCACGTGCCGTTCGTCGAGCCGAGGTCCTCCACGATCCACTGGCCGTCGGACGGGAAGAACCGGGCGTGCCGGCTGGAGGAGTAGTCGTCCTGGAGCACGAGGGTGGAGTCGGCCGCGCGACCGACCGTGATCGGCGACGTGCCCAGCGGGACGACCGTGCCGGCCAGCTCACCCTCCACCACGGCCAGCTTGCGCGGGGTCGAGGAGCTCCGGGCAGCCGCACGCTGCTTGGGCTGCGGCGGCACCGCAGGGGTGCTGGACGTGGGCAGGCCCGGGACCGGACGACTGGCCGGCTGCGGGCGTGCCTCCTTCGGGGCTGCCAGGTCACGTCGCAGGACCAGGACGATCGCGAACACCGCCAGCCACAGCGCGGCCAGGAAGCCGAACCGCATCAGGGTGATCGCGAACTCAGACACGGGTCACCGGGCCCGGTACGTCAGGGTTGTCGTCCCGAGCTGGATCCGCGACCCATCTGCGAGCACGACGCTGGCGACCATCCGGCCGTTGACGAGCGTGCCGTTGGTCGATCCCAGGTCGCGCAGGGTCACGTCGGTCCCGAGGGTGATCTCGGCGTGGTGCCGCGAGACACCGGGGTCGTCGATGCGGATGTCCACGTCCGTCCCGCGACCCAACCGGGTGACCGCATGCAGCGGGTAGGTGATGCCGTCGACCTCGAGGTGCGGCTCGCCGCTGACATCCACGGGGACAGCCGCGTCGGGCTCCCCGCCCGGGCGCACCTCGGAGCGGATCCGGAAGACGCCGGTGCCCAGGGAGTCGTCCTCGGCGAGGGACACCTCGGCCGCACCCACGAACGCGTAGCGCTGCTGCTGGGCGTACTCCCGCACCAGGCTGGCGAGCTCCTCGTTGACGGTCTCCTCGAACGCCGAGAGCCGCTCGAAGTCCGCAGCGGACAGCTCCACGACGAAGATGTTGGGCACGACGGTGCGCGCCCGGCTGACGACGGTGGCACGGTCGTCGAGCTCACGCTGCAGGCCCGCGGCGATCTCCACCGGCTGAACCTCGGACTTGAAGGCCTTCGCGAACGCGCCGTTGACCATGCGGTCCAACTTCTTCTCGAAGTTGTCGAGCATCCCCACCGGCCACCTCCTTCCGCGGCATGTGCACACGAGCCCGCCCAGGGCGGACGGCACCGGCAACGGACCCGATCTTAGCCACGCACCGCCGCGGGCCGCAGACTCCACGCGCCGGTCGCGGCGAGCAGCAGCCCGACCCCGATCCACAGGAGAGGGGCGATCCCATCGGTGGGGGCGGCGAAGGCGGTCAGGCAGATCCCGCTGACGAGGGCGACGTTGAGGCCGACGTCGTAGAGGGAGAAGATCCGGCCCCGGTAGCTCTCATCGATGTCCTGCTGCAGGACCGTGTCTCCGGCGATCTTCACGGTCTGCCCGGAGAAGCCCATGGTCAGGGAGCCGACAGCCATGAGGGGCAGGACCAGGGTCGAGAAGCACAGCGGCGCCACGACGGCCGCCACGAACAGGGTCGTTGCCGACCAGGGGGCCAGTCCGACCCGTCGGACCACGCGGGGGGCGGTCACGGCGGCCAGGAGGCTGCCCACCGAGGCTCCGGCAGCCGTGAGCGCGAAGTCGGCCAGGGCGGCATCGGTGGCGTCGGCGGGGTTCAGGGTGTTGCGCACCAGCAGGAGGGCGTCGACCAGCAGGGCGCCGAACGCCACCCTGTGGGCCATCACCACGGCCATCCCCCGACGGGCACGCGGCCGATGGTGGACGTGGACGATCCCGGCGGCCATGCCGCGCGCCACCGCCATCAGGTCCGAGGTCAGCGAGGCCATCCCCGCCTCCCCGGCCTGGGGGCCGAGGTCGCGCCGCGGGATCCTGCTCGCGATCGCCGAGGACAGGAGCAGTCCGCAGGCCACCGCGAGGATCAGCCGACTGGCCCCGTCTGGTCCGAGCAGGGGCATCAGCAGCAGGCCGGCGACGGTGGCGATCGCCGAGGCGATCGTGCCGGCGGTCGGGAACAGCGCGTTGGCCGTCACCAGCTGCGCCGGGGACACCACCAGCGGCAGTCCTGCCGACAGCCCGGCCAGCCAGAGCCGGCCGATGCCCATGGTGATGAGGACGGCCGTGCCGAGGTCCAGGCCGTCGCGACCGACCGCCACCATCGCCGCGATCCCGATCATGACCCCGCCCCGGGCCAGGTTGGCCACGACCAGGACCCGAGCGCGGTTCCAGCGGTCCAGGAAGACCCCGGTGAACGGGCCGAGCAGGGAGTACGGGAGCAGCAGCAGGGCGAAGGCGGCGGCGACCTGTGCGGCGGTGGCCTGACGCTCCGGGGAGAACAGCACGAAGGTGCCCAGGGCCGCCTGGAGCAGCCCGTCGGAGGCCTGGCCCGTCAGCCGTGTGGCCAGCAGGCGCCGCGAGTTGGCCGTGGCCAGCACGGGCCAGCGCACGCCGGGCTCCTCGGGCGGGCTGGGCGCGGGCACGCCTGCTGCTCCCGGCTGCACCGGATCGCGCGGTTCGGCACCGGGGCCCATGCTTCGCAGCATGCCCGCTCTGGGTCATCCCCGTCCACAGGCGCGCTGGGTGCGCGTAGGCGGGCGCGGATCCATACTGCACAGATGGAGCAGGAGTGGGCCGAGGAGGTGCGGGCAGCAGTGCTCAGCGGGGATGGTCCAGCCCTGGCGCGGCTGTTCGACGCCGCGGTCGCCGCCGAGGGACGCCCGGGTGCCTCGCGTTCCTGGCTCGACGCGATCTCGGCCTTCGATGCCGACGCCGTGACCGGCTGACGAGCGCCTCGCCTCGGTACAGCGAGAAGGGCCCCGGGTTCGTGACCCGGGGCCCTTCTCGGCTGTACCTACCTGCGGATCGGACTCAGCTGTCGATCTCGCCGGCGATGAACTGCTCCACCTTCAGCTTGCAGATGTCGTCCGCGTACTGCTCCGGCGGGGACTTCATGAAGTAGCTGGACGCGCTCAGGATCGGGCCACCGATGCCACGGTCCTTGGCGATCTTCGCTGCGCGCAGCGCGTCGATGATCACACCGGCCGAGTTGGGGGAGTCCCACACCTCGAGCTTGTACTCCAGGCTCAGGGGCACGTCGCCGAACGCGCGGCCCTCGAGGCGCACGAACGCCCACTTGCGGTCGTCGAGCCAGGCCACGTAGTCCGAGGGACCGATGTGGATGTTGCGGGGCTCGATCTTGCCCGCCATCTGCGAGGTGACCGACTGGGTCTTGGAGATCTTCTTGGACTCGAGGCGGTCGCGCTCGAGCATGTTCATGAAGTCCATGTTGCCGCCGACGTTGAGCTGGTAGGTCCGGTCGACGGTGACGCCGCGGTCCTCGAACAGCCTGGTCAGCACGCGGTGGGTGATGGTGGCGCCCACCTGGCTCTTGATGTCGTCGCCGACGATCGGCACACCGGCGTCCTCGAACTTCTTGGCCCACTCCGGCGTGCCGGCGATGAACACGGGAAGCGCGTTGACGAAGGCGACCTTGGCGTCGATGGCGCACTGCGCGTAGTACTTCGCGGCCTGCTCCGACCCGACGGGCAGGTAGCAGATCAGGACGTCGACCTTGTTCTCCAGGAGGCTGGCGACGATGTCCACCGGCTCCTCGTCGGACTCGGTCACCATCTCGCGGTAGTACTTGCCCAGGCCGTCGAGGGTGTGGCCGCGGGACACGGTCACGCCCGACGGGGGCACGTCGCAGATCTTGATGGTGTTGTTCTCGCTGGCCACGATGGCGTGCGCGAGATCCTGGCCGACCTTCTTGGCATCGACGTCGTACGCGGCCACGAACTCGATGTCGCGGACGTGGTACTCGCCGAACTGGACGTGCATGAGACCCGGCACACGGTCGTTGACGTCCGCGTCCTTGTAGTACTCCACACCCTGCACGAGGGAGGAGGCGCAGTTGCCCACGCCCACGATGGCCACACGAATGGCACCCATCTGATGTTCCTTTCTCACCCGCGGGCTGGCGAGCGACGCGGCCCGGCCCCGGTATCTCCGGATTGGTTGTTGGACGCGTCGGCGGATCCTTCGCGCCGTCCTTGGTTCTCGTTGTCGATCAACTCGTTGAGCCAGCGCACCTCGCGCTCGACACCCTCCAGGCCGTGCCGCTGCAGGGCCTGCGTGTAGGTGTCCAGCCGCTCGCGGTTGCGGGCGGTCGAGGCAGCCAGGTTGCTGCGTCGTTCCTCCATCCGGCTGCGCCGGCCCTCGAGGATGCGCACGCGCACCTCAGCCGGGGTGCTGCCGAAGAAGGCCATGTGCACGCCGAACGCCTCGTCCTCCCACGCCTCGGGACCGGTGCGCGAGACGAGCTCGGCGAAGCGGTCCTTGCCGTCGGCGGTGAGCTCGTAGACGATCTTCGCGCGTCGGCCCGAGAGGACCGGAGCGCTGGCGTCCGCGGCACCCGCCTCGGCGATCAGACCCCGGTCGAGCAGGTCCTTGAGCGCCGGGTAGAGCGAGCCGTACGAGATGGCTCGGAACGTCCCCATCACTGCGTTGAGCCGCTTGCGCAGCTCGTAGCCGTGCATGGGAGCATCCTGGAGAAGGCCGAGGATCGCGAACTCGAGCACTGCGCTGCGGCGAGTGGCTGCCATCGCGGAGTACCGTCCTCTCACTGGCCTGGAGTTACGAACTGATGTATCGAGTTGATACATCGAATAATGTACCCGACTCGTCCGGGACGTGCAAATGACACGCCCGGTTCACCGGCCGGCCACTCGGGGAACGCATCCCCGCGAGGTCCGCCGCCGAGCAGGGGACCTATGACCGCCACAGCCGGGCCCTCCGGACCGCCGCCGGAGAGCGCGACCACGGAAGAATGCCTCGCATGACCCTGCATGCCACCACCGAGTCCCTCGGTGCCATCCTCGAGGCGCTCCCGCCGAACCCCCGCGTCATCGCCTCCGGCAACTTCGCCAGCCCACGCACGGCGCTCGCCCTGTTCGACGCCCACATCCCGGAATGGCGGCTGTGGACCCTGAACCCGCAGCCGGGTCTGCCCGACCGTGAGGGGATCACCCCCGAGACGTCCTTCGTCGGCGCTGGGATGCGCAAGAACCCGCGGCTGCACTACGTGCCCTGCCGGCTGAGCCTGGTCCCCGCGCTGTTCTCCCGGGCCATGCCGCCGGATGTGGTCCTGCTGCACACGTCGATGCCGCGCCACGGCGTGGTGAGCCTGGGCATCGAGGTCAACGTGATGCCTGCCGCGATCGAGGCCTGCCGGGCCCGCGGGGGCAAGGTCATCGCCCAGGCCAACCCGAACATGCCGTTCACCTACGGCGACGCGATCGTGCCGCTGAGCTCGATCGACGTCCTGTTCGAGGCCGACGAGCCACTCACGGTCGCCAAGCAGGGCACGCTGGACGACACCTCGCGCGACATCGGTGACCGCATCGCCGCTCGGATCAAGGACGGCTCGACGCTGCAGATGGGGATCGGAGCGGTTCCCGACGCCGTCCTCAACGCCCTGTCCGACCGCAAGGGCCTGCGGTTCTGGACCGAGATGTTCTCCGACGGCGTCCTGGCCCTGGACAAGGCCGGAGCGCTGGATCCTGATGCCGCCCTCGCGGTGTCGTTCCTGTTCGGCTCGCAGGAGCTCTACCAGTGGATCGACGGCAACCCGCGCGTACGCATGGTGCGCACGGAGGCCAGCAACGACCCCGGCCTGATCGCGCAGCAGCCCCTGATGACGTCGGTGAACTCCGCCCTGCAGGTGGACCTCTTCGCCCAGGCGAACGCCTCCCGCATCAACGCGCGGATCTACTCCGGGTTCGGCGGCCAGACGGACTTCATCGTCGGCGCCCTGCACGCTCCGGGCGGCCAGGCCTTCATCGCCCTGCGCTCCTGGCACCCCAAGGCCAACGTGTCCACGATCGTCCCGCTGCTCGACGAGCCGGTGACCTCCTTCCAGCACACAGCCGTGGTCACGGAGCAGGGCATCGCCGAGATCTGGGGCCGCTCCCAGGACGAGCAGGCGCGCAACCTGATCACCAAGGCTGCGCACCCGGACGTCCGTGAGGAGCTGTTCGAGGAGGCCGCGAACCTCGGCCTGCGCGTGCGCTGACCCGTCGGGTCGTGGGTCGTCGGCGCCCGCAGGAACGACGCGGGACACGCCGATCGGGGATGTGAGATGGGACACGATCGGTGTCCCATCCGCACGTGGTGGGCATGAACCGAGGACCCAACCCCTCGGAGGACCCATGAACACCGGCACCTTGATCAAGGCTGGCGCCGCCATCACGGCCACCGCCGCGATGATCGCCGGCGGACCCGCCCTTGCCAACACCCTCGGCCTGGCCGACGACTCGGTTGCCGCCATGCCCGCCTCCTGGGAGACCCAGCGCGCCGTCGACGCCGAGAACGCCGCGGCGAGCCATGAGGCCACGCTCGAGGCCGAGGCCGAGCGCAAGGCTGCGGAGCGCAAGGCCAAGAAGGAGGCCGAGCGCAAGGCCGCGGAGAAGAAGCGACGCGCGGCTGAGCAGCGCGCCGCCCGCGCACGGGCCGCCCAGGGCGGATCGCCGGCGCAGAACCGCGCCCTCGGCATGCAGATGTGTGCCGACAAGGGCTGGTCGGCCTCCCAGTGCGCCGACCTGGGCACGCTCTGGCAGAAGGAGTCCGGCTGGAACTCACGGGCCCACAACGGATCCGGGGCGCATGGCATCCCGCAGGCGCTGCCCGGCTCGAAGATGGCCTCGGCCGGACCGAACTGGCAGAGCAATGCGCGCACCCAGATCGCCTGGGGCCTGGGCTACATCGCGAGTCGCTACGGCAACCCGAGCAACGCCCTGTCCCACTCGTACAGCACGGGCTGGTACTGACCCCATCGTCGCACCGCTCCGGTGGCCGTCGACGATGGGGCGCCGCGCGCGATCGGTCAGGTGACGGGGTCGGGGCCGCCGGCCGCGTCCTCGGCCCCCACGGCCGCCGCCTCGACTTCGTCCTCCCGGCGCCCGACCGGCTTGGGCAGGGCGAGGGTGGCCAGCAGGCCGAGGAAGACGAAGCCACCGGCGACGTAGGCAGTGACCTGCACGGAGTCTGCGAACGCCTGTGACGCCGCTGCCTGGACCTCTGGGCTTCCCGGCGGCTGGTCGAGGCTCGGGATGACCGTGCCCGCCGTCTGCTCGACGACGTCTGCCAGCTCCTGGGCCTGGGAAGCCGGGACACCGGCCTCCTCGACATGGGCCGCGGTCTGGGCGTTCAGCGAGACGAACAGGACCGTGCCGAGGATGGCCGTGCCCATGGCGGCGCCGATCTGGCGCGCGGTGCTCTGCGTCCCCGACGCCTGACCGCTCTGGCGCACCGGGACGTCGGCAAGGATCAGGCCCGTCAGCTGGGCGCTGGCGTAGCCGACGCCCATGCCGTAGATGATCAGCCAGATGGCCATCTGCCATGCAGACGAGGTGGGGGTGATCGTGGCCCCGAGGCCGACGATGCCGATCACCTCGAGGCCCATGCCCATCCGGGCCACGAACCGGGCGCCGTACTTGTTCGCCAGGGACGCCGCCGTCGGGGCGGACACGAACGAGCCGATCGCCAGCGTTGCCAACAGGGCTCCCGCGCCCAGGGCGGTGTACCCCAGGACGCTCTGCAGGAACAGCGGCAGCGAGAACAGGATCCCGAACTCGCCGAGGCTGACGATCAGGGCCGCGGCCGAACCCAGGCCGAAGGTGGCGATCCGGAAGAGACTGAAGTCGATCAGCGCGGACTTGCCGGCGCGGGTGCGCCGGGTCTCGACGAAGTACAGCACCAGCAGGCACAGCAGGCCCGCCACCAGGGCTATGGCGACCGGTGAGATGGCGCCGGCCGCGTAGTCGCGGCCGAACAGGCTCCGGTCCTCCTCGACGCGGATCCAGCCGTAGTTGCGACCCTCGATCAGGCCGAAGACGATCAGGCCGATTCCCAGCGCCGAGAGGATCGCGCCCCCGACATCGAGTCCCTGGGTGTCCCCGGGGTCCTTGCTCTCGGGGACGTAGCGCAGGGCGCCGACGATCACGATGATCCCGATCGGGACGTTGATCCAGAAGGCCCACGTCCACGAGAAGTTCGTGGTCAGGTAGCCGCCGACCAGCGGGCCCAGCGCGGCCATACCACCGATGATCGAACCGTAGATGGCGAAGGCGACGTTGCGTGCCTTGCCCGCATAGAGCGAGTTCACCAGGGACAGCGACGAGGGCGACATCATCGCCCCGCCGATGCCCTGCAGCGCCCGGGCGGTGATCAGGTGCTCGCCGGACTTCGAGGACGCGGCGTAGATGCTGGCCAGCACGAACACGAGGGCACCGAGGGTGAAGATCCTCCGTCGGCCGACACGGTCGCCCACCCGGCCGAACACGATCAGCAGGGCCGCGAACGTCAGGGAGTAGATCGCGTTGACCCACTCGGCATCGATCGAGCTCAGGCCCAGGTCGGCGATCATGGAGGGAAGCGAGACGTTGACGATCGTCGCGTCCATGATGATCAGGGCCGTGCCCATGCCGATGAAGATCATCGGGATCCACCCGTGTGCGGGCTTCTCGATCGGGGCGGCTGGGCTCACGGCAGCGGTCACGGGAGCGGAGCCTACCGGCCCGCCGGCGCGCCCGGAGCGCCTTTCCCCGGCTCGGTGGCCGACTGGTCGTGGACGCACACACACCTTCGAGTGGCGCCGACTCACGGGTTCCCCTGGGGACCGCCTGGGCCTGAATGACAAGACGCCCCCGGGCTGACCGCCAGGGGGCGTCTTGGATGTCTGGTGCGCGAGGGGGGAGTTGAACCCCCACACCCTTTCGAGTACACGGACCTGAACCGTGCGCGTCTGCCTATTCCGCCACTCGCGCATCACCCCGCCGAAGCGGCATGACAACGCCCACAATCGTACCGGGGTCGCCCACCGCCGGCCAAATCGCGGGGAAGGGGCTCAGGTGGGCTGGATGCCGGCCGCCTCAGCGATCACGCGCGTGTACTCGGCAGCGCCCTTGCCCGTCAGGTGGACCCCGTCCTTGACCATGTAGTCGCGGTGGTCCTCGGAGGCCTTGGCCCAATCGGCCACCGTGACGTTGGGGTAGTCCTGCGCGACCTTCGCGATCAGCTCGTTGTTGGGCTTCATCCACGCCCGCGGGACCCGGACATTGACCAGGACCACCTTCTGGGCGCCGGACAGCTGGGCCAGCATCGCACGCAACTGCTCCTCGGTCACGATTCCGTTGTTCCCGAGGTGCAGGACAACCGTGTCGCGCAGCTGCCCACTGCTCACCTGCTCGGTGATCGAGGCCAGCACGTCGGTGGCCTGGGTGGCCACCTTGGCGTGCAGGTCCAGGTTGAACGTGTCGCTCTCGAGTGCACCTGAGGCCCCGAGCATCACCGAGTCCCCGAAGGCAGTGACCTTGGCCCGCGGATCCAGGTCCTCTGCGGCGGCCATCCGGGCGAAGTCCTTCTCCAGGGGTGCCCGGGCAGGAGCCAGCGCTGCGAACTGCTCGGCGGTCATCCCCCCGGCAGCAGCTGCCGGTGCAGGCGCGGTGATGACCCGGAAGCCGGTGAACATCACCACGACGGCGACCGCGGCCACCCCGGCCAGGAGTGCCGGTCTCGGCTGCGGCAGATCGCCATCGCGAACGCGCCGCCACCCGCGGGCCAGCGCCCCCCGACGGACCGGCATCTCCAGGTACCGGTAGCTCAGCTCGGCGATCCCGAGCAGCAGCGCGATGCGCACGACGAACGCCATCACGCCGTCGACCGGGATGTCCACCCCCGGGCGGGTGACGAGGAACAGGGGCCAGTGCCAGAGGTAGATGCCGTACGACCGCTCACCGACCCAGCGCATCGGCCGCATGCCCAGCCAGGTCCCGAACGGCACACCCCGGTGGCTGGCCGCTGCCACGACCACGGCCGAGACGAGGGCCACGACGAGGAACCCGCCACGGTAGAGGAAGGTCGAGAACTCCCCGAGACTGGTGAACATGAGCACCAGGAGGAGCAGGCCGGCCACGCCTGCTCCGGTGATCACCATCCGAGCCTGCCGGGGCAGGACCGGCGAGGTGCGACCCGGGCGCCAGACGACCGCCAGGGCCGCACCGACGCACACGCCCATCGCGTGCGTGTCGGTACCGAAGTAGAGGCGGCTCGGATCGGCGGCTCCGGGCATGTCGCCGACGAACGAGCCGATGGTCATCGCCAGCGTCGAGAGCAGCGCCCCGCCAAGGGCCACGAGCCCCACGGCGCGCGCCCCGCGCCACCGGTAGGCGAACAGGGCGATCGCGGGCCAGAAGATGTAGAACTGCTCCTCCACCGCCAGCGACCACAGGTGCTTGAGCATGGGCGGGCGGCCGATGAACTCGAAGTACGAGGTCTCGGTGAAGATGCTCAGCCAGTTCGAGTAGTAGAAGAGCGCACCCGGGAGGTCGCGACGGAACCCGGCCGCGCCGTCGTAGGCGACTGTCGCGACCAGCAGGGCGGTCACGGCGAGCACGGCGAAGAGCGCGGGCAGCAGCCGCCGGGCCCGGCGGATGTAGAAGTTCTTGAAGTCGATCCGGCCGGTGCGGTCCAGCTCGACCAGCAGCAGAGAGGTGATCAGGAAGCCGGAGAGGACGAAGAACACGTCCACACCGAGGAATCCGCCCGGGATCCAGGCAACATCCGCGTGGTAGAGCACCACGGCGATGACCGCGACAGCGCGCAGGCCGTCGAGTCCCACGAGGTGGGGCAGAGCCGGACGTCTGACGGTGCGGCGCTGCCGGGTGAGAGTCCCGGACATGACGGATCCTTCCTGCAGCGCCCCGGCTCGACCCTGCCGCGGTGCCATGGCACATTGAACCGCACGGGTCCGACATCGTCGGGGAGATCGACCCCCGCGGGCGGCGCGTCGCGATCAGCCGCTGGCGAACGCGCGTCCCCTCATGTCGGCGTGCTCAGGCGGGGGTGCGCCCAGCCCACCACTGACGCAGTTCCTGCTCGGCGCGCTCACGTCCGAGCGGGCCGTCGTCCAGCCGGCGCTCCATGAGCCAGCGGTAGGCCTCACCGACCTCGCGACCCGGTCCGATGCCCAGGATCCCCATGATCTCGTTGCCATCGAGGTCGGGTCGGATGGACGCCAGCTCCTCTGCCTCGGCCAGCACCTCGATGCGGCCCTCGAGGTCGTCATACGTGCGGCGCAGGGCTGCGGCCTTGCGCGGGTTCCGGGTGGTGCAGTCCGCGCGCGTCAGCTTGTGCAACTGGGCCAGCTGGTCACCGGCGTCGCGGACGTAGCGGCGCACCGCGGCATCGGTCCACTCACCGCTGCCGTAGCCATGGAAGCGCAGGTGCAGCTCAACCAGGGTCGACACCTCGTCGACGACGACGTTCGGGTAGCGCAGGGCGGTCAGCCGCTTGCGCGTCAGCTTGGCCCCGACGACCTCGTGGTGGTGGAAGCTCACGCGCCCGCCGTGCTCGAAGCGCCGGGTGCGCGGCTTGCCGATGTCGTGCAGCAGCGCGGCCAGTCGAAGCACCAGGTCCGGTGGGGAGGTGGGCTCGTGCGAGGTCTCGAGGTCGATGGCCTGGTCCAGGACGATCAGGGAGTGCTCGTACACGTCCTTGTGGCGGTGGTGCTCGTCGATCTCCAGGCGCAGGGCCGGGAGCTCGGGGAGCACGTGGTCCGCCAACCCGGTGTCCACCATCAGCTCGAGGCCCATGCGGGGCACCTCGGTGAGCATCAGCTTGGACAGCTCGTCGCGGACCCGCTCGGCGGACACCATCGTGATCCGGTCGGCCATCGCGGTCATCGCTGCCAGGACCTCCGGGGAGACCGACACGCCCAACTGGGCGACGAAGCGCGCGGCCCGCATCATCCGCAGGGGGTCGTCGGCGAAGGATTCCTCGGGCGTCGCGGGCGTGCGCAGGGTGTGGGCTGCCAGGTCGGCCAACCCGTCGAACGGGTCCACGAACGTGCGGTCGGGCAGCGTGACGGCCATCGCGTTGATGGTGAAGTCCCGACGTCGGAGATCCTCGAGCAGGGAGTCGCCGTAGGTCACCTCGGGCTTGCGCGTGGTGCGGTCGTACGCGTCGCTGCGGTAGGTGGTGATCTCGAAGTGATGCTCGCCACGGCGCGCCCCCACGGTGCCGAAATCGATGCCGATCTCCCACACGGCATCCGCCCAGCCCTCGAGCACGGCCAGCGTCTCCGCCGGGCGGGCCGAGGTGGCCAGGTCGAGGTCCACGTGCCGTCCCAGCAGCACCGCGTCCCGCACCGAACCCCCCACGAGGGCGATCTCGTGACCGGCCGCGGTCATCCGTCCGGCCAGGTCGACGAGTTCCGGGATCTCGTCGAGCAGGTCGTCGATGCGCATGCGGCTCGCTGCCGCAAGCGCCGCGCGGGGAGGGACGTCGGGCACGGGCCGATAGCCTACGTGGCCGCTATCCTGACCAGCATGTCCACACCGCCGACCCCTGTGCCGCCGCCGCGGCGCGAGGGACGCCGGTTCGCCATCCCCACCCCGGCTGACCTGCGCTATCCCGGGTCGCGCCGCCGTTCATCCGCACCCGACGATGAGCCGGATGTCACACCCGAGACCTCCGAGGCAGCTGTCGCCGCGCCGGACCCGGCTGCAGCGCCGGAGTCGGGGACAGCGCCAGATGACACCGTGGCGGAGGGCCCCGGCACGGACACGTCTCCCGAGGTCGCGGAACCGGCGTCGGCGCCCGCCGAGGTCGTCGTCACACCCACCCCACCGGCACCCCGTACCAGTGGTCCCACCCCGGGAACCCTTCCGCGCCGCGGCCGTCCCACCACGGACACCATCCCTGCGCCCCCACCGGCTGGCCCCGCCACCGATACGGCGGGCCCGGAGGCGAGCGTCGAGGCCTCCACGGACTCCGTCGAGGAGCCGACCCCTGTCGAGGATGCCGAATCCGAGGAGGGCCTGCGGCGGATGTTCCCCAACCCCGCCACCCTCATGGCCGCCGGACGCGGAGTGCGGAAGGTGCGCCCCGGCGGGCTCCGCGGCCGACGGTTGCCCAAGGTCGAGGAGACCTCCGCGGGTGGTGTCGTGCTCGACCTGTCCGCCGATCCCCCCGCGGTCGCGCTCATCGCCCGCCACGATCGTCGGTCGCGCCTGCTGTGGAGCCTGCCCAAGGGGCACGTCGAGGAGGGCGAGACCCCGGAGCAGGCTGCCCTGCGCGAGGTGTTCGAGGAGACCGGTCTCGTGGGTCGGATCGTCGCACCCCTGGGGGTGATCGACTTCTGGTTCGTGGTCGAGGACAAGCGCATCCACAAGACGGTCCACCACTACGTCATCGAGGCAGTGGGCGGTGAGCTCTCCGACGAGGACGTCGAGGTCGAGGCGGTGGAGTGGATCCCGTTCCATCAGGTGGTGCGCAAACTCGCCTACGGCGATGAGCGCCGACTCGTCGAGAAGGTCCCGCAGATCGTCCCGGGAGTGAAGTGACCTGGCGGGCCGGGCTGCTCCCAGCCGGCGCGCTCCTGGCCGTGGCATCCCTGCTCACCAGCACACCCACCCTGACAGCCCTGGCCGCGCCAGCAGTTGAACGGCCCGCTCTCGGGGCTGGCGACCTGACCATCCGGATCGCCAGCCTGGCCCCGGCGATCCCGGAGCCGGGCGACCAGCTCACCGTGGTCGGCACCATCACCAACACTTCAGATGCCCCTGTGAGGGACGTCTCCGCAGTGCTGCGGGTGTCACCCACGCCCCTGGTCAACCGCGACGAGATCCCCGAGGTGCTGGCGGGAGCCGGTCAACGACTGGGTGAGCCCATCGTCGGGGCTGGCGAGGCGGTTGCCGACGAGTTGGCCCCTGGCCAGTCCCGACCGTTCGAGGTGCGCGCCGATGTCGCCGACCTCGGGCTGGAGGGAGTTGGGGTCTACGTCACCGGGGTCGAGGCACGCGGCGACTCCGGTACGGGAGCGGTGCGCCAGGACATGGACCGCACCTTCCTGCCCTGGTGGCCCAGGGACACCGCCGTCGAGCCCCTGCTGCTGACGACGCTCTGGCCCCTCTCGGGAGCACCCCTGCGGGACGCCGAGGGCGTCCTGCTGACCGAGGACGCCGCTGTCCAGATGTCCCCCGCTGGCCGGCTGTCCCGGCTCCTCGACGCGGGTGCCGCTGACCCCGGGGCGGTGTCCCTGGTCGTCGATCCTGAGGCACTCCAGTCGGCCGCCGACCTCGCTGACGGGTACCAGGTGCGCCGCCCGGATGGCAGCGTCGAGCCGGGCACGCGCCGGCGCGAGGTGGCCGACTGGCTCGACTCACTGACCGCCGCGCTGTCGGCGCCGGGTGCGGATGCCTCCGCATCCCTGTACGCATGGCCGGACATCGACGCTGCCCGGCGCGGGAAGGTCCTGACGACAGCCCTGCGCCAACGCCCCCGCATCGATGAGGCGACCAAGGAGATCCTCGGCGCCCCGCTCCCCAGCTCGGTCGTCCTGGCCCCGGGAGGTGTCGCCCAGCCCAGCACCCTGTCTGCGCTGGCGGCCGCGAGGGCCACCGTGGTGGTGCTCAGCGACCAAGCAGCCCCCCAGCTTGTGCCGACCTACTTCACGCCCAGCGGGAACGTGCTCCTACCGACGGCCGAGGGCGACCTGCGGGCCCTGCTGGCCGACTCCGGCCTGTCGCAGACGCTGGCCCTGCCGATGGGCACGCCGGCCGAGCAGACCGCTGCGCGCCAGGCACTGCTCGCCCAGACGCTGGTGACCGCGATGGAGCTCCCCGAGACCCAGCGACTGGTCGTGACCGGCCCCGACCCCGCATGGGATCCGCCCGCGGGAGCCGCCCAGATGGTGGTCACGGCGCTCACCGGGGCCCCCTGGGTCTCGCCCACCTCCCTGGCCGCGGCACTCGCCCGCGAGCCGAGCTCCCTGGCCAGGACCCTCGTTGCCCCGACGCCCGAACAGGAGGCCCAGGAGCTGCCGGCCGCGCACGTGGACCAGGTTCGGGACCAGTACCGGGGCCTCAAGCAGTACGCCGGGGTGGTCACCGATCCGGACGTCATCTCCGAGGTGACGCGGACCGCCCCGACGCGGCAGCTCGGTGCGTGGTTCCGGACCCATCCCGAGGCTCGCGCTGACCTGACCGCGCTCGTCGACGGACAGGTCAGCGCCCTCACCGACTCGGTCCGGGTCGTCTCCAGTGGGTCGATCACGGTGTCGGGCGCATCGGGGACCATCCCGATCACGATCGAGAACGCGGGACCCACCGAGGTGACCGTCGGCCTCGAGCTCAGCGCCACGCCGTCGCAGCTCTTCTCCGCGGACCCCGTGGAACCGTTCACCATCGCCCCTGAGCGGCGCACGTCGGTCGAGGTCACGGCGCAGGTCGCCGCGGCCGGGCCGATCCCGGTCAGGATCCAGCTGCTGACCGCCCAGGGCGACGAGTTCGGGGAGCCCGGCCTGCTCGTCGTGGAGTCGGCGGCCTATGCCAATGCCGCCCGCGTGCTGGTCCAGGTCGCGCTGGGTGCCCTCCTGCTGGCCGTGGTGATCCACGGTGTCCGCCGCGCCCGCCGGCGTCGGCGTGCCCGCGAGCGCGACCTCCCGGGCACGCCGGAGCCCGGGCGTGACGAGGTCCGGGTCGAGGCCGCCGCGGCTCCCGCGTCGTCAGGTGCCGACCCGGATGAGGGTCCGCGTGACTGACGACCCCCGCGATCCCGAGCCGCACGACTCCGACGACGCGCCTGCGGACGGCGTTCCCGCGGAAGGCGTGGACGTCTCGGATCTCACTGGCTCCCCCGATCCTGACGCGGCGAGTGACGCGGCCCAGCAGGCCGCCGCTCCCCAGCAGGGCGACCTCGTGGCCAAGGGCGCGAAGATGGCCGTCGGCACGGTCATCAGCAGGATCACTGGGCTGTTCCGCGACATCGCGATGACCGCCGCGCTCGGCCTGGGGGTCGTGGCCGACATCTTCACGGTCGGCAACACCATCCCGAACACCGTGTACGTGCTCACAGTGGGCGGGGCGATGAACGCCGTGTTCGTCCCCCAGCTCGTGCGCCGCAGCCGCGAGGACTCCGACGGTGGGGCCGGATTCACCGACCGGCTGCTGACGCTGACCTGCGTCCTGCTGCTCGCGCTGACGGCGATCGCCATGGTGCTGGCCCCGCTGCTCACGCGGATCTACGCCTCGCCGGACTACACCGCCGACCAGATGTCCCTGGCGGTGGCCTTCGCGCGCTTCTGCCTGCCCCAGGTCTTCTTCTACGGCGTGTTCACCCTGGTGTCACAGGTTCTCAACGCCCGGGGACGGTTCTCCCCGCCCATGTACGCGCCGATCGCGAACAACCTCGTGGCGATCTTCGTGTTCCTGTCGTTCCTGGTCGTGGCAGGGCCGGAGGCCGCCGACAGCGGCACCCTCACGCCACAGCAGACCGCGTGGCTGGGGCTTGGCTCCACGGTGGCCGTGGCCACCCAGGCGCTCCTGCTCATCCCGTTCATGCGCTCGTCGGGGTACCGGTGGCACCCTCGCTTCGACTGGCGTGGTTGGGGGCTGGGCAAGACCGGCGGACTGGCCCTCTGGACCCTCGGGCTGCTCGCCGCCAACCAGGTGTCCTTCATCGTGCACAGCCGCCTGGCCACCACGGCCAACGTGATGGCCCAGGCCGAGGGCCTGCCCTCAGCCGGCATCACCACGTACCAGAAGGCCTACCTCATCTTCTTCCTGCCGCACTCCATCGTGACGGTGTCCCTGGTGACCGCCCTCCTGCCCGGCCTGAGCCGCGTGGCTGCGGCCCGTCAGTTCGAGACGTTCAGCCGGGTGCTGACCGACTCGATGCGGACTGTCACCGCACTGACCGTGCCGATCACCGCCGTGATGATGCCGCTGTCGCCGATCCTGGCCGCGGTCCTGTTCGGCTTCGGGGCAGCGAACCGGGAATCGGCATTCCTGATCGGGTACACCGTGATCGGGATGCTGATCGGGCTGGTGCCGTTCTCGATCTACTTCATCCTGTTGCGCGGCTGGTACTCCCTGGAGGACACGAAGACACCGTTCTACCTGTCCCTTGTGCTCAACACGATCAACGTCGCCCTGTCCATCGCCCTGTTCAACCTGGCGCCCACCTCGATGAAGGTTCCGGCCATCGGCCTGGCCTTCGGACTGACCTACTGGATCATGATGCCCATCGCGTGGCCGATCCTGTCCCGGCGCAGCCACGGCCTGCACACCCGCTCCACGTGGGTGGCGATCGTGAAGATGCTCGTCGCCGGGTCGGCGACGGTGCTCGTCACATTCGGGTGCTACCGGGTTCTCGAGCAGGTGCTGGAGGGCGCGTGGGACTCCCGGCTGAGCCTGTTGGGTGTCCTGGTCGTCGCCAGCCTGCTGGGACTCGGGGTCTACCTCGGGGCAGCGCGCGCACTGCGCATCCGGGAGGTCAGCGCCGCCATGGCCATGGTGCGCAGGAAGGTGGGTCACTGACCAGGGTCAGCCCGACAGCAGTTGGGCTCGTGTCCCTGGGTCAGGAACTCGCGGCGGTACCGACCGCACGCACCGTCAGGTACTTCTGGAGCTGTGGGATGTAGTGCAGGGCAAGGGTCTTGGCATCACGGCTCACGGTGACATGGACCTCGCCGGACTCGTCGACCCACCAGTCCTTGGTCCGCATCCGCACGCCCAGATCCTCGGCCTGGGTCACAGACACCGTCCTGGCCGCCTTCTGGTCATGCGGGTTCTCGATCAGCGACTGGGCCCCCGTCCCGGCCACGATCCCGGCGTCATCCACCGTCGTGACGTTGGTGTACGCCAGTGAGAACACGTCGAAGGCGAGCACGCCCATCAGGACCAGGACGATCGTCACCCGCATCAACCAGCCCAGCACGATGCCGCCCCGATCACCCGGTCCGGACACACCCGCTGTCATGTCCTGAGCAATCGACATCCCCTGCGAGGTTCTTGACCGGTTGACCCGAACGGCTGAGGCGAGCCGGGGCGCGCCCGTCACGGGAGCCGCGGCGCGTGGCCTAGCATTCCTGATGTGAACGAGCAGGGACAGGTGGCACCCAACCGGCAGATCGGCCGGTTCACCCTGGACGACCTTGTCGAGGAGCGCTACGGCGCCCAGATCTGGCGCGCGGTCGACAGCACCCTGAACCGCGAGGTCGCCCTGTGGCTGGTCGCCGCCGACGATGCCCTCGTCGCGGACCTCGACCAGTCGACACGCACGGCAGCCACGGTCGATGACCGTCGCATCGTGCGGATCCTGGACGTCTTCACCGCCGACGACCTCCTGGTCGTCGTCACCGAGTGGAGCGCCGGGGAGGTCCTGCGTGACCACCTCACCGTCCCGATGCCCCCCGCTGAGGCTGCCCGGATCGCCTACGAGATCTCCGCAGCGATCGAGTCGGCGCACGCCAAGGGCATCGCCCACGGTCGACTGCGCCCCTCCAACATCCTGGTCGGCCACGACGGCGAGGTGCGGATCACCGGCCTCGGCATCGACGCGGTCCTGGCCGGGATCGACCCCGTCGCCGGCGACGACCCGGTCGCGGCGGACGTCAACGGCATCGGGTCGATCCTCTATGCCTGCCTGACGGCCCGGTGGCCCGACGGCGATGTCGAGGGGATCCCGGGCGCCCCCGAGGTCGGCGGCCACACACCACCGCCGTCGCGCATCCTGGCCGACGTCCCCGAGTCGCTGGATGACCTGTGTGCGCGGACCGTGATCCCGGTCGTGCCGCCACGCGGTCGTCCGCGGCTTGGTTCCGCGTCACAGGCCCGCGAGGCCCTGAGCGCCAGCCTGACCGACCTCACCGGCGAACGCCGACCTCTGTCCGGGGCGCCCGCTGAGCGCTCGAACGTGCTGCCCCGGGTCGCTGTCGGGGTCGGGGTTCTCCTGCTCGTCCTTGGCTTGGCATGGGGCGGGATGCAACTTCTGTCCCGGGACACCACGGTGGCAGCATCACCGGACCCGACTCCCACGGCCCCGCCCTCGCCCAGTCCGGAGGCCTCGGCCGCTGCTCCGGAGAAGGTGACCTACCAGATCGTCGACGGCAGTGACTTCGACCCACTGGGCAACGGGGAGGAGAACCCGGGCCGGGTGCCCTTCGCCTACGACGGGGACAAGAACACGGCCTGGCGCACAGTGACCTACTACAACAAGAGCCTGGACAAGCCCGGGGTGGGCATCGTGCTGGACCTCGGAGCTCCCCGAACCATCGGCTCAGTGTCCCTGGACCTGGTCGGAAACGGGACCGATCTGCAGGTGCTCACGAGCAATGATCCCGGGGCAAGTCCCCAGGACTATGACCTCATGGCCCAAGCCACCGAGGCGGGCGAGAAGGTGCGCCTGAAGGCCGCCGATCCGACCTCGGCCCGGTACGTCCTGGTCTGGCTGACCGGCCTGCCCCAGGTGGATGGTGGCTGGCGGGGCGGCATCCGCGAGGTGCGGGTCACGAGCTGAGGCCCCGCCCAAGGGGCGCACGGGCGGGAATCCCAGACGCACCTAGGATGTTGTCATCCACGACTGCGAGGGGTGAGGGACACCATGTCCGAGGTTCGGGATCTGATCATCGTGGGCTCCGGCCCATCGGGCTACACGGCTGCCATCTACGCCGCGCGGGCGGCCCTGCGTCCGCTCGTCTTCGAGGGTTCGGTGACTGCCGGCGGCGCGCTGATGAACACCACGGATGTCGAGAACTTCCCCGGATTCCCCCAGGGGATCATGGGTCCGGACCTGATGGACAACCTGCGCGCCCAGGCCGAGCGCTTCGGCGCCGAGCTGGTCACCGACGACGTGACGGCGATGTCGCTGACCGGTGACATCAAGGTGGTCGTGGACGGGGAGGGCAACGAGCACCGCGCCCATGCCGTCATCCTCGCGATGGGGTCCGGGTACCGCGAGCTCGGCCTCCCCGACGAGAAGCGCCTCTCCGGGCACGGGGTCTCCTGGTGCGCCACCTGCGACGGCTTCTTCTTCCGGGGGCAGGACATCGCGGTCGTCGGCGGAGGGGACTCGGCCATCGAGGAGGCGCTCTTCCTGACCAAGTTCGCTGACTCCGTCACCGTGATCCATCGCCGCGACGAGTTGCGCGCCAGCCGGATCATGGCCGAACGTGCGCTGGCCAACCCCAAGCTTCAGTTCGCGTGGAACAGCACGGTCGCCGCCGTCAATGGGGCCGACAAGCTCAGCTCGGTGACCCTCGCCGACACGCGCACCGGCGAGCAGCGCGAGCTGCCGGTGACCGGGCTGTTCATCGCGATCGGGCACGATCCACGCTCGGAGCTCATCCGCGACCAGGTGACCCTGGACGACGAGGGCTACGTGCTCGTCGAGGGCCGCAGCACCAGGGTGCTCAGCGGTGGGACGGTGCTGCCCGGCGTGTTCGCTGCCGGCGACCTGGTGGACCACACCTACCGTCAGGCCATCACGGCCGCGGGCAGCGGATGTGCTGCCGCGCTGGACGCAGAGCGGTTCCTGGCCGCACACGAGCACGCGCTGATGGCGACCGCCTGACGCTAGGATTGGCCAGCCAACCCAAGGAGATCCGATGGCCCTGATTACCGTGACCGACGCCAGCTTCGCCGACGACGTGCTGTTGTCGGACAAGCCCGTCCTGGTGGACTACTGGGCGGTCTGGTGCGGCCCCTGCCGGATGATCGCCCCGATCCTCGAGGAGATCGACGCCGCCCACAGCGACAAGCTCACGATCGCCAAGCTGAACGTCGACGAGAACCCGCGGATCGCCTCGGACTACGGGATCGTGTCGATCCCCACGCTCAACGTGTTCCAGGGCGGCAAGGTGGTGAAGCAGATCATCGGGGCCAAGCCCAAGGCTGCCCTGCTCAAGGACCTCGCCGAGTTCCTCTGATCGTTCTGTTCCGTGAGAGCACGCCTGTCCACAGCTGTCGGCCCCACGTGCCGACAGGGGGACTCTGGGCCGATGGTCGCCGAGGTGCGAGCGCGGCTGCACCGGCTCGGCCTCATCGAGGACGGCCGTGGCGATGAGTTCGACGTGGAGCTCGACCGGGCGGTGCGCCAGTTCCAGCAGGAGCGCGGGATCGCCGTGGACGGCTGCGTGGGCACGCAGACGTTCCGGCGCCTCGAGGAGGCGCGGTGGCGCCTGGGCGACCGGGTCCTGTCCTTCCTCCCGGGGCATCTCATGGTCGGCGACGACGTCCTGGCCCTGCAGGAGCGCCTGACCGGCCTGGGATTCTCCCCGGGTCGACCCGACGGGATCTTCGGCCGGCTCACCGATCATGCCGTCCGCGAGTTCCAGCTCAACACCGGCCTGCCCACCGACGGGACGGCAGGCCCGGACACCTTCCGGGCTCTCGGGCGGTTGACCCGGACTGTCAGCGGTGGAGCCTCCACGATCCTGCGTGAGCAGCAGGCCTTCGACGTGCTCCGCACAGGCGTGACACACAAGGTGGTGCTCATCGACGCCGGACCGGATCACCTGCACCGGGGCCACACCGGCAACGGGTTGTCCGAGCAGGACATCGCCGCCGACATCGCCGCTCGTGTGGAGGGCCGACTGGCCGCCCTGGGGACGACGGTGCTCGTGACCGGACCAGCCCGGGCCGGGCACACGTCCTTCGACGAGTCGGCACGGGCGGCCATCGCCAACGAGGTCGGCGCGGATGTCGTGATCTCACTGCACTGCGACGCCCACCCGAATCCCCTGGCCCACGGCACGGCCGCCTTCTACTTCGGTGCCCTCAATGGACGGACGAGCTCGGTGGCGGGACAGGCGCTCGCTGAGCTCCTGCTCGAGGAGATCGCAGTGCGCAGCTCGGCGAACAGCTGCGGCGCCCATCCCAAGACCTGGGAGCTCCTTCGCCTCACCAGGATGCCGGCTGTCCACCTGGACCTCGGCTACCTGACCAACCCCGACGACGGCGCCCGACTGGGTGATCCCGCCGGGCGCGACCAGATCGCCAAGGCCATCACGGCCGCACTCATCCGCTTCTTCGCCCCGCCCCCGCCTGAGTGAGCTGCGCGGCTGGTCACCCGTGACGCAGTTCTCGGCCGCCACTCGACCCGGTCGCCCCAGCGACAGGGTCGGGTGAACTCGCCGGCTCGCCGCGCTCCCTACCCCTGACCCTTCAACTGCTCATCGGTCATACCCCGCACATCGAGCTGTTGGGAACCCGAGAGCTGGAGCATGTAGGTCTGGGCCGACTTCTTCTTCGTCTTCTTGGCGCTGTTGCGGGTCACGACCTTCTTCAGGTACTCCCCGTTCGCCTTGTACTGGTCGTACAGAGCTCCCGCGTTCTGGATCTCGGTGATGACCTCATCAGAGGCGCGCAATCCGGGTGAGGACCAGTTCGACGATCCCGTCATCACGTACTTCTGCACGGCACCCCGGATGAAGCCGTTGACCAGCAGTGTCTTCTGGTGGGTGAAGATGTCGTTGCGGATGCACAGGACCGCCCAGGTCTTCTTGACCGTGTCGTACTTCGGCTGGACGGGGCACGCCATGCGCACCGTCAACCGGCCGCCGCCGTAGGGGCTCTTGCGGTTCAGCCATACGCCGGTGGACGTCACCGGGACCGAGCCGCGCAGGGAGCCGCCGCTGCAGTCACCCACGGAGTTCTTCACGACCTTGCGCTTGGCGGGCTTGCCCTTGCTCGCCTTCGTGACGATGACCTTGCTGGGCGGGGTCGACAAGCAGTCGGCGGAGCCGTAGCCCATCTCCTCGCCGTCCTCGTTCTCCAGCCACTGACCGTTGGGGCCCTTGATGCGCTGGCTCATCTGCGTGTACACGATCTCCACGTTGCAGCCCCGCTGCATGGCCAGGCGCCAGAGGTCGGAGGCCACGCCGCGCCGAGTGAGGACGAACATCGAGACGCGCACGTCTGTTCGCTTCAGGACTTCTTGCCCACCTTGTACCTGCACTGGATGGACTTCAGGATCTCCCGGTTGATGTCCCCGGATGTCTGCGGTCCCAGGTGGACGGTCGTGGGCCGCGCGCCGGTGGCGGGGTTCCCCGGCGTCGCGAAGGTCCGGAAGTAGTTGGGCGTCATCAGCTCACCCCGAGAGCCCTTGACCAGGTCCGCGAAGTAGGTGGTGAAGATGTCGTGCAGCGGCTTGTCGCCGACCGCGATGTTGAGGTTGTTGAACCCCTTGCGTGACTGCTGATAGGTCGGGTTGCCCGAGCTGTAGGCGCTCACCCACTGCCGGGTGTTGGCTCCCTGGCCCACGGTGGAGAACAGGTAGATCTTGGAGTGCAACGACGGGTACATCGGCTCCAAGTTGTCCGGGAGCGTCTTCTCACCCGTGGTGGTGTGCGTGAGCCCGGCGGCGTCGGTCACGGTCAGCGACGTCTTGTAGGTGCCCGGGACTGAGTAGGTCTTCGTGTGCGGACCGGGACCGTCGGCGAAGGTGCCGTCGCCGAAGTCGTAGCGCCATGCCACGATCGGCTGGAGGCCCGGGCGGGACCTGTCGCTGTAGATGACTGTGTTGGAGGTCAGGGTCGTCGCATCGGCGCCGTACCAGGACGTGGGACCACCAGGGATGGCGGGGTTGCGCGGGGTCAGGCACCCCTGCCAGCACGTCGTGGCGAAGTTGATCGCGTTCGTGTCTGCGCCGAGCGTCCGGCTGAGCTCGCGCCACGACGAGTACTTGTCCGAGTGGCTGTTGGTCAGGGCCTGGACCGACACGCCGCGCTGAGCGGCCGCGGTCAGGGCTGCCTGGACCGGCGCGTACGTCAGGGAGTAGAAGCTGAACTTGATGGAGGCCTGGGTTCCGTCCGGGTTCAACGGCGGCGTGCAGTCGATCAGCTCGATCAGGTGGCGCAGCATCTGGTACTGCTTGGTCTCCGACCCGGAGGGGTCGTTGAACATCGTGCGGGTCTCGGGAACGAAGGCTGGGTTGCAGGACCGCGGCAACCCCTGGATCTGGATCGGGACGTCGAAATACGCCTCGGCGCCGTCGGTCGCGCGGGCGATCACGGTGAAGGAGTCAGGGCCGGAGAACTCGGGGAGCTTGTCCTGGGCTCCGCCGCGTGTGGGGTCGGGCGGGTAGAAGCCCGGGGTGTACAGGAAGTTGCCCGTCGCGGTGTCGAAGGCGAGCTTGCCGTTGAACGGCCCGGTGGCGTCGACGACGAACGGGGCCAGGGAGTACGTGACGGGTGTTCCCGCGACGCTGTGGGTGCAGGTGACGTTTCCCCCGACGGGAGTGTCCATCAGAGTCACCACCGGATTACCGGGGGCCGTGACCGCGCAGGTGATCGTCCCCGTCGCGCCGGCCGTGTCGGCTGACGCGGGGGCCACGGAACCAAGCGTGGATGCCAGCAGTGCGACACCCGTCATCCCCACGGCTGCGAGCCGAGCCCGAAACCCCATCAACGAACTCCTCCCCACGCGTGAGCCAAATGTACGGCATCGGCCCGACACGGATCAGTGGTCCGGCCTTATCGCGGTGCTAACCCCGCACCATCATCGGGTGCCGTCGCGCACTCCGGTGAACTCCGCGTACTTGCGTGGGCGCAGCAGCGAGACCGCGAAACCGGCGGTGGCGCCGACCGCCAGGGCGGCCGCGCCGAGCAGGACCCACCGCACCGTTTTCATGAGCCCACCTCCCATCGGGCATCCTAGGCACATGAGCCCTGGAACGCGCCTCGACCCGTGGTTCACCAGCTATGCCCAACGGGCCCATGGCCTGGCGGCCTCGGAGATCCGCGCGCTCTTCGCAGTCGCCAGTCGGCCGGAGGTGGTGTCGCTGGCCGGCGGCATGCCTTTCGTCTCGGCCCTGGACCTCGATGCGATGAGCGAGACCGTGGGCCGGCTCATCCGCGAGCGGGGTGCCACCGCGCTCCAGTATGGATCCGGCCAGGGCGACGAGAGGCTGCGTGAGCAGATCCTGGACGTGATGGCGCCCGTGGGGATCCAGGCACATCCCGACGACATCGTGGTCACAACGGGGTCCCAGATGGCACTCGACCTGGTCGTGCGCACGTTCTGCGACCCGGGGGACGTCGTCCTCGTTGAGTCGCCGTCCTATGTCGGGGCGTTGGGAGTGTTCCGCTCCTACGAGTGCCGCGTGGTCCACGTGGCCATGGACGACCAGGGACTGTCCCCGGTGGCCCTGACCGAGGCCATTGCCCAGGTCCGGGCAGATGGCGGTCGGATCAAGATGATCTACACGATCCCCTCGTACCACAACCCTGCCGGCTTGACCCAGGGACAGCAGCGGCGTCACGAGGTGCTCGAGGTGGCGCGGTCCCACGGGATCCTGCTGCTGGAGGACGACCCCTACGGGTTGCTGGGCTTCGACGGCGTGGTCCCCCGCGCCATCCGCGCCGACGAGGCCGAGGGTGTGGTGTACCTGGGATCGTTCTCCAAGACCATCGCCTCGGGCCTGCGGGTCGGATGGGCTGTCGCCCCGCACGGCGTACGCGAGAAGCTGGTGCTGGCCGCCGAGGCCGCCGTGCTGTGTCCCTCGAACTACGCCCAGCTGACGGTCTCGGAGTACCTGGCCACCAACCCGTGGATGGACCAGATCGCGACCTTCCGGGAGCTCTACCGCGAGCGACGTGACGCGCTCCTGGGCGCGCTGGGTGACCACATGCCCCCCGGCACCACCTGGACCGAGCCCACCGGAGGGTTCTACTCGTGGGTGACCCTGCCTGAGGGGCTGGACGCCCGCGCGATGCTGCCCCGGGCCGTAGCCGCTCTCGTGGCCTACGTGCCCGGCACCGGGTTCTTCATCGGCGACGCCGAGCAGGAGGCCAACCGCCGGTCGTTGCGGCTGAGCTACTGCTATCCGACTCCGGAGCGCATCGAGGAGGGCGTGCGTCGGCTGGGAAACGTCATCGACGACGAGCTCGGGCTCGTGGCCACCTTCGGTCACGCCACTCCCGGGGTGGTCAGAGCGCACAACGACGAGGCCCTCATGACCACACCCGCACCCGATTTGGCCTAGGACAAGGGGTAGGACAGTGTCCCGATCGATCGTCATCCTGGCAGGCGGGCTCTCGCATGAGCGCGACGTCTCCATCCGCTCCGGTCGGCGTGTGGCCGAGGCGCTGCGAACCGTGGGTGAGAGCGTGACCGTCCACGACCTCGACGCCTCGCTTCTCGGGGACCTCGCGACCTCCCCCCCGGACTGCGTGATCCCCCTGCTGCACGGGGCCAGCGGTGAGGACGGCTCGCTGCGTGACGTGTTGGAGAGCCTGGGCATCCCGTACGTGGGGTCCCGGCCGGATGCCTGCCGACTGGCCTTCGACAAGATGGTCGCCAAGGCGCACGTCGCCGGCGAGGACGTGCACACCGCCCCCGCCGTCGCCCTTCCCCACGCGACCTTCCGCGACCTCGGCGCCGGTGCGGTGCTCGACTCCCTGGTCACCCGGATCGGCCTGCCGTTGGTGGTCAAACCCACGCGGGGCGGCTCGGCACTCGGTGTCGCCATCGTTCGGTCGAACGCCGATCTGGCCGGGGCGATGGTCGGATGCTTCGCCTATGCGGACACTGCGATGCTCGAGACCTATGTCACAGGGACAGAGGTGGCCGTGACGGTGATCGAGGATGCCGACGGCAGCATTCGTGCCCTTCCCGCGGTGGAGATCGTTCCGGACTCGGGGGTGTACGACTACGCCTCGCGGTACACGGCCGGGACGACCGAGTTCTTCGCCCCTGCCCGTCTCAGTGACGACGCCGCGCACCTCTGTGCCCGCACCGCAGTGGCCGCGCACGAGCGCCTCGGGCTGCGCCACCTGTCGCGAGCCGATCTGATCGTCGGTCCGGACGGTCAGGTGACCTTCCTCGAGGTCAACGTCGCGCCGGGATGCACCGAGACGTCACTGCTCCCGCAGGCGGTGGAGGCTGCGGGCCTTGACCTCGGCCACGTGTTCCAGGTGCTCGTGGAGCGAGCGATCGCCGACGGGCCCCACCCCGCGTGACCTGTGCGATTGCCGCATCCCGGTGATCCGGCCCAGAGACGATCTCGGGTCACCGGCGACTCCCATGACCCGACGCCAGTGGGACAAGTCCCAGGTACATCCCGCCAGTGTCCCAATGACGTGACCTAGGCCAGTTCTCGCGGCCCAGTCGTGCTCAGCTGCGCGACTGCCACCAACGACGCTTCTTGACCGGCATGGACCCAGCTGGGACGTACCCCCCGGTCCGTGCCGCGAGATTCCGGGCGGCGACGACATCGGCCGGAAGGGCGTTCGGAGCACCCCCGGGGTCAGGCTGGCCCGATTCGGGCACCATCACGTCCGTCGAGGTTGTGGTCGGGGAGGGCAACGACCCGGTGCCAGGGCCGGCCGCGGCCACGTCGGTGCCAGTGGCGGGGGCATCAACCCCGTAGCCGGTCGCGCCGCTCACTGCCTGTGCGGGGGTGGCGGCGCGAGGGACCACCGGTGCCGCGTGGCCGGGGTCGGTCACCAGGTCTGCTGCGCGGCCTCGCGCCGGTCCGGCCGTCAGCGCGCGAAGGGCAAGTCGGGCATCGGCGAGGGCGAGCCCACGCTCGGCCGCCTCCGCCTCGGCGCGAGCCAGCCGGATCCGCACGTCATCCCAACGATCCCGCGGGATCGTGATGGTGTCCTGGTCGACAGGACGGGCCGGGACGGGCGCAGGAGCCACGGGCCGGACGGTGACGTGCCCCGCCTCCGGAAGCGAGCGCCCCGGGTGCAGGCCGACCGCGAGCAGGGCCTCCACGGGGATCCGCCAGACGCCATCGTCGTCCTTGGCGGCACCATGGATCGCGAGCTCCGCGAGCTTGCGGGTGATCGTCTTGCGGCTCACCGAGCAGGCGGTCGCTGCGTCGGTGATCGTGAACGTGGGACGGCTCGATGCCTGGACCTCGGGCACGCTCGGGGACTCGGCCCGCTCTGTCGTGACGTCGATGGAGTCCGGGCCGTCGCCCTCTTCGCGGTCGTGGATGACTTCAAGGCGGTCGCTGGTGGTGGTGATGCTCATGGCCAGATCCTAGGTCGGGACCACGTGTTCTCCGGGAAGGTTGTCCACAGCAGGCTCGGCGTGTCCTACTAGGGACGCGCCATGGGCGACTTGACCTAGGTCGGTGTCCCTGACTTGCCGAGCACGTCGAGGATCCTCTCGAGGTCATCCCGGCCGGCGAACTCGATCGTGACCTTGCCCTTGACCTTGCCCATGGTCAGCTGGACCCGGGTGTCCAGACGATCGGCCAGGCTGTCGGCCAGCTCCTGCAGGTCGTCGTCCGAGGAGGTCCGACGCGGGCGTCGGGGACGCACGCGCGTCGGACCATCGCCAACTGCCACGATCTCCTCGACCGAGCGCACCGACAGCCCCTCGGCCACGATCCGGGTCGCCAGCGCCTCCATGCTCGCGTCATTCGGCAGGGACAACAGTGCTCGCGCGTGTCCTTGGGACAGCACCCCGGCCGCGACTCGTCGCTGCACACCGGGAGGGAGGCGCAGCAGACGAATGGTGTTGGCGATCTGCGGACGGGAGCGTCCCACCCGGGTCGCCAGCTCGTCCTGGGTGCACCCGAAGTCCGTCAGCAGCTGCTGGTAGGCGGCTGCCTCCTCGAGGGGGTTGAGCGCGGCGCGGTGGATGTTCTCCAGGAGCGCGTCACGCAGCAGGTCGGCGTCGTCCGTGGGACGCACCATCGCGGGGATCGTGTCCCAGCCCAGACGTTGGGCACAGCGGAATCGTCGCTCTCCGGCCACCAACTCGTACTGGGCGACATCCTCAGCGGTCTCCGGGCTGTCCACAGGGACATGACCCAGGGGACGCACCACGATTGGCTGGAGCAGCCCGATCTCGGTCAGTGATGCGGCGAGCTCGTCCAGGGCGTCCTCGTCGAACACGGTTCGTGGTTGCCGTGGGTTCGGCCGGATCGACGTGAGGGGCAGCTCGGCGTAGTGGATCGGCGGTGCAGTCGTGCTTCCCGACGGGTCACCGGCAGACACCTCTGACCCACCGACCACGACCTCACGCAACCCGTCGGCCCATGTCCCCCGAGCGTGATCCTCGAATGTGACGTGACTCACACTGCCTCCTGATGCTCGGGCCAGAGCCTAGGTCACGGCCGCCTCGACCCACGTTATCCACAGAAACCTTGTGGATAACGTGGGGATGATATGTCCGTTTAGCGCAGTTTGCCACGCTAGGTGGTTGAGTCGTCACTCAGCGCTCAAAGGGGAGTCGACGGTGACGATCGCCGGTGGCGTTTCCCACATATGTCCTCAGCGGGCCCGCGGGATGACAACCACCGTGGTGGCTGGCTCGATGGTCCCGCTGCCGTAGCGGCGGATCACGATCGGGCCTGCCCCCAGGGCCGCGCGTGTCGCCTCCGCCTCCTCCACCTCCTGGGCTGCACTGGACCCCTTGAGGGCCAGCACCACGCCGCCGACGCTCGCCAGCGGGAGCGTCCAGGTGAGCAGCTGGGGGAGCCTCGCCACCGCGCGCGCAGTGACGACGTCGAACCTGCGTGGCGTGACATCCTCCGCCCGGGCCCGAAGGACCTCCACACGGTCCTCCAGGGACAGCTCGACGACCGCTTCCGACAGGAAGGTCGCCCGGCGCAGCAGTGGCTCGATCAAGGTGATCGTCAGGTCCGGGCGGACCAGGGCCCACACGAGTCCGGGCAGGCCAGCGCCTGAACCGACGTCGGCGACTGTGCTGCCCTCTGGGATCACGTCCGTCGCCTCCTGCGCCACGACCGCGCAGTTGACCAGGTGGCGCGACCACAGCCGGGGCACCTCCCGTGGCCCGATCAGTCCACGTTCGACGCCACTGGTCGCCAGGATGTCGGCGAACGCCTGCATGCCGGGCACCTGTGAATAGCGCGCGCTCAGTTCCGTTTCACGTGGAACATCGCTCACGCCGGCATGACCACCACGCGTCGGGACGCGCCCTCGCCCTCGCTCTCGCTTCGCAGGCCTGCGTCTGCCACCACGTCGTGGACGACCTTGCGCTCAAAGGCGGTCATGGGGGCGAGCTTGACCGGCTCGCCCGTCCGCTTCACGTCAGCGACAGCGCGCTCCCCGAGCTCGGCGAGCTCGCGGCGACGTGCGGCGCGGAAGCCGGCGATATCCAGCATGAGGCGGCTTCGCTCGCCGGTCTCCCGGGTGACCGCGAGCCTGGTGAGCTCCTGGAGGGCATCCAGGACCTTGCCGTCGGGTCCCACCAGGTCATCGAGGTCACCTCCGACGATGGAGACCATCGCGCGATCGCGCTCCACGTCCATGTCGATGTCGCCGTCGAGATCGGCGATGTCCAGCAGCGCCTCCAGGTAGTCGGCCGCGACATCGCCCTCGCGCTCAAGCTCTGACTTGTTGCTCATAGTTCCTCCAGTCGTGCCTCGATGGTCAGCTGGACTTGGGTGGTGGTCCCGTCCGCTTGCTCCGAGGCTGCTTCTTCGGCTGGGTGCGGCCGGCCGGCTTCTCCTCGGCGACGACCTCCCCCACGATCACTGCGGTAGAACCGGACGATTCCGGCGTAACGGGCAGGCCCTTCTTGGCCGCCTTCGCAGCCTTGCGGGCCGCCGCCGCCTCGGCGGCCGGCGTCCCCGGCTGCGGGTTGTTCCGGATGACCCAGAACTGCTGGCCCATGGTCCAGAGGTTGGTGGTGAACCAGTAGATGAGCACACCGATCGGGAAGTTCAAGCCACCGAGGGCGAACATCACCGGGAAGATGTACATCATGATCTTCATCTGCTGAGCGATCGGGTTGTCGCTCGCGGTGTTCTTCAGCAGCAACTGGCGCTGGGTGATGAAGCTGGTCACCGACATCAGGATGATCAGGATGACGGCAAGGATCTTGGTGTTGGTCGGGTTGGGGGTCTCCGCGGCACGGGCGAACGTCCCGTAGAGCGGGACACCGAAGATCTCCGCGTCATGGAAGGACGTGAGCAGGTACTGGTACTGCGGCCAGGCGAACACGCCGACCGGCTTCTCCTGGGCAGCACCTTGAAGCACCCGGAACAGGGCGAAGAAGATGGGTGACTGGGCCAGGATCGGCAGGCACGAGGACAGCGGGTTCGTACCGGTGTCCTTGTAGAGCGCCATCATCTCCTGGGACTGGCGTTCCTTGTCCCCGGCGTACTTGGCCTGGATCTCCTTGAGCTGCGGCTGGATCGCCTGCATGTTGCGCTGCGCCCGGATCTGCTTGACGAACAGCGGGATCAGCAGGATCCGGATCAGGACGACCAGGCCGACGATCGCGAACGTCCAGGACCACCCGCTGTCCTCGCCCCAGAACAGGGAGAAGAACTGGTGGAACTTCACGAGGATCCACGAGACTGCGTCGAGCAGCCATTGCCAGAGGAACACGAACTAGCTCCCTACTCGTTGCGTGGTGGGACGGACGTCCTTACCACCCCGCCAGCTCCCCTTGGCCGGCACATGATCGATCCCACCGGGGGACCAGGGGTTGCAGCGCACCAGCCGTCCGACGGAAAGGAGGAACCCCTTGACCGGCCCGTGGGTGCGTACCGCCCCCAGAGCATAAGCCGAACACGAGGGGTAGTAGCGACAGGACGGCCCGGAGAGCGGCGAGATGAACCGCTGGTAGCCACGAATCCCGCCCACGAGCACGAGGGACAGCAGGCGTCCAAGGGTCATGTCCCATGCACGACGTGCTGCCGATCCGAGTCCTTGGCCCTGTGTCACTGGGTCACCACCTGCAGCGTCCCTGCGTCCTGTCCCAGCCTGGACATGACCCGCCTGAGACTCGACGACAGGTCGAGGGCCAATTCCGCGCCGGACGCACCGGCTGAGGCCGGCAGCGCCCTGACGACCACGTCTGTTCCGGCCGGTAGCTCCTCGAGGTGGGCAACCATCAGGTGCCGCAGCTGCCGGGTCACCCGATTGCGTACCACCGAGCCGCCCACGGAGCGCCCCACGACGAAACCCGCTCGAGCGGGTGTGGAGGATTCCGAGGCCCGAGCATGCACCACCACGGTGCGTGAGGCAGCCCGGGAACCCCCGCGCATCACGACGCGGAAGTCCTCAGCGCGTCGGATCCTTCGACGCCCGGGCAGCACGAACGGCTCGGCTACTAGGCCGAGATACGAGTGCGACCCTTGCCGCGCCGCGCGGCGAGCACGGCACGACCCGCCCGGGTGCTCATGCGGGTGCGGAACCCGTGCGTGCGGGCGCGCCGACGGTTGTTCGGCTGGAAAGTGCGCTTCATGGCGTCTCATCCTTGCGGCTGGGTGATCTCGGACGAAGAGCCTTCGGCATGGACAGCGCTGGCCGGACGGACCTCTTCCTGGGTACTAAGGTACGCAACCGCCTGAGGACGGGTCAAACGCGCGTGCGCCGAGCACCGGCCCACGGGTCCCGCCCGACGCCGCGAGGGACCAGCGGATGGCTGCGAGCACGCTCGAACAGGACGCTGGTCGGAGGCGGTGTGGAACCTGTGGAAAACTCTTGCACGCCAGCGCCCGCGGGGCATAGGTTCGCCGGGTTGTCCGCGGTGCGGATCATGGCGTCGGTACGCACGGCGAGGAAAGAGGCTCACACGTGGATGACACTGCAGACCCGGCCGAGATCTGGGCCAGCGCGATCAGCTCGCTGGACAGCACGGCCCTGAGCCGCTCCCACAGGGCATTCCTGCAGTTGTCCCGCCTCGTGAACGTCTACGGGAGTGTGGCGGTCCTGGCCGCGCCGAACCCGTTCGCCAAGGACGTCCTGGAGTCCCACCTGCGACCGCCCATCGAGAACTCCCTTGCCGCCCTCCTGGGTCGCGACATCAGCCTTGCGGTCACAGTCGACCCGTCCCTCGACGTCGATGACGACCTGGCCGACATCTGGGCTGACTCCACCTACGCCGACCGGCCCACGGATCCGACCGGACCCCAGCCGGTCGTGCGTCCCGGAGCTCGCGCCACCGAGGCCAAGCCGGAGCAGTCTGCGCGCCTGAACCCGCGCTACACGTTCGACACGTTCGTCGCCGGCGCCAGCAACCGGTTCGCCCATGCGGCCGCCGTTGCCGTTGCCGAGCAACCCGCGCGCAGCTACAACCCGCTGGTGATCTACGGGGAGTCCGGGCTGGGCAAGACCCACCTGCTGCACGCCATCGGCCACTACACGCAGATGCTCTACTCGGGAACACGTGTGCGCTACGTGTCCAGCGAGGAGTTCACCAACGAGTTCATCAACTCGATCCGCGACGACGCCGCCCTGCAGTTCCAGCGCCGGTACCGCGACGTCGACGTCCTGCTCGTGGACGACATCCAGTTCCTGTCGGGCAAGGTGCAGACGCAGGAGGAGTTCTTCCACACCTTCAACACCCTGCACAACGCCAACAAGCAGATCGTCATCACCTCCGACATCGCGCCGAACAGGCTCAAGGACTTCGAGGACCGCATGCGCACGCGGTTCGGCTGGGGGCTGACCACCGACATCCAGCCGCCCGACCTCGAGACCCGGATCGCCATCCTGCGCCGCAAGACCGACCAGGAGGGGATCACCGTCCCGGCCGACGTGCTGGAGTACATCGCCAGCAAGATCTCGCGGAACATCCGTGAGCTCGAGGGAGCGCTCATCCGCGTGACGGCCTTCGCCAGCCTGAGCAAGCGCCCCGTGGACCTCAGCCTCGCGGAGGAGGTCCTGCGCAACGTCATCCCGAACGAGGCCGGTCCCGAGATCACGGCCCCGGCGATCATGCTGGAGACGGCCAAGTTCTACTCCGTGACCATCGACGACCTCACGGGGCAGTCCCGGTCGAGGACCCTGGTCACCGCGCGCCAGGTGGCCATGTACCTGTGCCGGGAGCTCACCGACCTGTCCCTGCCCAAGATCGGCGAGCTGTTCGGCGGCCGCGATCACACGACGGTCATGCACGCCGACCGCAAGATCCGCACGCTCATGGCCGAGCGGCGCTCGCTCTACAACTCGGTCATGGACCTCACCGCCCGGATCCGGGCCTCCGCCGCCACCCGCTGACGTCATCCGGCCTGTGGATGACATGCGGGATGGACGCGGCGTGTCATCCCGCACTGGGCCTCCAACCTGTGGATGGGGTCGCCGTGTGCTGTGTGTGGCCCTCGCTTTCCACGAATCACATCGGTCCGACTCAGCTGCGCCCACAGGGCCTGTGGCCCACGACACGCGCCGTGACCTGCGCTGATGGCGGTTGTCCCCAGGATCCACAGCACCTACTACGAAGACTCCATCTACTTAGGGATGATTCGATGAACCGCCCTAAGGGACGGTCGGCCTGTGGATGACCCTCACACGGACCTCCGAGGTCCATCCAGGGGCGATGGCCAGCGACTCGCCGTCCCGGTCGGCGCGGGTGTCGCCGCGGCGGTGCATCACCGTGTCACAGGCTCGTCGTAGGGTGACCCAGCAGAGAGCACATCCAGGAGGAGTTCGTGAAGTTCCGCGTCGACCGTGACCAGTTCGCTGATGCCGTGGCCTGGGCCGGACGCACCGTGCCCACCCGGCCTGCTCTGCCGATGCTCTCGGGGCTGCGCCTCGAGTGTGTGGACGGTGCTGATCCGAAGGTGTCCATCGCCAGCTACGACTACGAGGTCTCCGGACGGGTCGAGGTCGCTGCCGACGTCACCAGCGCCGGTGTTGCCCTGGTCAACGGCCGCCTGCTGGTCGACATCGCCCGCTCATTGCCCGCGCAGCCCGTGGACATCGAGATCGAGGGCACGAGGCTGCGCGTGCGGTGCGGCAGGGCCTCCTTCGAGCTGCCCACGCTCCCGGTCGAGGAGTACCCCCCGCTGCCGGCCATGCCCGACCCCAGCGGGAGCGTTCCGGGCACCGTGCTGGCCGGCGCCGTCGCGCAGGTGGCAGTCGCCGCAGGGCGCGACGACGCACTGCCGTTCCTCACCGGCGTCCGGGTTGAGGTCGACGGCGACCAGGTGACGTTGGCTGCCACCGACCGCTACCGACTGGCAGTGCGCACGTTCTCGTGGAGCCCTCAGACTCCCGACTTCAGTGCGGCCGCCCTCGTTCCTGCGCGCACCCTCGCCGACACGGCCAAGGCCCTGGCGCACGCTGACGAGGTCCACCTGGCCTTCGGGTCCGCAGCGCTGGGCGAGGGTCTGCTCGGCATCGAGGGCCTGGACCGGCGCACGACAACCCGCCTGCTGGAGGGGGACTTCCCGAAGTACCGGGCGCTGCTGCCCTCCGAGTCGCCCACGGTCGCACGGGTCGAGACGGCCGCGCTCACGGAGGCCGTGAAGCGCGTCGCGCTCGTTGCCGAGCGCTCGAGTGCGGTGAAGATGATCTTCAACGGGCAGGAGCTCGTGCTGGAGGCCGGGACCGGCGATGACGCCATCGGCCTCGACGCGATCGAGTGCGTCCTGACCGGAGAGCCGATGGAGCGGATTGCGTTCAACCCCGGGTACCTCCTCGAGGGCCTGGCCGCGATCTCGAAGCCCGTGACCAACATGGCCTTCACGAACGCGAACAAGCCCGCCGTGCTCACCGGGGCCGTGAGCTTCGACGCGGACGCCTCCGATGACTACCTGTACCTGTTGATGCCCGTCCGCCTGCCTTCCTAGCGTGCACGTCACCCATCTCGGCCTGGTCGACTTCCGGTCCTACGGGGCCGTGGAGCTGGACCTCCCGGCCGGGGTGACGACCTTCGTGGGGGCCAACGGGCAGGGCAAGACCAACCTCGTCGAGGCGATCGGGTACGCGTGCTCGTTGCGCTCGCACCGGGTGGCGACCGACGCCCCACTGGTGCGCCAGGGCGCCGAGCGAGCCGTGGTCCGGGTCCATGCCGACCGGGGCGGGCGTGAGGTTGTCGTCGAGCTGGAGATCACACCGGGCAGGGCCAACCGGGCCCGACTGAACCGGTCACCCGTACCTCGCCAGCGCGATGTCCTGGGTCAGGTGTCCCGGGTTCTCTTCGCCCCGGAGGACCTCTTCCTGGTCAAGGGGGATCCCGGTGAACGTCGCACCTACCTCGACGAGCTCACCGTCGCCCTCGCACCGCGTTTCGATGCCGTGCTGTCCGACCTGGAGCGGGTCCTACGACAACGCAACTCCCTGCTGAAGTCAGCCTCGGCCCTGCGTGGCGGGGGTGCCCGCAGCAGGTCGGCAGCCGAGGCGACCCTGTCCATCTGGGACGACCAGCTTGCTGCCCTGTCCGCCGACGTGATCTCCGCGAGGGCCGCGCTCGTCGAGCGACTGACCCTGCCCCTGTCCGAGTCCTACCGTGCGGTCGCCCCGGGTGACCGGGACCCACGGGCCCTCATCGAATACGTGCCGGGTGTGCCGCAGGCTCAGGGACTCGGGCGCGAGGAGCTGGTCGAGCGGGTGCGCGATGCCCTGCTGGCCCGACGTGACGAGGAGTTCGCGCGCGGGATCACCCTGGTGGGACCGCATCGCGACGAGCTGGCGGTGTCCTTGCACGGGATGCCCGTGCGCGGGTATGCCTCCCATGGGGAGTCCTGGTCCATGGCCCTGGCCCTTCGGCTGGCGTCCTATGACATTGTCCGTGCCGAGGCTGGACTCGGCGGGGAGCCGGTGCTGATCCTCGACGACGTCTTCGCCGAACTCGACGCCGACCGCAGGGAGCGCCTCGCCGTGGCGGTGGCGGAGGTGGAGCAGGTCCTGATCACCGCCGCGGTGCCCGAGGACGTGCCGGCAGTCCTGCGCGGTCGGACTGTGGCCGTCACCGACCTGGTTGCGAGCGCGGCATGAGCGCGCCGGGGTCGGATCCGGACCGGGGGGCATCTCCCCCGGGAACGACTGATCCAGTTCCCGGGGATCGCACCGATGAGGCTGGTGGGCTGCCGAGCGCCGTCCCTGATGCGGCCAGGGCCGTCCTGTCCCGGGTCAGGTCGGCAGCCCGGGCAGGTGGGGCAGCACCTGATCCCCGTCCCGCGCGACCAGCCGCCAGAAGGCGACGCCGGCCAGTCGCCGGGTTCTCCGGACCGGGACCGGATGAGCGCGATCCCATGGCCATCGGTGGGGCCTGGTCCCGGCTCGTGGATGATCACGGGTGGCGCCAGGGCCTCGACGTGGCGCGACTGCTGGGCATGTGGTCGGAGATCGTCGGGGCGGCCAATGCCGAGCACGCGACCCCGGAGTCGTTCGATCCGGAGTCGGGCGTCCTGCTCATCCGCACGTCCTCGACGGCATGGGCCGAGCAGCTTCGGCTGATGATGCCGACCCTGCGCACCGCCATCGAGGCCCAGGTGGGTCCGGGAGTCGTGCGCGACATCAAGGTCGTCGGGCCGACCCCGCCACGTACTCGCGGACGGTTGCGCGTGCGTGGCCGAGGGCCCCGCGACACCTACGGCTGACCGGGAAGCCACTGGACCGGGAATCCCAGAATCGCCGCCAAACGCGTCGGTCTGCAGGCATGTGGGGGGGATCGTCCCCGGCATGCACAGCGCCCTGTGCGCGTCCTATGTGGATTTCCGGCCGGCAAGGCCCTCGAACAGGGTAGAATTCTGGCATCACGCAGTCGTTGTGGAGTCGCTCGTCCTGCGCACCAGCCAGGCTCCCGGCTGTCATCGGTCAGTCCCACCAGAGTCAGGAGTTGCCAGGTGTCCTATGACGCGAGTGCGATCACAGTCCTTGAAGGGCTGGACGCCGTGCGCAAACGTCCGGGCATGTACATCGGGTCCACCGGTGAGCGTGGCCTGCACCACCTCGTCTACGAGGTCGTCGACAACTCGGTCGACGAGTCCCTGGCCGGCTACTGCGACCGGATCGAGGTGACCCTGCTGGCCGATGGCGGTGTCCGGGTCGTCGACAACGGCCGCGGCATCCCCGTGGACATCGTGGCCAGTGAGGGGAAGCCGGGCGTCGAGGTCGTGCTCACAGTGCTGCACGCCGGCGGCAAGTTCGGTGGCAGCGGCTACTCCGTCTCCGGCGGCCTGCACGGGGTGGGCGTCTCGGTCGTGAACGCCCTGTCCACCCGGCTGGACGTCCAGGTGCGTCGCGAGGGCCACGTGTTCCGACAGGAGTATGCCCACGGGGTCCCTCTGGCCCCCCTGGCCAAGGACGAGGAGACCCAGGACACCGGGACCGTCGTGACGTTCTGGGCCGACGAGGACATCTTCGAGACCACCCACTACGACTTCGAGACGCTCTCGCGGCGCTTCCAGGAGATGGCGTTCCTGAACCGGGGCCTCACCATCGCGCTGGCTGACGAGCGCGTGCATCCCACCGATGACGACTCGGTGGAGGAGCAACCAGGGCCGCGGCAGGTGACCTACCACTACGACGGGGGCATCGCCGACTTCGTGCGGTACCTCAACGCGAAGCGGGGGGCTGCGCATCCGACGGTCATCGAGTTCTTCGCCGAGGACCTCGACAAGGGCATCTCGGCGGAGATCGCAATGCAGTGGAGCGACCTGTTCAACGAGAGCGTCTACACGTTCGCCAACACGATCAACACGACCGAGGGTGGCGCGCATGAGGAGGGCTTCCGGGCCGCGCTGACCACGTTGGTCAACAAGTTCGCGCGCACGTGGAACATCCTCAAGGAGAAGGACGTCAACCTCTCCGGCGAGGATGTCCGGGAGGGCCTGACCGCCATCGTGAGCGTGAAGCTGCGCGAGCCGCAGTTCGAGGGCCAGACGAAGACCAAGCTGGGCAACACCGAGGCGAAGACGGTGGTCCAGTCGGTGGTGTTCGAGCAGCTCGGCGCCTGGTTCGAGTCGAACCCAGCGGAGGGCCGGGAGATCGCACGCAAGGCCGTCTCGGCCAGCCAGGCCCGGATGGCCGCACGGAAGGCGCGCGACCTGGCCCGCAACCGCAAGGGACTGCTCGGCGGCGGTGGCCTGCCGGGCAAGCTGATCGACTGCTCCAGCCGTGAGCCGGAGAACTGCGAGCTGTTCATCGTCGAGGGTGACTCGGCCGGTGGGTCGGCCCGACAGGCCCGGGATCCCAAGACCCAGGCGATCCTGCCGATCCGCGGGAAGATCCTCAACGTCGAGAAGGCCCGGATCGACAAGGTCCTGCAGAACAACGAGGTCCAGGCGCTGATCTCAGCCATGGGCGCCGGTGTCCAGGACGACTTCGACAAGGACAAGCTGCGCTACCACAAGCTCGTCCTCATGGCCGACGCGGACGTCGACGGCCAGCACATCCGCACGCTGCTGCTGACCCTGCTGTTCCGCTACATGCGGCCCCTGATCGAGCACGGCCACGTGTACCTGGGACAACCGCCGCTGTTCAAGATCAAGTGGATCAAGGCCGCGCCGGAGTACGCGTACTCCGAGCGGGAGCGCGATGCCCTCATCGAGGCCGGGGTTGCCGCTGGGCGGAAGCTTCCCAAGGAGGAGGCGATCCAGCGCTACAAGGGCCTCGGGGAGATGAACTGGCAGGAGCTGCGCGACACCACCATGAACCCGGAGGTGCGCATCCTGCTGCAGGTCACCCTCGATGACGCGGCCCAGGCCGACGAACTGTTCATGACGCTGATGGGCGAGGACGTCGAGAGCCGTCGTTCGTTCATCCAGCGCAACGCCCGCGACGTGAGGTTCCTGGACATCTGATGACTGAGATCACCGACGGCCCCGGCATCCACGGCCGGATCGAGCCCATCGACCTGCAGGTCGAGATGCAGCGGTCCTACCTGGACTACGCGATGAGTGTCATCGTGTCCCGCGCCCTGCCCGACGTCCGTGACGGGCTCAAGCCCGTCCACCGACGTGTCCTGTACGCCATGTACGACGGCGGCTACCGCCCGGATCGCAACTTCTCCAAGTCGGCGCGCGTCGTCGGCGACGTCATGGGCAACTACCACCCGCACGGTGACCTGGCCATCTATGACACCTTGGTGCGCCTGACCCAGGCCTGGGTGCTGCGCTACCCACTTGTCCAGGGTCAGGGCAACTTCGGGTCCCCGGGCAACGACGGCGCCGCAGCCTCCCGCTACACCGAGTGCCGGCTGGCACAGCTGGCGATGGAGATGACCCGGGACATCGACGAGGAGACCGTCGACTTCATCCCGAACTACGACGGCCGCACCCAGGAGCCCACGGTGCTGCCGGCCAGGTTCCCGAACCTCCTGGTCAACGGGTCGGCGGGCATCGCGGTCGGCATGGCGACCAACATCCCGCCGCACAACCTGCGCGAGGTCGCCGCGGGCGTGATGTGGGCGCTGGAGCACCCGGAGGCATCCCGGGAGGAGCTGCTCGCCGCCCTGATGGAGCGGGTGCCGGGGCCCGACTTCCCGACGGGCGCGCAGATCGTGGGCCGCCGGGGCATCGAGGACGCCTACCGCACCGGTCGTGGCCTGATCACGATGCGCGCGGTCGTGGAGGTGACCGAGGACGCCCGCGGGCGCACGATGCTGGTCGTCACCGAGCTGCCCTACCAGGTCAACCCGGACAACCTGCTGGCCAAGATCGTCGACCTGCACAAGCAGGGCAAGATGTCGGGGATCTCGGACATCATCGACCAGTCCAGCGGTGACACGATGCGCCTTGAGGTCATCCTGTCCAAGGACGCGGTTCCCAAGGTCGTCCTCAACCAGCTGTACAAGCACACCCAGCTGCGCGAGACCTTCGGCGCCAACATGGTGGCGCTTGTGGACGGTGTCCCACGGACACTGCCCTTGGACGCCTTCGTCCGGCACTGGATCACGCATCAGATCACCGTGATCCGTCGACGCACCACCCACCGGCTGCGGGTCGCGGAGGAGCGCGCCCACATCCTGCGTGGGCTGCTCAAGGCGATCGACCGGATCGACGAGGTCATTGCGCTGATCCGGGCCTCGAGCTCGGCTGCCGAGGCCCAGTCGGGCCTGATGGAGCTTCTCGAGATCGACGAGATCCAGGCACAGGCGATCCTTGACATGCAGCTGCGCAAGCTCGCCGCCCTGGAGCGCAACGAGCTGCAGTCGCGCTACGACGTCCTCATGCGCGACATCGCGGAGTACGAGTCCATCCTGGCCAGCGAGCAGCGCCAGCGGACCATCGTCGGTGAGGAGCTGTCCGAGATCGTGGCCAAGTACGGCGACGAGCGGCGCACCCAGATCGTGGCCGATGAGGGCGACGTGACCGATGAGGACCTCATCGCGGAGCGCGACATCGTCGTGACCCTGACCCGCGGTGGCTATGCCAAGGCCACCGATGTGGGGCTGTACCGGGCTCAGCGGCGTGGCGGTCGCGGGGTCAAGGGTGCACAGCTGCGTGGCGATGACGTCGTGAGCCACTTCTTCGTGACCACGACCCATCACTGGATCCTGTTCTTCACGACCAAGGGTCGGGTGTACCGGGCCAAGGGCTACGAGCTGCCCGACGCCGGGCGCGACGCCCGCGGGCAGCACGTGGCCAACCTGCTCGCCTTCCAGCCCGACGAGTCCGTGGCCCAGGTGCTGGACCTCCGCGACTTCGGCACGGCGGACTACCTCGTGCTGGCCACCCGGGACGGCATGGTCAAGAAGAGCCGGCTGCGGGACTTCGACTCGATCCGTTCCAATGGGTTGGCGGCGATCAACCTGCGTGAGGGCGATGAGTTGATCTCCGCACAGCTGGTCAGCGCTGAGGACGAGTTGATGCTCGTCTCGGCCAAGGGCGCGTCGGTGCGGTTCCGTGCCGACGACGCGACCCTGCGTCCGATGGGCCGGGCCACCTCGGGTGTCCAGGGCATCCGGCTGCGTCCCGGGGACAGCGCACTGTCCATGGAGGTCGTGCGTCCTGGGTCCCACCTGGTGACTGTCACCGACGGGGGGTATGCCAAGCGGACCTCGGTCACCGAGTGGCGGACACAGGGTCGCAACACCTACGGCGTCACCGCCATGAAGCTGGTCGAGCAGCGTGGGTCGCTGGTCGGTGCCCTGATCTGTGAGGAGTCCGACGAGCTGTACGCCATCGCCAGCAATGGTGTGGTGATCCGGACCCGGGTGGACCAGGTGCGGGCCACCGGGCGGGCGACCATGGGGGTGTCCCTCATGGACCTCGCTGAGGGGGACAGTGTCGTCGGGGTGGCCCGTTCCGCGGACCTGACTGAGGACGACGAGGTCGAGGACGCCGACGTGTCCCTGGTCGATCCGGATGGCGGCGCGGGGCCGACCGAGGGGGTCGCGGAGCAGGCACGCGATGACGAGGCCGGGCCGATTGGCGACGACCTGACCGAGGACAGCGGGACAGGGAGCGACGAGGACGAGTGAGGCACGGTCGCGGGTCCCGGTTGGGCTCCACGGCGGCGAGCCAGGCTCTGCCTCAGTGGGCGGTATACCATCGGGGCTGGTCGCATCGGTGACAGGAGTGTGGACATGGCGGAGCATGTGCAGGGTCAGCCCGGTGCTGATCGTGCGGTCGGCCGCCCCGGTCCGGCAGCGCGGATGACCGGTCCAGATCCCGTCCGACCGCGCCCGAGCGTGCTCATCCCCCCGGTGACCTCGGCCTCGGCTGCGTCCTCGGCAGCGGGGGCAGCCGCCCCCGCCCCCGCGGCGCCGATCCCGCCGGCGGCCGCCCCGGCGGCTCCCCCCGCTGCCGCCGCGGCAGTCGCGACGGGCGTTGCCGCCTCCACCGCACCAGCCCCCGCACCTGCGTCCGTCCCTGCTGGCCAGGCGATGCCAGTCGCCCAGCCGCAGCCACGGCCCCAGCAGCCGAGCGTCGCCCGCGTGGCCCGCAGTGCCGTCCGGCCCGCATCCGGCCCCCGCGCAGCGCGCGTGTACCTGACCCATGTCGACCCATGGTCGGTGATGAAGCAGGCGTTCCTTCTGTCCCTGGCGCTGGCCGTGATCATCCTGGCGGCCTCCGCCGCCCTGTGGTTCGCGCTGGACTCCGCAGGGATCATCGATGCGATCACCCGGACGGCCACGGACGTGGGCGGCGAGAGTGGTGCCAGCGTCACCGGATTCCTCGATTTCGGCAAGATCATGGGCGCGGCACTGGTCGTCGCAGGGATCGAGACGGTGCTCGTGACGGCGCTGTGCACCCTGCTGGCGTTCATGTACAACCTCTCGGTCGGCATCGGGGGCGGCCTCGAGGTCACACTGTCCGAGGAGGACCAGTAGCCGTTTGGGTCCCACTGCGGTGCTGGGGTACCCTTTCCGACGGTGCTTCAGACGCACCGGAGGGCCTATAGCTCAGACGGTTAGAGCGCTTCCCTGATAAGGAAGAGGTCAGAGGTTCAAGTCCTCTTAGGCCCACGCGGCGCGAGCTGGCTCGCTCCGGAATCCCCGGGAGGTCACCCATGTTGAAGAAGGTCCTGCTGCTCGCAGCCATCGCCGCTGCCGGGTACGTCGCCTACAGCCGCCTCACCCAGGCCCAGGAGGAGCGCGACCTCTGGAACGAGGCCACCTCGGCTCCCGACCTCCGCTGACCCAGCGAGGGGACGTAGCTCAACTGGCAGAGCACCGCCTTTGCAAGGCGGGGGTTAGGGGTTCAAGTCCCCTCGTCTCCACAATGCGATGGACCCCGGGCTGTTCCCCGGGGTCCATCGCATTGTGCGGGGAAGTAGAGCGGGGACTTGGGAGGAGATCGCCAAAGGCGATCGACGGCTCCCCTCGTCTCCTGGTGACGATTCCTCTCGCCCAGCCCAACACCGCCGTTGCCACCACGGCGCGTCCACACCGACAGCGCCACCACTGGCCCCAGCGCCCGACCCCACCCCCCTCAACCCGACCCTGCCCACCTCCGTGACCTGTGGCAGGATTCCCGGCATGACAACAGCCGTCCTGCACACGTCCCTCGGTGACATCCGAATCACCCTCTTCGACAACCATGCCCCGAAGACGGTGAAGAACTTCGTGGGGCTGTCCGACGGGACACTCGAATGGACCGATCCTCGGACCGGCCGTCCCGGCGAGGGCCCCCTGTACACCGACGTGATCTTCCACCGGGTGATCCGCGGCTTCATGATCCAGGGCGGGGACCCGACGGGGACCGGTCGTGGCGGACCCGGATACCGGTTCGGTGATGAGTTCCACCCGGAGCTGGTCTTCGATCGGTCCTACCTGCTGGCGATGGCCAACGCGGGACCCGGTACCAACGGCAGTCAGTTCTTCATCACGGTGGGAAAGACGCCGCACCTGAACCGCAAGCACACGATCTTCGGCGAGGTGGCGGACCAGCCGAGCCGCGACGTCGTCGACGCGATCGCCACGACACCGGTGGGTCCCGGTGACCGTCCTGTGACGGACGTCGTCATCACCTCGGTGACCATCGAGCAGTGAGCTACGGCCTGCCGGCGGAGGCCGCTCCGCCCGCGCCTGTCTGCTATGTGCATCCGGATCGGGAGACCTGGATCCAGTGCACCCGGTGCGGTCGCCCGATCTGCCCGGAGTGCATGACGGCTGCTGCTGTTGGCTACCAGTGCCCTGAGTGCGTTCGGGCGGGGGCGGCCTCGATACCCACCTCGCGGACGGTGTTCGGCGGGAAGCTCACCCGCGATGGTGGGGTCACCGTGTCGCTGATGGGCGTCTGCGCCTTCCTCTTCGTCACGATCACGTTGCTCGACCTGGCCGGTGGACTGGCCCGGTGGGGGATGCAGCCGCTGGCCATCGCCCTGGACGACCAGTGGTTCCGGCTGGTCTCCTCGATCTTCCTGCATGCGGGCTGGTTGCACATCGGCTTCAACATGTACGTGCTCTACGTCCTCGGCCCGCCGCTCGAGCGTGTCCTGGGACACGGCCGCTACCTGACCCTGTACATGCTCTCCGGAATCGGCGGCTCAGTCGCCTCGTACTGGTTCTCCCCGGTCAACACGTTGTCCGTGGGGGCCAGTGGTGCCATCTTCGGCCTGATGACCGCCTGGATCGTCGTCGGACGTCGGCTCGAGCGCGACGTGACCCAGATCATGGTCCTCCTGGGGATCAACATCGCGCTGGGGTTCTTCCTCGGTGGGGTCGACTGGCGGGCGCACCTCGGCGGGGCGGTGACCGGTGCCCTCGTGGCGCTGGTGCTCACCACCGGCCGCGGCCAGCAGGCTCGGACCCAGGTCGGCCGCCAGGCCGCGGCCTCCGGTGCGGTCCTGGTGGGGCTCATCCTGCTGACCGTCGTCCGGACCGGTCAGATCCAGGACATGGTCCCCGCGTTGCTCGGCTGAGGACCCGGGGTACGATGCGGCCCTGTCGCCGCGTGAGGTGGCGTCGAGCGTGCCGTGGTGGTCAGAGAGGAAGACATGCCGGAGTCCAAGGGCCGGGGAACGCCCAAGCCGCGTCCTGCGCCGGCGGCCCCCAAGAAGGACGTCCCCACCACCTCCCCCCGCTGGCTGGTGCCCGTCATGCTCGGGTGCTTCATCCTCGGCCTGCTGTGGATAGTTGCGTACTACATCGCTCCGGGGATGCCGGTCATGTCCTCCCTGGGGCGCTGGAACATGGTGATCGGGTTCGGACTGATCATGGTCGGGTTCGGATTGTCCACGAAGTGGCGTTGACCGGGATAAATCACCCCAATTCGCCGGATGGAGAGCGGATTCCGGTGACGCGGGTCACGTTCCGTCACCTGCCTCGCTGAGGCGCTCGAGGGACCGCGCATGAGCTCAGTTCTACGCACAGTGACTGTACGAGCACCAGAAGACTACGAATTACACCGATGTAGTTCTATCCCCAGGTGTGGATAACCCTGTGGACGACCATCCCTCAACGGTCACGTCGGTGAAGGGCAACCGTGGCTCGAGCCACGGGAAGACCCAGGTGAAGAGCACGAGGACGAGCCCTGCGAAGGCAAGCGCGCAGATGAGCGCCCGAACGGCCGTGGGCCCGGGCAGATGGTTCCAGATCCAGCCGTACATCTACCGGCCCGCCTCGATCTCCGGGGGGATCTCCCCGTCGGCCTTGTCGTAACTCGTGGTGAGGTCGCCCCACCACACCCACCTGGTCGTGTGACCCCAGCGTGGGTTGCACGTGGTCAGCGTGATCAAGCGGTCGATGGGACTGGCGCCTGGGTCGCCGGGAACCGGATCGATGACCCAGGTGTCCGTCGGGGCCACGATCTGGTCGCGCCGCAGCGTGTACTCGAACCACGAGTCCTGGGTCTCGACGAAGACCTTGTCGCCCACGCGCAGCTGGTCGATGTCCCGGAACGGCTCGCCGTTGGTTGCACGGTGGGCGGCGACGGCGAAGTTGCCCTTCTCGCCCGGCAGCTGGGTCGTCGGGTAGTGCCCGATCCCCCGCGCCAGGTCAGGGAGCCCCACACTCTCCAGGACCGGCATCCCCCAGACCTTGTCACTCAGGCGCGGGATGTACATCAGGGCGAACGCATCGCCGATCTCCGGCCGAGCCTGGGGATCCTCGCCCGGGTCGTCCGGGTCGCCCGGGTCGCTGGACCCATCTGTGGCCGGAATCGCCCACGAGTCCTGCAGATCGGTGGCGATCTGGTCGGAGGCCCTCTGCGCAGTGACGTTCGTCCACATCAGCTGATACGCGACGAACAGCAGCAACAGGACGCCCACGGTGATGAGCAGCTCGCCGAGGACGCCCACGGCGGACCAGGCGCGCGAGGGGGGCCTGCGAGTGGCCTCCTCAGTCTGGGGGGCGGTCATCGGACCACCTGGGCATCGTTGGTCGACAGCGGGCCCGTGTAGGCCGGCAGGACCAGCTCACGCGAGGCCTTCTGCTCGTAGCGCATCCCCACCACCCCCGCCCACTGTCGGAAGAACTGCACCGACTCGTCCTCCTCGAGCGCCTGGGTCATCCGGTCCAGGTCCCCAACCCCGGCGATGACGAAGGGCGGCGAGTAGACCTGCCCCTGCAGGATCACGGTGTTCCCCACGCAGCGCACCGAGCTGGTGCTGATCAACCGCTGTCCCATGACAGTGACCCCCGAGGCTCCCCCGCGCCAGAGGGCGTTCACGACGCCCTGGACGTCCTGCTGGTGGACGATGTAGTCATCGCCGGTCAACCCGTCAGGCAGAGGGTCGGGCGCGTCCGCGTCGTCGAGTGTCACTGTGACACCGGGCCCCACAACCTCGGTCAGTCCCACCACGGGGGCCAACTCGGCGATCTGCTCGTTCGTGCGCTCGAGGGCGATCCCCGGATCACTCTGGGACTGCAGGGCGGCGAGCTCGGTGGTCAGCCGGTCGACATCGCCCTGGAGGGCGCCGTTCTGCTCAGCGCGGTCGGCGATGGCATCGTGGAGTCCCCCGGTGCGGTCCAGCCGCAGGATTCCGTCCTCGGATGCGGTCGCACTGGCGATGAACATGGCCCCTGCGATGGCGAACACCCCGCCGGCGACAAGATCGGGCCAGCGCACCCTGCGTCGACGGCGGGCAGGCACGTGCCGCTGTCCCGTTGGTGCGGCGCCTGCCGCGGGGTCCAGGACCTCGGTCGCGGCCGGGGCCGGACGCGCCGGATCCACGGATCCGGGGTCGGGCTCGCCGAGGGGGGAGTGCACGTGACTACGGTACCCGCGACAATGGGATCGTGACTGCACGCATCCTGATCGTGGACAACTACGACTCCTTCGTCTTCAACCTGGCCCAGTACCTTGCTCAGCTGGGAGCCGAGGTCGAGGTCCAGCGCAACGACGAGGTGTCCGTGGGTGATGCCGAGCGCTACGACGGCGTCCTGCTGTCCCCGGGTCCGGGGGACCCCCACGATGCCGGGGTGTGCATGGACATGGTCAGTGCCTGTGCCGGGAAGGTCCCGCTCTTCGGGGTCTGCCTGGGCCACCAGGCCATCGGAGCGGTGTTCGGCGGGGTCGTCTCCCGTGCCCCGGAGCTGCTGCACGGCAAGACCTCGATGGTCCACCACATGGGTGTCGGCGTGCTGGCAGGGTTGCCGGACCCATTCCGGGCCACGCGCTACCACTCGCTGGCGGTGGAGCGCCCGTCCTTCCCGGAGGCTCTGGAGATCACGGGCTGGACGGACTCCGGGGTCGTGATGGCCCTGCGCCACCGCGAGTTCGACATCGAGGGCGTTCAGTTCCATCCCGAGTCCGTGCTCACCGAGGGAGGGCACCTGATGCTGGCCAACTGGCTGGCGCGGTGCGGTGACCCCGGGGCCGTGCAGCGCGCTGATGGCCTGGCCCCGGTGGTGGGCGCGACCGCCGCCCCCTGAGTCCCGGGTGCGAGCACCAGGGCAGCGCGCCCGTGGGGCCGAGGCCTCACCCCAAGGCCGACCGGAGTCGGTCCACGGCCTCGTGCAGGACCTCGGGCCGCTTGCAGAACGCCCATCTGACCCAGGACTGTCCCACGGACAGGTCGTCGCAGAAGGGGGCCACCGGGATCGCGACCACGCCTGCCCGCCCCGGGAGCTCCGCGCAGAACTGCTCGCCGCTGTCATAGCCCACGGGCGTGACATCGGTGAGCAGGAAGTAGGTGCCCTCGCTGGGCAGCACCTCGAGCCCGAGCCCGGACAGCCCGTCGGTGAGCAGGTCGCGCTGATGGGCCAGCGTGCCTCGGAAGGTGTCCCAGTGCTCTGCCGGCAGCGCCGTCAGGCCCTCGGCCACCGCCCACTGGAACGGACCACCGGACACATAGCTCAGGTGCTGGCGGATGACGCGGACAGCGCCGATGAGGTCCGCGGGGCCGGTGGCCCAGCCCACCTTCCACCCCGTGAACGACAGGCTCTTGCCCGCCGAGCCCACGGTGATGGTCCGCTCGGCCATGCCGGGCACCGTTGCGATGGGGATGTGCGGGTGACCGTCGAACCACAGGTGCTCGTAGGCCTCGTCGGACAGGACCACCAGGTCCGCGGCGATCGCCTCCCGTGCGATCGCGGCCACCTCCGCGCCGGTGAGGACGGCGCCGGTGGGGTTGTGCGGCGAGTTGACGATCAGCATCCGGCTCCGGGAGGTGATCCGGGCCCGGAGCGCCGTCGGGTCCGGGCGAAATGTCCCAGGGACAGGTGGGACACTCACGCGGACCCCGCCGGCGAGATCGATGGCCGCGGCGTACAGGTCGAACCAGGGCTCGAGGACCAGCACCTCGTCACCGGGCTCCACGAATGCGAGCACAGTGGCGACGATGGCCTCCGAGGCCCCGGTGGTCACCACCACGTCGGTCGCCGGATCCCACGACAGTCCGTACCACGCCTCCTGGTGCGTGCAGATCGCGCTCCGGAGCTCGGGCAGCCCGTGCGCGGGTGGGTACTGCGCACCTCGACCCTCGGCGATGGCCGCCAGGGCAGCGTCGCGCACGAGTACGGGGCCGTCGGTGTCCGGGAACCCCTGGCCCAGGTTGATCGCCCCAACCGACCCTGCCAGGGCCGACATCTCGCCGAAGATGCTGCGGCGATGAGGCTGCATCCGCCGCACGAGTGGGTGGGTCACTGACCCACCCCAGCGTTCTGGTGTCGCTGGTACACCTCGGTCACCTGCGTCCGGCGCGGGACTGAGCGATCCGGTTGCCCGTCCGGCGCAGGAGGGGTCGCGGGGTGTACTGGGCGACGAGCGCCAGGGTGCCGTAGCGCTTGGACGGGACGCTGACGGCACGTCCTGCACGTGCATCCCGCAGCCCGTCTCGGGCGACCCGGCGAGCGTCCAGCCACGCCCATTCCGGGAGGAACACCATGTCCATGTCCGCCCGCTCGTGGAACTCCGTGTGGGTGAACCCCGGGCAGACTGCCGTGGCGCTCACCCCGGTCCCGGACAACTCCGCTCCGAGACCCTCGGTGAAGACGGTGACCCAGGACTTCGCCGCTGCGTAGGTGCCCATCGGCACCCATCCGGCCACGCTGGACACGTTGATCACGATTCCGCGTCCGCGTAGCACCATGCCCGGAAGGGCGGCATGGGTCAGCCGCAACGTGGCTCGGACCAGGACATCGAGCAGTCGTTCCTCATCGGGCAGGTCGCCACCGACGAAGCCCTGGTTGACGCCGAACCCTGCGTTGTTCACCAGGACGTCGATGGGATCTGAGGTGTCGGCCAGCCGGTCCATCACTGCCCTGCATCCGGCGTCGGTGGCCAGGTCGGCGGCGAGGACCTCCGCGGCAATGCCGTGCTCGGTCGCGAGCCGCGCGGCCAGCACCTCGAGCCGCTCGGTGTCACGGGCGACGAGGACGAGGTCCGATCCTTCGGCGGCCAGCTCCTCAGCGAAGGCCAGGCCTATCCCGGCGGTGGCGCCTGTGATGCATGCAGTCATGGGCCCAGTGTGCCCCGAGCCGGTCAGGGCATCGAGTCGGGCCAGCCCTTGGCGATGGCGGTCACGGCCGCGATCGGATCGCCCTCGACGGTCGACCAGCCGCGCAGACGTGCCGCGGCTGCCGGAGCGCCGTCGGCGTCCGGGCTGGTCACGTGGACCACAGGGGCGTCCGGCCAGTCAGTTCCCGCCCGGCTGGGGTCGGGCAGGGGTCCATCGACCAGCACGTAGGCCACGACGCTGCGGCGTGAGGCCCGTTGGGAGAACCCCAGCGCCGGGACGGCCCGGTTTGCCTCCCCGGAGCTGACCAGGATCAGCGGGCCCTCCACCTGCGCCGCCGTGATGGCGATGGCCTGGTCGGCCACCCACGCCGCGATCCCCAGGCGCTCGTCGGTCGCCTCCGCGCCCTGGCGGGGCTGCATGTGCGGGATCACCACGGGGATGCCCCACCCGGCGAGGACGCCCGCGAGCTCGCGGCGCGGCCCGTCGGGCGCGCCCGGGTCGAGGGTCGGGCACAGGACGACCGTGACGCCGGTCATGTCAGTCGAGGCCCAGGTCGGCCAACTGGTAGGCGGCCCGGTACTCCAGTCCCGCCTCGGCGATCATGCCGGCGGCGCCGCGCTCGACGATCACGGCCACCCCCACCACCTCGGCACCGGCCTCCCGCAGTGCCTCGACGGCGGTCATCACCGACCCGCCGGTCGTGGAGGTGTCCTCCACGGCCAGCACGCGCCTGCCCGCGACGTCGGGGCCCTCGATCCGCCGCTGCAGCCCGTGGGCCTTCTCCGCCTTGCGCACCACGAAGGCATCCAACTGCTGGCCACGGGCCGCCGCGGCGTGCAGCATGGCGGTGGCGACCGGGTCGGCCCCGAGGGTCAGCCCGCCGACCGCGTCGTAGGACAGGTCCGAGGTCAGGTCGAGCATGACCTCGCCCACGAGAGGGGCGGCGTGCCCGTCCAGGGTCACCCGTCGCAGGTCGACGTAGTAGTCGGCCTCCCGTCCCGAGGACAGCACGACCCGGCCGTGCACGACGGCCTTGGTCCGGATCTGGTCGAGGAGTTGCTCACGCGCGTCAGTCACGTCAACAACCCTAGGTCCTGCGCGGGGATGCGGAACGCAGCGCCGCACGGCGCGGGCCGACGTCAGGACGCAGGCTCTGGGGCGGCAGCCTGCGCTGCCTTCGATTCGCGGCGGTGCCGGAAGGTCTCGAACCCGATGGGGATGATCGACAGCGCGACGATCCCGATGAGGATCAGCTCGATGTGGTCCTTCACGAACGGGATACCGCCGAGGTAGTAGCCGAGCAGGGTCACGCCCGTGGCCCACACGACTCCGCCGATGGTCGAGTACAGGGCGTAGGTGCGCAGGTCCATCCGCCCGACCCCGGCCATGGCCGTGATGAACGTCCGCACGATCGGCACGAACCGGGCCAGCACGATCGCCCGTGACCCGTACTTGTCGAAGAACGAGTGGGTCTTGTCGACGTACTCCTGGCGGAAGAATCGCGACTCCGGCCGGTTGAACAGCGGCGGTCCGGCGCGGTACCCGATCCAGTAGCCCGTGAGGTTGCCCGCGACAGCCGCGATGGACAGCAGGACGCACGCGACCTGGATGGGGATGTCGATCACGCCGCTGGCGATGAACAGGCCCACCATGAACAGCAGCGAGTCCCCCGGCAGGAAGAAGCCGATGAGCAGCCCGCACTCGGCGAAGATGATCCCCAGGGCGATCCAGAAGGCGGCTGTGCCGAACCGGTCGAGGTTCTGCGGGTCCAGCCAGTCGGGGCCCAGGGTGCTCACGATCGTGGGGACCGCCGACGCGACGGACAGGCTCAGGCTCACCTCACAAGGTTACCCCGCCCCGTGACTGGCCCGGCCCAGATGCGTCCGGGCCCAGCAGTGCATGGCGATGGCTGCGGCGGCCGCCACATTGATCGATCGGGTGGATCCGTACTGGCTGATGGACAGCACCACATCGGAGCCTGCGATGGCCTGTGGGCTGAGCCCGGGCCCCTCCTGGCCGAACAGCAGGACGCACCCGCGCGGCATCTCGTACTCGTCGATCGGGATGGCCCCGGGCACCACGTCGATGGCCAGGATCGGCAGGTCGTGTGCCCGCGCCCAGTCCTGGAGGTCCTCGGGATCAGGGTGGTGGGTGATGCTCAGGTAGGCATCGGTGACCATCGCCCCGCGCCGGTTCCAGCGGCGCCGGCCGACGACGTGCACGCCCGCGACGTTGAATGCGTTGGCGGTGCGCACGATCGAGCCGATGTTCAGGTCGTGCTCGATGTTCTCGATGGCCACGTGCAGCGGGGAGCGCCGGGTGTCGAGGTCGGCCACGATCGCCTCGACCGTCCAGTACCGATAGGCATCCACGACGTTCCGGGCGTCGCCGTGAGCCAGCAGCTCCGGGTCGAGGCGGGGGTCGTCGGGCCAGGGCAGGGGGTGGGGTCCGACGGGCACGGGGCCAAGGGTACGAGTGCGATTTCCGCCGGGGGTCCCACCGCCCGTAGAATTCTCCGCGGTGGCGTGTCCGAGCGGCCAAAGGAGCACGACTCGAAATCGTGTGTGGGTGATGAGCCCACCGTGGGTTCGAATCCCACCGCCACCGCCGCATCTGGGAGCACAGACCCATCGGGTCGAACCGGCCCGGGCCCCCTCAGGGTCCGGGCCCTGGTGCGTCACGGCCCTGCGACGCACCCGTGGCCCGCGTAGGCTTGGCGGCGTTGGCGTGGGACCCACGGCCATCACCCGTCGCTGCTCCAGGAGTCCGTCATGAGCCCCGTCCACGACCTTCTCACCGACCAGATCGGTCACGAGTTCTTCGCGTCCCAGCAGTACGTCGCCATCGCGGTCTGGTACGACCAGCAGGCCCTGCCCCAGCTCGCGGCGCACTTCTACGCGCAAGCTGTCGAGGAGCGCAACCACGCGATGATGATCGTGCAGTACCTGATGGACCGTGAGGCCCAGGTTGTGATCCCCGGGGTGCCCGAGGTGCGCAACGAGTTCGCGTCGGTGGTCGAGCCCCTGGAGCTCGCCCTGGCCCAGGAGCGCCTGGTGACCTCCCAGTTCGAGGCCCTGATCGCGTTGGCGCGGGCCGAGTCGGACTACCTCGGTGAGCAGTTCATGCACTGGTTCCTCAAGGAGCAGGTCGAGGAGGTTGCGTCCATCTCGACGCTCCTGCAGGTGGGCCGTCGCGTCGGCGACAACGTGATGCTGCTCGAGGACTACCTGGCCCGTGAGACCGGCGCGGGTGGCGGCATGGACCCGACGGCCCCCGCGGCCGCCGGTGGGGCGATGTAGGTCCGTTCACAGGCCATGGCGCGAGTTACACAGGCGTAGTTACAGCCATGTGACTTATCCCCAGCTGTGGATGACTTGGGGATTGTGGAGTACCGCCGCCGTCGCCAGCCGGCGGCCCAGGCAGTTGTCCCGTGTTGTCGGCAGGCACCGTTAGGGTGAGCGACGTGGCACTGGCGCTCTACCGGACCTACCGGCCGGGCTCGCTGGCCGAGGTGATCGGCCAGGAGCACGTGACCGAGCCGCTCGCGCGCGCCCTGGAGTCCGGCCGTACCCACCACGCGTACCTGTTCTCGGGTCCGCGCGGGTGCGGCAAGACGTCGACCGCCCGCATCCTGGCCCGGTCGCTGAACTGCGAGCAGGGGCCGACCGCCAACCCGTGTGGTGAGTGCCGCAGCTGTGTGGAGCTGGCCCCCAATGGCCCCGGTTCGATGGACGTGGTCGAGCTCGATGCCGCCACGCATCGCGGCATCGACGACGCCCGGGACCTGCGCGAGAAGGCCATCTACGCCCCGGCGGCCAGTCGGTTCAAGATCTACATCATCGACGAGGCCCACCAGCTCACCAATGAGGCGGCCAACGCCCTGCTCAAGCTGGTCGAGGAGCCCCCGCCGCACCTGCGCTTCATCTTCGCCACAACCGAGCCGGACAAGATCATCCCGACGATCCGTTCGCGAACGTTCCACTACGGCTTCCGGCTCGTCCCGGCACGGACCCTGGCCGACCACCTCGGCGCGGTGTGCCGCTCCGAGGGTGTCCCCGCAGAGGCCCCCGCGCTGGCGGTCGTCGCCCGGGCCGGCGCGGGCAGCGTCCGCGACAGCCTGTCGGTCCTGGGTCAGCTGCTCGCTGGGGCCGGTCCTGAGGGCCTGACCTATGCCGACGCCGTCTCCGCCCTGGGCCTGACCGACACCAGCCTCATCGACGAGTTCGTGGCCGCCCTGTCCGCCGGGTCCGCGGCCGCCATGTTCGGCATCGTGGACGTCGTGATCTCCGCCGGTCACGACCCGCGCCGCTTCGTCACCGACATCCTGGACCGGTTGCGCGACCTGATCGTCCTACGGGCCGACCACGAGGCCCTGTCCAAGGGACTCATCGACGTCCCCGACGACGAGGGCCAGCGCATGGTGGCCCAGGCCCAGTCCCTGGGACTTGCCGAGCTGTCGCGGGCCGCAGACCTGGTCAGCGCCGGACTCGGCCAGATCAAGGGGGCGACGGCCCCGCGGCTGCAGCTCGAGCTGCTCTGCGCCCGACTGGCCCTGCCCGGCCCCGGGGATGATCTCAGCTCGGTCCTGGCCCGGCTGGACCGACTTGAGCGCGTGGGCGCGACGGTTGCGCCTGCCGCGGATTCGAGCGCGGCGCCCGATCAGACGGGGGCCTCCCGGCGGCGCCCGGCGCAGGCGACGGACGCGGGCCGGACGGCACCGGCTGATGCCGGAGGCGCTGATCCCAGCGACCCACGTCCCCAGCCGGCGGCCGCACCCGCCAGTGCTCCTGCGCGTCCGGTGGCGTCGTCCGGAGGTCCTGCCGCGCCGCCCCGTCGCCCGGAGTTGCGACGCGATGCTGGTGCGCCGATGGCTTCGCCCCGGGTGCCCTCGGAGGCAGCTGAAGCGCCCGCCGCAGACATCGGCGTACCGGCCGATCCCGGGGAGGGTGAGACCTCCGCGCCGGCAGGAGCCGCGCCAACCGCGACCGGGCCCGAGCCCTCCGATACTGGCGCGCCGCGGGTGGATGCGCCCAAGGCCCCGTCCGCCGCGCCGGGTGATGACACCACGATCACCAGGATCCGGGATTCGTGGCCGGCCATCCTCGAGCGGCTGGCGGCCTCGAGCCGGGTCGCCTGGACCGCCTTCCACGCTGCCACCCCCGTCTCCTGCACCAACGGTGCCCTGGCGGTGGCAGTCGCCGAGCCGGGGAATGTCCGGGCAATCGCCCAACGCGGCCACGACGAGCGGTTGCGCCAGGCCATCATCGATGTCCTGGCCCTGGACCTCACGATCGATGTCCTGCATGACCCTGAGCCTGCGCGGCCCGCCCTGCCCGGGGCCGGGGTGAGCGGCGCCACCGCCTCCACGCGAGCGCCGGCCGCGAACGCCGTCCCCGGAGCGGCTGACGCGGCCGCATCCGCGGGTGCCTCGGCGCCGGCATCCCAACCACCGGCCCGCCCCGCCGATGTCGTCCGTGAGGCGGGCGCCTCCCCTGCTGCTGCCGATGTCGCCGATGAGCCCAGTCCCGACGACCCGGACCTCGATCCCGGTGGAGCGCACGGCTTGGCCCTGATCACCCGGGAGCTCGGCGCCCGGCCCATCGGTGAGATCGACCACTCCTAGGGGCTGGGCATGTACGAGGGCATCATCCAGGACGTCATCGACGGTCTCAGTCGCCTGCCCGGGATCGGGCCCAAGGGGGCCCAGCGGATCGCCTTCCACCTGCTCAAGGCCGACCCGCAGGAGGTCGCGGACCTCGCTGAGGCCCTGCTGACGCTGCGGGAGAAGGTCCAGTTCTGCGAGATCTGCGGCAACGTCTCCGAGGAGCAGACGTGCGGGATCTGCCGGGACCCCCGGCGCGACCCGTCGCTTCTCTGTGTCGTCGAGGAGAGCAAGGACGTCGTCGCCATCGAGCGGACCCGCGAGTTCCGCGGTCGTTATCACGTGCTCGGTGGCGCAATCAGCCCGATGGAGGGCATCGGGCCCGACGACCTGCGCATCCGGGAGCTGATGGCTCGCCTGGCCGACGGGTCCGTGGTCGAGGTGATCCTGGCCACGGATCCGAACCTGGAGGGCGAGGCCACAGCCACCTATCTGGCGCGCCTGATGAGCACGCTCGGCCTGGCCGTGTCACGGTTGGCCAGTGGACTACCGGTAGGGGGCGACCTCGAGTTCGCCGACGAGGTGACCCTCGGTCGGGCATTCGAGGGACGACGACGGATCGGAGGGCAGGGATGAGTGTCGATGAGGCGCCCATGGAGGGCGCGATGGCGGTGCTCACCACGCCCGCCACCCCGGTGGAGGATGACCTGGTCACCCTGGCTGACGGGCTTGCCGAGGCCTCGGCCCGGTTCGTGCAGGCCACCGAGGCGGTGGCTGCCGGAATCGGCGAGGACCATGCGATCGCGATCCTCCTGCTCGAGGTCTCCGACGTGCTGGCCATGGGGGCGCGGCTCGGCGCCATCGACGATGTCGTCCCCGAAGGGCGCTTCGAGCCGGATGCGGGCGTGGAACCCGACGTCGACCGCCTGCGGGCAGCCCTGGCTGAGCGGCTGGCTCCGGTGGATTCCTACATCGAGGTGTTCGATCCCTATGCCAGTCCCGAGCTGGTCGCCGGCCGGCTCTCAGACGACCTCTCCGCCATCGTGTCCGACCTGCTCCACGGACTTGCCCACCACACAGCCGGGCGCACCCTGGAGGCGCTGTGGTGGTGGCAGACGACCTACCTGAGCTCCTGGGGCGACTCAGGGGCGATGGCCCTGCGTGCCCTGAGGTCCCTGGTGTCCCATGTCCGCTCCGGTGCGCCCCTCGAGGTGGCCGGCGAGTCCGACCGGTAGGACGCCGACACGGTGGTTCCGTCGCGTCGGCCCGCGGGTCCCAGGACGGGCGATCAGGGCGAGGCCAGGCGGTGACCCCCTAGAATTGGGTGCCGGAACGCCCAAGACCACCACCGGGAGCGCTCAAGCATGGCCCTGATCGTCCAGAAGTACGGGGGATCCTCCGTCGCTGATGCCGCCAGCGTGCGCCGTGTTGCCAAGCGCATCGTGGACACCAAGCGCGCGGGCAACGACGTCGTCGTGGTGGTGTCGGCGATGGGTGACTCCACTGACGAGCTGCTCGACCTGGCCAACGAGGTCAGCCCGAACCCCCCGGGCCGCGAGCTCGACATGCTTCTGACGGCCGGGGAGCGCATCTCGATGGCGGTGCTGGCCATGGCCATCCACGATCTCGGCGAGGAGGGCCGGTCCTACACCGGCTCCCAGGCCGGGCTGATCACGGACTCGGCGCACGGCGCTGCCCGGATCATCGACGTCACGCCGGGCCGCATCCGGCACGCGATCACCGATGGGGCGATCCCGATCGTGGCCGGTTTCCAGGGGGTGTCCTACGACAGCAAGGACATCACGACTCTGGGGCGGGGCGGCTCGGACACCACGGCGGTGGCCCTGGCGGTCGCCCTGGAGGCCGACGTCTGCGAGATCTACACCGACGTCGACGGCGTGTTCTCCGCCGACCCTCGCGTCGTCCCGGCCGCGCGCCAGGTGCCCCGGATCAGCTATGAGGAGATGCTCGAGCTGGCCGCCGCGGGCGCCAAGGTCCTGCACCTGCGCTGCGTGGAGTATGCGCGCCGGGCCAGCATGCCGATCCATGTGCGCTCCTCGTTCTCGGACAAGGAGGGCACCTGGGTCCTGAACTTGAACGATCCGCTGCCTGCGGCGGTCCACCACGGCGAAGGGGCGATTGTGGAGCAACCGATCATCGCGGGGGTCGCCCATGACCTCAACGACTGCAAGATCACCGTCATCGGCGTCCCCGACCGTCCCGGAGAGGCGGCGCAGATCTTCCAGGCCGTCGCGGACGCCGGGGTCAACGTCGACATGATCGTCCAGAACGTGTCCCTGGGGGAGTCAGGGCGCACCGACGTGACCTTCACGTGCCCGCTCGCCTCCCGAGGAGACGCGATCGCAGCGCTGCGCCGTGAGCAGGAGACCATCGGGTTCGAGGACCTGGCCTACGACGACGGGATCGCCAAGGTGTCGCTCATCGGAGCTGGGATGCGCTCCCACCCAGGGGTCTCGGCCACCTTCTTCAAGGCCCTGGCCGATGCCGGGATCAACATCACCATGATCAGCACGTCGGAGATCCGGATCTCGGTCGTGACCAACCAGGACACCGCCACAGGGGCTGTCCGGGCGCTGCACACGGCCTTCGGGCTGGATGCCGACGGCGAGGCCGTCGTCTACGGAGGGACGGGACGATGAGCGTGACGGTTGCGGTCGTGGGGGCCACCGGCCAGGTCGGGGGCGTCATGCGCCGCCTGCTCGACGAGTCCGGGATCGACGTGGGCGCAGTGCGGTACTTCGCCAGTGCGCGCTCAGCCGGGACGACCCTGCCCTGGCGGGGCACCGAGATCGTGGTCGAGGATGCGGCGACCGCCGACCCGTCCGGGATCGACATCGCGCTGTTCTCGGCCGGGGGCTCGACCTCCAAGGCGCTCGCGCCGGTGTTCGCAGCGGCGGGTGCGATCGTCATCGACAACTCCTCGGCCTGGCGGATGGACCCCGACGTCCCCCTGGTCGTGTCCGAGGTCAACGGCCATGCGCTGACCAGCATCCCGAAGGGGATCGTGGCCAACCCGAACTGCACCACGATGGCCGCGATGCCCGTGCTCGCTCCGCTGCACGCCGAGGCAGGCCTGCGCCGACTCGTGGTGAGCACGTACCAGGCGGTCTCCGGCAGTGGGCTGGCCGGGGTCGAGGAGCTCGCGGGACAGGTCCGGGCAGCCGTGACCCAGGACATGACGGCGTTGACCCACGACGGATCCGCGGTCACCCTGCCGGCGCCGACGAAGTACGTCGCTCCCATCGCCTTCGACGTGATCCCGTTGGCCGGCAGCATCGTGGCCGACGGCTCTGGCGAGACCGACGAGGAGCAGAAGCTGCGCAACGAGTCCCGCAAGATCCTCGGGATCCCGGACCTCGCGGTCTCCGGCACGTGCGTACGCGTGCCGGTCTTCACCGGCCACAGCCTGAGCATCAACGCCGAGTTCGATCGGCCGCTGTCGGTGGAACGGGCCCGCGAGCTGCTGGAGGGCGCCCCGGGCGTTGCCTGGTCGGATGTGCCCACCCCGCTGCAGGCAGCGGGCGCTGATCCGACCTACGTGGGACGCCTGCGCCAGGACCCGGGTGTCCCGGATGGGCGTGGACTGGCCCTTTTCCTGTCCAATGACAACCTGCGCAAGGGAGCTGCCCTCAACGCCGTGCAGATCGCGGCTCTGCTGGCTGAGCGCGCCTGACACCCCGGTCCCCCGCGCCTCAGCGGCGGTTTGGGCTGGGGGTCAGCGTGCGGCTAGAATCGGTCGCGCAATCGGGATGTGGCGCAGCTTGGTAGCGCGCTTCGTTCGGGACGAAGAGGTCGTGGGTTCGAATCCCGCCATCCCGACTCATGTGAAGGGCCCCGGGGCTTGTCCCCGGGGCCCTTCACATGTCCCCGGACCTGGCGGGGTTCGGGAGGAGGCCGCGAAGCGGCCGACGGCTCCCGCCATCCCTTCCGGGCGCCCACGGAGCCACGCCACATACCCTGCGGTGACGCCGGGATTGCGAAGGGAGCCCCCAACCCCTACCCCGCCACCACCGTGAGCACCGTCGCCTCCGGCCGGCACGCCAGGCGGATCGGGGTGTAGGGGCTCGTTCCGAGCCCGGCTGAGACGTGCAGGGCAGACTCCTCCCATCCCGACAGGCCCTTGGCCTGCCGTCGGGGCAGGTCGCAGTTGGTCACCAGCGCTCCGACCCACGGCAGGCACACCTGGCCGCCGTGGGTGTGGCCGGCCATGATCAGATCGGCACCGTCGGCGGCCATGGCATCGAGCACCCGCCGGTAGGGCGCGTGGGCGACCCCGAGCCGGAGGTCGGCGTCCGGATCGAACGGGCCGGCGATGTCCGCATACCGGTCGCGCCCGATGTGCGGGTCGTCCACCCCACGCGCATCGATGCGCCAGCCGCGGACGGCGACCTCGGCAGTCTCGTTGTCCAGGTCCTTCCACCCGGCGGCGACCAGGCCCTCGTTGAGGGGCGTGACGTCGATCCTGGGCCGCTTCGTGCGCAGCTCACTGGGACCCGACAGGTACTTGGCGGGATTCGCCCTGGCGGGGGCGTAGTAGTCGTTCGACCCGCGGACGAAGAATCCCGGTCGATCGAGCAGGGGCGCCAGGGCCTCCAGCGCGAGCCGGGGTCCCTGGGCGTCGCCGTGGAAGTCGCCGGTCACCACGGTCAGGTCCACGTCGAGCTCGCCCAGGGAGCGGACCCAGTCGATGCGGTCGGTGTCACGCGGCGAGAGGTGCAGGTCTGACAGGTGCAGGATGCGCAGCGGCGCCCGGCCATCCGCGGGCCGCACCGAGGGCCTGCGCACCCGGACCTCTGCCGAGCGCAGTGTGTACTGGCGCGCCTCCCAGAGGCTGTAGGCAGTGGTGGCGACGCCGACCGCCAGCAGGGATCCCAGGGCGCCCACGGAGGCTCGGGTGGCTGTCGGCATGCGCCAAGTCTGGCAGGGGCGGCCGATGGATCCCGCATCCGCGAGCAGGGCTGTGGGCACACCGTCGCGGCAACCCCGCACAATGGGACGATGACCACCCTCAAGGAGACCCTGCAGTCCGACCTGACCACCGCCATCCGGAGCCGCGATGAGCTCACGGCAGCCACCCTGCGCATGGCCCTGACCGCAGTGACCAACGAAGAGGTCTCGGGCAAGTCGTCCCGCACGCTCAGCGATGCGGAGGTCATGGGCGTCCTGACCAAGGAGGCCAAGAAGCGTCGGGAGGCCGCCGCGGCCTTCACCGACGCCTCACGACCGGAACTCGCCGACCGGGAGCTGGCCGAGCTCGGCGTTCTGGACCGTTACCTGCCCGAGCCGCTGACGGCCGAGGAGGTCGGCGCACTGGTCGACGCCGCCGTGGCGCGGCTGGCAGACGAGGGTGTCACCGGGATGCCTGCGATGGGTCGGGTCATGAAGGACGTGACGCCGCAGGTCGCAGGTCGTTTCGACGGCGGCCAACTTGCCTCGATGGTCCGTGCAGCTCTGGCCTGAACGACCGGCGAGGGCTACTGGCCCTGGCCCTGGCCCTGATCTTGGCCCTGACCTTGACCGCGGCTCGTGTCGCCGAAGCCGGGGAACGTCCGCTGCCACCACGGAACTTCGGGCGCGGCGTACTGGCGTCGCTGGTACGGGGTACTGGACTGGCGAGCGGGCAGCAGGCCCCACTCGTTCTTCAGCTCCATGGGGACCGGAGCGCTGTCGGCCAGTGCTCCCTCCATCGCCTTCTTCCACGTGGGCCCGGGCAGCGACGAGCCGAACACCTTTGGGTAGTACCGGCCGTTGATGGTCAGGTTCTTCAAGGGGTACCGGTAGCCGCCGCGGGGGTCGCCCACCCAGACAGCCGCACCCAGGTCGGGCGTGGAGCCGGCGAACCAGACCGCTGCCTGGCTGTCGATGGTCCCGGTCTTCCCGATGGTGTCGCGGCCCAGGGACATCGCCCCACCGGTCCGCCCGGAGATGTTCCCATCCACGACGTTGGTCAGCACTGCGGCGGCGCCGTCAGCGACGTTGCGGGTGATGGCCTGGTCACACTTCGGTGCCGGGACGGGCAACTCCTTGCCGTCCCGGTCGACGATCTTGGTGATGACGCGCGGCTTGCAGTAGACGCCGTGGGCAGCCACGGTGGCGTAGGCATTGGCAAGCGTCAGCGGGGAGATCTCGGTGGAGCCGAGGGTGAAGGACGCCACCTCAGCGGTCTTCCCGCTGGGCTTCACCTCGTTCAGGTCGTACCCGTCGGCGTACTTGACGCCCAGCTTCCGGGCCGCCTCCACCGTCTCGCACACCCCGGCGCGCTTCTCCAGCTCGGCGAAGTAGGTGTTGACCGAGTAGGCCGCACCCCGGAACATGTCGAAGTTGCCCGACGAGGTGGAGTTCGAGACCGGCCATGGCTCGGTGCCACCGCTCGACTCGCCCGACAGGGGTGCACCGTTGCAGCCCACGAAGCCGGTGAACTCCTTGCGCGGCGGTGAGTTGATGACTTCGAAGGGGCTGATCCCCTTCTCCAGGGCAGCGACGATCGTGAAGATCTTGAACGTCGAGCCGGCCTGCATGCCCTGCGTGCCGCCGTCGGCGAGGTCGACCGCGTAGTTGTACGTGGTCTCCCACCACTTCTTGTCCGACTTGCTGGTGCCCCAGACGCGGTTCTGGGCCATGGCCCGGATGTCACCGGTGCCAGGCGTGACCATCGCGATCGCGGTGGCCTTCCGGCTCTCGTCCTTCGGCGGGATGGCCTCCTTCACGGCCTTGTCGGCAGCCTCCTGCGCCTTCATGTCCAGGGTTGTGTAGACCTTGTAGCCACCGGAGTTCCAGGCCGACTCGCGCTCCTCGGGGGTCGACCCGAGGGCCTTCATCTCGGTGACCTGGCGGATGGCGTAGTCGCAGAAGTAGGGGGCGAACGACGTGGTGCAGCCGTTGTACTGGACCTTGGGGTTCAGGTAGTCCTCGATGTCGGCGGCCTTCGCGGCCCGTGCCTCCTCGACGGTGATGTACCCGAGCTCGGCCATACGGTTGAGCACGACGTCACGTCGCTTCTGCGACTGGCGCGGGTTACGGGTCGGGTCGAAGCGCGACGGCTGCTGCACGATCCCGGCCAAGGTCGCGGCCTCGACGAGCTCCAGGTCCTTGGCGCTCTTGGAGAAGTACCGCTGTGAGGCCGCCTCCACCCCGTACGCCCGTGCGCCGTAGTAGCTGATGTTCAGGTAGCGCTCGAGGATCTCCTCCTTGGTCAGGCGCTTCTCCAGCGCCATCGCGTAGCGGATCTCGCGCAGCTTCCGGGTGATCGTGTCCTCTTTGGCGGCCGCCTGCTCCTCCTCGTCCTTGGCGGCGGTGAACAGGACGTTCTTGACGTACTGCATCGTCAGGGTGGACCCACCCTGGGCGACGCCTCCGGCAGTCACGTTGGTGACCGCGGCGCGCACGAACCCGCGCGGGTCGAAGCCGTTGTGCTCGTAGAACCGCGAGTCCTCGATCGCGACCACGGCCTCCTGCATCACGGGGGCGACCCTGTCGATGCTGACTTCCTTGCGATTCTCCTCGAAGACCGTGGCGATCTTGGTGCCGTCCGCGGCGTACACGCGAGTGCGCACCGGCAGGGCCGGCTCGCGGAAGTCGCGGGGGAGATCCTCGAACGAGGAGATCGAGTCCCGGGCCAGGACCCCGACCGGGCCGATCACCGGAAGGGCCATGCCCGCCACCACGATCCCGGCGAGCGCGGCGACGGCCACCAGCGCGATCAGCCGGGTCACCGACCATGCGCCGGTGCGGCGTCGAGCACGGTCACGTGGGGACATGGGCCAATTTTACGTCACGTCAGGCGGTGCCCCCACCGAGTGAGTGCGCGCGTCGTTCGGCCATCAGGTCCCCCACCTTGCGCAACCCCTCGAGGTCGTGGACGTCCTGGGCCAGAGCGGTGACCGCTGTCACCGGCACCCGTGGGTTCGCGGCGACGAAACGGTCGGCGAGGCGGTGCTGGCGCTCGGACTGGCGCATCCGGTCGGAGTGCAGCTCGAGCAGGGAGGCGGTCAGGGCGTCGGCCGAGTCCGCGGCGGGGTCGTCGGCCCGCAGCCGCTCGGCGCCGGCGGCGGCCTGGTCAGGGCTGAGCTCGGGGAGCCGGACCGGCGCGACCCGGTTGAGCACCAGGCCCGCCAGAGGCATTCCCTCGGACTCGAGGCGCTCGACGAAGTAGGAGGCCTCACGCAGCGCGTCCGGCTCGGGGGCCGCGATCACGAGGAACGCCGTTCCGCGGGCGGCCAGCAGGGCGTACGTCTGTTCGGCGCGCTCCCGGAACCCACCGAACAGCGCGTCGGCCGAGGCGACGAACGTCTGCAGATCGGCCAGGACCTGGGCGCCGACGATCTTGTTCAGGACGTTGCTGAACACGCCGAGGCTGGCCGACACCAGGCGCATGTAGGCCCGACCCCCCACGCGGGCGGGCGCCGCCAGGATCCGGATCAGGCGTCCGTCGAGGAACGCCCCGAGACGCATCGGGGCGTCGAGGAAGTCCAGGGCAGAGCGCGAGGGGGGCGTGTCCACGATGATCAGGTTCCACCGGCCCTCGGACTGGGACTCGCGGTGCAGCTGTCCCAGCTTCTCCATCGCCATGTACTCCTGCGTCCCGGCGAACGAGCTCGACAGCGCCTGGTAGAACGGATTGTCCAGGATGGCCTGGGCGCGGACCGGATCGCTGTGGGCGATGACGACCTCGTCGAAGGTCCGCTTCATGTCCAGCATCATCGCGTCCAGGGACCCCCCGGCGGACAGGTCGATGCCGGGGATCGGCGCCGGGGTGTTGTCCAGTTCGCTCAGTCCCAGGGACTGGGCCAGCCGCCGGGCGGGGTCGATCGTGAGGACAACGGTCCGTCGACCCGCCTCCGCGGCTCGCACCCCGAGCGCGGCCGCTGTCGTCGTCTTGCCCACCCCGCCGGAGCCGCAGCAGACGATGATGTGCGTGCCGGGGTCCGCGAGCAGGGCATCGATGTCCAGGGTCGCGGCCGACTCCCACAGCGCTGGGCTCATGGGCGCGGCTCCGGACCCATGCCGGCGGCTCGCAGCTCGGCAGCCAGCTCGTAGAGGGCCCCGAGGTCGATCCCGGTGGCGATGTGGCCCAGGGACAGCTGGGGCAGGTCCAACTGCGCCAGGGTGGAGCGCTCCTGTTCGGCGACGGCCACCCGCTCGGCGTGGTCGCGTGCCTCGTCGACCAGGGCCTCGACGACCTCCTCGACCGTGTGCGTGTCCCGCGAGGTGATCACGTCGGCCGAGCGGACAGCCCCAGCCAGAGCCCCACGGTCCAGCGACCCGGCCAGGGCGTCGGCGCGCTGTGCGGCGGTCAGCAGTGGCTGGCGATCGGAGTTGATGATCACGGCGCCCACGGGAAGGCCCTCCTCCTGGAGGTGACCCACCCCGTCGATCGTCTCCTGGACGGGCATCTCCTCCAGCAGGGTCACCAGGTGCACGGCGGTGCGCGGGGACGCCAGGACGGACATCACCGACTTCGCCTGGCTGTGGATCGGCCCCATCCGTGCGATCCCGGCGACCTCGGAGTTGACGTTGAGGAACCGCGTGATCCGCCCGGTCGGGGGGGCGTCCATCACGACCGCGTCGAACACCGGCTTGCCGTCCTTGGTCCGCTTGACGGCTTCCACTGCCTTGCCGGTGAGCAGGACGTCCCGAACGCCGGGGGCGATGGTCGTGGCGAAGTCGATGGCGCCGATGCGCGCCAGCGCCGAGCCGGCCCGGCGCAGGTTGTAGAACATCTCGAGGTACTCCAGCAGGGCCGCCTCGGGGTCCACCGCGAGGGCGCGCACCTCGCCACCATCGGGGGCCCGTGCAACGCGGCGCTCCTCGTACGGCAGGGGAGCGGAGTCGAAGAGCTGGGCGATCCCCTGCCGGCCCTCGACCTCCATCAGCAGCGTGCGCCGGCCCTCCGCGGCCAGCGCCAGCGCCAGGGCAGCAGCCACCGTGGTCTTGCCCGCCCCGCCCTTGCCCGAGACGATGTGCAGCCGCACATCGGGGAACAGCCGGGGTGCGGTCACCGTCGAAGACTATTGGGCGGTGAGCCCGGGCGCCCGGTCGGTGAGGTACTCGACCTGTGCGGCCAGCGACAGCCGGGCCGCCCAGCGCAGCGCGTCGGGCACCTCCGGGTACACCACCGCCAGCAGGTCATCGGGCTCGGTCGTGCCGGTGGCCATGGCAGCGGACACGAGCTCCAGGCGCTCCCGGCGGTGCTCGGCGTAGTCGGCCAGCAGGCCCGCCGGGTCCGGGCAGGCCGGACCATGACCGGGCAGCACCCACCCAGCCCCGGTGCTTCCCGCGAGCTCGGCCAAGCGTCCCAGTGACGCCAGGTAGGCGCCCAGATGTCCATCGGGGTGGGCTATGACAGCGCTGCCGCGTCCCAGGACCGTGTCCCCGGTGAGCAGCGCTCCGTCGGCGGGGAGGAGGAACGTCAGGCTGTCGGTGGTGTGGCCCGGGGTCGCGACCACGGACAGCTCGAGGCCCCCGATCGACACCACGTCGCCATCGCCCAGCCCCTCGTCGGCGAGGCGATGCGCGGGGTCCAGCGCGCGCACCGGGGCGCCAGTCAGGTCGTGCAGGGTGCGGGCGCCCGCGCTGTGATCGGCATGTCCGTGGGTCAGCAGGATCAGGGCGATCCGGGCGTCGAGCTCCTCGGCGGCGCGGCCGAGGGCAGCGAGGTGGCCGGGGTCGTCGGGACCCGGGTCCACGACCACGGCGAGGTCGGAGCCCGGTTCGACGAGCAACCACGAGTTGGTCCCGTCCAGGGTCATCCAGCTGGCGTTGGGTGCCAGGACGGCGGTGGCGCGCGCTGTGATCCGTCCGGCGTCCCACGGACCCGACGACCCGAGGGGGCGCATCAGCGCGTCCCCCGCTCCTCGGATCCAGCCGGCTGCTCGGCGACGGACAGGACCTCGCCGGTGTAGGCATGCACCAGGACCCAGGTCAGGTCCTCGCCGGACACCTGGGCCCGGGGCATCAAGGGCACGACCTCCCGGGTGCGCGCCCAGTTCAGCGCATCCCCGACCGAGCGCTGCCCCGCGAGGTCGGCCAGGACCGCGACAGTCGGCGGCAGCATGGCCAGCGCGCCCCTGCGATGCTCGGCCAGGGCATCCCCGGGGGCCATCCAGCGGGCCGAGTCGGTCTCGGTGACGTGCGCGTCGACGTCCTGGCCCGCTGGGAGGGCGGCGGCCAGGAAGCGGGTGTCGAACCGGCGGGTCTCGACCTCGGGGGTGATCCAGTGCGCGATCGGGACCAGCAGGTCGGCCTGGATGTGCAGCTTGCGGCGCCGCAGCACCGACGGGAATCCACCGGCCGTCTCACTGGCCTGTCGGTCGCGGGCCCAGCTGTCGTCGGGGGTTGCCGGACGCCCGGACCGGTCGACGGCGAGCATGACCCCGGCCTCCTCGAACGTCTCACGGACCCCCGCGACGATCAGGGCGCGCGCCAAGGCCTGGTCGGTCCATGCACCCGTGCGCACAGTCCCCTGGATCGTGGGCTGGCTGTCCTGGTCCAGGTCCACCCGGCCCCCGGGGAACACGTGCATGCCGGGCGCGAAGGCCATGGAGTCCGGCCGCCGCATGAGCAGGGCCTCGAGCCCGGCCGCCCCGTCGCGCAGGAGGACGATCGTGGCGGCGTCCTGGGACTCAGGGGGCTCCCAGGGACCCCCCTGCGCCAGCAACCGGGCCCGCTGCACCAGCTCGGGCGGCATCTCCAGGACCATTCAGGCGATCTCCACGATGACCTCGACCTCGACAGGGGCGTCCAGAGGCAGGACGGCGACCCCGACCGCCGATCGGGCGTGCACGCCGGCCTCGCCGAACGCGGCCCCGAGCAGCTCACTGGCGCCGTTGACCACGCCCGGCTGACCGCTGAACCCGGGATCGCTGGCCACGAATCCGACCACCTTGACCACGCGGACCACGCGATCGAGGTCGCCGACGAGCGCGCGGATGGCGGCGATCGCGTTCAGGGCGCACTGCGTGGCCATCTGTGCGGCCTGCTCCGGGCTGACCTCGGCCCCGACCTTCCCGGTGCCCATCAGGACCCCCGATACCAGGGGCAGCTGCCCGGACGTGTAGACGAGGTTGCCCGTCTGGACTGCCGGGACGTAGACCGCGACCGGCGGTGCCACGTCGGGGACCGTGTGTCCCAGCGCGGAGAGACGCTCCTCGACGGCTCCCATGTCAGGCCGTCGGGCGCTTGAAGTAGGCCACGAGCTGCTCCGGGTTCGGGCCGGGCACGACCTGGACCAGCTCCCAGCCGTCCGTCCCCCAGTTGTTGAGGATCTGCTGGGTGGCGTGGATGAGAAGGGGTGCGGTGGCGTACTCCCACCGGATGCGTTCAGACATGGGGTCAATGTAGCGGCCCGGGGCGGATGCGTCCCCCGGGAGTTCCTAGCGGGCGCGCTGCTCCAGCCTGGGGACGTCCAGCAGGGTCACCTGGCGCTGCTCGATGAGGATCCAGCCACGCTGGGAGAAGTCCGCCAGCGCCTTGTTCACCGTCTCGCGGGAGGCCCCGACGAGCTGGGCGAGCTCCTCCTGGGTCAGGTCGTGACTGACGAGCAGGCCCTCGGGGGTCTCCTCGCCGAACTTGCTGCCCAACTCGAGCAGCGCCTTGGCCACCCGTCCCGGGGACGTCGGAGAACACCAGGTCGGCCATCGCCTCGTTGGTGCGGCGCAGGCGGCGGGCCAGGGAGGCAAGGAGGGCGACGGCCATGTCCGGACGCCCCACCAACCAGGGCAGGAGCGCCTCATGTCCCATCGACAGGACCTTGGCCTTGGTCACCGCCACAGCGGTGGCGGTGCGCGGCCCGGGATCGAACAGGGACAGCTCGCCGAGCATCTCCCCGGCCCCGAGCACGGCGATCAGGGATTCACGCCCGTCGGAGGCCGTGTGGCCGAGCTTGATCTTGCCGGACTCGATGAGGAAGAGCTTGTCGCCGGTCTCGCCCTCGGTGAACAGGACGTCGCCCTTGGTCAGGCGCACCTCAACCATCGACGCCCGCATCGCGGCGGCGGCATCGTCGTCGAGGGCAGTGAACAGTGGCGCGGAGCGCAGCCGGTCCTGCACGGGTGACTCCTCCCATGGGCGTGCGGTACTTGCCCCCGCAGGAGTCACACAGTAGTGGCCTAGCGCAGGCCGATGTCGGGCAGCGCGGTGAGCGCGAGCGTCGGATCCTGCCGGTAGCGGGCTATCAGCTGCCCCGTGGCCTCATCGAGGCGCGTGTGGATCTCCCGGCGCAGAGCGGATATCTCGGTCTCGACCGCGCGCAGCTCCTCGACGAACCCGGCCACGGCCTCGGTGTCCCGGGAGTCGACCACGCGGGTCCACAGGCCGTGCAGGTCCGGCAGCGCCTCGATGTCCCCTGCGGGCTTGACCGACAGGTTCGCCAGCCGCCGATGTACGGCACCGCTCTCGGCCAGGACGGTGGTGAGTCGCTCGACGATGTCCCCGTCGGAGCTGCCCCGGGTCAGCAGGTCGATGCGCGCCTGGATGATCCGCCGCCAGTAGGACACCCGGGCCTCCTCGTCGCCGAGCTCGCGACGCAGGTCGCGCAGGTCGTCGAGGGTCAGCCCGGAGTAGGCCGGATCCACCTCAGGCGGTGTCGGCGGGGGCTTGGTTGCCATGGCTCTCCAGCAGGCTCGGGTTGCACGGATCGGGCCTAGGCTATCCACATGCTCACCCCCGCACCCCCGGCGACGCGCACGGCGCTGGTCCGGCGGGCCCGACGGATGGGTCGGATCCTGGGTGAGACCTACCCCGATGCGCACTGCGAGCTGGACTTCCAGACGCCCTATCAGCTCCTGGTCGCCACGATCCTGTCAGCGCAGTGCACCGACGTGCGGGTGAACATGGTGACCCCGACGGTCTTCGCGGCCTACCCCACCCCCGCCGACCTCGCGGCTGCGGACCGCGCGGAGCTCGAGTCGATGATCGAGTCCACCGGCTTCTTCCGGGCGAAGTCCGCGTCGCTCCAGGGGATGGCCGCACGCCTGGTGGAGGCCTACGACGGGGAGGTGCCCGGGCGCCTGAAGGACCTCGTCACGCTTCCCGGTGTGGGCCGCAAGACGGCCAACGTCGTGCTCGGAAATGCCTTCGGCGTGCCGGGGATCACCGTCGACACGCACTTCGGCCGGCTGTCCCGGCGCTTCGGGTGGACCGAGGCGGAGGACCCGGAGAAGGTGGAGGCCGAGGTCGGGTCCTTGTTCCCGAAGTCGGACTGGACGGTGCTGTCGCACCGGATGATCTGGCACGGCCGCCGCGTCTGCCACTCCCGCACTCCCGCCTGCGGAGCCTGCCCCCTGGCCCAGCTGTGCCCCAGCTTCGGGGAGGGTCAGACCGACCCGGTGAAGGCTGCCAAGCTGGTCAAGGCCGGACCATGAGCAGCCAGGACGGTTCGGGGATGAGCTCGGGGTCGGCCGGCGAGGACCGGCTGGCGACCGCGCCCGAGTGGTTCGCGGAGTTCATGCGAGCCATCGATGGGGTCGCCGGACATGAGCTGTCGCGGTTCACCCCGCCGCCGGACTCGGAGACGAGGTCCTCGGCGGTGCTCATCCTGTTCGGGGAGGGCCCGCACGGTCCCGACGTGCTGCTCATCGAGCGGGCCGCTGACATGCGATCGCACGCCGGCCAGCCGGCGTTCCCCGGTGGGGGCGTCGATCCCGAGGATGACGGTCCGGTGGCCGCCGCATTGCGCGAGGCTCAGGAGGAGACCGGTCTGGAACCCGCTGGAGTCACGGTGGCGCGGGTCCTGCCCGACCTCTGGCTGCCGCCCAGCGGCTACACCGTCACGCCCGTGATCGGCTACTGGAGCGTCCCGGCCCCGGTCTGGGCCGCCGATCCCCGGGAGGTCGCCCGTGCGGAGCGGATCCCGCTGGCGCACCTGGTCGATCCGGCGAACCGGGTCACGGTCGTGCACCCGTCGGGTTACCGGGGTCCCGGCTTCCAGGTCGCGGACATGCTCGTGTGGGGCTTCACGGCTGGCCTGCTCGACCGCCTGCTCGACCTCGCGGGCTGGTCCCAGCCCTGGCCGACGGAGCGTGAGGTCGGGATCTCCTGGTGAGCATGAACTGGGTCGACATCGCGCTGCTCGTCGGGCTGCTGGTGGTCGCGATCGCTGGGTGGCGATCGGGGGTCATCACCACGGCCGCCTCCTTCGCCGGCTTCATCGGCGGGGCCCTGTGCGGGGCGTGGTTGGTGCCACAGCTGCTGGACGGGCGCGAGTGGCCACCCTTCCTGCAGGCCATGGCCACGCTGGCCGGGATGTTCGTCCTGGGGGTCATCGGCCAGTCGATCCTGGGATTCGCTGGGCGCACGGTGCGCGATGCTGTCGACTTCCGCCCGATCCGGGTGGTCGACAGCGCCTCGGGGATGGTCGTCAGCGTCCTGGCGTTCCTGCTGTGCGCCTGGATGGTGCTGTCGGTGGCGGCGTCCAGCTCCCTGGGCCCCACCTCCGAGCAGGTCCGGGCCTCCCGGGGGTTCCCCCTGCTCGACGAGGTCCTCGCCGGTCCCGGGGGGGCGCTGCTGGACGACGCGCGGGAGCTGCTGGCCACCATCGATGTGCCCAGCCTGCCGTTCAACCCGGCCACCCTGCCGCCGGTCGAGGACCCCTCGAACGTCGAGATCTCCGAGGTGGTCGCGCGCGTGGCCCGGGACTCGGTGGTCCAGGTGTCGACCACCTCGACCCGCTGCGGCTCGTCGTCGCTGGGCTCGGGGGTCGTGGTCAGCCCCGGTCGGGTGGCCACGAACGCCCACGTCGTTGCCGGTGCCGGTCGGATCACCGTCGGATCCGCGAACGACCGGGCCACTCGCGGGGCACGGCTGGTCTACCTCGACCCGCAGAACGACATCGCGATCCTGCACGTCCCCGGCCTCGAGTCGCCGGTGCCGCAGTGGGAGGCCGACGCACCGCGGGGTACCGATGCCGTGGTGGCCGGCTACCCAGGCGGGGGGCCGTTGACCCTGGGCGAGGCGCGGATCCGTGGGCAGATCGTCGTGGCCGACGACCAGGGCTCGGGCAGTCGTGAGGTGCACGTCTTCCGAGGGCTGGTGCGCCCGGGGAACTCCGGCGGCGCGCTGCTGGGGCTGGACGGGTCGGTCCTCGGGCTGGTGTTCGCCAACGCCCAGGACGACGACCAGACCGGCTTCGCCCTGACCGAGGCGGAGGTGCGCAGCGCCATCACGGCCACGCGCAACGCCACCGAGGGGGTGTCCTCAGGCGCCTGCCGGGTCCTGTAGGGCCCGACCGGCCATCGGGGTCAGGTGGTCGCGAGCCAGTCCAGCAGCGTCGCGTTGAACTCCTCGGGGCGCTCCTCGTGCGGGAAGTGCCCGACCGACTCGATCTCGGCGTACTTGTATGGCCCCGTGACGTAGTCCCCGGATCCGCGCGCGCTGCTGGGCAGCACGGTCGGGTCCGCGGCTCCCTGGATGTGCAGGACCGGCGCCGTGATGGGCGCCTTCATCCGCTTGGCGTAGCGGATGCCGTCGGGCCGCGGAACTGACCTCAGGGCCCACCTGTGGTACTCCAGTGCGCAGTGCGCGGTGTTGAGCAGAAGCATGGCCGCGCGATAGGTCGCGGTCGTGTGGTCGTCGGGCCAGGACGGGGTGGCCGACCAGACACGCAGAAGTCGTCCCACCTCGGAGGCGCCGTCCTCCAGCAGGTCACGCTCGGGGGAGGCCGGCACCTGGAAGCCGAACGCGTAGGCCGAGGCGCTGCGCTGTCCGGCGTCGCCCAGCAGGGAGGCCCGCAGGCGGCGGGGGTGCGGCATCGACACCGGGGCGATCGCCCGGATCGCCTCGGGATGCGTGACGGCGGCTGTCCAGGCCAGGAACCCGCCCCAGCCATGACCCACGACGACGGCGTCACGCGAGCCGAGGGACCGGATGACCCCGCTGACGTCCGCGGAGAGGGTGAAGGGGTCGTAGCCACGCGGGGGATGGTCGGAGCCGGCGTACCCGCGCAGGTCCATGGCCGCGGCGTGGTAGCCGGCCTCGGCAAGCACCGGCAGGGCGTGGCGCCAGGTCCACCAGAAGGTCGGGAAGCCGTGCAGAAGCAGGACCAGCGGGCCCTCGCCCATCTCGGCGACGTGGAACCGGGATCCGTTCGCCGGCACGTCGCGATGGGTCCACGGTCCCTCGACCCGGACGACCTCCTCGGGGTCGAGGAGGGTCACGGCGCGGGGACGGTGACTGCGCTGTCCGTGGCGGGGGCCAGGGCGGACCCGGGCTTGGCCGAAGCGGTGATCCCGGACAGGGATGCCTTGGTCTTCTCCACCCCGCCGATGGCGCGCTGAGGGGGAGTGATGTGCTTCGTGCGCGACTTGCCGACCAGCCCGAGGATGATCCCCACGAGCAGCAGTACTCCGGCGACGATCAGGAAGCCGGCCCACACCGGCAGCCCGGCCGCGACGAGCCCGTAGGCGCCGGCAACCAGGGCGAAGACGAACGCCAGGAACGCAAGGACGGCTGCGCCGATGAGCAGCCCGGAGGCGCCCGCCGCCTGCTTGGCGCTCTGGGCGACCTCGGCCTTGGCCAGCTCGATCTGCTGGCGGACGAGGCTCTGGGCGTCGGTGATGGCGGAGTTCACCAGGGTGCTGACGCTGGTGTCGGAGTTGCTGTCCATCCGCAGTCCTTTCGAGGAAGTCGGCGCAAGGCTATCGCGGGACGGTCCCTGCCTGCGTGGCCGGCGGGATCGCAGGCCGTTGTGACCTACTTCTCGTGCTCGTAGACGTCGGGGATCCCGTCGGCGTCGGAGTCGGCGTCCTCCTCGGCCACGATCTGGTCCAGGGCGCGCTTGCGACGCGCCAGGAACAGGGCGGAGAGCACCGCAGCCCCGAACGGTGGCGGCCAGGATGCCGACCTTGGCGTCGGTCAGCAGCTGGGGGTCCTCCTCGAAGGCGAGCTCGGCGATCAGCAGGCTGACGGTGAACCCGATGCCCGCCAGGACCCCCACGGCGATCACGTCGGCCCAGCGCAGGGCGGGGTTCAGGGAGGCGCGGGTGAAGCGGGCCATCAACCAGGCCCCGCCGATCACGCCGATCGGCTTGCCGACGAGCAGTCCCACCAGGACCCCGAGGGCCACGGGTGAGGTGAGTGTCGCCCCGAAGGACTCGACCGGTGCAGTGGAGTCCCCGACATCGCGGACGGTCACGCCCGCGCTGGTGAACGCGAACAACGGGACGGCGAACCCGGCCACGAAGGGGCGCAGGGCGTGCTCGGCCCTGTCCCCGGGCGACTGGTCCTCGCCCGGGTCATGGGACACCCGTGTCGCCAGTCCCATGGCCACGCCCGCGACAGTCGCGTGGATCCCCGACTCGTGGGTGGTGTACCAGATCAGCAGGGCCAGGGGCAGGTAGACCGCCAGGGCCGCTGCGCCTGCCGTTGAAGCGCCGACGCTGCAGGAACCACCACAGGGCGACCAGAGCGACCGAGGTGACGAAGTACGCGAACTGGAAGCCGTGGGAGTAGAAGATCGCGATGACCGTGATGGCGCCCAGGTCATCGACGACCGCCAGCGTCAGCAGGAACGCCCGCAGGGCCAGGGGCAGCCCGCGCCCCATGATCGCCAGGACCGCCAGGGCGAACGCGATGTCGGTGGCCATCGGGATGCCCCACCCGGTGCGCTCCACCGGCAGGGCCCCGGTGAAGGCCAGGTAGATCAGGGCCGGGACGATCATCCCGCCGATCGCCGCGACCACCGGGACGGCGGCCTGTGACGGCTTGCTCAGGGTGCCGACCTGTACCTCGTGCTTGAGTTCGAGCCCGGCCAGGAAGAAGAAGAACGCGAGCAGGAAGTCCGCTGCCCACACGCTCAGTGGGAGGTGCAGGTGCAGCGCCTCGGGGCCGATCTCGGTGCTGATCAGCGCTTGGTAGGAGTCGACCCACTGGGAGTTGGCCCAGACCAGGGCGATGGCCGCGGCTGCCAGCATCAGGATCCCGCCGACGGTCTCCAGGCGCAGGACGCGCAGCAGCCAGCCGCGTTCGCTCAGCGAAGGACGGTCGAACAGCTGCTCAGGCATAGGAGGACCAGCATGTCAGACCGGCGGTTCGGGGGCCCAGACTTCTCGAGGCCTGTCCGGGCCCTGCCGTGTGCGCATGCGGCGAGGGGCCGTCCAGGCGAGGGCCGCTGCGGTGATGCGGCTCGAGGACGCCCGATAGCCTTGCGCTCCCGACCCCCGAGGAGGCCGACCGTGAGCAACGAGGCGCTGGAGAACCTGCTCCACGAGGACCGCACCTTCCCCCCGGACCCGGCATTCGCAGCGTCGGCGAACGCAACCCCGGCCCTGTCCGAGCAGGCAGCCGCCGACCGGATCGCCTTCTGGGAGGACCAGGCTCGCCGACTCGACTGGGCTGAGCCCTGGCACACCGCGCTGGACTGGTCGAACGCGCCATTCGCGCAGTGGTTCGTCGGCGGGCGGCTCAACGTCGCCGAGAACTGCGTGGACCGCCACGTGGCCGCCGGTCTCGGTGACCGGGTCGCGATCCACTTCGAGGGGGAGCCCGGGGACACCCGGACGCTGACGTATGCCGAGCTCGCTGACGAGGTGGCCCGGGCAGCCAACGCGCTGGCCGAGCTCGGGGTGGCCGACGGCGACCGCGTGGCGATCTACCTGCCGATGATCCCCGAGGCCGTGATCTCCATGCTCGCGTGCGCCCGGATCGGTGCTGTGCACTCCGTGGTCTTCGGAGGGTTCTCCGCCGAGGCCCTGCGCTCGCGCATCGACGACGCGCAGGCCGTCCTCGTGATCACCTCCGACGGCGGCTACCGCCGGGGTGCGGCCTCCCCGCTCAAGCCGGCCGTGGACGAGGCTGTCGAGCAGACCCCCAGCATCCGCAACGTGCTCGTCGTCCGACGCACCGGCGGCGAGGTGGCGTGGGTCGAGGGCCGCGACCACTGGTGGCACGACATCGTCGAGCGCCAGTCAGCCACGCACGAGGCACAGGCGTTCGACGCCGAGCACCCGCTGTTCATCCTCTACACGTCCGGAACCACCGGGAAGCCCAAGGGAATCCTGCACACCACCGGGGGCTACCTGACCCAGGCCGCGTACACGCACCACAACGTCTTCGACCTCAAGGCCGACACCGACGTGTACTGGTGCACCGCAGACGTGGGGTGGGTCACCGGCCACTCCTACATCGTCTACGGGCCGCTGGCCAACGGGGCGACCCAGGTCATCTACGAGGGCACCCCGGACACCCCGCACCGGGGCCGCTGGTGGGAGATCGTGGCCAAGTACGGCGTCACGATCCTCTACACCGCTCCCACCGCGATCCGCACGTTCATGAAGTGGGGCGAGGAGATCCCGGCCGGCCACGACCTGTCGAGCCTGCGCCTTCTGGGCTCGGTCGGTGAGCCGATCAACCCGGAGGCCTGGATGTGGTACCGCCGGGTCATCGGCGGCGATCGGACGCCCATCGTGGACACCTGGTGGCAGACCGAGACGGGCGGCATCATGATCAGCCCGCTGCCCGGAGTCACCACCTGCAAGCCGGGGTCGGCCATGGGTCCGCTGCCCGGGATCGGTGCGGCGGTCGTCGACGACGAGGGACACCCGGTCGGTCCGGGTGGCGGCGGGTACCTGGTCCTCACGGAGCCCTGGCCCGCGATGCTGCGCGGGATCTGGGGCGACAACCAGAGGTACGTCGACACCTACTGGTCGCGCTGGCCGCAGTACTACTTCGCCGGCGACGGGGCCAAGCTCGACGAGGACGGTGCGGTCTGGCTGCTGGGCCGCGTGGACGACGTCATGAACGTCTCAGGACACCGCATCTCCACGACCGAGGTCGAGTCCGCCCTCGTGTCCCACCCCAAGGTCGCCGAGGCCGCCGTCGTGGGCGCCACGGATGAGACCACCGGCCAGGGCATCGTGGCTTTCGTCATCCTGCGCGCTGGGATCCAGGGCGGGGACGACGTGGTCGCCGACCTGCGCGCCCATGTGGCCCACGAGATCGGCCCGATCGCCAAGCCGCGCCAGGTCCTGATCGTCGCCGAGCTGCCGAAGACGCGCTCGGGCAAGATCATGCGCCGGCTGCTTCGCGACGTGGCCGAGCACCGGACGCTCGGGGATGTCACCACGCTGGCCGACCCGACCGTCATGGGCCTGATCGGCCAGGGCTTGGCCGACGCGAGTTCGGAGTAGGCGTGGACGATCCGCTTCTCGGGCTGCTGGACCTCCCCGGGGTCCCTGAAGCGGTCGAGTCAGCGCGCAGCTCGGTCGACGCCCTGCTGTGGGACCGCGCCGTGGGCCGCGCCCAGCAGGAGGTGACCGCCGAGTCCGCCCTGCGCGGGGCGTGGGCCAACGCGTGGTTCGACGGCGCCGAGGCCGGACTGCCGGAGATGCGCAGCGGAGCAGCCCTCGACGACTCGCCGATCGGCCGGGTGCTGTCCGGTGTGGTGGCGATGCACGCCGAGCTGCCCAGCCTCGTGGCGATCGTTGGCACTGCGCCGGCGCAGGCCCTGGCGCGGATGCACGCGATCGTCGCCCGCGGATTCGCACCGGACGCCGAGCTGGGGCGGCCCCGGTCCGGGGAGGTCGTCGACGATCCGCTGCGCCTGGGTGGGGTCGCGAGCTCCGCGGAGGTCGCCGAGCGGCTGTCGGACCTCAGCCAGGTGCTGGTTGCCTCGACGGCTCCCGGCATCCTCGTCGCGGCCGTGGCGCATGCGGAGATCGCGTCCCTGCGACCCTTCGGCTGGGGTTCGGGGCTCGTGGCCCGCGCGCTGCCGCGGTTGCTGCTGGCCCAGCGCGGGGTCGACCCGGGGATGCTCGGTGCCCCCGAGGTGGGCCTGAAGGCGGCGGGGCGCCCGGCGTACGTCCGCGCGGTGCGCGGTTACGCCCAGGGGTCGGCCGACGGCGTGGCCGAGATGGTCCGGCTCGTGGCGGCGGCGGTGGAGTTCGGCGCGCAGCAGCCGGCGACCTGGATCGAGGGCGCCTGATGGTCGCGGCCTGATGCGTCTCCGCTCTCCCGGACGCGTGCGGCCCTTCGGTGGACCCCGTGACGGCTCGTGGAGGGCGGTCCCGGGGCGATTTGTGCGCTCTGCGAGGAATGGGTGAGCGTGCGCGGGAGCCGAGCGCAGGAAGGGTCCTCCTGGGCCCGTCTGCCTGTTGCATTCCCGCGGGGCAGCCTTCATGCTTTCACTGTCCGGTCCTGATCGACCGAACCGTCGGCTCCTCCCCCCCGAGCTGACGTTCTGACGGCCCCCGCACCCCCCGGCGGGGGCCGTCCTTTTGGGCGGGCACCTCGTGCGAGGCCCTCGACCGTGCGCGGCGCAAGGGGGTTGTCCACAGGACCCCTCGTAAGGCCTTGGCCAGCGCCGACATGCGGGGAAGGCTGGTCCCCGGGGGTGCATGATGGGGAGTCGGATAGGGCTGGTCGGGCAACGTGCTGACCTCGCGGTCGAGGTGGCTGCCCTGGCGGCGCGGGTGGGCGCGGACGTGGTGTCCCTGGACCCGGGCCACGTGCTCGACGCGGTGGGTGGGGTGCGGCCACAGGCGCCGGTCGACCTCGTGCTCGTGGACGTCGCCGTGATCGGTTCCGGAGGGCTCGGGGGTCTGGGTTTCGCGCGCGACGTGGCCGACGGGGGGCATGGAGTCGGTGCTGGTCCGGCTACTTGGCAGCCATCGGGGGTGACCGGCGACGACTCCCGGGCGGCGGTGCCCCGCGTCGGTGCACCGGTGGTCGTCCTCTGCCGCTCGGGTGAGTGCGGGTGGGCCCGTGAGGCGGCCGTCGCGCTGGACTGCGCCCACGTGGTCGAGCTGCCACTCGGGGCACCCTGGCTGGTGTCGCAGATGGCCCCGGAGCGGGGATCGGCCGTGCTGGCGGTCGTGGGTGCGATCGGCGGCGTCGGGGCCACGACGGTCGCCATCGCGTGCGCGATGGGGGCGGGCCCGGGCTGCCTGCTGGTCGATGCCGACCCCGACTCCCCGGGCCTCGACCTGCCGCTCGGGATCCCCGACGGTGCGGGGGTGCGGTGGTCGGAGATCCCGGACTCGGCGGAGCCGCTCGACGCCGGGTCGCTGCGATCAGCCCTGCCGCAGGTCGGCGGGGTCACTGTTGTCACCGGCTCCGGGATCAGGTCCGGACTGGCTTCCGTCGGTCCTGGTGGGTTCCCGGGGTCGGGGCGGGTGGCTGGCGTCCTCGGTGTCGGGCGGGCCGAGTTCGCCCGCACTGTGCTCGACGCCGGGCGGGGACTTCCTGCGGGCCTGGTCGGTCCCGGCGACCCGGTGGTCCTCGTGCTGCCTGCGACACTGGCCGGTGTCGTCGCGGGCAGGCGTGCGCTCGCGGGAGTGCCCGCCCAGCAGGTCGTGGTCGCCCTGCGGCCCACGAGCTGGCTGCCCGCCGACGAGGTGGCCGAGCAGCTGGGGGTCCCCGTGGCCCTCGAGGTCCCCCGGCTCCGGCGTGCCGCCGAGCTCGCGGACAGCGGCGACCTGCTGTCCGGGCGGACGGGCCGGGCGCTGCGCACCCTGGGCGAGGAGATCTGGCGGCAAATCGGATGACCACGCTCGACCCGGTTCTGGTCGACACCGTGCGCTCCCGGCTGGCCCGGGACAGCCACCCGGCTGACCCGGTGGCCATCGCGTCGGCAGTGCGGGCTTCCGGCCTCGTCCTCGACCGCCCGGGCCTGGACCAGCTCACCCGCGCCCTGGGCGACGAGTTCGGTGGCCTTGGCGCTCTCGACCCCCTCATGCGCGACCCGGAGGTCACCGACATCCTGGTCAACTCCCCCGACGAGGTGTGGGTCGACCGCGGTGGTGGCCTCGTGCGGGCGCCGGTGGCGTTCCCCGATGAGGCGGCAGTTCGGCAGCTGGCGGTTCGCCTGGCGTCGCGAGCAGGACGTCGCCTTGATGACGCCACCCCGTATGTGGATGCGCGGTTGCATGGCGGTCAGCGCCTGCATGCCGTGATCCCACCGCTGTCGGTGCGGGGCACCACGATCTCGCTACGGATCCCGAGCCGGCGCCGGTTCACCGTGGCCGACCTCGTGGCCACCGGATCCGTCGATGAGGAGGGGGCCGCCTGGCTGCGCGCCCTGATCCGATCCCGCGCCGCGTTCCTGGTCAGTGGGGGCACTGGCAGCGGCAAGACCTCCGTGCTGGGGGCACTGCTGGGGGTCGTCCCGGCGGCGGAACGGATCGTGGTCGTCGAGGACACGTGCGAACTCGATCCCGCACATCCGCACGTGGTGAGCCTCGAATCCCGCCCGGCCAACCTGGAGGGGCAGGGCGAGATCACGTTGCGCACGCTCGTCCGCCAGGCCTTGAGGATGCGCCCCGACCGCCTCGTGGTCGGCGAGGTGCGTGGGGCCGAGGTTGTCGACCTCCTGGCAGCGATGAACACCGGCCACGAGGGCGGCTGCGGGACTGTGCACGCCAACAGCGCAGCCGCCGTCCCTGATCGTCTGGTCGCCCTGGCCCTGGCGGCGGGCATGACCCTCGCCGGTGTCCACGCGCAGGTCAGCGCCGGGCTCGAGCTCGTGGTTCATCTCGCCCGCGAACCGGGCGGGACCCGCGTGGTCGCCGAGCTCGGGGTGGTGACGAGAGGGGCCGACGGGGCCGAGGTGCGCCCCGCACTTGTTCGTCGTGAGGGCGCCCTCTGCCCTGCTGGCGGGTTCCCGCTGTTGGCAGAGCGTCTTGGGAGCCACCTGTGACCCGGGAGGCCCTGGTGATCTGCGCGGCCGTGGCTGCAGCGGGGGCCGTGCTCCTGCTCGGACCCGCCCGTCAGGCGGACGGCCCGGCGGCTCCCGCGACGAGGTGGGTCGACGCCGTCGTGGGCAGACTGCGACCGGCACCTCCGGCCCCCATCCCCGAACTCCTCTCGGCGCTGGCCGCCGAGCTCGCCGCAGGCCAACCGACCACCCTGGCTCTGGAGTCCGCGGCAGTCGGGCTGGAACCCCATCCCTGCCCGCGGGCGATCGCTGCCTGCCGCACTGGCGCGGACGTGGCCGGCGCCCTCCGCGCCGACGCGCGGGCCCCCGGGTGCCGGGCGCTGCGGGGCCTGGCCGCCTGTTGGGAGGTATCGGAGCGGTCAGGTGCGGGGCTGTCGGTCGCAGTGTCCCGACTTGCGGACAGTCTTCGTGCCGGGGCGGACGCCGAAGCCCAGCTCGCCGGTGAGGTTGCGGCGGTGCGCACGTCTGCGCGTCTCCTGGCAGGCTTGCCCCTCCTCGGCCTGCTCATCGGCCAGTGGATCGGGGCCGACCCGTTGGCCTGGCTGACGGGCAGTTGGGTCGGTCGCGCTGTCCTCCTGACCGGGGTGGCGCTGCAGCTGCTTGGGATGGCGTGGCTGCGCCACATGGTGGCGGCCACTCGGGATGGGCTGTGAGCACCCCGCTGCTGGTTGCTGCGCTCCTCGCCGCTCTGGCGGTCGGCCTTGCTCTGCGCCCCGGTGGACGACCCGATGGCCGAGCCACCCCGCGCGCGGGCATCCAAGCCAGCTCCCCAACTCGCCCACCAACTGGACTGCGTTCCGGCCCGGGAGCCGCTCGTGCAGTCAGTGCCCTTGCCGGTGGGGCGGTCTGGTTGCTCCTCGGTGGGCCTGTGGGTGGTGCCCTGGGTGTCGTGGTGGCGCTGGTCCTGCCGGTGCTGATCGCCCGACTCGAGCCGGCGCAAGTGCGCCGTGAGCGCCTCGAACTCATCCGCAGCGCGCCCCTGGTCGCCGACCTGCTGGCAGCGGCCCTCGTGGCCGGGGTGCCGCTCGAGCACGCGCTTCCGGTCGTGGCGCGTGCGGTTGGCGGCCGGGCAGGCGAGTGCCTGATCGGTGTCCACCGCCGAACCGACCTCGGCGAGCCGGTGGCTCGGGCCTGGTCCGGGTTGTCGCAGGCTCCCGGTCTCGGCGGTGTGGCCCGGGCGGTGTCCCGCTCAAGTCGCACGGGCGCCCCCCTGGCCGCCCTGCTCGCGCAGTCGGCGGAGGACCTGCGGACGCAGGCCAATGCGGCTGCGCTCGCCGAGGTTCGAGCCACGGGCGTGCGGGCGGTCCTGCCACTGGGGTTGTGCCTGCTGCCGGCATTCGCCCTGCTCGGGATCGCCCCCATCGTGGGCGGGCTGCTGCCCTCGCTCTGATCGGCTCCGGTTGTCCACAGATCGCTCGCACTGGGGTTCACGGATCCCGCAACCCGCGACAGGGTTGGGCCAGCCACCCAGGGAGGGTGGCTCCGGGGGACCGGGGGAACGGGGGTAGTGAGATGAACGAGCTCGTGGTGCGGATGCGGGACGAGGACAAGGGGATGTCCACGGCGGAGTACGCGGTGGGCACGGTCGCCGTGTGCGGCCTGGGTGGCGTGCTGATCAAGCTGCTGAGCAGTGAGAAGTTCGCCGACCTGCTGTGGCAGGTGATCTCGACCGCGTTCTCGTTCCTCTTCTGATGGACGCTCGGAAGGTCGGGTGGCGGCTTGGGGCCGCCACCCGGTCCGAGTCCGGGATGGTCACCGCCGAGATGGCGCTGGCAATCCCGGCACTGGTCGCGGTCGTGGTGGCCCTGGCATGGCTGCTCAGCCTGGGAGTGACGCAGGGCATGGTCGAACAGGCGGCCCGAGAGGGTGCAAGGGCGGCGGCGCGGGGGGAGTCGGTGGGCTTCGTGCGGGAAGCTGCACGGCAGGTGGCCCCGGGGGCAGCTGTGACGGTTCGGCGATCCGGGAGGTCGGTGGTGGTCACAGCCTCCGTGAGACGGACCCCGCCGATCCGGTACCTGCGCCCCTTGGGTCGCGAGGTTCGCGCATCGGCGACCAGTTGGCGGGAGGATTCGTGATCGAGCGGCGACGGGGCGCTCGATCGTCGGGGGCGATCCGCCTGGGATCGGCCGCAGAATCCGGGCGAGTCCCGCGGGCGAGGGCCGTCCACCCCGGGCGGGAAGGGTGGCTGCTCGACGAGCGCGGCTCGGCGAGCGTGCTGGTCGCGCTGTGGAGCGTTGTGCTGACGATGCTGGCCGCCGGGGCCATCGCGCTGACCAGCGCTCTGGCTGCTCGAGAGGCGGTGTCTGCTGCAGCGGACCTCGCCGCCCTGGCCGGGGCGTCGGCAATGCTCAACGAGCCGGCTCGGGCCTGCCATCGGGCCACCTCGATCGCCGGCGAGAACGGCGCAACTCTCACCGAGTGCCGGGTTGCGGGCACCGAGGTGTGGGTGGTGGCCCAGGCCCCGGTCCCGGCAGCACTGCGGTGGCTGGTGCCCGGTGGGCGAGCCCACGTGCGTGCGCGAGCCCATGCCGAGCTGACGGCGGAGGATCCATGAACCGCCGCTTCCCGGGAAGCCGGGGGACCTGCGTGGCGGCTCGTCTCACGCCAGAACATCGCGGGGAGCCGGGCCCCGAGCAGGCACGGGCACCCGCGCCCCGGAGGCGCTGCGCGCCTATCGTTGACGGATGCCCGCAGCATCGACCTACACCGGTCACGTCGAGCCCGGCGGGCCCCCTGCCCGGCGCCTCCTGACCGACGTCGAGATCGTCAAGGCGTCGGTCGGTGACATGGACAACAACACCTACCTGCTCACCTGCCGCCACACGGGAGAGCGGCTGCTGATCGACGCGGCAGCCCAGCCCGACCGGCTGCTGGGCATCCTCGGTCCCGGTCGGCTGGACACGATCGTGACCACGCACCGGCATGCCGATCACTGGCAGGCCCTCGAGGTCGTCTCCGAACGGACGGGGGCCGCGGTGCTGGCCCATGTCCTGGACGCCCCAGGGCTGCCCGTACCGGTGGATCCCGCGCTCGAGGACGGCGACGCGGTTCGCCTCGGGGTCAGCACCCTGACCGTGGTGCACCTCGGTGGCCACACCCCGGGCTCGATCGCCCTGGTGTACGACGACCCATCCGGGGGTGCGCACCTGTTCACCGGTGACGCGCTGTTCCCAGGTGGCGTAGGCGGCACCTGGGGCGATCGGGAGGCCTTCGACACGCTGTTCGGCAACGTCCGCAGCAAGCTGTTCGAGGCCTTCCCCGACGACGCCTGGGTGTATCCCGGTCACGGCGACGACACGACGCTGGGCACGGAGCGCCCGCACCTCGACGAGTGGGCAGCCCGCGGCTGGTGAGCCGGCCTCATCCCGGCTGACAGGTCACCACGCGCCCTGGCCAGCCCCGGGCACAGCGCCCCCGGGCACAGCGCCCCCGGCACGGCCACGGCCGATCAGATGGTTACGCCCCGGTCGAGTGCTCCCGCAGCAGTACGCGTGCGAGGCGCAGCGCCGCCGCCTTGTTGAGGGGCTCGTTGCCGTTGCCGCACTTGGGTGACTGCACGCACGCCGGGCAGCCGGAGGCACAGGAGCAGCGGCCGATCGCCTCGCTCGTCGCGGTCAGCCACTCGACTGCCTGGTGGTAACCACGTTCGGCGAATCCGGCCCCACCGGGGTGACCGTCGTGGACGACGATGACCGCCTGGCCGGTCTGCGGGTGCCGCGCGGTCGAGACGCCGCCGAGGTCCCAGCGGTCGCATGTGGCCAGCAGCGGCAGGATCCCGATCGAGGCGTGCTCGAGCGCGTGGACGGCCCCCGGGACGTCGGCGTCGTCGACCTCGGCCTCCCGCAGGATCTCGTCGGGGATCGACCACCACATCGCCACCGTCTGCAGGCTCATGGCAGGCAGGTCGAGGAGATGCTCGGCCAGGACCTGGCCCGACGGCCAGCGACGCACGAGGTAGGACGTCACCTGGCGGGTCACCACGACCTCACCGCACGATACGGCCACCCGCCCCCAGTGGGTCGTGGCGCGCACGGACTCGAACGCCACGTCGGCGGTGCTCCGCGCGTGGGTGCTCAGGTCGGTGACGGTCGGGACAGCGCTGGCCACCCGCGCATCGAGGTCGAGGGCCAGCACCTCGAACGCCGACCCCTGATGGACGTACAGCGCCCCCTCATGGACCGCCGAGGGCGCGGTGGCCGGATCGACCGTTCCGAGCAACCGCCCCGTTCCCTCCTCGATGACCCGGACCGGGCCGCCCGAGGCCCCGCGCAGGTCCACCAGGTCGACGGCGCGCGAGGAGTCGGTCCAGTACCAGCCGTCGCGTCGTCGGCGCAGCAGCCCGCGGTCGGCCAGGACGGTGCACAGGTGCGGGGCCCCGGCGCCGAACCACTGCTCGAGGTCGGCTTCGATCAGCGGCGTCTCTGCGGCCGCCGCGCACAGGTGCCCGGCCAGGACGTAGGGGTTCTCCGGGTCCATCACGCTGGCCTCCACGGGCCGGCCGGTCAGGGTCTCCGGGTGGCTGACGATGTACTGGTCGAGAGGGTCCTCGCGGGCGATCAGGACGGCCAGGGCAGAGCCGCCGCGCCGGCCCGCCCGGCCCACCTGCTGCCAGAACGACGAGCGGGTCCCGGGCCAACCCACGAGCAGGACCGCGTCCAGCCCGCTGATGTCGATCCCGAGCTCCAGGGCGTTCGTGGCGGCCAGGCCCAGCAGCGCTCCGGAGCGCAGGTCCGCCTCCAGGGCCCGGCGCTCCTCGGGCAGGTACCCACCCCGGTAGGCGCGCACGCGATCGCCGTTCACGGCGTGGTCCCGGACCGACGCGGCCAGGATCTCCACGGCTCGACGCGATCGGGCGAACGTCAGGGTCGAGGTGCCCTGGTCGACCAGCTGGCCCATCAGGTCGGCCGCCTCCGTCAGGGTTCCGCGGAACCCGGGGACCGGCTGGTCCGGGTCGCTGGGCAGGTCCACGCCGGTCGGCTGGGCCAGACCGCGTGACCGACCGGAACGGTTCGGCTGGGTAGGGCCGTGGGACCAGGGCTCACCGAGCGGTATCCCTGAACCGTCGACTGCGCTTGCTCCGTCGTCGTCCACGGAACTCGCGTGAGCAGCAGGGTTCGGGTCCCCCTCGGGCTCGGCGGGGTCCGGTGTCGGGACCAGTCCCTGGGGGTTCCACAGGACGATGTCCACGGCCCCGCGCGCGCTGTCGTCGACGTCGACGACCTCCGCCTCGACCCCGAGGAGCCGGGCGGCCGTGGGCCTCGGGTCTGCCACCGTGGCCGACGCGGCGATGAACGTGGGCGTCGCCCCGTGCAGGGCGGCCACCCGGCGCAGCCGTCGCAGGACCAGGGCCACATGAGACCCGAAGACGCCCCGGTAGGTGTGCGCCTCGTCGACGATGACGAACTGCAGGCTGCGCAGGAACGCCCGCCACGCGTCGTGCCGGGGAAGGATCCCTCGGTGCAGCATGTCCGGGTTGGTCACGACCCAACGGGCATGCGCCCTGGCCCACGCCCGCTGCTCGTCCGGGGTGTCCCCATCGACGGCGGCCGCCCGCAGGCCGGGGAGGCCCAGGCCGGTCAGCCCGGCGAGCTGGTCATGGGCCAGGGCCTTGGTCGGGCTCAGGTACAGGACCGTCGGACCCCGGTGCCCCGCGCTCTCGGGATCGGCGATGGCCACGGTCAGCGCCGGCATCCCGAACGCGGCGGACTTGCCGGACGCCGTCCCGGTCGCGACCAGCACGTGCTGGCCGGCCCACGCCAGGTCCGCGGTGCGGACCTGGTGGTGCCACGGTCGGGCGATCCCGCGCTCCTCATAGGCACGCCGGACGTCCGGGTGCAGCCAGGTCGGCCAGTCCGCGGTGCGCCCGGCTCGCGCTGGGAGGCTGATGCGCCCGACGGAGCGCGGGTCGGCAGCGAGCCGCTCGGCCATCGACACGATGTCGGTGCCGGATCCGCCGGCCTCGGCCACGCTGCCCGGCGAGCCGTCGCCGACCACGGCTCGTCGGCCCGATGACCCGTCGGCAGCCCCAGGACGCGGGCGCGGCTGGCGCTCGACGCCCGGGGCGTCCCGGCCCTGGGACCGGTCGCCCGCTCCGTGCGTGCTCGTCACCACCCGATCATCCTGCCCCGACGCCCTTCCACCTGCCTCACCGCCACCTCGGGCCCCCCGACCCGCCCCTCGCCGCCCCCACGTACCCAGCCACGCTGTGTGCCCACGCACCCGGCCGACCCCATCCGCCCCGGCGAACCGCGCCCGGACCATCCAGGGCACGCGACATCCGGCGGCCGCGTCGAACCACCGGATGCCCAGCCGCCGCGGCCCGTGTGCCAGAGTTGGCGCAGACCACGACAGGAGGCGGCATGGAGCTGCAGTTGGCCACGCGCCACGAGGGTGATGTGTCAGTAGTGAGTGCCCAGGGTGAGGTGGACGTGTTCACCGCCCCCGGCCTGGACACCGAGCTCGACGCGCTGATCGCCGCCGGCAGCGCCCGGCTCGTGGTCGACCTCTCCGAGGTGGCGTTCCTCGACTCCACCGGGCTCGGAGTGCTCGTCAAGGCCCTCAAGCATGCTCGGGAAGCCGGGGGATGGCTGCATCTGGTGGTCACCAGCGACCGCATCCGCAAGATCTTCGAGATCACCGGGCTCGACGCATCCATCCCCATCTTCGACACGGCGCAGGACGCGATCACCGGCTGACGGGCGCGGCACCCCGGCGGGTGTACAACGGACATCTACAGGTTGGGGCGCACGGCTCCGACTGGTCAGGAGGGGCCCTGATGGCAACGGCGACGCTGACGATCCCCCCGCAGGCCGAGCAGGTGCGCACGGCCCGACTGGTCACGACCGCCGCCGCCCGCCGGTGTGGGGTCTCCGAGGACCGCATCGACGAGATCCGCCTGGCTGTGGGTGAGGTCATCGCCCGTTCGGTGCTGCGTCAGCAGCGCGCGGGACTGCCCGACCCCGTGGTGGTCGACATCACCGACGATGACGAGCTGTTCACCGTGCGGGTCCACGAGGCGACCACTCCCGACTTCAGCGACGAGGACGGTGGCCTCGCCCTGTCCGTGGCCAGCGCACTGTCCTTCGAGTGCGATGTGCGCGCTGCCGGCACCGGGTGCGAGATCCGGATGGCCTGGCCGGTCGCCGACGACCTGCTGGGCATCGAGTAGCGGCCGGGGCCCCTGCCCGGATCACACCGGTTTCAGGTGGCGCCATTCCGCCGACGGGACCGCAGAAAGCGCGATCCGATGGGGGTGTGTGATCCGGCCCACACGGCACCCCTACACTGCCGCACACCGATGCTGCCCGGATCGGTGCGAGAGCCGCCCGGGCGTGCGCCACACGTGAGGTCCTGACTCCGGTCCGTGACCCACCCACGCGAGGAGACGGCACATGCGCACCGAGATCGCGACGCTCACCCTGGACTCGACGGACATGCTGACCGTGGGGGTGGTCGCAGCCATCGGGCTGGCTGCCCTCGGCGTGGCGTGGATGCTGTCCCGGGAGGTGCTCGCCGCTCCCGCGGGCACCGCCAAGATGCAGGAGATCGCCGCCGCCATCCAGGAGGGGGCCTCGGCCTACCTGAACCGGCAGTTCCGCACCCTGAGCGTCTTCGCCGTCCTCGTCTTCTTCCTGCTCTTCCTCCTGCCCGCCAACACCACCTCCGAGCGGATCGGGCGCTCGCTGTTCTTCCTGGTGGGCGCTGTGTTCTCCGCCACCACGGGCTACTTCGGCATGTGGCTGGCCGTCCGCGGCAACGTGCGCGTCGCGGCGGCGGCTCGGGACTCCGGGGAGCAGCAGGCGATGCGCATCGCCTTCCGGACCGGTGGCGTGGCCGGCATGTTCACCGTCGGCCTGGGCCTGTTCGGAGCAGCCCTGGTCGTGCTGGTCTACAAGGGCGAGGCGCCCAAGGTGCTCGAGGGCTTCGGCTTCGGTGCCGCACTGCTGGCCATGTTCATGCGCGTCGGCGGCGGCATCTTCACCAAGGCCGCGGACGTCGGCGCTGACCTGGTCGGCAAGGTCGAGGCGCACATCCCCGAGGACGACCCGCGCAACGCCGCGACGATCGCCGACAACGTGGGCGACAACGTCGGCGACTGCGCCGGCATGGCCGCCGACCTCTTCGAGTCCTACGCCGTGACCCTGGTCGCGGCGCTCATCCTCGGCACCACGGCGTTCGGCTCGCTGGGCCTGGTCTTCCCGCTGATCGTGCCCGCGCTCGGCGTGATCACTGCGGTGGTCGGCATCTTCGCCGTGGCCCCGCGCGCAGGGGACCGCTCGGGCATGTCGGCCATCAACCGCGGCTTCTTCATCTCCGCGGCCCTGTCCGCGGTCCTGGTGGTCATCGCCTCCTACGTGTTCCTCCCGGACCGGCTGACCCGGATCACCGGCATCCGGCTGGACGCGCTCGGCCTGGACGTCGTGAAGGCTGAGTCGTTCAACCCGCGGTTCCTGGCGATCGGCGCCGTGCTGATCGGCATCGTGCTCGCGGCGGCCATCCAGCAGCTCACCGGCTACTTCACTGAGACCGGCCGGCGTCCCGTCGACGACGTCGCCAAGTCCGCCCTCACCGGCCCGGCGACGGTCATCCTGACCGGTCTCTCGGTCGGCTTCGAGTCCGCGGTCTACTCCGCCCTGCTGATCGGCGCCGCGGTGTTCGCCGCCTTCTCGCTCGGCGGCGGGTCGGTCGTGCTCAGCCTGTTCGCGATCGCCCTGGCCGGCACCGGCCTGCTGACCACGGTCGGCGTCATCGTGTCCATGGACACCTTCGGACCTGTCTCGGACAACGCCCAGGGCATCGCCGAGATGTCCGGGGACGTCACAGGCGAGGGCGCGGTCATCCTGACCAAGCTCGACGCGGTGGGCAACACCACCAAGGCCATCACGAAGGGCATCGCGATCGCGACGGCCGTGCTGGCGGCCACCGCGCTGTTCGGCGCGTTCCGCGAGTCGGTTGTCGGCGCCGCCCTCGAGGCCGGGCAGACCGCGGCCGACTCGATGGGGAACCTGGCCCAGCTCGGCCAGTACCTCGGCGTCCTGGACGTTGCCAACCCGCGCAACCTGGTCGGCCTGCTGATCGGCGCGGCTGTCGTGTTCCTCTTCTCCGGGCTGGCGATCAACGCCGTGTCGCGGGCGGCCGGGGCGGTCATCTACGAGGTCCGCCGCCAGTTCCGCGACCACCCGGGGATCATGGAGGGCACCGAGAAGCCCGAGTACGGCAAGGTCGTGGACATCGTCACCCGCGACTCCCTGCGCGAGCTCAGCACCCCAGGCCTGCTGGCCATGCTGACCCCGATTGCCGTCGGGTTCGGGCTCGGGGTCGGCGCGTTGGGCACGTTCCTGGCCGGCACCATCGCCACGGGCACGCTGATGGCGGTCTTCCTGGCCAACTCCGGCGGGGCATGGGACAACGCGAAGAAGTACGTCGAGGACGGCCACATGGGCGGCAAGAACTCCCCGGCCCACGCGGCCACCGTGATCGGCGACACCGTCGGCGACCCGTTCAAGGACACCGCAGGCCCGGCCATCAACCCGCTGTTGAAGGTGATGAACCTGGTGGCGCTGCTGATCGCCCCGGCGGTCGTGGCGATGACCCTCGAGGGGCAGACCACGCTGCGGCTGACCATCGCGGTGGGGGCGTTGGCGATCATCATCGGCTCGCTGATCGCCTCCGGGCGCCACCGCGGCGGCGGCGAGGACCTGATCGACAAGATGGCCGACCGGGTCCACGCCGAGTACGAGGACGCAGCCGCCCAGCGCGAGCTGGACGTGCAGTCGGTGATGCCAGGTGCGCCGGGGGTCAGTGCGTCAGCCGCTGGCGCGGCCGATCCGGGGGCGGACCCCGACGCCCCCGCCAAAGCCACGACGTGACACGCCCTGCCGGACACTAGGGGGATGGCACCGGAGGTCTCCAGCTCGCTCGCCTCATCCGCGCGCCACCGCGTCCGGACGCGACTTCGGCTGATCCGGATGCGGCCACGGCGCTCCCGGTTCGTGCGCGCGCTGGTGGCGTCGGCCCCGAGCCGGTCCATCCCGGCCGTGGCCGAGGGGCTCGCGGGAGGCCGCCGTGTACTCGCGATCGCGCATGTCTACTACCCCGAGCTGTGGGACGAGCTTGCCGAGGGCATCGCTCAGATCCCAGGTGAGGTGGACGTGGTCGTCACGCTCGTGGAGGGGCGTGCGGAGCACCTGACCGAGCCCATCCGGTCACGGTTCCCCGGCGCCGACGTGCGGGTGCTGGCCAATCAGGGCCGCGACGTGTGGCCGTTGCTCCAGGTGCTCGACCGGGTGCCGGGCCACGACGCGGTCCTCAAGTTGCACACCAAGCGGTCCCCGCACATGCGCAACGGGGACGCTTGGCGGCGGGAGCTTCTCGACGGCCTGGTCGGGTCCACCCAGCGGATCGAGGCGATCCTCGGGCTCATGGCCGCCGATCGGCGGATCGGGATGGTGGCCCCGGCACGCAACGTCCTCGGACGCGAGTTCCTCGGAGCGAACCGGGCACGGGTCGAGGCCCTGGCCCGTAAGGGCGGGCGGACCTTCGACCCCGATCAGCTCTGGTTCGCCGCAGGGTCCATGTTCTGGGCCCGACCCGAGGTCCTTCTGCCGCTTGCCGACCTTGGCCTTGCCGCGGAGGAGTTCGGCCCGGAGACCGGTGCAGTCGACGGGACCCTGGCGCACGCGGTCGAGCGCTACCTCGGAGTCCTGGCGGCGGACCAGGGACTTGCGGTCATCGAAGCCCCGGACGTCGATCGCCTCCTCGGCGCCGAGCGCGGCGGCAGGGTGTGACCGTGGGCCCGGGCGCCAGCGTGCGGGCCCGGCATTGAAGCCTGCCTGGCTCTCGATAGCCTCGTTGGGGCGGGACAGCCCGATCCCGCGTGATCCTGTCGAGCCAGCCGCGGCCTGTGGATGCCGCGGCGGCGGGCGCCTGTTCGGGGTACACCATCGCCCTGTCGTGACCAAGGGCGACCCAGTCCGCGCGCTGGGCACACGATGTCGCCCGTATGGCGGCCGTCCCTTGCCGGAACGCGGATCGCGCACAAGAAGACGCCCTGATGGGCGCCTACGAGGCCGCCAATAGGGCGGTTTCGCGTGCGTCGCCGTCGCGGGGACTGCTCACGGCTCTGAGAAGGTCGACTTCGTGCGCGTCGAGTGCTGGGCCGCGGGCCGTACAGCAACGTGGCTGGCGCGAGACCGGCCCACAGGGGAACCGACTCGAAGGTCGATTCCCGAGGCGCACCGATCCACGGGCGCACCGCTCCAGGGGCGCACCGCTCCTCTGGACACACAATGGGGCCATGACCCACGATGTCGCCGCCCGGGTCCGGGCTTTCCTGCTCGCCTCGGGCTTCACCACTGACGGCGTGCTCGCCCGGGTAGGGGCCGAGGCGTTCGCCGCGCTGGGTCGGGACCTGACCGTCCCGGTGCGTCGGGCGCTCGCGGCGTCCGACGCCGCGCCGGCCCGACCGGTCCGCGCCCAGCGCACCCGGCACCGATCCCTCCCCCCGGGACCTGTTCAGTCCCAGGCCTCTCGAACCGTCCGGGCCCAACGCTTCCGACTCCTCCCCTCTCGGCCCGTCCGGACCACTCACCCGGGACTCATCCGAACCCTCCTCCCGGATCCCGTCCGGGCCCAGGACGGCCCCGACCCGCACCCTCGACCGGCTGATCGAGGCGTTCCTGCTCGCCGACCCCATCCCGGACGACGCCCTCCCCGGGCAGGTCGTCGACGACCTCGAGGTCCTCGGGATGGTCCGCCGGGAAGGGGAGCGCCTGGTGCCCCTCGTTGACGTCCGCCCCTACGGCGAGCCCGACACCGACTGGTACGTCGTCAGCGACATCGGCGCCCCCGCGACCCCCGACCACGTCCTCGGCCTGGGCGGCGCGTCGCTCACGTTCGCCCGGATCACGCCCCGGCGGGACGTCGGCTGGGCCATGGACCTCGGCTGCGGGGCCGGCAGCCAGGTGCTGCACGCGGCGCGTCACGCAGGCCGGGTCGTCGCCACCGACACCAATCCCCGCGCCCTGAAGCTCACCGCGCTCACGGCTGCGCTGTCCGGGATCCCCGAGGAGCGGCTGGACCTGCGCGAGGGGTCGCTGTTCGCCCCCGTGTCCGATGAGCGCTTCGACCTCGTGGTGTCCAACCCTCCGTTCGTGATCTCGCCGTCGCACCGGTTCACCTACCGCGACGCGGGTCTGCCGGGTGACGAGCTGTCGCGCCTGGTCGTCCGGGGTGCAGCGGCCCACCTGGCACCCGGCGGGATGGCGGCGGTCCTGGGCAACTGGCTGCACGTCGAAGGCGAGGACTGGCGGGAGCGGGTCGCCGAGTGGGTGTCCGGCACGGGGGTGAGCGCGTGGATCGTGGAACGCGACACGCAGTCCGTCGCCGACTACGCCGCGACCTGGTTGCGCGACGCCCAGATTCCCGAGGGGCCCGAGTTCGATGCGGCGATGGACGAGTGGCTCGACGCGTTCGCCGACGAGGGCTGTGTGGAGGTCGGGTTCGGCTGGTTCATCCTCGTCGCCCCGGGAGCCCCGGAGCCGTCTGAAGCTTCCCCGGGCGACCAGCCCTGGGTCCTCGTCGAGGACCTTGCCCACATCGAAAGGTTGCCGCGCGGCGACGAGGTCCTCGCCTTCCTCGAGGGGTGCCGCACGGCCGAGAAGACGACCGCGCCGAGCCTCCTGGCCGCCCGAGCCCGCCTGGCCGAGGGTGCCACGATCACCGCCACCACCCACCTCGCCGGGGGCTCCCGGGTCCAGGCCCCGCCCCGCCTCGGGCTGGCCGGCGTGGTGGGTCCGGGAGGCTGGCGACCGGCCATCACCGTCCCCCCGGAGCTGCTCTCCGCCCTGCTGGCCGACCACGACACGCCCATCGGTGAACGTCTCGATGCCGTCGCGCAGGCCGAAGGCCTGGACCCCCTGGACGTGCTGGGCCCGGCCCTGATGGGTTTGCGCGAACTGGTCCGGGTGGGCATAGTGCGCACCGAATGACAGTGCCGCGACCGGCATTTGCGATGATGGAATGCGTCACATGCCGGTCGACCACCGGTCCCGGACAATGCCGGGAGCCGCCGGAACGGCGCCCAGTGAACGACCACGCCGGTCGGAACCTCCCACCGGCGCCCGCCGGGGGACCCCGGCATCGCAGATCCAGATGAGGACCCGTGCCCGCTGCAACGACCGACTCCCTCCGCCGCCTCGTGATCGTCGAGTCGCCGGCCAAGGCCAAGACGATCCAGGGCTACTTGGGCTCCGGATACGACGTCCAGGCCTCCGTCGGGCACGTCCGCGACCTGCCCAACAGTGCCGGTGAGGTGCCCGCCGCCATCAAGGGCAAGCCCTGGGCCCGGCTGGCGATCGACGTCGAGGACGGCTTCAAGCCCTACTACGTGGTCACCGCGAGCAAGCGCGCCAAGGTCGCCGAGCTGAAGAAGGCCCTGGCCTCCGCCGATGAGCTGTGGCTCGCGACGGACGAGGACCGCGAGGGCGAGGCGATCGCCTGGCACCTGCGTGAGGTGCTCAAGCCGAAGGTGCCGGTCCGCCGGATGGTGTTCCACGAGATCACGCGTGAGGCGATCAACGAGGCAGCTGCGAACACCCGCGACCTCGATCAGGACCTCGTGGACGCCCAGGAGGCCCGCCGCCTGGTCGACCGGCTGTTCGGCTTCGAGGTCTCGCCGGTGCTGTGGAAGAAGGTCCTGTCAGGGCTGTCCGCGGGCCGCGTGCAGTCGGTGGCGACGCGCCTGGTGGTCGACCGTGAGCGGGCGCGGATCGCGTTCCGCTCCGCCGGGTACTGGGACGCCTCGGGAACGTTCGTCGCCGAGGGCGGGGAGTTCCCGGCGAAGCTGGTCGCTATCGACGGGTCACGGGTCGCAAGCGGTGGGGACTTCGGCGACGACGGGCAGCTGAAGCCCGCTGCGGCCAAGGCCGGCGCCCTGCGACTGGACCAGCAGACCGCGCTGGGGCTGGTGACAGCGCTGGATGGGGCGTCCTGGTCGGTCCGGTCGGTGACCGAGAAGCCGACCACGCGCCGGCCCTCGGCGCCGTTCATGACCTCGACGCTGCAGCAGGAGGCCTCGCGCAAGATGCGCTGGGGCGCCCAGCGCACGATGCGCGCCGCCCAGGGCCTGTACGAGAACGGCCACATCACCTATATGCGCACCGACTCGACGACCCTGTCTGCCGGGGCGCTGCGGGCGGCGCGGCAGGCGGCGTCCGAGATCTACGGGGCTGCGTTCGTCTCCGAGACCCCTCGGAAGTACGACCGGAAGGTCAAGAACGCCCAGGAGGCGCACGAGGCGATCCGTCCGGCCGGGGACTCGTTCGCCCGTCCCGCTGAGCTCGCGGGTCGCGTGAGCGCCGACGAGTTCGCGCTGTACGAGCTGATCTGGAAGCGCACGATCGCCTCCCAGATGGCCGACGCGCGGCTGGCGACGACCACCGTGCGGCTGGGCGCTGGCGCCTCGGACGGCCGGGATGTCGAGTTCTCGGCGTCGGGCACCGTGACCCTGTTCGCCGGGTTCCTGGCGGCCTACGAGGAGGGCACCGACGAGGTCCGCGACAGCGAGTCGGGAACCGAGGGCGGCGGGCGTGCCGCCGACCGGCGGCTGCCGGCGATGCGCGAGGGCGACACTCTGGGCTGCAGCGAGCTGCATGCCGAGGGCCACACCACGACCCCGCCGGCTCGCTACACGGAGGCCTCGCTGGTCAAGGACCTCGAGGAGCGCGGCATCGGTCGGCCCTCGACGTACGCGGCGATCATCGCCACGATCGTCGACCGCGGCTACGTGCGCAAGAAGGGCACGTCCCTGATCCCGACGTTCCTGGCGTTCAGCGTGACCCGCCTGATGGAGCAGCACTTCGCCACACTCGTGGACTACGGCTTCACCGCGCGCCTGGAGGAGATCCTCGACCTGGTCGCGAACGCCTCGACCGACCGTCTTCGCGTGCTCGAGGGCTTCTTCTACGGCGACCCGACCCGCGACTTCCCCGGGCTGGACCCGCTGGTCAAGGGCTTGGGCGACATCGATGCCCGGGCGATGGCCTCGTTCCCGATCGGCCCGGACGGCCTTTCCGAGGGGCTGGTCACCGGTGCCCCCGGCGAGATCGTGCTGCGGGTGGGCAAGTACGGGCCGTACGTCGAGCGCGGCGAGGAGAAGGGCAACGTCGGCGAGGAGGTGGCCCCCGACGAGCTCGACCTCGCGATGGCCGAGGCGCTGCTTGCTGCACCGTCGGGCGATCGGGTGCTCGGACGGCACCCCGAGTCGGGGCTGGAGATCGTGGCGAAGTCCGGGCGTTACGGGCCGTACGTGACCGAAGTGCTGCCCGAGGGGGCGCCGAAGTCGGCCAAGCCGCGGACGGGCTCGCTGCTCAGCGGGATGTCGCTGGACACCCTGACGCTCGAGGACGCGCTGCGGATCATGACGCTGCCGCGGGTCGTTGGCGCTGACCCGGAGGGCAACGAGATCACGGCCGCGAACGGGCGCTACGGGCCGTACATCGCCCGGACGGTCGAGGGCAAGGCCGACTACCGCTCGCTGGCGTCCGAGGACCAGCTGTTCACGGTCACGCTCGAGGAGGCGTTGGCGCTGTACGCGGCGCCCAAGCAGCGTCGCGGCCAGGGGCGGGCCGCTGAGCCGTTGCGCGAGATCGGCGTCGATCCGGCCAGTGGTGGTGCGATCACCCTGCGCGAGGGCCGCTTCGGGCCGTACGTGACCGACGGGGAGACCAACGCGTCGCTGCGCAAGGGCGACGACCCGGCGACGATCACGCTGGAGCGGGCGGCGGAGCTGCTGGCGGACCGGAGGGCGGCGGGCCCGCCGGTGAAGCGCACGGCG